>CAZXEJ010000031.1:0-27421 GCA_964639895.1 uncultured Spirochaetia bacterium | reverse complement strand
AGCCCCTCTCCCACTGCAATCCCTGCCCCGCTCCGCCGTCTACAACCGTGCCGCCTCCGACACCCCGCCTCAGCGCTCGTTTACGATTATGAAGTTCTCGAACGCGCCTTCAGCATCACCCCAGTTGACTTCTACCTCGTCTACGCGGGCGTCCGGGGGACCGTGGCGCGCCCATTCGAGCAGCTCTTCGAGCTTTGACTCCTCACCCTCGGCCACTATCTCTACGGCGCCGTCGTCTCGGTTCTTGACCCATCCGACGAGTCCCAGACGACGGGCCCTCTCCATCGTGTAGGCGCGGAAGAACACGCCTTGTACACGCCCCCTGACCACTATACGAACCCTTTTCCTCTCCATCTCCCCTTCGTTCCCTCGGGCGTCGGTACCGGGAATAATACAACAACTCCGGTAGGGTGTCAATATTTCAAACAATTCTGATTAATTAGAGTGAATACTTCAAGTTGCGTTAAAACTTTCGCTCTCCCCACCCCACCCGGCCCCCTATTTGGGACTTGAAAACGGCCGCGCAGTGCTTAGATTTTAGAGTGCGGGTCGAAGAGAACCCACGCGAAGGAGGGAACGATGTCTGCCATCAACGAGTACGATTTCTCTGAGACCTACAACTACAAGGGATTCGATCTCTCCGATTTCGACCGGGGGGAACTGCCCGTGATAGTGGAGAAGATCGAGGAGATACACGAGAGTCTCCAGTGCGTGCGGGACCTGTGTGAAGTCGTACTCAAGGCCGTCCCCTCTGAAGGTGGGGGAGCGGCCGTCCTGGACGCCGTGGCCCGCTACGGCCAGAGGAGCGGCGGGCGGACCAAGGAGTTCGCCGACCTCATAGCGAAGGCCCTCGAGCACGACCCGGACCCCGTGCGCTTGGCCAAGGCCAAGGCGTTCCGCATAGCCTACGCGCGGCAGTTCGAGGACGAAGAGAGCGAGCCGCTCCACCCCTACGAGTTCGAGCGCTCCGATGTGTTCCGCTCGCTGCAGAGGCTTGTGGGCAAGCGCAACCCCTTCCCGTCGCTGCTCGAGCTGAACTGAGAGGCCCCACGCTTCACACAGGCGGCGCCGCATCAGGCGTCGGGGCGGCGCGCGGCTCCATGTCAGGGCCGGTGTGTGCTCCTTCTTGAGAGATGCCGCGGGGCTGCTACGTCGACTCCAAGAAATCCTATGCCTGCCCTCCCGTCATAGAAAAAAGAGATAGGGGTGGCTCGCCTCGTACCGGCCGCTCTCGCCCGCGGGGTTCGCGTAAGCTTCATCCACGTGTACCGTCGGCGATGCCCCCCTCTGGCTTGGAAGTGCCTCCGGCGTTGCCCGGGTCGCCCACAGGCGGGCGGCGTCCCCCTACGGCTTCGCGTGATTGGAGAGGGGGGCGTCGGTGACTCCCTTGGTTTCGGCGCGCTTGCGGCGGTTCCGACCCTGGTGTCTACTGGTTGGGGCGGCTTGGGCGCATCGCTCAGCTCGACGGTGGGGACAAATGACGAGCCGGCGTTTCCGGCTACCTCTCTGCTTGAGGGAAGTGCGCGTTCAATTCCCCTTCCCGCTCGGTACGACGACGGCGTTCGTGGGCACTCCCCCCTCGAGCACCGTCTCAACGCTGCAGGCGGCCATCATGGCCATCCGCTCCCTCGTCTCCACGGTGGCGCTTCCCACATGCGGCAGCAGCACGGTGTTGCGTTGGGCGAGCAGCGCCTCCTCCACATCCGGTTCGCGCTCGTACACGTCCAGGCCCGCGCCCCAGATGATGCGCTGTCTCAGCGCCTCGGCCAGCTCGCGCTCGCGGACGATGGGACCTCGGCCGACGTTTATGAGCACGGAGCTTCGCTTCATACGCCGGAACTCGGCCATGCCGAAGCGGCCGCGGGTGGCATCGTTGAGGGGGGCCGATATGACGAGGAAATCGGACTCGGCCAGGAGCTCCCGGAACTCGACCCACCGGGCGCCGAGCTCCCGCTCGGCCTCGGGACGCCGACCGCGGTTGTGATATATGACGCGCATACCGAACCCCTTCGACCGCCGGGCTACGGCCGTACCTATTTCGCCCATGCCGTAGATGCCCAGCGTGCGGCCGTGTACGTCGAGTCCCAGCAGCAGCGTGGGCTGCCACCCCTGGAAGCGGCCCTCGCGGGTGAGCTGGTCTCCCTCGGGGACGCGGCGCGCCACGGCCAGTATCAATGCCCATGCCAGGTCGGCCACCGTCTCGGTCAGCACTCCGGGCGTATTGGTGACAACTATGCCGCGCTCGCGTGCGGCGTCGAGGTCGATGTTCTCGTAGCCTACGGCGCAGTTGGCTATGACGCGGAGGCGAGGGCAGTGGTCGATCACGTAGCGGTCGATGCGGTCGGTGAGCATCGTTATCAGGGCGTCGGCCGTGGCTACCTCGCGGGCGAGCTCGGGGCCCGTCGGTGCGCGCCCGGCCTCAAAGACGGTTACGTCGTACCGCTCTCTCAGATACGGGACGGCGCGTCCCGGCAACGGGGCCGTGATGAACACCCTCTTCCTGGCGCCTCGTTCATCGCGTCGGCCGGCCATGGGGCTTGGCTCCCTCGGGTTGCGGCCGCGGCGGGGTGGGCCGGGCCGCTAACGGTCAACTGGGTTAGTGTGCGTCGTGCGTTTTCTGCATCTCTGCACCACGATCGCGGGGGCGTTATCGCTCGAACGGGTCCGGGATGTCGGGGTGCCACAGCTTGAAGTGGTTCTTGTGGTTCTCCGTGTAGGCGCCGGGCGGGTAGTAGGTGTCGTAGAAGTCCAGATCGAGGTGGTGCGCCTGGACCATGAACCTTATGAACATGGGATCGCTGAACGCGGGGAACCGTCCGTAGGTGTCGTAGATGTAGGAGCAGATGTCCTTTACCACCTGGATCTCTTCCTTGCTCGGGCGCTCGACCTCGCGCAGTACGGCCTGCGGGTCGTTGTAGGGCAGCTTGTGCTTCTCCCAGTTCGTCCACTTGAGGTCGTTGAACGCCTCGACGGCCTCGGCCATGTCCTTGTAGAACGGCGGGCAGAAGGCGTGGAACAGTCCCTCCTTGCCCACGGCTACGGGGTTGGGGTTTCCGGTCTCGCCCTTTATCTGGGGGGTGATGAACTTGAACCCGAGTCCCTTGAAGAACGGGGTGCCGCCGAGGATGAACATGCTGGCGAACCCGCTGAACATCCACCCTCCGAGCCCCAGGGTCTGGAGGGTGAGGACCATGTTCTGGCCCATGAAGGCCTGTTCGGCTATGTAGCCGTTGGCAAACCGCAACTCGGCTTCGATGAGCGGCATGCGCTTGGATTCATCGATGAATCCGCGCTTTATCCAGCCCGCCGTTCCGGGGGGACGGAGGCCGTGGAGTTCGTCGAGGAAGTTGTAGCGGTGGTCGGGCCGCATGTAGAAGAAGAACAGGTTGATTATGCACGCCGACAGGTCGGTGACGGGCATGAACACGGTGGTGCCGGGCTTGTTGACGTTCCACATGTTGTGGGCCGCAAGACCGGGAGGCCTGTCGGGCAGGTCGGCGCGGCGGTCCTCGATGAGGACGCGCGATTCGCGGAACAGCTCGAGGATACGCTCCATGCGCTCGTGGCGGCTCATCGCCTCGAGCCCGCGGAAGTCGTCCGGGGCGCGGTCGTGGAGCTTGACCATGTAGGTGCCGTGGTCGTTGGTGTAGAAGAGCTCCGTACGGTGTACGTCGCCCAGGGCGGGGATGGTCTTGCTTGTGAACTGCATCTCCAGGTCCAGCCCCACGTGGGGGGGGAAGTCGGATAGGTTTATGTTCTTTATGCCCAGCCCCGTCCAGACGAGGATGGCCTCCTCGAGTTCCGAGAGCGGATGGGGCGGGTGTTTGGACTTGTACTTGAGCGGCCCCCTGTCTATCTCCATGCCGAGGCCGAACCTGCGTGAGCGCCGCTGGAAGACGGCGTCGAAGAACCTGTAGTCGACGGCGGTGTCCAAGCCGGGAGGGAAGTTGCTCATGTCTGTCTCCATTGGGGTGGGTGTACGTGCCGACACAACTCACATTCTAGCAAATTTCGCGGCGTTGTCCACAGCCCTCGGCGCCGTTTGACAACGCCGAGGGTTTGATGGTAGATATGGGTAGCTATGGGCTCGGCCAAGGAGAGGTTGCTGCAGATATTGAGGGAGGTCTCCGTGCTGAGGGGCAGGTTCCGCTTGGCCTCGGGCCGCGAGAGCACCTACTACGTGGATGCGCGCTTCACCACGCTGCACCCGGAGGGGTTGAGTCTCATAGCCGATCTCGTTCTCGATGAGATAGGCCGCCTGGAGGCACAAGTCGACGCCGTGGGGGGGCCTTCGATAGGTGCCGACCCTATCGTGGGGGCCGTGGTGGCAAGGAGCTGGCAGCGCGGCGCTCCCCTCAAGGGGTTCCTGGTAAGGAAACAGGAGAAGGGACACGGCACCGGAAGGCTCATAGAAGGCTGGCTGGAAGCCGGCCGGAGTGTGGCCGTCGTCGAGGACGTGGCCACGACGGGTGGATCGATCGTGCGCGCCGTCGAGGCCGTGCGCGCGGCCGGAGGCCGGGTGGAGAGCGTCGTCGTAGTGGTCGACCGGGGCGAGGGTGCCGCCGAGGCGGTCCGATCGCTTGGATGCGGCTTCGCCTCTCTCTTTAAGGTGGAAGAACTCCTCTAGGGTGGTGCCCGTCGGTCGAAGGGGAGATGCGTGCGCGCGGCGGGAAGAGAGCGGCTCGGAGGTGACGTATCGTGATGGGTTGGTTACGACGTGCGTCTCGCGGGGGGGCGTCCAGGGGGGTGCTGGTCGCCGTGCTGCTCCTGCTGGTGGTGGTCTACGCCGTCTACGCCCTCCGCTACTACATGGGCCGGAGGGGCTCCAATCCCCACACCGCGGCCACCGCCGTACCGGTGGAGGGGACGGCGAGCGGCGGGGTGGGGACGGCGGGGTCGGGCACACGCGAGCTCGTCCTTGAGGCCGAGGTGGGAACCTTCGAGGGGGGTGTCACGGTGGCCAACCGCGGCGGCGAGCCGTGGAAGGACTGCGATCTCACGCTGCTCGCCCATCCGGTGGGACAGACAGGGGGGTGGGACCGCGTGTTTCACCACCGGGTGGAAGGGGTGGATGCGGGAAGTGTGATCGAGGTGCCCTACGATCGCCTTCGTGACAAGGACGATGCGCCCTACGACCCGGCGACGTTCGAGCCCACTACGTTCGCCCTCTTCTGTACCACACGGGCCGGGAAGGCACTGTGGCACGGCCGCTGGGATGCCGGCGAGGGCCGCTTCCTTCGGGGCCGATAGCGGAACCGTTGCCGTGTGCCTGGAGAGGCGGGGGTAAGGGCCCTGCACGGGGTGCGCGTCGGGCCGCTTCCGTGTTCGAAGAGCGCAGGTGGGGGGCAGCCGCCCGGCAAGGAGGAGAGAGATGAAGCTTGCCACCAGGGATCAGGTGAGGGAGATCGACCGGGCCTCGATAGAGGATCACGGCATAGACGGGCTCGTGTTGATGGAGAACGCCGGGAGGGGCACGGCGTGGGTCATAAGGCGCGAGTTTCCGGACGCCCGAAGTGTTGCCGTCGTGGCCGGAGGGGGCAACAACGCGGGCGACGGCTTCGTCGTGGCGCGCCACCTGTGGTGCCGGGGCGTCGACGTCCGCGTGTACCTTACCTCGCCCCTGTCCAAGCTCACGGCCGACGCGGCCCGCAACCTCGAGCCCCTGCGCCGTATGGGCGTGCCGGTGGAGAGGCTGAAGGCCGACCGCTCGAACTTCGCCCCCGCGGACGTGGTGGTGGACGCACTGCTGGGCACGGGCCTGGCAAGCCCCGTACGCCGACCGCTCGACGGCGTGATCGGGTTCATAAATTCCCTCCCCTCGCCGGTCGTCTCGGTTGATCTCCCCTCAGGGCTCGACGCCGACACGGGCCGCCCGCTGGGGGTGGCCGTGGACGCCGACGTCACCGTAACCTACGGCGTCCTCAAGCTCGGGCTCGCCCTCTTCCCGGGGGCCGCCCTCGCCGGCAAGATCTACCTCTGTCCCATCACCACCCCGCCAGCGCTCGAAGCCCCCATACGCCGCGAGCTCGTCACGGCGGCCTCGCTCCGCACCTTCTACGGTCCCCGCTACGAGGACACCCACAAGGGCACCTACGGCCACCTGCTCGTACTGGCCGCCTCGCCCGGCAAGACGGGGGCCGCAACGCTTGCGGCCCACGGGGCGCTGCGCGTGGGGACGGGCCTTGTTACGGTGGGCGTGCCCGAGAGCCTGAACCCGGTAATGGAGACCAACGTGATCGAGGCCATGACGCTGCCCCTGCCCGAGAACGACGACCGCTGCCTGGGGCGCCGGTCGGTCGAGGCCGCGCTCGAGGCTCTGGCCGAGAAGAAAACGGCCCTGCTGCTGGGGCCGGGGATGTCGACCACCCGGGATACGGCCCACTTCCTCGAGGCCGTGCTCGCCGCCTCGGCCGTGCCCGTCGTCCTTGACGCCGACGCCCTCACCCTGCTGGCCTCCCGCCCCCGCGCGCTGCGGGCCGCACGGGGACCTTGCGTCCTCACCCCCCATCCGGGCGAGATGGGCCGTCTCATGGGTATGGGTGCCTCCGACGTCCAGGCCCGGCGCATCGAGGTGGCCGAGGCCTGCGCCTCGCGCTACGACGCTTGGGTCGTGCTCAAGGGTGCCCGGACGGTCATCTCCTCCCCCGACGGCCGCACCTACGTCAACCCCACGGGCAATCCCGGCATGGCGACGGGCGGGATGGGGGACGTGCTCGCAGGAGCAGTCGGGGGACTGCTCGCCCAGGGGCTCGAGCCTCTCGACGCCTGCCGGCTCGCCGTCTACGCCCACGGCCTTGCGGCCGACATATACGCCGAGGTAGAAGGGGAGGCGGGGATGACGGCCATGGACGTGGCCGATCTCCTGCCCACCGCTCTCAAGGCCGTACTCGACGGCAAGGAGGTCGAGGTGGTGAGCGTCGTCCCTTGACCCCTGCGGGGGAGCGAGGGCGCAGCCCAGACGGCCGGACCCTCCCGTACGGGGCGAGGTGTTACCCCGATGGACAGGTGCTTAAGCGTCGTTACCGAGAGCGAGGAGGAGACGCTCCGCGTGGGCGAGGCCGCGGGCCGCCTGCTCGAAGCGGGCTCGGTCGTAGCGCTCACCGGCGAGCTGGGCGCCGGAAAGACCGTCTTCGTCCGCGGTGTTGCGGCGGGGCTCGGAATCGAGGACGCCCCCGTAAGCCCCACGTTCGTCGTCATGAACGAGTACGGAGGCGGCCGCCTCGCGCTCTATCACTTCGACCTCTACCGCCTGGGGTCGGCCGGGGAGCTCGCGGCCCTCGGGGTCGAGGAGTACTTCTGGGGCGGAGGCGTCTGCGTCGTCGAGTGGGCCGACCGCGCCCGCGAGCTCTTTCCCCCACATACGCTGTGGGTCGACATAGCCCTCCCACGTGACCTGTCTCACGGTGAAGGTATAATTACTACTCGTATCATAACCTTCCGAGGCGACTGCGGATGGCTCTCGTTGTTCAGAAGTACGGTGGGACGAGCGTTGCGGACATTGAAAAGATAAAGAACGTGGCACGCCACGTCGTAAGGACCCGTGACGCGGGCCACGACGTGGTGGTCGTGGTGTCGGCCATGGCCGGCGAGACGGACCGTTTGTATCGGCTGTGCCTCGAGGTAATGAACCCCCCCGATGAGAGGGAGCTCGATGTCATCATGTCGAGCGGCGAGCAGGTCTCGAGCGGGCTCATGGCCATGACCATAAAGAGCCTCGGCCGCGACGCCGTCTCGTTCCAGGGACACCAGGTGAGGATACTCACCGACGGCTCCTATTCGAGGGCCAAGATCGTCGACATAGACGACCGCAAGATCCACGAGGCGCTCGAGGCGGGCAAGATAGTGGTCGTGGCGGGCTTCCAGGGGGTCGATGCCCGCGGGGACATAACGACGCTAGGCCGGGGCGGCTCGGATCTTACGGCCGTGGCCCTTGCGGCCGTGCTCGGGGCCACGGTGTGCGAGCTCTACAAGGACGACGTCGACGGCGTCTACACGGCCGACCCGACGATTGTGGCCTCGGCGCGCAAGCTGTCGCGGCTCTCCTACGAGGAGATGCTCGAGCTCTCGAGTCTGGGGTCGAAGGTGCTGCAGGCCCGCGCCGTTGAGGTGGCCAAGAAGTTCGGCGTCCCCATCCACGTAAAGTCAACCACCCATCCGGAGCGCGAGGGGACGTGGGTGGTCGAGGAGGAAGCGATGAGAGGTTCGATGGAGAGGATCCTTATTTCCGGGGTGACGTGCGACAGCAGCCAGGCCAAGATAACGGTGATGCGCGTGCCCGACCGGCCCGGCATAGCCGAGAGGTTGTTCACCCCCATAAGCGATCTTCAGATCGTGGTCGACATGATCGTGCAGAACGTGAGCACCGAGGGGTTCACCGACCTTACGTTCACCGTTCCCCGGGTGGATTTCGCCCGCGCGCTCCAGATCACCGAGCAGGTCGCCCGCGAGCTCGGGGCGGCCGGCGTTGCCTCGGACGACCGCATTGCGAAGATCTCGATCGTGGGCGTGGGGATGAAGACCCACTCGGGCGTGGCGTCCAAGATGTTCCGGGTGCTTGCAAGCGAGGGGATAAACATTATGATGATAAGTACGTCGGAGATAAAGATCTCCTGCGTCATCGAGGAGAAGTACGCCGAGCTTGCCGTCCGGGCGCTGCACGAGGCGTTCGAGCTGGGGAAGGAAGGCGATGAGTGAAGAGGATAGGGTAAAGATATACGACGTCACGCTCCGCGACGGCACGCAGGGCGAGAACATTTCGTTCTCTGTCGAGGACAAGCTCCGCGTGGCCGAGAAGCTCGACGAGCTCGGGGTGAGCTACATCGAGGGCGGCTGGCCGGGTTCGAACGACCGCGACGCGGGTTTCTTCCGCGCCGCCCGCGGGCTCAGGCTCGCCAACGCCCGTATAGCCGCCTTCGGCAGCACGCGCCGCGCGCGCAACTCGGCCGCCTCGGACCCGAACGTGGCGGCGCTGCTTCGGGCCGAGACGCCGGTGGTGACCATCGTTGGCAAGTCGTGGGACTTCCACGTCGAGCGTGCCCTCGGGGTTACGCTCGAAGAGAACCTGGAGATGATAGGCGAGACCATCTCCTACCTAAAGGCCCACGTGGACGAGGTGTTCTTCGACGCCGAGCACTTCTTCGACGGCTACAAGCGCAACCCCGACTACGCCGTTGCCGCCCTCCAGGCGGCGCGCTCGGCGGGCTGTGACGTAGTGGTGCTCTGCGATACCAACGGCGGCACCATGCCCTGGGACGTAGAGCGCATCGTGGCCGAGGTGCGCTCCCGCCTCGGCGAAGACGTCGCCCTCGGCATCCACACCCACAACGACGCCGGCATGGGGGTGGCCAACACGCTTGCCGCCGTGCGCGCGGGCGTCGAGCAGGTCCAGGGCACGATGAACGGCTACGGCGAGCGGTGCGGCAACGCCAATCTCAGCGTCATCATACCCAACCTCAAGCTCAAGATGGGCATCGACGTCGTAGACGACGAGCAGCTGGAGAGGCTCTACGAGGTGTCACACTTCATACACGAGCTCACCAATATGCCTCCGATGAAGAACATGCCCTACGTCGGCGAGAGCGCCTTCGCCCACAAGGGCGGCCTCCATGTGAGTGCCGTCATGAAGGACCCCGAGACCTACGAGCACGTCGACCCCACGCTCGTAGGCAACCGCCGCCGCGTGCTGGTATCCGATCTCTCCGGCAGGAGCAACATCGTCTATAAGGCCCGCGAGCTGGGGATCGAGCTCGACCCCCACGACGAGGTCGTCTCGCGTGTGCTCGAGGAGCTGAAGCGGCGCGAGAACGAGGGCTACGAGTACGAGGGGGCCGACGCATCGTTCGAGGTGCTGGTGCGCAAGGTGTTGGGTCAATACGAGAAGCCGTTCGAGCTCAAGGGAGCGCGTATCATCGTCGAGAAGCGCCGGCACGACGCAGAGCCCATTTCGGAGGCCACCGTCCAGATCGAGGTGGACGGCCGTACCGAGCATACGGCCGCCATCGGCAACGGGCCCGTCAACGCGTTGGATCTAGCCCTCCACAAGGCGCTCGAGAAGTTCTATCCCCAGATAAAGGAGATAAAGCTGCGCGACTACCGCGTGAGGGTGGTATCGGCCGGACACGGCACCGACGCCACCGTGCGCGTACTGATAGAGTTCGGCGACGGCGTCGATACGTGGAGCACCGTCGGTGTGAGCGAGAACATCGTCGAGGCAAGCTGGAAGGCGCTCGTGGACAGCATCGATTACAAGATGATTAAGGATGCGAAGAAGGCCGAGCGCAGGGAGGCGGGTCGCTGAGGCGGCCGCGGGAAGGGGCCCCGGGGGGTGAGAGGAGTGTGGCGGAGAAGTCGAAATCCCTGGTGCCGCTGCGGGGGCGTGCGGGTATGCCGCCCGTGAGGCCGCAGTGCCGCGGACTCGAGCTCTGCCTACCATAAGAGGTGAGGCGCAGCCATGGGTGTCAGCGCAGGCGTTCTCGGCGCCACCGGCTGGACGGGCGCCGAGCTCTTGAGGATTCTTGCCGCCCACGGCGGGGTTGAGGTCCTCTGGGTCACCTCCGAGCGCTACAAGGGCTCCCCGCTCACGGATGCGTTTCCCCACTTGAGCGGCCTGTATGAGCTGCGCTGCGAGAGCGTCTCGGCGTTCGACGGCCTTGCGGAGGTGGACGTCGTCTTCGCCTGCCTTCCGCCGCGCGCCTCGGCCCACTTCGTCCCCCGCGCGCTGGGGCGCGGCTTCAAGGTGATAGACCTGAGCCCGGCCCACAGGATGGATGCACTGCACCCGCCCCAGGGCCGCGAAGGGGCCCTTGCCGCGGTCTACGGCCTTACCGAGTACAACCGCACGCGACTTGGCGCGGCCCGACTGGTGGCCAACCCGGGCTGCTACGCCACGGCCGCGTTGCTCGGGGCGCTGCCCATCGTCGAAGGCGGTCTGGCCGCACCGGGGGCGAGGGTGGTGGTCGACGCCAAGGGGGCGGTGTCGGGGGCCGGCAGGGCGCCGGCAGCCGGGGTGATGTATCCCGAGGCGGCGGGCTCTGTGGGTGCCGTAGCCGTCGGTGCGGGCGAGGGCGCCGATGACACCCCCGCAGGACAGGCCGGCGAGATCGAGGCCGCCCTCGAGGCCGGTGCCGCGGCCGTCACGCTGGTCGCCCACAGGGTGCCGTTCGACCGCGGGCTATATGCGACGCTTTATATGCCGCTGCGGTCGGGCGTCGGCGAGGACGACGTCCGCCAGGCCCTCTGCGGACGCTACGGCGGCGAGCGGTTCGTCCACGTCATGCCTGCGGGCTCCATGCCCGAGCTCAAGTGGGTGAGGGGGTCGAACGACGCCCACTTGGGGTTCTTCATCGACCGCGGGGTGTGCGTCCTCGGCGTGGCGTTGGACAATCTCGTCAAGGGTGCGGCCGGCCAGGCAGTCCAAAACATGAACCTCATGTTCGGTATGGACGAGGGACGGGGGCTCTGCGGGGCCGCCTTCTACCCCTGAGCCGGAGCAGCGGGGGGGAGAGTGGACCGCACGTGCAGGCAAATGGAGACTATATACGATCTCATCGAGTCCGCCGCACGAACCCATCCCGCCAAGCTCGCCCTCGTCGAGGGGGAGCGGACAATGGACTACGGGGGCCTGCTCGAGTGCGCCCGGGGGGTTGCGGCGCTCCTTCGCGTGGCGGGCGCGGAGCCGGGCGAGGCCGTGGGGGTTCTGTTCCCCAATTCGATCGAGTACGTGGCGGCGTTCTTCGGCGTTGCTGCTGCAGGTGGGGTGGTTGTCCCACTCGACCCATCGCTCGGCCCCGATGAGATGGCCTACGTCGTGGCCGATTCCGGGGTGCGCATCATCGTCACTGCGCCCGACCGCGCGACCGGGCTCGAAGACGCGCTCGCACGCCCGTCCGGGCCGCCTCGCCTCGTCGCCTTGGAACGTGCCGAGGACGCGGTCGCTTCGGCTGGAAGCGGGCCGGCCGTCCCCCCCCGCCCCCCACGCGCCCGTGACGTCGAGGCGCTCTACCTCTATTCGACCGGTTCCACCGGAAGGCCCAAGCGCGTGGCCCGCACCCACGCCAACCTGACGGCCCTGGCCGAGAACTACGGGGCCACCGTGGGCTGGAGTGCCGAGGACGGGGTGCTGTTCGCCGTCCCCCTCACCCACACCTACGCCCTGGGCAACATGATGGGCGCCGTCTGGTGCCGCTGCGCCCTCCACCTGCTGGGCCGGTTCAGCCGCCGGGGCGTGCTCGAAGCGCTCTCCACCCGGCACGTTACCGTGTTTCCCTCCGTCCCCTACATGCTCGAGCTGCTCGCCCGCTCGGTCCGCTCGGCCGCCCCCACTCACTCTCTCACCATGGTGCTCTCTGCCGGCGAGCCCCTGCGCCGCGAGGTCTACTGCGCTTTCCGCGACGCCTTCGGCGTGGCGCCGCGCCAGCTCTACGGCTCCACCGAGACGGGGGTCATAGCCGTGAACCTCGCCCCCGACATCGATGCGCGCTGGGATTCCGTGGGAACGCCCGTTGCGGGCGTGGAGGTGAAGGTGGTCGACGAGGCAGGCTCCCCGCGGGAGCGCGGCGGGCGGGGCGAGATAGTCGTGCGCAGCCCCTTCATGGCGCGCGGTTACTCCGGGGCCGCCGCGGGCGAGAGCGCGAAGTCGTTCCGCGGCGGCTGGTACTGGACGGGCGACGTGGGCCACATCGACGGCGAAGGCTACATATATATAGAAGGTAGGAAGAGGTCTTTCATCAACGTGGCCGGTTACAAGGTCGACCCCCTGGAGGTGGAAGAGGTGCTCGAGCGGCACGAGGCCGTCCGCGAGGCCGCCGTCGTGGGGGCGCGCGACCCGCAGGGGCGCGAGTACGTAAAGGCCGTGGTGGTGAGGGAAGAGGGGTTCGAGCACGTAGGGGCGGCTGAGCTGATCGAATACGTAAGAGATGTCCTCGCACCCTACAAGGTGCCCCGCCGCGTGGAGTTCACGCCGGCGCTGCCCAGGAGCCCCACGGGCAAGAAGCTGCGGGAATCGCTCAAGTAGGTTCGCCGCCTCGCCCCCTTGCAGGCGGGCCGGGCGTCGTCTTGACTTGACACCGTTTCCTCATTAACTTACTAGGTTGGATGCGTGTGTGTACCTGCGGGTCCGTCCGGATATGCTAGAGCGCTGGCTGGTGGGTCGCGATAGATGATCATAAGATGTGAAGAGTGCGAGGCCGAATACAGCATAGACGAGCGCCGGATAAAGCCTCGCGGCTCGAAAGTGCGGTGTTCCAACTGTGGCCACATGTTTCGCGTCTACCGACCCGGTGACTCTCCGGCCGTGGAGGTCATCACCTCGGACGCCGTCTTTCCCGATCTGGGGGTCGAAGACGGTGACGACGGCTCCACCACCATATGGGAGGCCGACGCCCCCGGCGGCGAGGCTCGGCGCACCGGGGGCACGCGTTGGAGGGACGTCACCGACAAGGAGACCATACGCCGTGCGAAGCCTCCTGCCAGGACCGCCGGCATGCCGGCCAGGCGCGAGGACGTCGAGGAACCGATGGAGGAGGAGTCCCCCGATGAAGAAGGTGGGTTCGACTGGGAGCACCTCGAGGTGGGTGACGACGACCAGGTCGGCGCCGACCCGGGGGACAACGTGAGGACGGTATCGTTCGGCGAGAGGACGGTGGGCGGGGAAGAGGAGCCCGGTTACGACGAGCCCGGGGGCCGTGAGTTCGATGGCGTGGACGAGGTCGCCGACGGCTACGCGCGTTCCGCTCCCTCGGGAGGGGCGGGTTCCGGTGCATTCACCCGTCACGGGGGACCGTTTGCTCGTGCGGGGGGAGCCGCAGGTGGGGTGCCCACGGGTAGTACGCCCTACGGTGTACGGTACGCTCCTTATCCCAGGGCCGGAGCGGGTAGGCGGAGGGGCGGAGGACCCGGCCTAGTCGTTATGTTGGTGGTCGCCCTGTTGATGGCGGGCGTGGTGGCCGCCGGAGCGGTGGTTTTCCTCTCCAGGGGCTCCGTAGACGTAGGCGGCGGCGAGGGGATCGTCGAGCGGCTGGCCTCGCTGTTGCCCGTGGGGCTCTTTTCCGGGAAAGACGATTCCGTAGTCGTTTCCAGGGACGCAGGACTGTGGCTTACCACGCGCAACGGCCACATATACGTGGTATCGGGTACGGTCACGAACAGGTCCCCTTACATAGTGAACTACGTACGCGTGGGAGGGGAGTTCAGGAGCGGCGACGAGAAGCTGTACTCGAAGGTCGTCTACGCGGGCAACACCTTTACGCAGCAGGAGCTCAGAAGCCTCTCGCTCCCTGAGATAGAGCGCCGGCTTGAGAGGAGGAACGGTGACATAGACTTCACCAACCGAGAAAAGCTGGCCGGACTGAACTACGGTATCAAGCCCGGCGAGTCGGTGCCGTTCTTCGTCGTGTTCCCATCGAAAAGGCGCATACTCGGCCTGAAATACAGGGTCTGGGTGGAAGACTACGAGCGGGGGCCCAAGGTGGGTGAGTAGGCCCGCCTATACGGCCGGCCCCGCTCTCCGACAGGCCATCCCGCATCCTGGGGGGAGCGGGCGGAGAGAAGGTCCTCGCCGAGGCCGCGTTTCCCCGAACGGCTCTCTGCCCGTGTGGGGTCGGGTTCGTGCCCACGCCCCAGAGAAGCTCCTGTCGACATCCGCAGGGCGTCTCCCGCCGGAGTCGGAGAGCAAGGGAGTAAGGGCTGCGTCCCCTTTCCCTCTCTCGTTGCTTCCTCCATCATGGCGGGCGGCGTTCCGATGGGCCTCCCTCGTTCTCTGCCCCGCTCGTTTCGACGCCGCCACGGCCTCACGCACCCTCGCGCCGGCAGAGCGCCATGCGATCGCAGCCGGTTGGGGAAGCACGCTTCTCCCTTGCTTCCGCCGAAGTCTCGCCTTGGTATCGGCGCTGCGCACTTTCCCGGCCGGGCTTGAGGTTGTTGGGGAGAAAACCCCACACCCCACGCTGGTTGCGGTTCCTCTCAGCGAGCGGCCCCCGGGCGCTGCCCTCTCGCTGCGGCCCCCCCTCCTCCCGCGTGGACGCCCCAGAGAAGCGCACCTCACGTTGCGGGCCGTCACCTCCTCCGCCCGCGGGCGGACGCCGATTCCCCTTCTCCCCACCTAGGACCGCTCCCCCGCCACCATCTTCCCCCCGGGCGGCCTATCGTGTTGCAGCCCACCGCCGTTTATGTACTCTATTTCCGTATCCGTATACGCCGTCCCACGGCTTCGCGCGCGTGCCGTGCGCGTGGGGGGGCGGGGGAGAGGGGCCGTTTGCTATGGGTGACGTGTTCGAGGGACTCAATCCGCAACAGGTCGAAGCGGTCAGGCAGACCGAGGGGGCGGTGCTGGTGCTGGCCGGGGCCGGCAGCGGCAAGACGCGCATACTTGCGCGCAGGGTGGCCTATCTGGTGGGCGATCTCGGTGTCGAGCCCTGGCACGTGCTGGCCGTGACCTTTACCAACAAGGCCGCGCGAGAGATGCGCCACAGGGTGGAAGCCATGGCCGGTGGGCGTCTCGATGGGATGTGGATGGGGACGTTCCATTCCATTTGTCTGCGCGTGCTGCGGCGGGAGGTCGAGCGTGTGGAGGGCGTCGAGCGCGGATTTGTCATCTACGACGAGGCCGATCAATTGAGGGCCGTGAGGGGATGCCTCGAGGAGATGAACCTCAGCGACAAGGTGTTCGAGCCCCGCTCTGTCAAGTCCTACATCGAGCGGGCGAAGTCGCGAGGGGTGGGCCCGGCCGAGGCGGCCGAGGAGGCCCGCGGCGAGGTGTGGAAGGAGCGGGCGGCGGCCGTATACGGGCTCTACCAGGAGGCGCTCCGGAGGGCCAACGCACTCGACTTCGGCGACCTCATCCTGGAGGCGGTGAGGCTGCTCGAGCGTAACGACGACCTGCTTCGTAGCTACGCGTCGCGGTTCCGCTACATACACGTCGACGAGTTCCAGGACACCAACGCCCTGCAGTACCGGCTGTTGAGGCTGCTCGCCTCCGCCTGGGGAAACCTCTTCGCCGTGGGCGACGACAGCCAGTCTATCTACGGCTGGAGGGGCGCCGACGTAGGCAACATGGCCTCCTTCCTGAAGGACCATCCCGATGCCAAGCTCATCAAGCTGGAGCGCAACTACCGATCGAGCGCCACCATCATCGAGGCTGCCAACGAGCTCATCCGCCGCAACCGCCCCCTGGGAGAGAAGAGGCTTTGGACGGAGCGCGGGGCCGGCGAGCCCATCGTGTGGTACGAGGCATTCGACGGACGGGACGAGGCCCGCTGGGTGGCCGAGGCCGTGCGCCGCGAGGTGGAGAGCGGCGGCCGCCGGTGGGGCGACGTGGCCGTCTTCTTCCGCACCAACAGCCAGTCCAGGCTGTTCGAGGAGGAGTTCATGGCTCGGGCCGTGCCCTATACGGTGGTCGGTGCCGCCGCCTTCTACTCGCGGGCCGAGATAAAGGACGCGCTTGCCTACGTGAAGGTGGCGCTCAACCCGAGGGACGACGTCAGTCTCGCACGCATCGTCAACACGCCGCCCCGAGGGATAGGGAAGATCTCGCTCGAGAGGCTGCGCTCGCTGGCCCGCAGCCGGGGGGTGGCGCTCATAGACGCCATGGAGCGTGAGACTGCACAGCAGGTGCTCAAAGGCAGGGCGCTGGCCTCGGCCGTCGAGTTGAGGGATAAGTTGCTGAGACTGGGTGAGCTGGCATCCGGAGCCGCGCCGGGGGAGTTCCTGCGGGCCGTGCTCGACGAGGTGGGCTACTTCGCCCATGTGGAGGGAGATGAGGAGCGACGATCCAACATCGACGAGCTCATAAACGTGGCCTACGGCTACGAGAAGACCGATCCCGAGCCCACGGTCGCAGGGTTCCTCGATGCGGTCTCGCTGGTGAGCGACGCCGATGCGCTCGCCGACGGCTCGCCCGGCGTGCGGCTCATGACGGTGCATGCGGCAAAGGGGCTCGAGTTCCCCGTCGTGTTCGTGGTGGGCTTGGAGGAGGGGCTCTTCCCCCACGCGCGCTCGCGCAACGCCCCGGCCGAGCTCGAAGAGGAGAGGAGGCTGTTCTACGTGGCGCTCACCAGGGCCGAGGACAAGGTGGTGCTCACCTCCGCCGCAAGGCGCATGCTGTGGGGCAAGGAGAAGGCGGCCTTGCCGTCGCGCTTTATAGGCGAGATACCGGAGCGGTTGATCAGGGTGGAAGGCCGCCCCCACGACCGCCCTTCCCCGCCGGGAGGGCGTGTGCGACCGCAGGACGGGGCGGTCTCCGAAGGGGCCGCCGTCTACGTGCCGGGCATGCGCGTCGAGCACGAGGTGTTCGGCACCGGCTACGTAAAGCGCGTCGAAGGCCGCGGCCGCGAGGCCAAGGTCACGGTGTTCTTCCGAAGTGTGGGACCCAAGCGCATTGCAGCCTCGTTCCCCGGGCTTCGGGCGGCCGATTGAGGGCTCTGTGACGGGCGGCGCCTTTGTTTTGCAATGGCGTCCAAGTTCTGTGTCCCGCGCCGCATCCACATCATAACCTATTTATAACCCGTAATTAATTGCTACTTCCCCCATCTTGCATACAACGCAATTGCGAAGAAAAATGCTTGACAAGGCGCTCGCCGTACATAACATATTAGGTAGAGGAGCGCGCTTGCAGTGGAGTGCGGGCCCGAGCGCCCCTCGTGAGGGACGGGGCGAGAGAGGGGCGGACAACGCACAGGAGGAACAAGCACATGTATACGGAACTGGCAGCTAAGACGGTAAAAGACATCTACAAGGCTCAACTCGACTTCGTAAGTCGCCTGCTCGAGACCAACCACAGGACGCTCGACGCCTATCGCACCGTGGTGGAAGGACTCGTCGAAGGCAACAGGGCCTTGCTGGGCGGTGGTGCCATGGGTCTGTGGGAGCGCTCTCCTCGCAGGGACGAGGAGCGCTGGAGGGATGCGGTAGGCTACCTCAAGGGCATCTCGGCCGAAGATGAATGATTTGAAAAACCCTTCCGGTGGAGATATCATCTTCAGTACGGCGGCCCGGTGTCACCCGCCGGGGAGACGCCGTCGGTGTCTCTTTCCCTGTACGATGCGGGGGTCCAGCCGCTGCTCCGTCCAGTGGGTCGTGTCTTCGAATCGACGTTTCATGGATTCGTTTCCATGGGGTGAACGGCGATGGAACGGATCGATAGAGAGATACGCCGCCTGAAGATGGTCGTTACGCTCGCCTTGGCCGCCGTCGTGGTGGCGACGGCTGCGGGGGTTCTGAGGCAAGGTGTCTCCCGCGGTGGAGGGAGCTCCGTGGTCGAGCTTCTGGACTCCGTCGGCTCTCCCCCGGTCGCAGTGGCGTCGCCGACGATGTTCGTCTACCGGAACCTCGTCACCGAGCCCATGCGTGAGCGCTACGTCGAGGCTGTGGCCGACGTCATCATGAGGCAGGCCGACGACCTGACGCCCGATGAGGCTCTCAGGCTTGCATCGTTCATTGTCGAGGAGTGCAGCAAGCACGAGGGGCTCGATCCATTCCTCATCCTGGCCGTCATAGAGGTCGAAAGCAGCTTCTCGAAGCAGGCCGTCTCGCGCAAGGGGGCCGTCGGGCTGATGCAGGTCAAGCCATCCACGGCGCGCTTCATCGCTCGTAAGCTGGGTGTCGACTACAGGGGGGTCTCCTCGCTGTACGACCCCGAGACCAACCTCAAGCTCGGCATACACTACCTAGGCGAGCTGAACGGCAGGTTCAAGAGCATCGAGCGTACGCTGGCGGCATACAACTTCGGACCCAACAGGCCGATAGTCCATCGGTTGGACATCGAACGCAACCCTCCCCGCTACGTAGAGAAGGTGCTCCGCATAAAGAGGGAGCTGGAACGCATGGCGCGCACGGGTTGATCCCCGGCGCCGCCGCGGGGAGGACGATGGTCCGGGCGCAAGCGCGCGCCTGGATACGGTTTTGCTGAACGCCGCCCGCACTTCAGCGGGAGGGGCGGTTACCATCCTCCCCCGTAAGGACGCTCACCGTCGCTCCACACTCGGCACATCCGGCGCCGGCACGTCCACCTGTATTACCCAGCATTGTGACTGCACGTTCCCGTGGATGGGGGAGGCCCGGTTGTGAGGGGGGACGCACGGTGAGTCGGCGTCCTCAGGGGTGTCGGATCGCGCCGCCCCTGTGACGGTGCGGGCGATCACACGCTGCGGTCGGTAATCCCCGAGAGACCCTCGCCCCTGGCTCCCGCCACCCCATCCCCTCACTTCCCCGATTTCCCTGGGAGCACTCGGTTGCCGTTTCTCGCGCCCCGGACGGTTGACGCGCCCGCGGTTCTCGCCGTCGCCTTGGGCCTCTCGGTGGTTGCAGGCGGGCAGAGGCGTGCTCCAAGCCGCTTTTGGGGGGAGCCGGGTGGGAGGTTGAGGATCCGCCCTCTGGTGCGGAACCAGACCTCTTCGTCGAGAGCGGGGTGTTGCGGTGCGTGCCCTCGTTCTCCGGTGTGATGGTGCGAGCGGGTCGTCACCGATTATGAGAGCGGGGGCCGGAAGGGGGGCCTCGGCGGGGTGACGTCTGCTTTGCCTGGGGGGGTCGGTGTGAGTGCGGTTACCCCAGACGGCACGGCGGCCCTGCACGTCACGACGGCGGCGTGCTGCGCCCCGTGGGACGCTCGACCGTCGCACGGGATGGGGAGAGGCAATAATCCTTGTGAGGGTGGGCTCCTCGGGCGGGCGTGCTCTGTCACAGCTCTTGTGCGTCAGGGGCGGCCGTCCTCTTCCCGTTGCGGTGCAGGTCGGTCGGCACCTTTGGGCTCGGCGCGTCCGCCTCGGGACAGCACGGTTTCGGGGTGGGCTGGGTTGTGTCCCCCCCCGGTATTGAGACGCCGCAGCTCGGGGGTGTATTCCGGGTCCCTCGACACGAGAAGACGCGATTTTACGGCTCCTCTCTCAACCCAGCAGCCTCTGTCTCCCCCTTCTCCTTCTCTTTTTGCCCCTTTCGAACACGGCGTCCAGAGACAGTCCGCCCGGGCCTGCGATGGTGATGAATGCGTATACGACCATATAGAGCAGGGCCTTCTCCCATACTTCAACGGGGTCGCTGTTCTTGGCCAGGTGGAAGGCCACTATGGCCACGCCCATGTGGATGGTGACTATGAGGGCTGCGAACCTCGTGTAGAGACCTACCAGCACTAGGAGCGGGAAGAACGTCTCGGCGCTTACGGCGGCATAGGCAAGGAGCTTGAGCAGCGGCCCCTCGGCGGGGGCGATTCCGCGTGAGGCGAGAAAGCCCGTGAACCGCTCGGGCTCCGAGAGCTTGGACCACCCGTGAAGGGCTATCAGGAGCAGGGAGGTGACCCCCCTTATGAAAAAGAGGCCCACTGCGGTTGAAGTGCTCGACATAGGGGCGGTCTCGGCGGTCGGATGGACGCGTGCGACCCACGGCCGCGCTGCGGCGGCGCTGCCTCCTCGTCTCCCTCTAGCGCGCGCTCACACCCATTCTATACGATCCCCACGGGGGTTTCAATCCGTCTCCCCTCGTCCGGCGGGCGTGTGGAGCCGCTCCGGGATAGCGCGCCCGCAAGGGGCGGGTTGCCAACTGCGCCTCCATAGATGATATAATTGAGGTTGTTTTTTACCCAACACAGGGAGGATGTACCATGTCGACGCCTGTCAAGATCGGGATAACCGCTCCCGTCCCCGGCGTTTCCCCCCTTGAGCTGGTCGAACTCACCCGACGCTACGAGAGGGGTGGGTTCGATTCCGTCTGGTTCCCGGATCACGTCGTCTTCATGGCCCCGCGTGAGACGCCCGAGGTATGGAGCGTTATCACGGCGGCCGCCGTCAAGACCCGCTCGATCGCCATGGGGGCCGTAGGCGACGCCCACCGCCAGCATCCAGCCGTCTTCGCCCACCGCCTGGCCACCATCGACCGGCTGTCCGGCGGGCGTGTGTTCGCGTGCGTGGGATACGGGGAGAAGATGAACCTCGACCCCTACGGTATAAGCTGGGACAGACCCCTTCGTAGGGTCGAGGAGAGCGTGAAGATAATGCGCGCCCTTTGGAAAGGAGGCCCCGTCACCTTCAAGGGAGAGATCTACAAGCTGCGCCGCGCCGAGCTTCGCATCAAGCCCGTCTCGGAGAAGGGGGTGCCCATTTACATCGCAGCCACGGCTCCCCGTGCGCTCCGCCTGGCCGGCCGCCTCGGAGACGGTTGGGTGACCAACTCCATGCCCCCCCATCTGTTCCGCAAGAAGTACGATACCGTGCGCGAGGGCGCCCGTCGCAGGCCCAAGAGTTTGGGGCCGCTCGAGAGGGCGATCTACGTGTTCTTGTCGGTGGCCAAAACCGAGGACGATGCCTACTCGACGCTCGAGCCCATAAAGCATGCGCTCATCTGGCCCGAGCTCCTCGAGGAGGGAGGCTACGGCATCCGCATAGCCCCCAAATACAGGGGCCTGCAGTATACGAAGATCATGCCCAACGACCGCAGGATGCTGGAGAAGTTCAAGGAACTGGGCCAGCGCTACTACAGCCGCGATGTGGTTATGGACTTCGTCATAGCCGGTACGAAGAAGCAGGTCCTCGACCGCATGGAGCAGTACGTCGAGGCCGGGGTGGACCACTTCATTCTGCGCGACTTCAGTCCCGACCGTACTTACTCCCACCGTGTGCTGAGCCGGGATGTAATCCCCCATTTCAGGTCATAGTACCGGTGCCGGCCGCACCGTCGGAGGGGTGCCTTTCCGCTCCATCCGCCCCTCGGCCGGTCCGTAGGGCGTGCACGCCTGTGCGAAGCGGGGGCGGATCGCGGCACAGGCCGACGGGGGGATGGGGGGCGGCCTCCCGCCCAGAGCGGTGCCGGGATGCCCGTGGGACGGCGAGGTTTTGGGTATATTTTTCGCTTCTGAGACGCCATGGCTGACATAGCGATCTGGACGGCCGTCTTCGTCGTGAGCCTCGGCGCCTTGGTGTGGGCGTCGGACATCTTCATCGATTCCGCCCTCGAGGCCGGCTCGTATTTCGGGCTGCCCCAGTTCATAATCGGGGTCACCATCGTGGCCATAGGCACCTCGCTGCCCGAGCTCATATCCTCGCTCGTAGCCGTCGTCTACGGCCATTCCGAGATCGTGCTCGGCAACGTCGTGGGTTCGAACATCGCCAACATATGTCTCATAGCGGGGGTGGCGGCGGTGGTTGTGGGACGCCTGAGGACGGACTACGAGCTCAAGAGCGTCGACCTGCCCATGTTCGTGGGCGCGGCCGCCCTGTCGGCCTTGATGGTGTGGGACGGCACGTTCACACGCGGCGAGGCACTCGTCTGCGTGGTGGGGTTCGTGCTCTACATGACCTACAGCGTGTTGGTCGAGAAGGAGTTCGAGACACACGCCGTGGGTGCGGCTGACGACCCGCCGGGGGCGTCCGAGGGACGTCCCACTCGCAGGGGACTCGGGTGGAAGACCCCGGTCGGTCTTCTGGTGAGCTGCGTCCTGATATACGTGGGCGCCAAGTACACCGTCCTGTCCGTGGTAAAGATATCGAAGATGCTCAACATCGGTACCGAGATCATAGCCCTTACGGCCGTGGCCGTGGGGACCTCGTTGCCCGAACTCACCGTCTCCCTCTCGGCCACTCGCAAGGGCAGGCCGGAGCTGGTCATCGGAAACGTGCTCGGCTCGAACATATTCAATTCCCTGGCCGTCATGGGGATACCGGGCCTAGTGGGCACCATCGTGGTGCCCCACTCCATTTTGGAGTTCGCGCTGCCGCTCATGGTGGTGGTGACGCTGATCTACGCCATGGTCGTACACGACAACGAGGTGAGAAACTGGGAGGGATGGCTGTTCCTGCTGTTCTACTTGTTTTTTCTGGGCAAAACGGCGGGCCTGCTGTAAGCCGGCTTGTGCGCGCGGGCGGCTCTCGACAGCCGTCGGAAAATGGTTTATATATAGGGAGACCATCGTCGTTCGATCGACTGCTCATTCCTAGCCGCAAGAGATGAGGCCGTTTCTACTTGCTTCGCTGATTCTGCTGCTGTTCCTCGCTCTGGGCCGCCTGCCCCTTTCCCGGACTGCCGCCGAGCCCGATCCCCGTGGCCACGCCTCTGGCGAAACGGCCGGCGATGGAGGCCCCTACGCCGGTGGAGAGGAGAAGCCGCTGTCCTACTATCGTGGTCTCGGTTCGCTGGCCCCCTCCGACCTGGGCCGTCCCCCCGGTGAAACCACACCACGCTCGGCTTCGGGTGAGGCCGAAGACGGGCGCGGCGGAGCCCGCTCAAGGGCGGGCTACCCTTATGTGGAGCTTGCGAACGGCGACCTCAAGTACTTCCCCTATCTCGCCCGCCTCAAGCGGTCGGTGGAGCTGGAGTGGCGCTATCCACCCGAGGCGCGTGTCGAGGGGCGGTGGGGCGATGTCACCCTCCTCGTCACCCTCTCGCGGGCCGGGGTGGTCGAGGGGGTGGATGTCCTGGAATCCTCCGCCTACGCCGATCTCGACGCCGAGGCCGTACGTGCCGTCCGCGACGCCGCCCCGTTCGGCGAGATGCCCGACGACTGGGGGGTTAGGGGTTTGAAGGTGCGGATGAGGTTCTCCTACGTGCTCGAGAACTGGTGGGAAGAGGGGACGCCACGCGCCTCGGGCCAGGAACGCAGCTCCGAGCCCTCGTTCGAGCAGCTAAGGCTGGAGATACTGTCGCCGCTGGTAAAGCACGCCGTCCTCTCGAGCGTAAGCCTCGGCGGCCGTTGAGTACTGCGCACCTCTTGCCTCCGCCCTCTCGAGGCAGGCCGTTCTCCCTTACGCCACCCACGCATGCCTTCTCCGCAGGCCCGTGCCCGCTTACTCGTGGGAGAATGGTTTGTACGGCTCTTCTTATTATGTACTACTACGCGGCCTTACGAGCATCACTGCACACGGAGCCGGGCGGCCGCTTTCCCGTAGACATTCCTCCCATTTCCAGAGGCCCCTGCTCCAGCGCCAGTGGGGCGCTTCGCGAGCCGTGAGGTGGCGGTGGCAGGAGACGTCGAATGAGACCCCGAGCGGCGGATCCAGGGGGGAAGCCGCGGGAGCGGTCCTTCCCACCCACGGTGCGGTGTGGGCAGGTTGCCGTCTCCCCTGTCCCGTGCCCGCGGCTGCAGGCGTCTTCCTCGGGCCGTGGTTTGAGCCCCCCGTGTGTGGGGGTGAGACGGTTGCATGTGCAGGGGTACGGAGCGGTCGAGTGTGTGGTCGTTTGCGCGCGGTAAGTGCGGTCGGTTTCGTTGTGGGGGAGCAGGGGGGGGCGGCTGCGCGTTCGGACATCGATAGAGCCCCGAGTCCCTCGGCCGTGTGGGGTGGAGCCAGAGGGGGTGGACAGCGCCTTTAGCCCCTGTTCCCTCGCCGGAGGTAGAAGGGGGGCCACGGTGCTTGGGCGCGTAGCGTGGTTCAGCTACTGCAATTGCCGCTGCTACGGCCTCTCGTTCGATCCCCCTCGGGCTTTGCCGTGGTGGGGTGGCTGGATGGGACGGGTTCGCCTTCACGCGCACCTGCATCAGGCTAGGCGTGGGCCTTGCATGGCCGGCCGCGACGACGAGGGTCGGTCGAGCGGCGCTCCGGCACACACATGGGGGGAAGGGCGCGCGGTGAGGTTCGTAGCGCCCCTAGACGGGGAGCCGCGCTTGCCCCTGTGGGACGCCGCTTCCGTGCGGCCGTTCTCAGGTCGCCGCCTCCTCGAGGTAGGTGTTTTTCCAAGGCGGCGATCGGCGTGCGTTGCCCCCGGTGGGACGGTGCCTTGGGTCGCAGCTCGGTTACAACGCGGCCCGGGTTGTGTAGAATAGTTGTCCTGTAACGCACCGGAGGTTCCTTGCCCGATGGGAAGCACGTTCTACGTCACCACCCCCATCTACTACGTAAACGATGTGCCCCACCTCGGACACGCCTACACCACGGTGGCGGCCGATACGGTGGCCCGCATGAGGAGGCTCGCCGGAGAGGAGGTGTTCTTCCTCACCGGTACCGACGAGCACGGCCAAAAGATAGAGAACGCGGCCCGCAAGGCGGGCCTTACTCCGCGGGAGCTGGCCGACCGGGTGGTCGTGCGGTTTCGCCGCCTGTGGGAGGTGCTCGGCATATCCAACTCCGACTTCATCCGCACCACCGAGGAGCGCCACCACCGAGCCGTCGAGGAGCTCTACCGCAGGGTGTCGGCCCGTGGCGACGTCTACCTGGGCCGCTACGAGGGATGGTACAACGTCAGGGACGAATCGTTCGTCACCGAGACCCAGCTCGAGGAGATAAGGGCAATGCCGGAGGAGCGGAAGCCGGAGCTTCAGTGGGTCCAGGAGGAGAGCTACTTCTTCCGCCTCTCGCGTTATCGCGACGCCCTGCTCGATCACTACCGCCGCAACCCCGACTTCGTGAGGCCCCGCGTCAGGATGAACGAGGTCGTCCGATTCGTAGAGGGGGGACTGCGTGACCTCAGCATAAGCCGCACCTCCTTTTCCTGGGGCATCCCCGTGCCGGGCGACGAGAAGCACGTCTTCTACGTCTGGTTCGACGCCCTGACCAACTACCTTACGGCAGCCGGATTCCCCCACGACGAGCAGAGGTTCCGTTCCCTCTGGCCCTGCGACATCCATTTCGTCGGCAAGGACATCCTGCGCTTCCATGCCGTCTACTGGCCCGCCTTCCTCATGTCGGCCGGCTTGGAGCCGCCGCGCACGGTGTTCGCACACGGCTGGTGGACGGTCGAGGGGGAGAAGATGTCCAAGTCGCTGGGCAACGTGGTCGATCCCTACGCCGTGGTCGATGAGTTCGGCTCCGACGTGTTGCGGTACTTCCTGCTGAGGGAGATCCCCTTCGGCCAGGACGGGGACTTCTCGCGCAGGGCGCTCGTGCAGCGCGCCAACGGGGAGCTCGCAAACGGCCTCGGCAACCTGGTGAGCCGCACGCTGGGGATGATCGAGCGCTACTGCGGCGGCGCAGTGCCCGAGCCCGGCCCGCTCGAGGCGGTGGACGAGGCCGTGGCCGCCCGGGCCGCGGAGGCGTGGCGCGAGATGAGCCGAGCCATGGACGACGTGGCGTTTCACAAGGCGCTGGCCGCGTTGTGGGACTACATAGGCTTCGTAAACAGGTACGTCGACGAAGCGGCCCCTTGGACGTTGAGGAAGGAGGGCCGGCGCGAGCGGCTGGACGCCGTGCTCTATACGCTTGCTGCGGCGCTGCGGGCGATAGCGTTGCTCTCGGCTCCCTTCATCCCCGAGGCGGCGGCCGAGATATGGCGGCGCCTGGGAATGGAAGGGCGGCTCGAGGACGCGGGATTCGCCTCTCTCTCCCGGTGGCGCGACGTACGCCCGGGACAAAGGGTGACCAAGGGCCGTAGCCTCTTTCCCCGCCACGAGGAGTAACGGCGTGGCTCACACCCGCCCGCGCCCCGTCGGGGGAGCTTGGGTGGGGGATGGAGCGCCCCGCCGCGCGCGGTTTGGGCCCGGTGTGGTGTGGTTGCGCGCGCTGTGCAAGAGGCTTCACACCAAGGGTTGCAGGACTGCACATCCGATCGGCCGACCTCGGCAAAAGTTCTGCTGTTCCAGCTAGTTGCGTCGCTTGCCGTTGTGGCATGCATATTGCCACAAGTTGATTTGATGGCGCACGCGCTGGATCGTTTACAAGAGCCCTCGCACTACTTCAGGCCACAGAGGATGGAGCGTGGATTCACCCTGCTCGAGGTACTCGTGGCCACGTTGATCATGGCCATCGGCTTTCTCGCCACGGCGCAGATGGGGTATCTCGCCTTCAAACGCCACCAGCTTGCGGCGCGCGGCACGGAGGGCGCCAACCTGCTTCAGTATCTGAGCGACAGGGATCTCGGGGAGCTAAAGCGCATCCACATGCTCAACTCCATCGTGTACCTGGACGCCCAGGCCGGCAGGCAGACCGACACCTCCTACTGCGACGGTTCCGCTCCCACTTCGTGCTCCAAGCCTCCGTGTTCGGATCCCTGTTCGAGCTGTCCCTGCAACCCTTTTACGCGCGTGACGAACTCCGTCACGGACGGCAACGTGTCGACCGTGTGCGCGGCGGTCGACGCGGCCGACTTCGATCCCTCGCTCGTACGGTACAGAACCACCGTGGGCGAGTGCGAGAACGACGCCGCGGCCATCGTCGCAGCCGGCGGCACGCCTCTCTACGTTGTGCGGCGCTCGAGCACTCAGATCGATACCACTACCACGCCCACCACGCTGACCATAGACGTCACCTACGCCGTAAAGACGCCAGAGATGTTTGCCGACAGCGGCATGAGCGTACTCGAGAAGGACAGCACGGCGAGGATGTCCTACGAGTTGTCGGGCCATCTGGACGACTGGTCGACGTTCGTAGCCGGCTGGAACCAGGTGTGGATACCGCACGTACCCTGAGGCGGTAGGTGCTGCGGGGGGGGGGTGGACCGGAGCCGTGGATAGGCCGGGAGAGGTCCGGGCGCGGGGGGCCCGCAGCGGGGGGGGGGGGGGGGCTGCGCCGGCCGGCCC
>CAZXEJ010000030.1:0-28336 GCA_964639895.1 uncultured Spirochaetia bacterium | reverse complement strand
AAGCCGGGTGTGAAGCCCCCGTGCCGCCGTCCGTCGTCTCCATGTTGCATGTCCCCTCTCCATTACTCGTTTATCACCACCACGCCCGAGCACAGCCTGAAGTAGTCGCTCCGGTGCGATACGTCCGCATCGCCGGTCGTCTTCCAGAGCAAGTAGTGCACGGTCTCGTGTCGTACGATGTTGGTACGGGTCTTCTTGGGGAGGATGATGGTGCCGCTCTGGTGGCATCCCCAGTGCACGCCGCCGTTACACCGGACGCGGTTGCCGTTATAGATAACCAAACGCGGCTGGGGGACGGGCTCCGTAATCCCCATGCATGCGCGCACGTTCTCGTACCAGCGGTCGAAGTCGTCTTGGAACGCCTTGCGGGTGGTGGCCGTGGCGCTGTCGTAGAGAACCGTGGTGCCCACGATGGGCTTGCCGCTGCACGAGGCGGCCAAGAGTGCTAGTGCAAATGTTATAGCAAGTGCGAGCTTTCTCATTCCGGTTCCTCCGTAGTTTTCTCGATGAGTTCCACCAACACATCGCCATGGCAAGCAAGCGGCTTGCAGAAGCATCCCAGGCGCTTGCCACGCAACTCGGGCAACTCACGCATCAGCTCTTTGTGGGTTAGTACGTAGTGGCGGTACATTTCTATCACTTCCTCACGAGTGCCGTCCCTACCGATGATGAAAGGGTTGCCCCATTTCGAGGGCCTCCCTATGTAGACGTCGCAAGCCTCTCGCCTCACGTTCACCACGCGTGTTTCCGGAGCCATTTTCATGCCTCCTACGTTGCGTCGCTGAGGTCGAACTCGTACTCGCGACCCAAGACGCCCGTTGCATTGAGGAACTTGACCGTGGCCTCGAGCAAGTCTTCGACCGCGGCCTCGATGGATACCTTGTGGTTGGCGATGAGCGGGCTATATTCGCTTGCGGCTTCTAGCCCACCCATAACCACATCCATCACGTACTTCTTCTTGAGTACGCCTTGCTTTGCGCCACGATAAGCCTTCTCTGCGGCCAAGACGGCCGAAATCACCTTAGGCAACGTCTCGGACAGCAAGCTGATTACTACTGCGGGACTCATACGTATGTTCCTCCTAATATCGTTTGGTACTAAAGTGACTCAGGGCGCGTACCGGAAGTCGGACGTATGTCGATATATGGGGGGTAGCAACGAGAAGCCGACAACTCAATCAGCAATTCTCGTATACGAACCAATTCACGCCTTAATTGCTCTATCTCCTTCATGATTTCATCCAGCGTATTGAGGGGTTTCTTTTCCATCAGAGCCTCCCGTTTGTTTAAATCGAGGGGCGGAGCCGAAGCCCCGCTCCTCGTGTCGTGGTGAATGGCCTTGCCCGATTCACCTCGGCCTATCCTAAACCTAACCTTCAATATCGGGCGCACGAGGCGTCCATGTTGAAGGCTGGGTGCAAGATGGGGGCGTGGTCGGGCCATCACGCCCCCGACCGCCTCCGCCCGACCGGGGAACGGTCTTACGAATCGCCCTTCAGTTCCTTTATGGCTCGTTTCAGGTCGTCGATTTCCTTCCGGATCGCGGCCTTCTCGTCCTCGGTGAACGTCGCGCCGCCTGGGCTTTGCGGAGAAGTCGCACGCATCATCACGCGCGTCACGTCCGCGGCCTCGGCCACGACGTTCGCGACCTTACCGAAGCCCTTCCACATCGTCGCCACGATGGGAAGGACTACGAATACAATCATCAGGATTACGTCGAGCGTATCCATCGCTCACCTCCTACGCCGGCGGCTCGTCGTAGAGCCGGTTGAGCCAGCCGGTCAGATATTTCTCGTTCCCAAACTCGCGATACTGGACCTCGCACCAATACAGGAACCGATGGTACAGGCTCAGGCGGTGCTCGGCCTCGATCGCGGCAAGCGTCACCGGTCCGATCACTCCATCCTCGGTGATCCTCTCGGCCCGCTCGCGACCGTCGTTGATGGCGTACTGCAATATCCGGTGCGCTCGCGCGTGGCCCATGTTCACCGCAACGTCGAACACCTTCACGGCCAGCCGCTCGTCGCGAATTTGGTCGTACTCCGGGCGCCAGAAGTGCTCGAAGTAGATCTCAATTGCTCTCTCCAGCGTAAGCTCACGAATGTCCACGTCCGGGAACGACCGCCGGCTTATGCCGTACTTCGTCTCGCCCCCGGCATCGTCGGGGTCGTCGACGTAGCCGCCCTCGTGCTCGAGCACGAATCCGACAGCTTTTATGAACCTTGCGCTCCACTGATTATTCATGCCACGCCGATTCTCGTTCGACTCTACGATGTACGTTGCTTCGAAAATTTCCCTGTCGCAGGGATACATCTCGCCTTGTATTCCAACTATGAGGTAGTCTCCTTTCCGACCCTCCATAGTCCCCTCAAGGGTTTCCACTCTAAAATCGGTATCCATCTGAATTGCCTTGACTCGTACTGGCCTTTTTCGTACCGTCATAAATTGGAAAGAGTTAGCATCAACGACCTCCCACCTCCCCTCGCGATTCTGCTTATACACCCTTCTTTCGTCCTTACTCATCAAGCAACCCTCCTCAATTCTCTCGCAAGCCGCCCCCTCCTTACGCTGTCGAGGATGCGCCTTTCCACCTCGCGCGCCGTAGCCTCGGGGTCTGCGGCCCCCTGGACCACGATGTCCCCTATCGTCACCGTAACGGCGCCCGCCCCGCCTCGGGCCGGCACCACGTATTCGGGGCCCGCCTCGCCCATGAGCGTGCGTCTGCCCGAGCGCAACCCCACGGCGAGCGTCGGCTCGGTGATCACTCCACCGTGGGCGAACCGCCGCAGGACGGGAAAATCGCCTCCACCGAACGAAGGTTGGCCTGGGGGACCAATGGGCACCACTTTCCCTTGCTCTATCAGCTGCTTGATTTGTTGGAGCGTGTTGTTGATAGTGCCCAGAGCTTGTAGCTGCGCATCGCCTTGGACATTCGTCACTTCGGCCAGCTGGTTGAGCCGCTCCTGGAGAATCTGAAGTTCCTGGTCGCGGATGAACTCGAACAGACCGCGCAGGTTCTCTGCCACGTCGGCCGAGAGCGCGACCTGGTCGCTCATCTGGCTCTGTACGCTTTGTATCGTGGCATCTATGGACTTCAACGCAGCCGCTTGCTGCTCGTTGAGCGCCTCTATCTGCGCTTGGATCTCCTCGGCCCGGGCGCCCTTCTCCTCGGTGAGCTTCTGCAGGTCCTGGAGCTGTGTCGTCACCTGTGTGAAAACCGCCTGCTGCTCGGGTGAGCCCACGCCGAAGGCGCGCGTTGCAAGCTCGAACCCACGCGTAAGCAGCCCGCGCAGCCTATCTATGGCCTCGGGCGTCGTCCCGCCCTGGGCAGCTGCGATGAGCGCCTGCAGCATTCCCATCTGCTCGCCGCCCGTAAGCGGTGCGCTCGGCGAGAAGAGGATGCCTTCCAGGTCGCCGCGGATGCTTTCGGAGAGCGACTTGAACGCCTCGGCCGCGCGCAGCTCTTCTTGGAGCGCCTCGATGCGGGCGCGGAAGTTCTCTTGTATGAGCTCTTTTTCCCGGGTGAGTGCGTCTATACGCTGCTGCAACCCCTGCCGGCGGCTTTCAAGCTCGGCCTGGGCGCGCGCCTGCTCCTGTGCGAGCAGCTGGTTTGCAAAGGAAGCGAGCTGCCCCAGGAGGCCTTCGCGCTCCGAGAGGGACAGCCCGCCCGATTGGAGGAGCGATCTGAGCGTATCCACTACCTGCTGCGTCGCACCAGTCGTATCAACAGCGTCTCCCCCGAGGCTCACTATGGTCGCATTGAGAGAACCTATGCTCGAGACCAATCCCGAGATGGAAGACGTGATGGCGTCGATGGTCGAGAGGATCGCCTGGCGCAGCGCCTTGTACTTCTCCACGATCTGGGGGTCGAGCTCGGCCTCTTGGATCAACGTCTGCAGGCTCGCCTTGAACTGCTCGAACGTGGGGATCCCCGTGAAGCCCAACTCGTCGGCCAAAGCGCGTATTTGGGAAATCTGCTCCCTGATTGCGTCGCCGAAGTTGTCGTTGATGAGGTTGAAGACGTCCACGTAGGCGTTGACCAGGTCGAAGAACGCCTGGCCGGCCTGCGCCCTCGCCTCACGCCCCTTGATCTTGAGGAACTCCTGGAACTTCCCCTCTACGAGCTCCTGCGCCTTCTCGGGCAGTACGCCGATCGATTTCAACGTTTCGGTGAAGAAGTCTCTTATGGCGAACAGGAACCGCCCCTGGAGCTCGCCGCCCAGGAACTGTTCCAGCTTCTTGAAGAGCTTATTAACGTCCTTTGACTTTTCGTCGAACTCCAGCAGGAAGTCGTCCTCGGTCTGGGCCAACCTCAACTCAGTGTTTCTCAGCACCTCCCGCAGTCGCGGCTGCATCTCTGCCGGCAGCTTGTCGATGAACCGGAACACCTGGTTGATCGTGCCCGAGATCGCGTCCAGCACCTGCTTGCGGATCTGGTCGTTTACGTCGTCGATCTTGCGGGTCTTGATCCAGATGAGCGATTTCGCCAACGCCTCGTCCATTTGCGCATCGATGAAATCCTGCACCTTCACGGTGAGTCCCTCTTGAAGCGCCTTCTGGTACTCGCGCTCGTTGCCGCCGAACTTGGGAATCTCGATGTCGATCTGCGGCTTCTTTTCGAACAGGCTCCCCAACAGGCCGCCGAGCAACCCGCCGACGATACCCCCGATACCTCCCAGCACGAAGCCGCCGAGGGTACCGAGACCGAGTGACGATGCAAGGATGGAGCCGCCCAGCACGCCGAGGCCGGACAGGCCGCCCTGGATCAGTCCCGGCACGCCGCCTGTAAGGAACCCCAGTCCGCCCCCGATGAGGGGCGCGCCCAAGAGTAGGATCTGCCCGACGTTGAACCCCAAACCGGAAGGGGGTGGCGTGGGCCCGGGCGACGGCAATCCGGGTACGGTAGGGATCGACGGTAGTCCGGGTGGGGTGGGTGTAGCGCCGAATGGCATAAAGGTTGTACCGGATCCCAATATCCCGGCAGCACCGAAGGGGTTGGTGGTGAGCCCTGCTATAAAACTGCTTCCTATCGAACGTAAAGGAGAGAGAATAGGCGAGAGAATGCTGCCCAGGATGTTGCTCCCGCCGCTGATACCCAGGCTGCCAGCCAAGTTGGGCGCTATGTTCAGTACGATCGTCTGCGTCGCTATGGCGGCCACGAATTGGCTGAATATGCGCGACATTGAGGCCAGGAGCCCTTTCCATAGGTCCTTGATGCTGTCGAATTTCCCCCGGATGACATTGTCAACGAAGTCGGCAAGCGTATTGCGCATCTCGTTGAACGCATCGGTAAAGAACTGGCTCGTCGCCTCAAACGCGCTACCGGCGGCATCTTGCAGCTGAAGCCAAGCGGCCTTTACGGCATCTGTGAAATCCCCCGTTGCCTTCAGGCGTTCTATCTGCTCGCGTCTGAGGGCCTCCGTAATTTCCTTCTCGAATTTCGCAATTACCAGCCTCCTCGTCTCCTCGGCTTGGGCCGCAATTTCAGGAAGCTCGGCCGCCGCCTTGTTGATCGCGGTGAGCCTCTCGCTCAGCTCCTCCATAAGCCGTACGCTTTCAGGAAGGGCGTCACGGCGGATATCCTCGTACTGCCGCTTGAGCTCCTGCAGTCCCTTGTGCTCCTCCTTGCGTCGCTTGATCGTGGCCTCAAGCTTCTTGTTGAGTTCATCTCTGGCCTTTTTCTGCTTAAGCAGCTTCAACTCGAGAGCCTCGAGTTGCTTTACCAACTTTGCATCAGCCCCTTGCTCGATGAGCACGGCGGCCCTGTGTTTGATGATGGCTTCTTCCGAAAGGCCGAACGTCTCGACCTGGAACTTGAGCTTTTCGATCTGCTTTTCAAGGGATTTGTTGAGATTCTTAGTGTTCTCGTCTAGGTCCTTTATTCCCTCCCCTGCGCTACCCGCATTGCCGCCGACGGTATCCAACACGTCGTTCAAACCTTTGCTCGTGTCAGCAAGATTTGAAACCCCCCCGATTGCGCGTTGCACGGCACCTTTCGCCATATTGTCAAGAGCCTTCGAAAGTGAAGTGATTCGGGAATCAAGGTTGGCGAGATCCTTCTCGAGGCTTTTTGTTGCACTCTGATCCTCGAACAAAGCTGGAATATCTCCCAAAGCAGCGCGGACGGATCTCGGTATCTTCGCCAACTTCAAGCGGAACTCGACGACTTCCCGCATTGCTTTTAGGGTCAACAAAAGCGTCTCACCTAGAGCCAGAAAAGCAGTGTCGATACGCGAAATTTCTCCCGGCAATTCCGACCTGAACAGCCCTACTACGGACTTGCCCATCTCAAATATCAACCTGAATCCTTCAGCGACTTGCTCTGCAAAGGCCACGATTTTCTGCTGCAAAAGCTCTTTGTTTGCCTTGATCCATTCGTTGATCTCGTTGACTATGCTGGCTAGTTCACGCGTAAGGGGCTGTCCCCCCTCCGTAAGCAGGTCGCCCAGCAATGACTTCATCGTCGCGGTGGCGGTGTCGAGGTCTTTACTCGCCCTTTCTATCGAATCGGGAAAGGCCTTGCCAAACAGGTCAAGCAGCCCCTTGCGGATGGCTTTATCGGTGTTCGCCACTTCCACCCGAACATTCCCGAAAGCAAGGGTGGCCGTATCACCGGTGCGCCGGAGCTCGATTCCGAACCGGCGCAGCGATATCTGGTTGATGCTTTGAATCGCAAGGGTGATCTCTTGCATGCTTTTGCCCGTGGCGAGGGAGGCGCTCACGATTGCCTTGAGCGCTTCCTCGGTCGGCTTCAGATTGACCGATTTCAACTTCACGAAAGCATCCACTATTTCCCGTGTGGTAACGGGGAGGGGAGCCGCGAACTCGCGGATGGCCCTGAAAAGCTCTTTCGTCTGCTTCTCCGTTGTGCCAAACAGTACGCCCAACTGGGTGATGAACGTCTCCGCTTCCCGCCCGGCGTTGATGAGAGCGCGCGTAAACATCCCCAGACCGGCAGCACCCGCTACGCCCGCAATGGCGGTCTTCCAATTCAGGAAAAGACCGGTGATACGCTTCAGTGGAGCGGCAAGACGCTTAAGGTTCCCCTCCAGCCTCCTGAACGCCGGAAGGGCCTTCCCGGCCGCCCGTTCGGCGGTTTTGCCTACGTCCTGGAACTCCTTTGCCAGGCGCTGAAGCTCGCGCGGGTCGACCTTTACCTTGAGGGTGAGCTCACTTACCGTCGGCACTTTTCCCCCTCCAACGCTCGCGCACCTCGCTCATCACTCCGTCGATGTCGAGGATCAGGCGGAACATGTCCAGGGCTTCATCTCCCTGGTATCCGTAGAGGCCGAACAGAAACTCCATCGCCTCGTACCTGATCGGGCCCTCGGTTTCCATTCCTACTGCGCGCTGCCCGTCCAACATGCTCCATAACCCGAACGCCTCTTGTCCCCATTCCCCCAATCTTCTCCAGGCCTCGTCGTACCGTTCCGCGTATATTCGATACGCCTCAAGCTCCCTTTCCTCCGCCTCCGTCAACCGTTCCTTCGCTTCCAGTTCCCTTATGCGCGCCCTAACCTTGCTGATTCGAGGACGGGCGGGGGCTAGGAATTCGAAAGCGAACTCCCTCAGGGCGGTCAAAAATTTTCGACCTCTTCCGCCTCCCGCTTCTCCGTCTTCTCCGCAACGCTCTGGTAGAACGAGAGGAACTCGTTGAGCAGGAACTGGGACGCGAGAAATTCCGTCCTCAGCATCTCCCGATCATAGGGCACAGGGTTGCCCTCCTCGTCGGTAACGTTCTCCCAGTCTTTGATCACTTGCGTGACGATGAAGTCCACCATCCGCACGGGATCGAACTCCCGCAGCGGCTGGTCCACGCCGCGTACGACCTGGATCTTCGCGCTGCGGCTGGAGATGCGATTCAGTATCTGCAGGTTGGGGTATGCGACCTTGAACCGTACTTCGCGCCATCCCTCGGGAAGCCGTTCCCATGTACCGTCGTCGGTCATGTACTCGGGAAACTCCTCCACGTCAGCATAGGGGGCGATCCAGATTTCCTTCGACCGGCGCGTCTTAAGCGTTATTCCCATAATGCTCCTCCATGAAACTCGATTTGCCGCCTATTCCACCTCTTCGGCCTCGCCCTCGTAGGCGAACGTCGCCTTTGCGACTTCCGTCACGTTGTCCCGCAGGCGGAGCTTACATACGGGCTCGGGCATCCCCTCCTCCCACTTCACGATCCAGCCCTCGAGGCCTTCGATCTCCTTCTTCGACCGGGCGTCCGTAAGCGTAGTCCGTCCGCCCTTTGTCTCAATACGCACCTTTCTCACGTCTCACCTCCGTCGTTAGGCGTCAATCTGCGGCTCGGTTGTCTTGTAGGTGATCTTCAAATCCGTATCGTTCGTCGAATCGTAGAGGGCGTTGAAATTCCGCGTATCCGCTATTGGTCCGCTGTCGGGAAGCCCCGGATCGGGCGTGCCGCTGTATTTCACCTTGGGCAGGAAGAACTCGAGCGAGTGGTTGCTGTCGCCGGTATAGGTGAAGGTGAGCTTGAGCGACGACTCCGTCTCGAACATCGTCTTCTTGATGAGCGATGCGTCAAAGTACTGGTACGTGAGGGAGCCGTTCGCCCTGCCGGGCCCTTCGGCGGCGCTCTGTATGAACCGCGACCCGATACGGAAGGCATCCGTGCGCAGGTTGTTTGCCACCGTGAGGTTGAACGTCTCGACGGTCGTTATCTCCGCGCCGCCCTCGTCGATCTTGCCTTCCCAGGGGGCATACGGCGTGTGGGATACGGAAGTCGCCGTCCCGAAGAGGTTCGCCTGCAGCGTTTGTACGGCCTTTGCAATGAAATCGAACGTGAGCGTGGGTAGGCCGCCGGCTGCGACGTTGAGCGTCATCTGGTTGATCTTGACACCCCTGTAGAGGGCGAGATCCGTGATGTCGCTCCTGTGGACAAGCAGCGTAAGCCCGGCGGGCAGCGTGCCCCGCTTTATCGTGTATGTGTAGGGGCTGGTGACCTCCACGACGGCCTCACCGGAGGCGTGCGCTTTCCTCAACCCGCCCGGGTGGGCGGTGGAATCGAGCGTGAGCTGTCCCACGGAGACGCTGCCGATTTTCACCACCTCGGCTCCGTCCCCGGTTCCTATCTGGGCGTAGTCACCGGCGGCGAAGTTCGTCTCAGACGCCACACTCAGGGTCGTAGCACCCGCAGAAGCGGCCGAGGAAAGGGTCGTGTTGCCGCCGCCCGAGACGGTGGTGCCCGTCTGGGCATAATCGCTGTTCATGACGTGCAACATCAGGATGCCAACCGCCTCAATGCTCGCCTCCACGGCGATCGTGCCCGAGACGTTGTAATTGCCGCTGCGCACGCTCTTTAGCCCTTTACGGCTGTTGGCAATAGCCGCCGACTCGAACTGTCCTATCTCTCCGCCTGGAGTGAAAGCCGTGATCGCGCCGAGCTGCTTGAAACCGCCGGGCGAAACCTCGACGACGGCTTCGCCCCCCTCGTGCCGGAAGTTGATGGGCGTGCCGGAATCGAGCGGTATTGTGGTGCCGGTCGTGTACGAGGAATCAACCTTTACGTATTCGGCGCTGTCGTCGTTGCCCACCTTGAGTATGTCGCCCGCCGCAATGTTCGTAGCGGAGGCAACCGTGATGCTGGTAGCGCCGGCGTTCACGGCCGCCGAAAGCGTCGTATTTGCACCGCCCGAGACGGCCGAAAAGTTAGGCACGCCGAACGTCTTTTCGGGCTTCCAGCTCAAAATTCCCGAACTTCCCTGTGCTTGAGGCATCCTTTATTCCCTCCTATTCGGTCTCTGTCGTGCGCACCGCGTAGACGGCTCGATACATCCACACGCCGTTGGCCTCATCCAGGAACTCTTCCGAAACCGGATACATCTTCGACGTGGCCGCCGTGGGCGTAAATCCCGTAAGCGACGTGTGGATCTGGTCCAGGTACGAGTACGCGCCCTGGTGGCCGTGCAGGTTCCGCGCGAGAAGAACGATCATGAACCGCATCGCGCGCACCTGGGTGACGGTGTTGAGCACGCGCGGCTCCGTGTAGTCGCTCCCCACGTACTGCACGAGTATCGCCCCCTTGGGGTGCAGGAACTGGTACTCCCCGGGGTTCTCCGGATAGGGCTCTATCTGCAGGCCGGAGATGTCCCCTTGGAGCTTCGTTACGATCGCATCTTCCACCGATTTCGTACTGGTTACGGCCACTCACTCGCACCCTCCTAAGGCATCTGATCGAGCAGCTCCTTAGTGAACACCCGATCGTCGTCCGTTTTGTTCGTCGTGTATTCGCCCGGTTCCGCCACAACGCCGGAGGCGTCCGCCAACGTGGCCTTGCCGCTCTGGATGTCGGCAAGCAGCCGCAGGGCGTCGCGGTATCGGGTCCGAATGGTCTCTGGCATCTCCCGCTCGGGGCGCTTGGAGTATAGGTTGAAAATCGCGATATCGACGGAGATCTGTTTCACCACCGTGGGCGTACTGCTGAAGGGGAGCGTGTATCTCCCCCTCAGGTACGCGTCGATTAGCTCGTCGGCGTCGTCGATCGCTTGCGTGATCTTCGTATCGTCGATCGTCGTACCGTTTTGGTGGTCGGTGAGCTGCGCAAGCGTAGCGTCCGAGAGCACCTTCTGGATGTCGGCCTTCGTACTGTACGCCATTACTTACTCTCCGCCTTCTTCTTAGCCGTCCGTTCCTGCCTGGCCGCCGGCGCGGGTTCGACCCTGCCCTCCAAGGCGCGCGCCTCTTCGGGCTCGAGATCGATCACGTCGCCCTCGGCGTAGAGCCTCACCGTGCCGTCGCGGTGTCCGTGTTTGATTGCGCTCTTGCATACGTACTTCATCGCGTCGGTTCACCTCCCGGCTTAGGCCACTGCGTTCTCGATCATGTACCCCAGATCTGGGGCGATCACTTTCTCGTCGCTGTTCCAGGCGACCTTGATGTAGTGGGCCCCCTTGACTCCGCGCTTGGGATCGAAATCGCGCATCGTCTGACGGGGACTTTCCACAAACGTCACGCCGAACGTTATCGACCGCAGCCCGGGGTTGGGGTCGACGTAGAGGGCCACACAGTGTTTACCCCATAGCCGCGTATAGGTGGGCGTCTGGCCTTCCTTGGTCGTTATGTAGCGGGCCCGCCCCACGAGTACGCGGTCCACCTCAAGCAGGTTGGCCACCTCGCTGGGGGAAGCAATCCCGCCGGGAGTGTTCTGGAACCTCGTGGCTCCTTTTACGGCGTCCAGCACCTCGGGCAGCTTACGGAACACCTGCCACGCCTCTTGGCCGAAGATCAGCGTATTGGCGCGGACGAAACACGATTCGACGGCCGTAAGCACGTCCCCGATGGGGTCGTCCGAGGAACCGCCCCACTGGGCCGTCCCTGAAAGCGTCACCTTGTTGCCCGAGGGGTACGTGGCGGCGTTGAACACTATGTCGGCCACGCGCTTCTCCTGTGCGACGTCGAGCGCCAGGTTGAGGAAGTCGTTCGTATCGATCTCCGGCTGAAGGGGCGTATCGGCGTTCTCGATCGTCTCCTGGGGAAGCCAGTCGCCCAGGGCATGGTCCTTGACCGTGTAGGTGTCCGAGGAAACGCCCCAGTCCACCTCGTTGGGCAGCGACTTGGGGCCCACGGTGTCGTCGTAGACCCTGTAGGCGTCTTCCTTACGGTAGATGAAGTACTTGTCCGACCTCTTCTGTACGCGCACTTCCGGCATCACGTTGCGCCAGATGAACTGCTCGTTGCGGTACTTGAACGAGAGGTTGGACAGAATAGCGTCTACGTGCAGGTCCTTGGGTTCAGGCATTTCTCATTCCACCTCCGTTAGATTGCCCCCGGGTTGATGAGCACGGGGATTATGTCGCCGGCCACGCCGCTTGCGAGCGCCATGCCGATTACGTTCACGTCGGACGCCGCCTGCGTGGTGGCGTTCTGCGTATAGGTCCCAGCCGTGTTTTCAGTGTGGGTGTGCCGCGTCGCCGCTATTCCCTTCCCGTTGGCGTCGCTGGTGAGGAACTGTCCGCGGGTCACGGTGCCTCCCAGCACTATGCGGCTGATCCCCGCCATCATGATCCGCACCGGCTCCTCCGCGGCGCTCGTCGTGTGCTGGAATATCCCGATCATGTCGTCGCTCGAGGCCGAGGCCACGGACGCATGATCGTCGTCGGCTCCGAACTTGGCGATCGTGTACGCCGTCGAGATCGCCGCGGAGCACTTGAGCGTCTTCTCAATCCCGCTGGTCTGTCCGATAGCCATCCTAATTCACCTCCCTGAAGAGTTCGGGGTGTTCCCTGCTGAGTTCCAGGACCGCGGTCCTATAGTCGGCGTTGTGCTTGTCCATGTACTCCGCGATCATCCTGTCCAGGTCGCCGCCCCTCGTGTCGGCGGCCTTGTCCTTCGTCGCGAACTCGCCCGTCGGCACCCTCGCCGGCTGGGCCCGAAGCCACTTCTCCAGCTTCTCGACCGCGGCCGATTTCCCGTCCGAGAACTCGTACTCTCCCAGGGCGTGCGCCATCATGAGGATCTCCACCGTATCCCCCTTAAGCTCCGCCGGCAGCCGGCCCTCGGCTACGAGCTCGTCACAGAACCGTTCATACTTCATGCGAAGCCGTATCGAGCGTTCCTCGTTCACCGCCTGTTCGAGGGCGCGTATCCGCTCCGAGAACTCGCACTTTTCTTTCTTCTCCTTCTCAAGCTCGCTCTCGAGCTTCCTCATCTTCTCGGAGAACTCGGCCGCCGCGGCCTCTTTCTCCTCAAGCTTCGACTTGAGCTCTTCGTTGAGCCGCTTCATTTCCTCGAGCTCCCTCACGAGCTCTTCGCCATTACGTCCTTCAGGCATTGCGATTTCCTCCGTTACGTGTGTTTGTGCGCTCATTTCCTGCCTTTTGTCGATCTCCTCGAGCAGCCTCCCGGCCGCTTCGAACACCTCCGCAGCCCCCTGCTGCCCGGCCCTTTGACGCACAGCTATCAGCCCCGACCGGTACACGACGCCCACCTTGCCGAAGGGATACTTGTAGTGCGCTTTCGTATCGGGCGCGGCGTCGGGATCCACGGCGAGGAACCACTCCCCGTACCTGCCCCAGTCGGGCGGGTCGCCGAGAAGCCTGTTCTCGTCAGCCGCGGTGAAACTCCAAGGCGAGGTGGTATTGACCTTGCCCTGCCGGATCAAGGCCCTGGCGTTCGCCACTCCCTTCTGGTTGAGTTTCACGCGCTGCTGCGCGAACTCGCTCTCCACCTCCGTGTAGTCCCCGTCCGAGAACCTGACCGGTTCGAGGCCCTTGACCGCCGGGGGCGCACCTCCCAGGAACCCAATGTGTCGGAGCTTGAGCCCCGGGTTGAGGGCTATGGAGATCTTCTTGTAGAGACCCGCCCGCACCCAGTCGACGAACCGCTCAACGGTGGGCTTCACCTTGGCGAGCAATACGTCTCCCTCGCGCTTGAGAGCCTCCACCCATCCGTAGGCGGGCGAATCGTCCTTGGGATGGCCGATCACAAGGGGCGCCTCGTAGTCCTTGGGGTCGTAGTTTTCTACGATTCTGTCCAGGTCCTCTTCGGTCCACGTCCTTGTGACGCCGGCCGAATCGGTCCACGTGCCGGCCCGGAACACTTGGATCCAAAACCCGTTTTCGCTCATGTGAAAAATCGTAAGCGAAAGTTTTTTCGTGTTTTGCCGACAATGTCGGCGACAATGTCGGCGACATTGTCGCCAAAACTGTCCCGCCCCCGAGACTAGACTAAGGAGCGATGGCGCTTACGCCCCGCAAGGAACGCATGATCCGCGAGCTGCTCAACCCCGCGCACAAGACGCTGCGGGCCGCGGCGAAGGCCGCACAGGTGAGTGAGCGAACGCTCCGGTACTGGATGAGGCACGACGAGGAATTCACGCAGTCGTTGAGAGCGGCTCACGCCGAGTTGCGCGACCAGGTCCTGGCCGAACTCAACGTGCTCAACAAGCGCGCCGTGGACAACTTCCGCGAACTCCTCGAGAGCGAGGACGAGGGAGTACGGATGAGGGCCTCCGAGCGGATCATCGATTTCAACCTGAAATACGGCGAGAAGTTCCCCTTCGACGCGAAAGAACGCGCCGGACGGTCGCTCGAAGAGATGCTCAACGAGGTACTCGAGCGCTTGGGCGCGAAATAGGCAGGAATCAGCAAGGGACGGCAAGATGGAGCTCTCGGACTACTTCCTCCCGTATCAGCGTGCGTGGATAAACGACCGCAGCCCGGTGAAGATTTGGGAGAAGTCGCGTCGCATCGGGGCCACCTACACCCAGGCGTTCGAGGACGTAAGGGACTGCATAGAGAAACGTGTGCCGGCCGTATGGTACTCATCGGCCGACGAATCGGCGGCGCGGGAATACATCGCCCACTGCCGGCACTGGGTACGGGCGCTGCAGGCGGTGGCCGAATTCGTGGGCGCCTCGCTCTACGAAGGGGAGGACGCACTCAAGCAGTTCGTGATCGAGTTCGCAAACGGCACGAAGATACACGCGCTCTCTTCCAATCCCAAGGCGCTGCGTTCCAAGGGCGGCAAAGTGGTGCTGGACGAGTTCGCTTTCCACGAGCATCCGGACGAGCTCTGGGCCGCGGCAAAACCAGTTGCAACGTGGGGATACCCGCTGCGCATAATTTCTACCCACAACGGCAGGCGGTGCCGCTTCTACAAATTCATCGAGGCCGTCCGGAACGGCGAACTTCCCTGGTCGCTGCACACCACCCCGCTCGAGGACGCCGTAGAAGCGGGGCTCGTCGACAAGATCTACGGCAGGCCCACCACGAGAGAAGAGAGGCTGCAATGGCTCGAACAGGTCCGGCTCGACTGCGTCGATGAAGAAACGTGGCTGCAGGAATACTGCTGCGTCCCCGTGGACGAGTCGACGGCCTTCCTCACCTATGAGATGATCGCCGCCTGCGAGGGCCCGGACGTCGAGGCCCCCCTCTCGAGCACTACGGAAGACGTGTACGTCGGAATGGACATAGGACGTAAGCGGGACCTTTCGGTCATCTGGGTGCTGGAGAGGCAGGGACAAACGCTCTTTACCCGCCAGGTCCGCGTGCTCCAGCAGGCCCCCTTCGGCGTACAGAGGGAGGTGTTGTTCGAGGTACTCTCGCACCGCAACGTGCGCCGCTGCTGCATCGACGCCTCCGGCCTCGGGATGCAGCTCGCAGAAGAGGCGCTTCAAAGGTTCGGCAAGTACAGGGTCGAGCCCATAACGTTCACCCCGAGCGTCAAGGAAGATCTGGCGTACAACCTGCGCCGCCACTTCGAGGAACACCGTGTGATCATTCCGCGGGACTACGACATCCGCGAAGACCTTCATTCCGTGAGGAAAACCGTCACGACGGCCGGCCACATACGTTTCGATGCCGAGAGAAGCCAGGGATCGCACGCCGACCGCTTCTGGGCTCTCGCCCTGGCCCTGCACGCCGCCAAGAACAACCCGGGCAGGCTTTACGTCGCAACGCGAATGCGGCGAGAGATGCCCGACATCCTGAGAGGGTACTGGTGATGAAGAAATCGATGGACATGTGGGTGAGCGGTGAAGACATCGTAACGTTTCAGGCGCCCACGCGGCAGTTGCGCGACCACATCGCAACGAGGAAGCGCAGCCTGTTCTGGTTCGGCAGCGACTTCGGGTACCTCCCCAATCCGGACCCGGTGCTGAAGAAGCAGGGCAAAGACATTAGCGTCTACCGAAACCTCCTTGCCGACCCCCACGTGGGCGCCGCCGTAGAAAGCCGCAAGAGCGCCGTGCTCTCGCTCGAGGCCCGGATCGAGAGGGGGAAGGCCCCCGCAAGGAGGGCGCGTCTCATCGAGCGCGCATTCGACTCACTCGACCTCTACAACGTGATAAGCGAGATCCTCGACGCCCCCCTGTTCGGGTACCAGCCGCTGGAGGTGATCTGGAAACGCACGGGAGGTTTCTGGCTGCCTGCAGACGTCGTGGGCAAGCCCCCCGAATGGTTTGCGTTTGACGAGGAGAACCGCCTTCGCTTCCGTACGCGCGACAACTACACGGGCGAGCCCGTGCCGGAGCGGAAGTTCCTTCTGCCCCGGCACCACCCCTCCTACGCGAACCCCTACGGTGTTCCGGCATTGTCGCGCTGTTTCTGGCCCGTCACGTTCAAGCGGGGCGGGATGAAGTTCTGGGCGATGTTCACCGAGAAATACGGCATGCCGTTCCTAGTGGGCCGGCACCCCCGCGGGGCGAGTGAAGGTGAGATCGATGATATGGCCGATGTGCTGGCCCGGATGATCCAGGACGCCGTAGCCGTCATACCCGACGACAGCACCGTCGAGGTCCTCGAGGCCCGCAAGACTTCCTCGGCGGAAATCTACGAAAAGCTCCTCCACTTCACAAACGCCGAGGTATCGAAGGCTATCCTGGGCCAGACCCTTTCGACCGAGGTGCAGGACAAGGGCAGTTTCGCAGCGGCCAAGGCCCATCTCGAGGTGAGAAAGGACGTCATCGACCAGGACAAGCGTCTCGTGGAAGCCACCTTGAACGAGCTCATACGCTGGATATACGAGCTCAATTTCGGCACCACGGACGACATGCCCGCCTTCAAGATGTTCGAAGAAGAGGAGGTCGACTTGGTAAGGGCTCAGCGGGACAAGATCCTGGTCGACATGGGCATTCCACTCACCCGAAAGTACGCCCTCAAACACTACAATCTAGACGAAGAAGACGTAGCAGAGTTTTCCTCTCCGGCGCCGGCGCGGTTCGTGGAGCTCGAACGCACCCCTTACCCCGACCAGCGCGCCATCGACCGCTTCGGCAACTTCCTCGAAGAGAGGGCGGCCGAGAACCAGGCGATGATGGAGGAGGTCCTGGCAGCGGCCCTCCGGCTCGTGAGGGAGAAGAAGACCTACACGGATATCCTCGAGAACCTCCACCTCGTTTTCCCCGACATGGAGAGTACGAAGCTGGAAGAAAGCCTCCGGAAAGCCATATACATCGCCGAGCTGGAGGGGCGCGCAAGTGCCGAGACGTAGCACTCCCAACCTGGCCTTCGCCTTCAACCTTGAACCGCGTGAGGCCGTCGACTACATGAGGCGCAAGGGGGCGCGCCTCAGCTTCGACTGGTGGGACGTGTGGCAGGACGCCCACGCGCGGGCCTTCACCGTGGCCAAGGTCGTCAGAATGGACGTCCTCGAAGACATACGCCGCATGGTGCTGGAGGCCCTTGAGAAGGGCTTGAGTCTCGAGGCGTTCCGGGAGCAGCTGGAACCCAAGCTCAAGGCCAAGGGATGGTGGGGATACCAGGACATTGTGAATCCCAAAACAGGTCAGCTCGAGCGCGTGCTCGCCGGCACGCCCTGGCGCCTCAAGACAATTTTCCGCACCAACCTTCAGAGCGCCTACATGGCCGGCCGGTGGCGCCAGTTCCAGGCCAACAAGGCGGCGCGGCCGTACCTGCAGTACGTAGCCGTCATGGATTCGAAGACGCGCCCCTCGCATGCCGCCCTTCACGGGAAGGTGTTCCACATAGACGACCCCTTCTGGCGCACGCACTACCCGCCGCTGGGGTTCAATTGCCGTTGCCGTGTACGGGCGCTTTCGGAGAAGAACGTACGCGACCGTGGGATCACGGTGGAATCGTCTCAGGGCAGGATCTCGGTCGAAGAGGTGGAGGTCTCGCCGGGTGTGGTAAAGCCCGTTGCCGTGTACGAAGATCCTTCGGGCCTGCGCATACCCACCGACGCCGGCTTCAGCTTCAACCCGGGGATGGAGTCGTTCACCCCTGACCTCGGCAAGTATTCGCCCCGGATAGCGGCCCTTGCGTCACGGGCGCGGTTCGGGTTCGTGCACAGGTTCGGTGAGGTAGGTTCACGCGCCGATCTTGAAAGGTTCACCTTTCAACTCCTCGAGGAAAACAGAGAGATGTTTCCGCAACCCATTTTGTGGGCTCGCGTCAGACGCCTTCCCCGACCCACGACTATTATGCAAACAACATCCGTGAGCGGTGGCGTAGGGCTGGACATAAACACCTCGAGCCTTCTCATCACGGATCCCGTCACGAGAAGGATAGTCACTTTCAGACCCGACAGGGACTTTAAATCGGCGCTCAACAAGATACGTTCGGGTGGAACTTTGACGTTCGTCGAGGAGTACACGATCGAAACGCTTTGGCACGAAATGCTGCACATGAGGGCCCTCAGGCTCTCATTACCGAGAAATGTCGAAGATCTCGCTGCATTGGAAACGGCGAATCAGTTCGTAGCCCGGCATACCTACGACAGGCTGATGCGTATTCTGGGGGGTGAAGCCAGCCTACAGACTCAAATCATAGAAAACGGACTCGGGTATAGCGAAACAGTGAAAAACCTACGAAGCTTCCTAGTCAGGACGGGTGTACCAACCGAAAGAGCAGTGGCAAACCTCCAGTTCACACTGTTGAACAAGGACTATTCCCGCATGTTCATGCACATCAAATCGACCTTGTCCAACCTAACGTCTCTCCCCGAGGAACGAATGGAAAGGATCCTGAGCATGATGATCTCGCTCGACAACGAACACTTCATGCGAGCCCTGGAAAGAATTATCCGTTAACCCTCTTTCGGTTGCACCAAGTCTTCATAAGCTATGCTGTACCGGAACACTTCCTCCCCAACCGTCTTGATGAGTTTGCTTTCTATTCTTTTCAGGTTATTTTCGTCGCCACGCAACCGGAACAACCAATACAGGTGTATGAGAAAAGGCAATTCTACCCCTTCGTTCTCGAACTCTCTTTTGTACTCCTCTGCCGAACGTAGCTCCCTGAGACGTGAAGACGCAAATAATTGCTTGAGTTCTTCTTCTGTGACGTCGTGATCGAATATCGTCTCCATCGCTTACCCTCCCAGGTTCCGGAGGAACCTCCGTAGCACGTCGCGGATATCGTCCTTGTCACGCTCGGTTAGCGCAAGGAACGGCCGTGCCGGTATGCGGGACCCCGGATGCTCCACCTTTGCCACGGGATGTGGGGCGCCGGGCCAGTAGAGCGCCTTCTTGCGCTTGGGCCGTATGGTCCGCGGCCTCGTCCTGCCACCGAACTGATGCACGGCCGCGTATTCGACATTCGTCCCTACCTCGGCCGAAAGGGCGTCGTGGCGCTGCGTGATCGACGCGGCCAGCCGCCCGGTGCGCTGCAGTATCTTTCCGGGCCAGGTGCCCTCCGCCTCGCGCTGTGCCACGGTAAACGGACTCAGCCTCGGCCACCGGGGCCTTCCCTCTCTGGCGAAGTTCTCCTCGACCGCGTCGTGCATGATGCCCGCTATCTCCCGCATCACGGGCCTCAGGTCACGGGCCCGCCTTGCCGCGTTCCTCAGCAGGCGCTTGATATCGGCGTCGTCCACCTCGATCTTCACCATGCTCATGACCGCCTCTCCCCAAGCTCCTGCAGTATACGCTCGATGGTCTTCGTCGATACGCCCAATCTTACAGCGAGCGAGAGCTTGTTCGTCCCGTCGTAGTGCTTCTCAACGTAGCGTCTTCTTATTGCACGCTTCAACTTCTCCGAAGCGATGTAGAACCGCGACTTGGGTGCCGTCTCGAGCAGGGAGTAGAAGAGCTCCTTGCCGCACCGCTCGTAAAGCGTCTTCATGTCGCCCTCGAGCAGGTCCTCGATCTCCACCTCTCTCAACCACTCCATCTTCTCCATCCTTCCGGCGTGTTCCTCCGTCAGGGCTTCTCTACGACATAGACTACATCAAACGCCTCGTCCTTGAGAAACGGATGCAGCGCCGTCTTGATACGTTCGGCCAGAAACATGTCCGCTTCCATCGGGGAGTTCGAGTAGCGCTTGATCGCCACGTAGTCCAACCGCCTGAGCAGGTCCATGAGGGCCTTCTGGACCTTGGTAACGGGCACCTTTTTGGCGACCGCGGGCCGTACCTCTTCACCGTCCCGGCCGGCTTGCGATTCCGCGTCCTTCGCCCACTCGCACAGTATGCGCCTGCGGGCGTCTTCGTCGAGCCGCAAGAGTTTGACGTAGCGCGTGAACGGCACGCCACGCACCCTGCACTCCGGCGGGAAGGCGTCGGCCACGTTGTAGTAGTTGAGCATTGTTGAGCGCGCAAGGCCCGCACGCTCACATACGACCGTTTCATCCACGCCCCAGAAATCGAGCGCGGTCTTGATCATATCGGCCACGGCGAACCGGTCGCCGCGCCCGGCTGCGTCCTCGATCGCTTCGAGCAGCTCCCGCACGTCGCTGTAACGGGCGCGGGGGCCCTTTTCCTCCTGCGCTTTCTCGAGCACGTCTTCTGCGTGTTCCATCGTTTCACCTCCGGGTAAGGGCGTCGACGATCTTCTCGCGCGCCCGGAGCTCTATCTGCCTCACGCGCTCGCGCGTGATCCCGAGGTGCCGCCCCACCGTCTCGAGCGAGGCCGGCGGGTCGGCGAAAAACCTGTCGCGGATCACCGTCCGCTCCCTCGACTCCAGCTCGGCGCCGTCTACGACCTCCCTCAGGAACGCAAGGGCGTCTTTCGTCTCGGTGACGGCATCGTCCACGGCCAGCATCGCCCTCTCGAGCGCGGCCTTGGCCCGGGCGGCCCAGACGAGCGCGTCCGCTGCGTATGCCCGCGATGTTTCCGCGTCCCCCTTCCCGTGCCTCACGCGCACGGCCTTCTGCCTCGCCTTCTCCGCCTGCTTCACCAGCAGCCTGAGCTCACGCACGTATGCGATTGTCGTTCTGTTTATCTCTTCGTAGACCATCGCAAACCTCCTAACCTCACAGCCTGGAGTTTTCGTTCAAGTTCCTCGGAAACAACGTTTCCCACACTCCCTCTCAGACTCTGTATCTCTCTTTCTATCTGCTCATCCGACATCCCGCTCACGATGTGGGTGAGGTTGAGTCCGCGCACCCACTCCCTAAACCGCCGCGCATCCAGGCTGTCTACAAAACGTAGAGCTCGTTCTATCTCCTCCCGCCGCGTCTCGCCGTATATCTCGTCGTTGGTGGCGTCGAATTCCTCTTCATCGTCGTCTGGACCGGGCAGTGCACGCAGTCCAGGTTTCGAGCCCTCGAGGACCTCCACGAACTCGGCCACCTTGGGCATGAATGCGTTCCGGCGCACGAGCTCCTTCGCGGCCCGGTCTACGGCCTCTGCACCGTAGGGGGCTAGGGCCTCGATGTAGATGTTCAGCTGCGTTTTGGTAAGCTTCTGGCCGAAATACTCGGCCAGCACAGTGATGATCTTTGCAACCTTCACGTCTTCACTCATTGTTCTACCTCCAGCTCGTCTCGTTTACGCCTGCGTTCTTCCAGGACCTCCTCCAGCACACGCAGGTTGTGCGAGGTCCTGGGATGCAACGCGCTAGGCGGCGGCTTGCCGTTGAAGCCGCGCAGGTCCTGAAGGATCCGGTTGAAGCCGCTGCTCGACAGGTACACGGCCAGGTCGAGGGTCTCGTATGGGAAACGCGATCCGCCGGCCTGGGTCTGCTCGATCGCGTAGGAGATGCACTCTTTCACGATCTCGAGCGACTCGTCAGGCCCGTGCTTCTTGTCGAGGGTGGCGAAAATCTGTTTGAGCAGGTTCCCGCACTTGGCGAAGCTCATGACGGGCTTCTCGCCGACGACTTCCTCGAACCTCTCGGGATAGAACTCTTTGAGCACGTAGTTGATACGGGGATCCGTGGGTTTCTTCCGTTTAGGGGTGGTCGGTTTCGGCTTCTTCTCCTCCGCAGGTGAAGGGCCGGAGGCCGACACGTCCGCGTCCGATTCGCCAGAATCGGCGCAAATATATTTATCTCCCGTTTCTAGTTTATTACTACGTTTGTTTTCTGGTTTTAGGTTACTAGTTACGGGAGATGGAGTAGGAAAGGGAGTAGGAGTAGGAGAAGGAGTAGGAGATGGGGCAGTGCTGGTTGTCTGCGGGTCGCTTGCTACCCGCATGCTACCCGCATCCCGGTCGCTTGTTTCTTGTTGTGATCCGGTATCGTCATTGGAGGTTTTTTGCTTAGCTTTCGCATACTTAGCCCTAGCAGCATGGCGTGCACGTTCCTGCCGTTCCTCCTGATGAGCAATCCACGCTTGGTGCTCTTCCCAGTCGTGCAGGTAGAAAACGCCGTCCCTCTCCTCAAGCCACTTGCATTTTTCAGAGAGAATCGTCTCGACAAATTTGCCCGGATCTCCACTCCACTTAGCCGCCAGCTCTATGTCCTCCTCGTCCATTCCATCTAGCCGTCCCGATGGTTTGTTTTGCGCTGCAAAGCACCACAGGCGTATGAGCGAGATTACCCCTTGAAGCCCGAGTCGCCGCTCGAGCTTCATCGTTTTGGGGTGATCCAAAAAGTCGACCCTCAGGCGTATATCTTTGCTCATTTTCTATTCACTCCTGGTCCAAAGTCGTTACTCTAGGTCCACAAACAGGCCATCCACCCCATCTTTCTCGTGGACAAGAAACCCAAAATCGTCTAGAGCATCCACGAAGGTTGGTGCATACCCCTTCCACCCAGCAGCCAGAGCGATTTCGTCAGTAGTCATGTCGGTCATGTCACCATTGGGACAGAATTCAGCTGCATAGCACGCGAGTTGCACCAGTGAATAGAAACCCTCGTACCCCAACTCCTTGATGAGCCTTTTGGTTCTCACCTGCCGAGGCAAGGATATGTTCAGCTTAATGTAGTTGTCGTTCATCTTATCGCCTCCCATCTTCGTTTTCTCTCACTCCTCTCACCCCCACACCTTTTCCACTTTCCTGCGAAGCGACACCTCTTGCCGCTCCAACCACTTCTCGAATTCGCCCTTGCGGAGATAGACCCTTTTCCCGATCTTCACGACCGGGATCTGGCGCCTGGAGGCGTAGAACCGCATCGTGTTGAGAGGGATCCCGTACCGCTTGCTCGCCTCGCGTAGAGAGAAAAGGTGGTTGTCCGGCATGCGCTCTCTTAACGCGAGCTCCAGCTGGTGCAGGCGGTTCTTCAGCCCCTGGAGCTCCTCGTCCGAGACGGCGCTCAGATTGAGCTTGCATCCGCAGTGTGGGCAGTACTTCATGTCCTTATTCCTCCGCTCCCAGCGTGGGCTGATCACCACGGGATTCGCGATACTGCGCTATCGCAGCTCCCAGTCCCTGCCATTCCATCACGGTTTGGAAGACCTGGTCGTCCTCAACGATTTCGCGCGTGTGGACAAACACCTGGCCTGTTATCCGCGTCACTATGTCCTTGATCTCCTCCTTGTCCGTGACGCCGTGCTCCTTGAATTTGCCGAAGAGAGCCTTCAACCGGGCCTTGATCAACCTGTCGCCGTTGCCGCCGGACCCGGCTACGCGTTGCTCGCCGTTCGCCTTCGCCTGGGCGCCGCTCGTGGCCGGTGTCTGCGGCGGTGGAGAAGCCGCGGTCTCCTCGTCCACGATGTCCTCTATGTCCTGCGTGAAGATGTCCGATAGGCGCCCCAACGAGAGCGCCGCATCGACGAGCGCCCTCTTCTTCGCCATCTTGAGCACCGTATTTTGCAGCGTGTACGTGTCGTCGTTGAGGATGCGGTACTTCACGAACTGCCCGCCCCGCTTCGCCTTGAACTTCTTCGAGACCAGGGCGTTCTTGTCGACACCTGGCGGGAGGTCGTTCTCGTACACCCAGCGCCAGCGGTACTTTCCCTCCATAGTGCTGCAGCTGCCGTACCCTTCGTCTACCACCTGGCCGGTAGGGAGATGCACGAGCTCACACTTGAACTTGTAGTAGAAGAACCCGCGCTCGAAGTCCTCGCGCTGATCGAGGACTTCGTACCTGGGCGCGCACTTGAACAGCTTGACTATCTTCTCGGCGCCCGGCTTGAGAAGTGTCGGCCGGTCCGTACCCTCGATCCTGCCGTAGTCGTGGCCCTCGATCATCAGGGCCTGCACCTTGCGCTGAAACTTCCTTACGGCCGTAAGAACCTGCTCGACCTCGTCGAGCTCGGGCAACGCTATGGCCGTAGTCGTGGTGGTTGCAATCTCTTTGCTTTCGCTCATTGTTCGCTCCTCCTCTCCCAGTAATTGGGGATCTCGGCTTCCCAGTTGCAGGCACACACGACGTGGAAATCGTATCCGTGCCCGCCCGTGTACAGAAGAAGCTCCTTCTTCCTGACGCCGCACCTTGAACAGAACGGCATCGCTTGACCCGTTGCGCCGCGTTCGCTATAATCGATGTAGTTATCACGCGACGCGTTCGTACGCAGCTCCGGTGCCAGTGCCTTGGGTGCCGGAGCTTTTTTCGTTACCGCCGCTGCCATCTTCCTTCACCTCCCTTCGGTTTGGGCATGTGGACCGTAGCCCACGGCCCGTATACCTTCCGCCTTCTCATCTCCCGATCCCGCCTGCGCAGGGCTAGGATCAGGAGCGTGCCGTCTATGAGCTTCGGTCTCTTCATTCGGCGCCACCTCCTCGTTGAAAAAGCTCAAGCTGGTCCACGACGCCGGCCACCCACGCGGAGCGGTCGACGGCGCGGATCCGCTTGAACAGCTTCAACGCCCTGCTGTAGTACTGGCGCCTCACCTCCTCGCGCTCCTCCTCACTCGTGATGACGAAGTACCCCATGGGGGGCCTCACCGACGACCCGATCGGCTTCGCGTGCACCTCGACCAGGTTCTTCACCACGTCGCGCAGCTTCCTCTCGTCCATACCGGCCAGTAGGGCCAGGTCCCGCACCCTTACTGCGCGATCCTTCCCCCGATGGGGTTCGAGCAGTTTCCAGACTCTTGCTTCTTCAGAAGTCATCTCCATCATGGCACGCCACCTTAACCATGCCCGCTCGCCTCTTGTATAATGGGGTTGAGCGAACAAACCCGCAGGAGGCGAGCAGACATGGAATTCAAAATCAAAACAGAATTCGTCGCCGGGGAGGCCGAAATCGAGTGTCCCGAGTGCGGCAGGAAGCACAAAGTGAAACTCGAGACTTTGTCGCCGGGAAAATCGTGCATATGTCCCGGTTGCGGTCTGAAAATGACCTTCGAAGGCGACGACGTGAAAGCTCTTATAGAGAAAGAGTTAGCCAAGATTTTCCGCTCCCTTTAGAGATTTGACCGCCTCGCTTAACATCTCCGCGTTGACCTTCAGCAGTTCTTCGATCAACTTGAGGTTCCTTGCCAATAGTTCGAACAACCTGAAGCTCTCTCGATCGATCTCTACTTTCAACTTGACAGTTACACGTTGGTCTAGATCCTTCATCGCTCCTCCTTCCACGCCAGGGGCCGAGTCTCCCCCACCCCGGACGCTAGTGGGTCGGTGCGAATCGGCTGTTCCCGGTTCGTCCTCCATGTCCCGCCGAACTTGCGCCCCGGCGGGAGGGCGAAATAGTGCACGGGACGGGCCTCCCCACGTAGGGCCCGCCCCTCGTGATATCCCCGTGTTTCGTGTGCGGGAACACGCCCCCGTGGGGTAGGGCACGTGCGCTCCCTTCTGCCCGAATAGGGTTCGAGGTAGTAGTGCGCCGAGGCGGGGAGGAAATGAGGAGGATGTGATGCGCCCCGCCTCGGGTGTGCGGGACGGGGGTAAGGAGGATCGAAAACCCCCCGTCCCATGGTCGTTGGGACAGCATAGTAGTGCGGCGGGGAGCACGTGCTCGGGGGTGGGGAAGGTGGGTGCGCCCCCCGCCGATCAGGAGGTATGTAGTGCGTAATGTGCTAATCTCCATCACCGTTGCTCTTCCGCTTCCGCGGCCTGCCCTTGCCCTTGGGTTCAGGGGCCAGCTCGGGTATGAGATGGAACAACCCGTCGCGCTTGAGCTGCTTCTCGATCTTCTCGTTCCGGCGGTATCCGCAGATGACAAGCTGCGTCAGCCCGTAGTTGATGCCCCTGACGCGGCAATAGCCCGAAAGCGTCATGCCGCGCCGGTACAGTTCCGCCGTCACAGGGTTGCTGATTCGGATGTCCTCTACGAGACCTAAATGCTTGTGTCGCATGCCGTTTTTCTTTATGATTGTGGGTGTAGCGTAGGCGTAAGGTTTCCTATATCACCGACACTTATATTATATAACTCAATTGGTTGCTATGTCAAGTAATAGTGATAAAAAGATGAGTGCTGATGCACAAGAAATTGGCCAACGGCTCCGGATCTACAGAAAACAAAAGAGATTGACGATGGCAGAACTTGCCAAAATTGTTGGGATAACTCAGAGTGCTATTTCGGGAATGGAGGCAAACAAGATCAAGCCGTCCAGCGCCACCCTTATCAAGCTTGCTCAGAATACCGACATAAACCCTACCTGGCTCCTCACCGGCGAGGGCCCCATGACGGTGGTCAAGGCCAAGGGCGCCGCAACCGCTACCGCCGGCGCCGAGGCCACGGCCGTGGTCCGGACCGTGGAGCTGCACGAGGAGCCCATCGCCAAGCAGTTCCCGCCCGGCGAGCCCGCGCCGGAAGCGGCACTGGAGATGGAAGTTCACGCCCTTGCCGGCGCAGGAGATACCCGCGACTGGCTTCAGCCCGAGCCCATATCGTCCATCATAGTGCCCAGGGACTTCGTCAAGCCCACCGTGTTCGCCCTCCTCATCCAGGGCGACAGCATGGCCCCCACCCTCCTCGACGGCGCGATCGTGGGCGTGGACGAGGCCGAAAAGGACATCATCAGCGGCAAGGTATACGCCGTCCGCCTGCGCGACCTGGGCGTCGCCATTAAGCGCCTATTCATCGAGTACGGCAGGGTCGTCGCCAAGTCGGACAACCCCGTCTACGCCAGGTTCGAGATCCCGCGTGACGAGCTCGAGCAGGGGGCGATCATTGGGCGCGTCGTTTGGGTGGTGGAGAGGTTGTGAGGGGATAGGCAGGCGCTGGAACTACCATTTCTTAGTTGACATTATGTCGCCAGTGACATAATAATAATATGTCGGGAGACCTACAGGAAAAAGGCTTAGTTTACTTCGAGGAACTCGACGACTACGAGGATCTTTCACCTGAGGCGCGAAACCAGATTTACGAGCAGTTACGCAAGCTCCAGCAAGGTGAAACCATCAAACCACCGTTCTCAAGACCGATGAAAACCATCGGGGTAAGGTGCCACGAACTTAGAATTAATGATGCCGGCAACCAGTGGCGAATATTCTATCATATAGCCGATCGCGACATTGTGGTTTTGGGAATCCTAAAGAAAAAGTCCCAAAAAACACCCAAACGAGTAATCTCAACATGCCGAAAACGATTAAGGAGGTATTACGATTCCTTATAATAAGGGGGAAGTGAATGATGGGAGGAGCGACAGATACCACGAAAAATAACGGAGAAACCCCTGTCAGGAGAACTTCAGCAGCGGAATGGCTCGGACTTTCGCCCCGAGAAGCCGAGTTCGTGGAAATAAAGGTGCGTCTTTGGAAAGCAGTCAAGGAGTTGAGAAGAAAGAAAAGAGTGTCCCAACAGAAGATGGCAAAACTTATAGGGTCTGACCAATCGCGGGTTTCGAGGATGGAAAAGGGGGACCCCTCAGTGACTATTGATTTTCTCATAAGGTGTCTTGTTATAGGATTGGGAGTCTCCATGGAAGAGGTATATAGATACTTTGCCGAAGGATCCGATAGATATACAAGGATCCGTACAGAAAATGAACGGTTCAGAGAGGGAGCTGATGCCAATAGGGGGCTCGAAATTCGGGACATCCCATACACCTCAGCTGCCTAGAGGTACGTAGATGACTATATCCAAGACCAACAGAGCTCTCATTACGAAGGAGCTTGATTATGTTGCAAGGCGGCTGAAGGGTCCCGGTACAGATATCGAAAAAATTTTCTACTACAGCGCTGCCTACGGTGTAGTACACCGGGTCCTGAACATTGAATATGATCCAACTCTAGTATTCATATATCACGTTCTTGAATCTACGTGCAGGACACTCAACTTTACCGTGGCCAACATCCTCCGTGGTGAAGAGCGCGTCATCACCATCCCAGCTGACTTCTTTGAAAAGCTATCCGACGCGGTATCTGAACTCAGCGCCCAGTTGAAGAAGGGGAATTCCGTGCACGACGCTTTAGAGAGAATCATCAACATTGCGTACATTGCTACTGGAAACGGGTATTACTTGTACCTAAAGAAAACCTTGAAGTTGTAATCCAAAGCAAATTAGCTACATTGAAAGCCAAGTTGTGAAGAAGCACGGCAGGAGGTTGAAGGGAAGTGTTTATAGGGTATAACGATTTTCACAGTGTAGTTGTTTTTGTGTCTTACCACCCGGACTTTCCGGCCCAAACATTAATTGAGTTCTCTGCCTTCTTATACGATGAAGAGGAGTACAAAGAGCTTCATATCATTCTTAGGCACCTGAAATCTCTTACCGAGGCCTAGAGGTCCGAATATACTCTTCTTGAGGAGTTCGCATCCGGAAGCAGCCTCCCTCCGCACTCATACCCATAACTAGAATTTGCATCTAGGTCCGATCGTACTATAATGGGGAAGGAACAGCTTGTTAGGGATCTTTGCCTCATAAGCTAC
>CAZXEJ010000029.1:0-28860 GCA_964639895.1 uncultured Spirochaetia bacterium | reverse complement strand
GTCCTCCCCCATATGATGGGCAACCATTACGGCAGGATAATCAACGTCTCCTCCAGGCCGGCCTTGGGGGGTGCGCCTGGTGTCGGGGCCTACGCTGCATCCAAGGCGGCCCTTCTCAACTTCACCCAGACACTGGCCGCCGAGACACTGGAATACAACATCACCGTAAACGCCGTCCTGCCGAGCACCTTGGATACGGAGGCCAACAGGGCTCAGATGCCCGATGCCGACCACTCCAAGTGGGTCGCACCCACCGAAGTGGCCAGGGTCATAGCGTTCCTCGCCTCGGACGAGTCCAACCCCGTAAGCGGGGCCGCCGTACCCGTATACGGCAGGGCATAAGTGCCGGACCCCTCCCATCACCCCCTTCTAGGAAGCACGGCACGTCGTGAGGGCCTCTCTTCCGGGCGCGTACTTGACCGCGCTCCGGCGATGCCAATATAATTTGAGTATGGCCCAATACGACCTCGTCGTCATCGGATCGGGTCCCGGAGGCTACATTGCGGCCATCAGGGCTGCACAGTTGGGGATGAAGGTGGCCGTAGTCGAACGGGACAAGGCTGGCGGCGTGTGTGCCAACTGGGGATGCATACCGTCGAAGGCTCTCATCAAGTGCGCCGACGTCTACACCACCCTCAGGCATGCCGCCGACTACGGAATCGACGTCGAGGGGCTCGGAGTCGATTTCCAGAAGGTGGTAAAGAGGAGCCGCAAGGCCGCCACACTGCTCTCGAAGGGGGTCGAATACCTCTTCAAGAAGAACGGCGTCGATTTCGTGGCGGGAACGGCCTCGTTCCTCGCCCCGGGTAGGCTTGCCGTCCAGGCAGCAACCCACACGCGGGAGATAGAGGCCTCGAACGTGCTCATAGCCACCGGCACCTCTCCCCTCACATTGCCGGGCCTGCCGGTGGATGGAAAGGGCGTTATCACGAGCGACGAGGCCTTGATACTGAAAAGGGTCCCCGAGTCGATGGTCGTCGTCGGCGGAGGGGCCGTTGGGGTCGAATTCGCCTACGTTTTCGCAGCCTTCGGCTGTGACGTGACCATAGTGGAGATGGCCCCGCACCTGCTGCCACATATGGACGCCGAGGTAGCGCGTGAACTGGAGCGGGCGTTCAAGTCTATGGGCATCGGGGTGTACACCTCAAGCAGGTTCAAAAGTCACGAGACGCGCGACGGCCTCCAGGTGGTACACGTCGAAGACACGGGGCGCCGTGGCGAGGAGCACGTGCTTGAGGCCGAGGTGGTGCTGGTTGCCGTGGGGAGAAAAGCTCTCATTGAACCGCTCGCCCCCGGCGCAGTAGGACTGGAGGTGGACGACCGTGGGTTCATCAAGGTCGACGACGCCTACAGGACCACGGCCGAAGGGGTCTACGCCATCGGGGACGTCATCGGTCCGCCCCTCCTCGCCCACAAGGCTTCTGAAGAAGGGGTGAGAGTGGTGGAGATGTTGGCCGGCGAAGAAGGACAGCCGGTCGACTACGACAACATCCCTTCGTGCATATACTGCCAGCCCGAGGTCGCCTCGGTGGGTCTCACCGAGGAGCAGTGCCGCGAGCGCGGGCTTTCCTACTCGGTGGGCAGGTTCCCGTTCCGGGCCAATGGCAAGGCCATAGCGACGGGTGATGCGCGCGGGTTCGTCAAGATAATCACCAACAACGATACGGGCGAGATCGTGGGTGCCCACATAATCGGGCGAGGTGCCGCGGAGATGATATCCGAGGTGGCGCTGGCCAAGACGCTCGAGTCCACCCCCTTCGAGATGGGTATCACGCCGCATCCGCACCCGACGTTCTCTGAAGCGTTGAGGGAGGCAGCCCTCGCATCGCTGGGACGGGCGAGGAACATTTGAGCTGCAACCGTCCAGAGGGATTACAACCATGAGCGGCCGCTTCATACCCTTGAGACTGGGTACCGTAGGGTTCCACGAGGCACTGGAGATCCAGCATGGGCTTCTCGATCTGAGAAGAGCGCGCCGCACGGACGACGTGTTCCTCCTCCTCGAGCATCCCCACACCTATACACTGGGCAGGGGGGGCGACATGTCGAACGTGCTCGTTTCCCCGGAAACGCTGAAGGGCAGGGGCATACATTTTGAAGTAATAAGCCGCGGCGGCGACATCACCTACCACGGGCCGGGACAGATCGTGGGCTACCCGATAGTGGACCTCAAGGAGGGGGGTCTGGACGTCCACCGCTTCCTGAGAATGCTTGAGCAGGTGATAATCCTCGCGCTCGGCGGCATTGGCATGGAGGCCCGGCAGTCTCAGGGATACACGGGCGTCTGGGTGGGGGAAGAGAAGATAGCATCCATCGGCATAGGGGTCAGAAGGTGGATAACCTATCACGGGTTCGCACTAAACGTGAACACCGATCTCAGCTATTTCGACCTCATCAACCCATGCGGGCTGCGCAATGCGCGAATGACGTCCGCCAGTGTGGTGCTGGGAGCCGCGGGGAAAGTAGACGTCGAGAGAGTTTGTGACCTGCTGATCGAGGCATTCTCAGACGTGTTCGATATGGAGCCTGCCGAGCCGCCGCCGGCCGTGCTCGAAGTCGTCGGGACGTCGGCCTCACACGAGGGTCGAAGCACTGGGGCCGATACTGAACGCGTGAACGGACGCTCAAACTAGCAGGAACCCCCGAGCAGCGCGGGTCAAGGAGCAAAGAGATGGCCACAAGAGTGCGCAACAGGACACGCCCGAGGAAGCAGAGAGCTGGAAAATACAATCCCAGCGCCGAGGAGATAGTCGATCTCTACCGCTCCATGTACTACATGAGGAGGTTCGAGATAAAGGTAGCCAAGATGTATCTCGATCTCCACATATGGGGATTCGCCCATCTCTACATTGGACAGGAAGCCGTAGCGGCAGGCGTGATAAGTTCGCTCAGGGAAGACGACTACGTGATGAGCAACTACCGCGACCACGCCCACTATTTAATGAAAGGGGGCGATCCGCGGGCGCTCATGGCCGAGTTGTTCGGCAAAGAGACGGGCACCTGCCGGGGCAAGGGAGGCTCCATGCACATATTCGACCCCAAGGTGCGGTTCCTGGGCGGTTACGCTATCGTGGCGGGGGGACTGCCGATTGCGCTGGGAACGGCCTATTCGATCAAGTACAAGGGAGAGGATCAGATCGTGGCTGCCTTCTTCGGCGACGGGGCCACGAACTCCGGCACCTTCTACGAAGTGATGAACATGGCCAAGGTATGGAAGCTGCCCATGCTGTTCGTCTGCGAGAACAATTTTTACGGCATCGGCACGCGTATTGACCGGGTGTCGGCCGTCACCGACCTCTACAAGAAGGCCGAGGCCAGCGCCATACCCGGCGAACAGGTGGACGGGATGGACGTGTTCGCGACGAAGGCCGCGGCGCTGCGCGGCGTCGAATACGTCCGGAGTGGCAACGGGCCGTACTTCATAGAGGCCCTCACGTGGCGCTTCCGCCCCCACTCGATGACCGACCACGACCGCTACCGCGACAAGGAGGAGAAGAAGAAGTGGGAGGCGCGCGATCCCATTCCCAGGCTTCGCGAGCTTATACTGAACGAGGGTATCCTTACGGAGGCCGGCTTGAGCAAACTGGAGACGGAGGTTCAAAGGAGCATCAATGTGGCCGTGGATTTCGCGATGGAAAGTCCCTTCCCTGCACCCGAAGCGCTGTTTGAGGACGTATATGCCTAGGGAAGGTGGCATGAGCGGGAGGGGTGTTTGATATGGCGGTGCTCAAGTTCTGGCAGGCGCTCAACCGGGCGCTTGCCGAGGAGATGGAGCGCGACCCGAGGGTCTTCATACTGGGCGAGGACGTGGGCCTCTACGGCGGCACGTTCCGCGTGACGGAGGGGTTGTTCGAGCGTTTCGGAGCCATGAGGGTCGTCGACACACCTATATCCGAGAACGGGTTTACAGGGATGGGGATCGGAGCCGCCATCTGCGGCCTGAGACCGGTGGTGGAGTTCATGAGCATCGATTTCGCCACGCTCGCCATGGATCAGATCGTTAACCACGCGGCCAAACTGCGCTACATGTTCGGGGGGACGTGCAGCGTCCCCTTGGTACTGCGTGCACCCGAGGGTACCGGTACGCAGAAGGGGCCCCAACACTCCCAGCGCCTGGAGGCGTGGTTCGCTCACACGCCGGGACTCAAGGTGGTGGTTCCGTCGACGCCCGCCGAGGCCAAGGGGCTGCTGATCTCAGCCATACGGGACGACAATCCGGTGCTGTTCATCGAGCACGAGAAGCTCTACAACATTCGGGGCGAGGTCCCCGACGACGAGGAATTCACCGTCGCTCTCGGCGTGGGCGACGTCAAGCGCCGTGGGGAGGACGTTACGATCGTCACCTATGCCTACATGGTGCATGTGTGTCTCGAAGCTGCACGCGAACTCGAGCTTGAGGAGAACATAAGCGTCGAGGTGATCGATCTTCGAACGCTCAAGCCGCTCGACGAGGAACTCATCCTGCGGTCGGTGGCGAAGACCAACAGGCTGGTCGTGGTCGAAGAGGACGAGAAGACGCTGGGGATCGGGGCCGAGATCTCGGCCATGGTGGCCGAGAAGGGGTTCTTTGACCTGGACGCCCCTATATTGCGCGTAGCCGCAAAGGACGTCCCCGTACCGTATTCAAAGGAGCTCGAGAGGCTTGCCGTACCCGACAAGGATGAGGTCAAACGCGCCGTGCTTAGAAGTTTGTACAGGGAGGCGGAGTAGACGATATGCCCCATCTCATCAAGATGCCCAAGCTGAGCGATGATATGAAGGAAGGAACCATTGTGAAGTGGTTCAAGAAGCCGGGGGACAGAATCGAGGAGGGCGAGGTACTGTTCGAGGTCGAAACCGACAAGGCCAATCTTGAGGTCGAGTGCTATTACCCGGGGATACTGCTGTCGATCGAGGTGCCCGAAGGGAAGTCAGTGCCGATAGGGACGGTGATCGCAAAGGTGGCCGAATCGGAGGAAGAGTACAGGGAAGCGATCGAGTCAGCCCCGCAGGAAGGGGCAGCCCCCGAGGAGGTGGAGGCGGCTACGCCCGAGCCCGCCGACGAGGCGGATGAAGCGGCTGCAGCCCCTGTGGCCGAGGAGGCCAGCGTGACGCCGCTCTTTGAGAGGAAGGGTGAACCCCTCAGCACCCCCGTTGCGAGGAGGCTCGCCGAGGAGCACGGCATATCACTCACCGAGGTCCGTGGTACCGGCCCCGGCGGCAGGATTCTCAAGAGGGATGTCCTCCGGCACATAGAAGAGGGTAGACCGAAAACTCAAGTGACCGTACCGGCCAAGCGCCTGCCGCTCGATCAGAAGCGCAAATACATCGTCAGAAAGATGGTCGAGAGCAAAACGACCATTCCACACTATTACTTGGCCGTTGACGTCGTCATGGACCAGGCGCTGATGCTGAGGAAACAATACAACGAGACAACAGGAGCTTCGATATCCATTACGGACCTTTTCGTCAAGGCGTCGGCGCTGGCCCTCGAGACCTATCCGCTGGTGAACGCCTACTTCAACGGCGACGAGATAGTTTACAACGAGCATATAAACATAGCCGTCGCGGTCGATACGGGCGACGTGCTGCTTGCGCCCGTCATCAAGAACTGCGAGGAGATGACGCTCACCGAACTCTCGGATACCGCAAAGAGGTTGATCGAGAAGGCGAGGAACAAGAAGCTCCACCCGGAAGACTACGAGGGCGGGACGTTCTATATCTCGAACATCGGAAACTTCGGAATCGACGAAATAGCACCCATCGTGTTCCCCAGGACGAGCGCCATTCTGGGTGTCGGGGCGATAAACAAGACCCCCGTGGTTGAAGAGAACGAAGTGGTTATAAGAAATGTGGTGAAGATAACGATATCGGCCGACCACAGGGTATTGGACGGGGCGAGGGCGGCCGAGTTCCTGGCTGAGCTGAAGGCCAACCTGGAGAGGCCGCTCAAGCTTTTCTCTTAGAGTAGAGGAAGGCCGTTTGCGGCCCCCCACCCTTTTGAACGCGGGCCCAAGTCCCCTCGTGGATGGCGCAGCCCCGAAGGACGTGCATGATCACGCGCACTCCGCCATTTCAAGCGACCTCTTCTCCCCGGGTGCCGCGAGGCTCGCGTGGAGGATGTCGGCTTCTCTTTCCGAGGCACCGCCGGGCCGGGGATGCGGCAGTCGATTCAACAACGGGCCGCCCGCTTCGATACCACCCCGAGAGACGCTCTCCCCTCTCCCCAAAGCACCTCTTGCGATCCCGTTCCAGCAGCACCTCTGCGGTATCCATGGCAGGCAAGTCGGCCGGGTCATGAATACCACGCATCTTCCACAAGCAGTGGCTCCCGCGTACTACTTGTTCATCCCACGTGGGACTTACGGGCGGGGGGCTTGCCTTCCCTATACGACGGCTTCCTGCGGAGGGGACGGGGTTGTGAACTCGGTTACACGCTGGAGCTGCTTCCCCCCTCTACGCTCTCATCGAAGCCGCAACCTTCTCGTAGAGTTGTGCCGTCTCGGGGCCGCAACATATCATCGAGCCGTCCGTCATTGCGGCCGACGCACCGGCAGCAACGCCCCACGCCAAAGCTTCTTCCATAGATAGTCCACGTACCAGGGCGTGTACCATGCCGGCCACCATGCTGTCTCCGGCGCCGAGCCTGCTTCGGACGGGCACGTCGGGCGACGGTACGCTGACCACCCTACCCTTCCATGCCGCAACGGCGCCGCGGGGGCCGAGTGAGACCACGAGATGCTCGATACATCCGCTTTCCACCATCTCGCCGGCCTTCTCGGCGAGCCTGGACGGGTCGTCCAAGGGCTCGCCTACCAGGTAGGAGAACTCGTTCAGATTCGTCTTCAACAGGAACACCGGCTCGCGTGCCACCAGCTTCAAGGGTTCTCCCGATGTATCTACAACGGCCCGAGCTCCGTGCCTGTGGGCCATACGCACCACGGTTGCGTAGTGGTCGGGAGGAACGCCGGGAGGCAGGCTGCCGCTGGCTACGACGTAGAGGGTCTCGGGGATGAGTCTCTCCAGCTCCGACATGATGCGGCCGCATTCCTCAGGGCTGAGCCGCTGTCCGGGAAAACCGAACCTGTATTGCTCGCCCGAGGACCTCTCGTAGACTATGAAGTTTATACGTACGGCTCTCCTCACCGGTACCGGACGCTGTCGAACTCCTTCCTTGGCCAGCAGGTCCCGGAGCAGGTTGCCCGAATGACCTCCGCATGGGTATACGGCCACAGCGGGGGTGCCGAGAACATGGAGGGCGCGGGCGATGTTTATCCCCCCTCCGCCGGGGTGGTAGCGGGGAGTGGTGCAGCGCAGCTTCTTGTCAGGCTCGACGCGTTCCACCTCCGTGTTCTCGTCCACGGCGGGATTGAACGTTACCGTTACTACAGGCGTATTAAGGCTCGAATCCATCTGCGTCACCCCCCGGGGAAGATGGACGGCCACTCCACTACTCTATAGAGGCACCTGACCGGAATGCAGTTCGACCTCGCCCTCCCCGTCCTTCCATGGACCCCGATCCCACGATTGCAAGTATGGGCGGGATTGCCGAAACCGTGGGGCATCGCGGTGGCGGTTGGTTGCTCCGGCGTGCCGCCCTCAGTTACATTATAAATCTAAAATACCCCCGTGCACCGTAACGTCAAAGAGGGAAATGATCACTGTACCCAGACTTACGCTTGATGATGCCAAGGTGATACTCGAGGGGGCCGAACGGCGCGCCTCTGAGATCGGAGTGGCCATGGATATCGCCGTAGTCGACGACGGAGGAAACCTGCTCGCCTTCCACAGGATGGATGGGGCGAAGATAACGAGCATCGAGATAGCCATCAACAAGGCTTTCACCGCCGCGGCGACAAGAAAGGCCACGCACGAGTATGCCGAGATCGCGGGCCCAGGTGGTCCGGCATTCGGTATACATGTCAGCAACTCGGGCAGGTTCACCATATTCGGCGGCGGTGTTCCTGTGTTCTGGAATGGCCACTGCGTGGGAGGTGTGGGATGCAGCTCTGGCTCGCCGGACGAGGACCGCGAGGTGGCCGAGGCCGGCATACGTCTGCTTATGGAACGGTTGGAGCGGCGGGGCTGACCTTGCAGGCTGGCCAGTCTATACGGCCTTTGCTGGGTGGGAAAGCCGGCCGGTACGTCGTAGTTGCCCGGCCGTGAGGGTTTCCAGCCGCTCGAGAGTCACCACGTATTCGAGTTATCGCCACATGCTCGATGCGTGTCTTCCATTTGGCCTTCCCGCCGCGGAGTGCGATTGTACCCACTACCCTAAGGTCCACCTTCGGGGCGGTTGGTAGCGTGTCGGACCGTGGATCCATCGCACAGCAGACTGCCGAGATTGCCGGGGGCGATCGACCGCACCCTCGGGCCGGGCACTCCGCTGGATGCAGGCGCATCCAATACTGGTGTCATCCCCCCTCCGTTCCTCAGGAGCTTCCTGGACGGCCGGCGCGCTCCAACACCGCGACCGCCTGATTCCGCGCCCCTTCCTTGAGAATGTGCCGCGTACTCCTGCTACGAGGCGACAAGCGCGCGGCGGTTGAAGCGCCACCGGCGTAAACGTATAGTAATTAGTAATGGCTTCCGTTGAAAGCGGTCGGCATGATGTGGATAAGGCATCAACACTCCAGGAATGCGAGAAGATGATCGACCGAGAGCGGGTTACCCACTACGTCATGGAGCTCATGCGCATAGACAGCCCCTCGAGACGGGAGGGAGCCATAGCGCGCAGCCTCATGCAGGACCTTGAGGAATTGGGGGTGGAGTGCTGCATGGACGACGCCGCTGCCAAGGTGGGCGGCGATGCGGGCAACCTCCTCTGCCGTCTCAAGGGCACGAAGCCCAACGCGCCTCCCATCATGCTGTCGGCCCACATGGATACCGTTCAGCCCGGTGAGGGCGTGAGACCCAGGCTCGACGACGGCGTCATAAGGAGCGACGGCACCACCGTGCTGGGGGGTGACGACAAGGCCGGCCTCGGCGTCATCGTCGAGGTAGTGCGTGTGCTCCGCGAGCACGACCTACCCCACGGCGACGTAGAGCTAGCCCTTACGGTATGCGAGGAGGTGGGTCTTTTGGGTTCGAGGCACCTTGACTGCTCGTGGTTCCGCTCCAGGTACGGAATAGTGCTGGACTCGAGCTCCCCCCACCGCCTGGTGCTCAACTGCCCCGCCTCGGTGAAGCTCGACGTCGAGGTACACGGCCTCGAGGCCCATGCAGGCGTGTGCCCGGAACGGGGCATAAGCGCCGTCGCGGTTGCAAGCAAGGCCATCGCCTCAATGCGGCTGGGCAGGATCGACGAAGAAACCACGGCCAACATAGGCATCATAAGCGGTGGTAGGGCCATAAACATCATACCCAACCACGTGCGGGTGGTGGGCGAGGTAAGGAGTCACGACGAAGAGAAGCTGAGGGCGCAGACCGAGCACATGCGGGGATGTTTCCACGAAGCGGCATCCGGCGTGGCCGTCGTCGTCGACGGCACCGAAAAGAAGGCCCGGATCGTGGACACCGTCGTTCCCCTCTACGAGAAGATGGCGGTGCCGCGTGACTCCACGCCGGCGAGGCTGGTTACGAGGGCGGCTTCCGAGTTGGGCCACCCGATCGAGCCCGTAAAGAGCGGTGGAGGGTGCGATGCGAATTTCTTCAACCTGCGCGGTATAGAGTGTGTGAATCTCGGCACGGGAATGAGGGACATACATACGGTCAACGAATATCTCGTACTCGACGAGCTATACAAGGCGTGCGAGATCGTACTCGAGGTCGTAAGGCTCAACGCCGCGCTGCAGTGATGAAACCACGGAAGAAGGCCCTCATCATCGTTGATCACGGAAGCACCTATCAGGCGGCCAACGAGCAGTTGCACGAAGCGGCCCGCCGCTTGCGATCCTGTCACAGCCCGTTCGATATCGTTGAGCCGGCCCACATGGAGATTGCATCCCCATCGATATCAGAAAGCGTGGAAAGGTGTGTTGCACAGGGCGCAGACCACATTACCGTGTTCCCCTACTTTCTGGCCCCCGGAAGGCACTCGAGCTCCGACATACCGCGTCTTGTCGCCGAGGCCCTGGCAGCCTATCCGGCTGTTGAATGCGTCGTCACCCCTCCGTTCGGCCTAAGCGACGAGATAATAGACCTGGTTCTGAAGATTGCAACGTCGACCCTGAAACGAAAGCTCAGGGCCGGTGAGACGGATGGATAGACGACGGATCGGGCCGGTGCTCTCGCCGGCTGCCATCTCCACGTCGACACGCCGTAGCCCCGTCCACCCGCGGCCCGCTACGCTTCCACCCTCCTCCGCCCCGACCCCCTGCCCCCACGGCGCCCGCCGACACCGCGGCATCTAAAGTATCTTTGTCACCTCAGGGAAACTATCCACCACGTAGTCGGCCGCTTCCCTCGTTGCTGCGGCGGCAGCGGCCGCCCTTCTGCCCAGTGCCACCCACACGGCGTCCATTCCGCTTCGCTTCGCCCCCACAATGTCTTCGGCGTAGTTGTCGCCCACGAAAACCGTCTCCTCGACGGGAGCCCCCAGCAATGACGCCGTCTTAAGAAACAGCTCCTCTCGCGGCTTCCTCATGCCGTGGTCGGCCGATATGGTCACGGCATCGAATAAACGCTCGATCCCAAGCTTGTCGAGCAGCCGCCTTACGCTTGGGGAGTGGTCGAAATTGGTGAGAAGGCCGAGCGGGTAGCGCCGGCTCAAGTAACGCAAGGTCTCCATGTGGGCGGTCGGAAATACGACGCCTCGCATAAGCACCTCCATGTGGGCGTGGGACATCGATTCGGCCAACCGCTCGGCTTCGTCCGCCGGCAGCCTGAGGCCGAGTTCCTCGAGCAGCATGAGGAAGCGCAGCCTGTTGGGGTACTCCATCTGGCGGGCCCGCTTCATGGCCTCGAACCTCCTGTAGGTACGCCTGAACACGGTATGGAACTGCTCGAACGGAACGGAACGCACCCGCGGCCAGAAGCACTCGAACACGACGGGACTCGTCGTGTAGACGATCTTGCCGTCAATCTCTATCCTCGGCAGCCGCGGGTAGCAGAACCTGACGACTGTATCGAAGAGATCGACTATGACAGCCGCATACCTCTTTGGGCTCCTTTGGGCGTCGTGCCGCTTCACCGCCCTCGACTGGGATGGATCAGTACACATCGCTAAGCCGTCTCCTAGGGTTGGGGGCCGGGCATCCTCTAACGGCAGAGTGACTCGAGCGTGTCCGTATCGAGCTCGGCCAGCGCCTCCACTACCATGTCGGCCCGGCCAAGCAGCTGCGCCGGGTATGTATGGGCCACTGCCACACATCGCATACCCGCCCACAGGGCAGCCTCTATACCGGCCGGCGAGTCCTCGATCACTACACACTCGTCCCTCTCGAATGGGTGGGTCGAGATGCGACACAGCGCCTCGTGTGCCTTGAGAAACACCTCCGGGTTCGGTTTGCAGCGCTCGACTTCGTCGGCGCTCACCACGACGTCGAATCCCTCCAAGAGACCGGCCCTCCCCAGAATGAGCTCTATCTCCTCCCTTCGGGCGGCCGAGCCGATGGCTATCAAACATCTTCCCTGCAGCCCGGCAAGCAACTCGCGAACACCCGGGAAGATGACGTCGCCCAATTCAGCTTCCCGTAGGAAAAGGCGCTCCTTGCGCTCCATGAGGTCCGCTATCAGCGAGGGCTCGGGCTCCAGGCCGACCGAGCGAAGGGCCTCTACGAAACACGTCTTGTCGTCGTAGGCGAGGTAGCGCGCGTAGTAGTCGTCGCGCGATAGATCCACCCCTACTTCGGACAGTACGGAGCTTATGGTTTTATAGTGAAGGGGCTCGGCATCCGCTATGACGCCGTCGAAATCGAAGATCACGGCTCTGAGCATACCAACAAGAGGTTAATATCAACTCGAGCACTCGTCAAAACCCCCCTTACTCCTGGTACAAGCCATCGTGGAAGAAGCGTTCCGGAGGCGGTATCATTGAAACTGCCATGGTGAAAGGGACGACGGAGGCGCAGTTGGACGTGCTGGCAGTATTTCTCCGCTACCCCGAGCCCGGAAGGGTGAAGAGCCGTCTTGCCGCCGCCGTGGGGACCGAGCAGGCCGCGCTGGCATACAGGGCCATGGCCGAGACGGTGCTGGCGCGTCTGGCGGGTAGAGGCCTCTTCGAGACGTGGGTTTTCTACGATCCGCCCGAACGGGGTGCCGGTATAAGGCGGTGGCTCGACCCCTACGCCGTTGACTCGCTCTTTCCTCAGTGCGGCTCCGACCTGGGTGAGAGAATGTACAACGCCTTCGCCGCAGCCGAGGCCGGAGGCGCCCGAAGAACCGTACTTATCGGGACTGATTGCCCGTACGTCACCACCCGGCACGTGGAACTGGCGTTCGAGGGGCTGCTCGAGGGAGACGTCGTCATGGGGCCCGCGCTCGACGGTGGCTACTACCTGATCGCCATGGCCTCGCCGCGAAGAGAGCTGTTCGACGGCATCCGGTGGGGAGGAGACACGGTGCTGGTCGAGACTCTGGAGCGTATCCGGAAGCTAGGTCTTACCCACAGCCTGCTCGAACCCCTGAGGGACATCGACCGCTACGAGGACTACCTCTACTACCTGCGTGTCTCGGCCGGGCCGGAGGAACAGCCATGAGCGCAGGCGCAACCCACGGTTTGTGATGGAACGCTCTACCATATAAGGTGAGGGGCCGCTCACGTTCCGCGTCCATGTGTGTTGCCTACGCCACTCGGGGGCATACATGGATGTCGTCCTTTTGGCCAGCCGACGATGGTTCCGATGTGCTCCCTGATTGCATCTCCACCCCTGTGTCCGTCCCGCCTTGGATACCACACCATACCTGCGGCGTCCGCCTCGGAGCAGATGGGGAGCCGGGCGTGGACATTCCACTTCTTCACCTCAACCCGTCGTCCCACCTGCGGAGCACCTGCGTAGGGGGCGGGATGGCGAGGATTCCGTCCTTGCAGTCCGGACCCGTGTCCGCCGCTACCGGCACGGATGGATCCGCTACATGCCGCAGCCATGGAATGCAGGCGTGCCAAATGCGGTTATAATATTGTGGATGGCTCACGCATCGTTGGTTCGTTTGCAGTCCCAAGGCGGTTCGAGCTCGTAATACTCGTAACAGTTTAAGCTATGAGGACACTCCATCGGTTGAACCCCTCGAGATACACTTCGATCAAGGCGGTGGTCGCTCTAATAGGCTCGTCCCTGGCCGTGATGGCTCTCTTCGTATCGTGCCAGGGGGGAGGAGGACAAGGGGAAGACTTCTACAGCAAGAACCTCACCCTTCCAGTGCTTACGAACGCGGGCGAGCGAGTCTCGCTTTCGTCCTTCAAGGGTAAGCCGCTCGTGGTAAACTTCTGGGCCTCGTGGTGTGTTCCCTGCCGCGACGAGATGCCAAACCTCGAGCAATCGTGGAAAAAGTGGAAATCCAAAGGGGTCGAGTTCGTGGGCATTAACGTTCTCGACAACCGCGAGGGCGCCATGACCTTCCTCAAGCAAACGAAGGTTACGTTTCCCAACCTCTACGACCCCGACGGAAAGGCGGCCCGCGCCTACAACGTGGCCGTCCTGCCTGTTACGTTCTTCATCGACAGGCGCGGCAGGATAACGAGGAAGAACTTCGGCGGGTTCGTCGGTCCCACGGGGCTGCGCGAGATCGACGATGGGATAAAGGGTATTGTGGAGTGAACATGGGTGCAACCGATGATGTAAGCTGGGTCTTCGCCTTCCTGGCAGGCACGGTTTCTTTCATCTCGCCCTGTGTCCTGCCCCTGATACCGGGCTACATATCCCTCGTGTCCAAGCTCTCTTACGATGAGCTGCGCGGCGGCTCCCCCAAGGTCAAGGTAAGCCGTGTGCTGTTGCCCAGTATTCTCTTCGTACTGGGATTCACGACCGTTTTCGTCGCCCTCGGCACATCGGCCTCGTTGGTAGGTTCGTTCCTCGTCAAGAACAAGCTCATTCTGCTGAGGTTGTCGGGGGCATTGATCGTGGTGTTCGGTCTTTTTGTGATGGAGTTAGTCAAGATCGAGAGGCTCAATCGGAACTTCCAGTTCAACGTGTCCGAGAACAGGCTGGGCTACTTCGGGAACTACTTCCTGGGGATGGCGTTCGGATTCGGCTGGACTCCTTGCGTTGGACCTATTCTCGCCTCGATCCTGCTTGTGGCCGGAACTGCACAGACTGCCGCAAAGGGAGCGGGGCTCCTGTTCACCTACTCCCTGGGATTGGGGCTGCCTTTCCTCCTTACGGGGCTTCTGCTTTCCCAGTCGCTCTCGGCCTTCGGCTTCATAAGGCGCCATTACGGGCTCTACAAGTACACGGTGGGCGGGATTCTGGTGGCCGTGGGTGTCCTTATGCTCACAAACAACCTCTACTACCTTAACGTATACGGACAAAAGGTGCTCTCGGCCCTGGGCCTTGACTTCTGGACGCGTTTCTAGCATCCTCCGCCGACGCGGCCGGCCCGGGTGGTTTCGGGGCCGCTGTCCTTCTATTGACTATTGGCCCATCAGTTCTTATAATATCTTTTTATTTCCTCGTCCTTCGCCAAGTAGATGGATTCGAGCGCACAGGTTATCGAACTCTCAACGACACCGGAGCAGCGAGGCCCGAGACGAGTTCAACCAGATCTTGATCCAACCCCCTTGCAACGTGGTACCCCAGACGCTGGCGGCCGCCCACGCCCGGCTGTGAGGCGGGCTGGGGATGCGTCTGTTGTTGCGAACCAACCGTTTCAATCTGCTGCGTTCGAGGCGAGCAGACGGCGAGGGAGTCGCTGTCCGGAGTCATGATATCCGTTGCCATGTTTCTCGACCGTTGCCCAGGTGGTGACGAATTACATCGAGAATCGCTACGAAACCACACCTCATCACGACGGAGGGAGAGATGAACCTTAAGAAAGCCGCTTTGGACTACCACAGACGACCGCCAAAAGGCAAACTGGAAGTGGTACCGACGAAGCCCTGCGTAACGCAGCTGGACCTTTCCCTTGCATACTCCCCCGGTGTTGCTGAGCCCTGTCTCGAGATAGAGAAGGACCCCGACTTGGTATACGAATACACCAACAAGGGCAACCTGGTGGCCGTCGTGACCAACGGCACCGCCATCCTGGGCCTGGGCAACATAGGGCCGCTGGCGGGCAAGCCCGTGATGGAAGGCAAGTGTGTGTTGTTCAAGCGGTTCGCTGACATCGACGCTTTCGACATCGAGCTCAACACCACCGACCCGGACGAGCTGATCAACGCAGTAAAGCTGCTGGAGCCCACTTTCGGCGGCATAAACCTTGAAGACATAAAGTCCCCCGAATGCTTCTACATCGAAGAGCGGCTGCGTGAAGAGCTCAACATCCCCGTCTTCCACGACGACCAGCACGGCACGGCCATCATATCGGGTGCCGGTCTGCTGAACGCGTGCGAGTTGGTGGGCAAGGACATAAGCGAGGTCCGCATAACGTTCAATGGTGCCGGAGCTTCGGCCATTGCCTGCGCCGAGTTCTACATCAGCTTGGGCGCCAAACGCGAGAACATAATAATGTGCGATAGCCGCGGTGTCATCTACAAGGGGCGCGAGGAGGGCATGAACGAACAGAAGATGCGCTTTGCCGTCGACACCAACGCGCGCACCCTGGCCGAAGCGCTGCGAGGAGCGGACGTGTTCATAGGGCTCTCGGTGGGCAATGTGGTCACACCGGAGATGGTCAGATCGATGGCCGACCGCCCGATCATCTTCGCCATGGCCAATCCAGATCCCGAGATAACCTACGAGGACGCCCTCAAGGCCAGGAGCGACATAATCTTCGCCACCGGAAGGTCCGACTACCCCAACCAGATCAACAACGTCCTGGGATTTCCCTTCATCTTCCGCGGCGCCCTGGACGTGAGGGCCACGAAGATAAACGAGGAGATGAAGGTGGCCGCTGCCAAGGCGTTGGCCGACTTGGCCAAGCGCGGTGCCGACGACTCGGTTGCCAAGGCCTACGGGCAGACCCACTTCACCTTCGGCAGCGAGTACATAATACCGAAGCCCTTCGATCCACGGGTGCTCATCTGGGAGTCGGCCGCCGTGGCCGAGGCGGCGATCAAGAGCGGCGTGGCCAGGCTGAAACTGGACATCGAGGAGTACAAGGAAAAACTGGAACGCAGGCTGGGCAAGGCAAGGGAGATCACCCGCATAATGATAAACAAGGCCAAGCGCAGCCCCAAGCGGATCGTCTTCCCCGAAGGGGCACACGAGAAGATACTGCTCGCGAGCCAACTGCTGGTCGAGGAAGACATCGCCACTCCTATACTCGTTGGACAGGAGGAGGTCATAAGAGACACGGCCAAGAGTCTGGAGGTCAATCTGGACGGCGTAGAGATCGTCCACCCCTATACGTCGGACAAGTTCGAGGAGTACATCCTGGAGCTGTACAACCTCCGTAACAGGCGCGGCGTGACGCTCAGTGGCGCCAGGGAACAGATGAAGAACCGCATCACTTTCGCCTGCATGATGGTGCACATGGGTGACGCCGACGCCATGATAGGGGGACTCTCGCAGAACTTCCCCGATACGATGAAACCGGCGCTGGAGATAATCGGTACCAAGGAAGACGTCTCAATAGTATCGGGGCTCTACATCATCACGAACTTCGACAACCTGTACTTCTTCGCCGACACCACGGTGAACATTGAGCCCACGGAAACGGAGCTGGCCGAGATAGCGCTACAGGCGGCGGAGATGGCAGCCAGGTTCGGCGTGGAACCCCGCGTGGCAATGCTCTCGTTCTCCAACTTCGGAAGTATCCAGCATCCGCTGGCCGAGAAGGTGAGAAGAGCGACGGAGATCGCCCAGGCCAAGGCCCCTCACCTCATAATAGACGGCGAGATGCAGGCCGACACGGCCGTCGTCCCTGAGATAATAGACACCCACTTCCCGTTCAGTACGCTAAAGGGTGGAGCCAACGTGCTCATCTTCCCCGACCTGCAATCGGGCAACATCGCATACAAGCTGCTCCACCGCCTCGGAAACAAGGAGGCCGTAGGCCCAATACTGATGGGGATGAAGAAACCCGTACACGTGCTGCAGCCTTCCTGTGAGGTAAAGGACATCGTCAACATGGCCGCAATTGCCGTGGTTGAGGCACAGGAGATCGCCTCAGGCACGCGCCCGGGGGGACGCAGCCGTGCCAAGGGAGCCTGAGTGGGGGGAGCCTCCATTGCACGAGGCCGCAGCACACACACGCTGGGTGCGTGGCCGCTGCTTGTGAGAGAAGGTCGTACCCTAGGTTGCCCGTTCCTAATCGTGGGGTGGTGAAGGCTCCGGCCCGTGAGTTACGCCACTGTGGGCGGGGAATTCGCGCCGCTTCCTCCGCCTTTGCTCGGCCCTAGTACACTCCCCCGCGCGAAGCGATCTCTATCTTACGTGCGCGTTCGTCGCACCGTGTCCGGTTTTAAGCCCGCCTCCTAAGACAACGCGCGGGTGATGCCCAAACGGCCACCCCCAGCCTCCAATGCGGTAAGCAGGCAACGAAAGGCGCCCGATGTATTGCTCGGTCTCGCTCAACCAAGTCGGCCGGAGTGGTCAGGACACGCCCCTTATCTCCCGCGTGTGCCTAGCTACCTTGACCCCTGCAAGGCCCTATTTGTGATACCTTGAAGAAGAAGCTGCCACCGGCTCGGGCGGCCGAACCGTCCGGCAGGTGCGGACCGGGGTGATCTGAACATACGGTTTGTTGCTCCTTCACGTTCCCTCTCTCCACCTACATAGCAACACCCTATTGCGTCGTCATATCGTGTAGCACACAAGGTCCCAGACGCAGTCTGCCGCACGCCGGGCAAACCTCCCCGCCCCCTCTTTCCCATCTTGTTTGGAGATGCCCACAGGTATCACATCGGGCCCGTCCCCAAGACAGCCCCGCCGGTCTCGCAAAGAGACCAAGTGACGCCGCAAGCCACCTGCCGGCGCCTTTGCTATCTTCGCCTCCCATGAACCCCTAGTGACATCGGCATGTAAGAGGCTAGGAAAGCAGGCGGAGATGCAACATTCCTATGCGGCGCCCCCTGCCGGTGTAAGGTGTTCTAGATCCTCATTCCATAGGCGCATAGTGGAATCCATTGGCGCCAGCCCGTTCCCGGAATGAACGGGAGCGGAGCCCACGGTTACGCCCGTCCCGGGAGGGCCCATTTTCATGATATGAAGATGAAGAAAGAGGCACCGTGAGGCTGTAGAAGAGCCGCGAGCCCCTAAACATCGCTACCCCCCCTTCTCCGTCGCCGCTGTCGTTTCCATCCCTCGGCGTGGGTCGAGTAAAATAAGGCACTGCCACCCGTGTCGGTGCCGCTTTTCTGCAGCACCGGCGGTGGAAGAGAAAACCGACGGAGGTGTAACGCGATGGATACGGACGGCAGAACGGTGATCGTCACGGGCGGGGCGAGTGGAATAGGATATGTGGTGGCGGCGATGTTCGCCCGCGAGGGGGCCGATGTGGTTATAGGGGACGTAGACGGTGAAGGCGGAGAAAAGGCCGCACGACGACTGTCTCGTGGCGGTGGAACGGTCAGGTTCGTACACACCGATGTCTCGGTGGCCGATCAGTGCCGGAACCTCATGGAGCTCACCGCCGAGGAGTTCGGCAGGATCGACGTAGTTGTCAACAACGCCGGCCTCCAACACGTGGCCCCGATCCAGGAGTTCCCGGAGGACAAGTGGGACCTTCTCCTCAATGTGATGCTCAAGGGAACGTTTCTCTGCACCAAGTACGCCTTCCCCCACATGATCAAGCGTCGGTGGGGTAGGATAATAAACATCTCCTCCATCCACGGCCTTGTGGGCGTCGAGTATAAGGCGGCCTACGTTGCAGCCAAGCACGGGATAATAGGGCTCACCAAGGTCACGGCGATAGAAGGGGCGAAGCACAACATCACGGCCAACGCGATCTGTCCCACGTTCGTCCGCACTCCGCTCGTAGAGCGCCAGATAGACGCCCAGGCCGAGGCTCACGGCATACCCAGGGAAGAGGTGCTGGAGAAGGTGATACTGAAGGAGGCCCCCATGGGAAGGATGCTCGAGCCGGAAGAGGTGGCCGAGCTGTGTTTGTATCTTGCTTCGGAAAGTGCCCGCAACATGACCGGGGCGGCCATTCCGCTCGACGAAGGATGGACCGCGATGTGATCGCCTCCCTTCCTACCACACTTCTTTCAACGCTCCCAGCCCCGAGGCTCCGTCAAAGCGGTGCTCCATGAGCTCTCCGGACTCGGTAGCACCGCCTGCCGCCCGGGCCCCTGGAGCACTGCCGACAGTCTGATGGCTGTTGGATAAGACCCACCCTTTTGTTATCATCTATCTTGTATCTTGTGTCTGGGGCACGCGGGGCGGCCAAGTCACACACCGCAGGGCACAATGAAACGTTCCGAGCAGCTGATAGCCGAAGGGATACTCTTTACGGACCAATACCAGCTGACGATGGCACAGCTGTACTTCAGGTACGGCATACATGAGGTCTCCGTCCAGTTCGACCACTTCTTCCGCCACTATCCGGACTACGGCTCGCACAAGGCGGGCTACTGCATCAACGCCGGCCTGCAGTGGCTGGTCGAGTGGATGCAGGAAGTCCGTTTCACGGACGACGACATAGGGTTCCTCCGCTCGCAGAGGTCGGCATCAGGCAAGCCGCTCTTCGACGAGGCGTTTCTGGGGTGGCTGAAGAAGAACGGCGACTTCGCCTCGTTGTCGTTGAGGGCCGTACCCGAGGGACGCGTCATACATCCGCAGGAGCCCATCACGGTGGTGCGTGGCCCGCTGGCGATGGCGCAGATTCTGGAATCCCCTCTTCTCAACCAGCTCAACTACCCGATATTGATCGCCACGAAAGCCTCGCGCATCAAGGCCGCCAGCAGGGGGCGTCCCGTACTCGAATTCGGCCTGAGGCGCGCACACGATCGGGGGGCGAACGCAGGCATAAGGGCGGCCCTCATCGGAGGCGCCGACTTCACCTCCTGTGTGGGCATTTCACACGTTTTGGGTCTTCCTCCCAAAGGAACCCACGCCCACAGCATGGTCCAGGCATTCATAGCGATGGGTGGAAGCGAGCTTGATGCGTTCCGCGCCTACGCCGAGACCTACCCCGACGACTGCATCCTCCTCGTCGACACCGTCAATACGCTCGAATCCGGCCTCCCAAACGCCATCCGCGTGTTCGAGGAGCTCCGCCGCAAGGGGCACGAACCCGTGGGGGTGAGGCTCGACTCCGGAGACCTCGCGCATCTGGCGGTGGTGGCGGCGAAAATGCTCAACGACGCGGGTTTCCCTGAGACGAAGATAGTGCTTTCTAACCAGCTGGACGAGCTGGTCATATGGCAGATCCTGACCCAGATCGAGCGCGAGGCGCCCGCCTACGGGCTGGACCCTTCAGAGGTGATAGACCGGCTGATCTACGGTGTAGGAACGAGGCTCATCACTTCGACGGGCCAGTCGGCGTTGGGAGGAGTGTACAAGCTGGTCGCCGTGAGAAGGGACGGACGGTGGGCACCGGCATTGAAGATCGCCGAGACCCCGGAGAAGACCCTCAACCCTGGATACAAGGACGTGTGGCGTATTTACGACAGACGGGGCAAGGCGACGGCCGACCTTGTAACGTTGCACGGCTCCGATCCCCGCCGCGAGCAACGCCTGATTCTCCGCCATCCCATAGATGCATCGAAGCACCGCCTGCTCGACGCCAGCTCGTTGAATCGGATGGAGCAGTTGCTCGAGGACATAGTCGTCGAGGGCAGGACCGTCTACGAGTGGCCGTCGCTCGAAGGGATCCGCGCCCTCCGCGAACGAGACCTTGCTTCACTGGACGAGGGGGTTAAGCGGATCGTAAACCCACACGTCTACCACGTCTCACTGAGCCAGGAGCTGTGGGAACTCAAACAGAGCCTGATCAAAAAACTCACCGTCCCGGCATGAGCCGTCCCCCCCAACGGGCACGCCGATACGGAAAGAGAACCGCCGGAGAGGCTTAGCAGCGGCCTCTCCGCAAGGAATCTCGTTCGCACGCTTATGAAGCCAACGGCACCTCCCCCCCGGAGGAATTGACATCTCGATGCCCATGCACCTGCCTGCTACGTTCCGCCGCCCCCTCCACGGGGGCTGGATTTCTAGACGGCGTGACGCCCTCTTCCCGACATATCCTCCTCTCCGAGGAAAGTCACGGTCTGAGCATTACTACAGGGGATGATACCTCCTTAGATGCCTCACCCTTGATTTCTTAGGGCATGCTTCAATGGCGGGCGGCTGACGGTCGCCGTATTGCACTTTCGCACTCCAACTCGGCCTGGTAGGTTCGACGTCGTACGGTGTCGTGCTCCCCGGTGCACTCCATAGTTACAATGGCGGCGGTCCCCACGACACTCCTCCAGTGGGGGGAATGCCCCTGCCGCGATATGCACGACGCACTCTTTCCTAAGCCCCGGCCGGAGCAGGGCCGCTCGGCCGTCTAGGACTTTTATGTGACTTTACAATATCCCCCCCGGTGCTATTATGGAGACGGCATTCTGTGCTGCATAGTGGAGAGGTGGGAACTAAACCACTAGTGGGGAGGATGCCACATGAATGCTTCAACTCTTAAGAGGTCGCTCGGACCTCTATTCTTTTTTCCGCTCTTCATCTTGACTCTGGGCGTTGCGTACTCGGCATCGGCCATCTGTACCAGGTTCGCCGATCCGGCCGGGACCAATCTATCTGCCACAAACGATTGTGACATGCGTGACGACATCGAAGGCGTATCCAATGCCGGCACCTGTAGCGACGGCATTGACAACGACGCCGACGGTCTTACGGACGCAGCCGACTCTGACTGCGATGCGACGAATCCGAACAGGACGGCGGCGTGCAGGACGCTGTCGAGGGCCGTCAACCAGGCCAAAGACAACGCCGGCGAAGAGGTTTGCGCCGCTCAGGGGTTCTACAATGAGACGCTGACCATAGACGGCCGGAACGGTCTCGCCGTCTCGGGCGGTTGGGACCCGTCGTTCACGACCAGAAACCCGGTCAACACGCCATCGACGATCGATCCATCCTCGCCCGGGGTGGAGATAGCAGCGTCGAGCAACATATTGTTTACGGGATTCATAGTCCAAAATGCTGTCAGAACTTCCTCGTCCGGCCTTTGCGACGATCCGCCCGGACCACTCAGCTACGAGCCCGCCGGTGCAGGCGTACTGGTGTGTGATTCCTCGGCGGTCGTACTCGAGGACCTCAACCTCAACAGCAACAACTCCGACCGCAACGGGGGCGGATTCGCAGTGCTGAACAGCACCGATATTACCATTCGCGGCAGCGCCGAATTCGACCGGTGTATAGTGCAGAACAACGAAGCCACCGGTCTTGCCGGGGGTGGGCCTGGATCCGAGGGGGGAGCCGGCGGCTACGTAAGGGCCTCGCAGGTCAAGATATCGGATTGCAACATAGCGAACAACAACGCAACCCCCGGCGTAACGCTTAACGACGGCGGCGGCCTCAACATCGCCGTGCAGTCCACGGTGAGTATCGTCGATAGCACCATAGGGCCCAACAACCGGGCCGATCTGGGCGGAGGGATATTTATCGACAGCAGTTCATCGGTCGATTTCAGCGCCTCGCCGGGCATGAGCCTTGACAACACCACCGTGATCAACAACATATCGCAGGACGACGGGGGCGGCATACATTGCACGAACTCCACCCTTGTCCTGGACGCGAGCCGCGTAGTCAACAACGAGGCCGTGGGAACCGGAAGCAACGGCGGGGGTATAGCGGCCGCGGATTCATGCAAGGTGCTCATCACCAACGGCAGCGATGTGAACGAGAACGAGGCCGAAAACCATGGTGGTGGGATATGGAGCGACAGCTCCGACATCACCATCGAGGGGAGCAACGTGGTCTCTAACGTGGCTCACAGCGGCCGCGGGGGGGGCGTGTTTGCCAAGAACCAGTCCGAGGTAAGGCTTGCCGAAGACCCGATCACCGGGGTCGGAACCAACGTTACGCTCAACGAAACCAGGACTCCGGGTAGCGGCGACGGCGGGGGGATATTCGTCCAGAATTCCATCCTGATAGCACAGGCCGCATCATCCGAAATGGGACGTACCATCGTGTCGTTCAACCTGTCTGAATCTGACGGAGGTGGCGTATCAGGAACGAACAGCTCCACACTCGACCTTACCGACACCGACGTCGTCAACAACTTCTCCGAAGATGAGGCTGGTGGCATAGAGGCCGACGGAGACGGCGGCAACGGACCCACCGGAGAGGTTCTGCTGCGCCTCACCGCCGTGAGGGTAAACGACAATACCGCCAACGACATGGGCGGCGGCGTGTACTGCGATGGATGCGACTTCCGCATAGAGGACAGCTTCTTCTACGGCAACGTTTCCCTGGTACCTGACGGTGACACGTGCGGCGGCGGAGGCTTGGTCTTCACCGACGGTACGACGGGTACACTCAGTGAAGGGGTGATTCAGAACACCTTCATCGCGCAGAACCTGGCCGGCGGAGGGCCGACCGGCGCCAGCGGAGGCGGGATATGCGTCGTGGGAGATTCCGACCTCGTTTGCAGCCACTGCACCATAACCGACAATACCGCTGTCGACGACGGCGGGGGAATCTTCGTTACAGAGTTGGGTTCGACCGTTACCCTCGTCAATACGACGGTGATCAACAACACTGCTTCACCAACGACCGGTGACGACATCTATTGTTCGACTGACGGATCGTTGAGTATGGAGTGTTCTAATCGCGGCGACGACGTCGCACCTGTCGACGTGTTTCTCACCGGCTGTACGTTCACCGATCTAGGCAACAACATCAGTGTCGACAACGTCAAGTTCGTCGACGCACCGAACAGGGACTACAGGCTGCTTCCCGACTCGCCGCTCATAGACGCAGGTTGCAACCGCGGTGTGGCACAGGATTTCGAGGGAGACACCAGGTCCGACCCACCCGACATAGGGGCGGACGAGAACACCAAGGTGGAGTTCTGCAACGATGGGCGTGACAACGACGCCAACGGGCTCGTCGACTGTAACGATCCCTCTTGCTTCGGCGACGCCGCGTGCGTGGAAGCCGGCGCCGAGTGCTCGGACGGCTTCGACAACGATGGCGACGGCGTGACGGACTGTCTCGACAGCGACTGTCTGTTCGACCCGGCATGTCAAGAGGGCCTGGCTTTCGCCGGCACCTGCAGCGACGGTGTCAACAACAACCCGCTCCAGAACGCCACGACCGACTGCTTCGATACGGGCTGCGTCGGTGACCCGGCGTGTCCCGAGTCGGCCCCCCCCGGCAGTTGCACCAACGGTGTCGACGATGACGCCGACGGTCTGGTGGACTGCCTCGACAGCGATTGTGCTTGTCCGGACGGCACGGTGTGTGATACGGTGACGCTCGCCTGCGTTCCGCCGCCAACACCTACACCTACGCCGACGCCCACTCCAACACCGACTCCAACACCCACACCCACACCCACACCGACTCCGACTCCCACCCCAAGCCCGATAGTGAAATTCATCGGAGATGGAGGTTCATGCGTGATCGGCGGTCCCACTATATCGATGGGTGGAGCCGCTGGGGCGTTCTTGCCCCTGTTGCTGCCTCTGCTGGCCGTTGGATTCCGCCGACTGAAGAGGAGGGGCTCAAGGGAAGATCTCGAAAGCTAAACTTCCCTCCCCGCGTAGACGACCGAGCGCCCGGATTGCATGCCGCCATGCGGCACGCGATCCGGGCCTCTTCTTTTAGGTCGAAGTAGAGTCGGTCGCAGGCGTGTCCCTGGTGCACGCCCGAGGTCTCAACGGTACCGCTGTTACTATTGTCCAGGGACCGCCACCATGGTTGCGTCTCGTTGGTGTATCTTCGCCGCAGTGCGAGGTGACAGCGGCCGTAGGAGGCGTGTGTCTCCCATTGGTCCGCATAGTTCAGTGCAGCCCGGAGAACAGCGCATCGGGTGGTATGGGGTTACCGGACGGAACCCATATCTCATCTGGACGGTGTCCAATACCGTACCTTGGACCCGCCCCTTGCCGGGCAGACGGCTTCTCCGTGCGGAATCCCGCTTCAACGCTTCTCTCCCCTGGAACGGTGATCACGACCCCTCGTGAAGCGCTCGACCGCCGCGAAAGGTCAAGAGGGGGGTGCCCGGTCGCAGCGGCGAAGTGTCTCCTGGAATGCCACCCGGATTCGGAAGAGCAGCTTGCCTAGGTCCTTGACCGAGCGGAGGCACGTTCACCAGGCGGTCCGAAGGAGCCAACCGTAGGTAACGATCGTGGCCGTTGGGCCGGGTCGTCTACAGGCGGCGGTATCCCGTATGCCGTGTGGCCGCAGGCTTAGAGGAGGTTCGCACGCAAACTCACACGGGTAGGCGAGCCCATGCGTGTCCCCCCCTCCGCGTCGCTTCTGAGCGCGCGGTCGAGGGGAAGTCCCCCAAGCCGCAAGGATGAGGCGAGCCCTAGGTTACACCGCCTCTAGGAGAAGGGCCGGTTCCACGCCGTTACGTGCACTCCCTCTCCTAGAGGGCACCCATGCCCGTTGTGAGCGGCGAACGCACCCCATAAGTGCGTAGCCTTATGCGGAAGGCGGGGAAGCAAGCGCGAAAGAAGAGGACGGACACCGCTCCACGCCGCACACGCAAGCGGGCCTGTTAGGCGTTGCGGCACCGCAGCTCGGTAACGTGAACCACTACCTCTCCTGCCGCGAGTAAGACATGCAAGTGCCGTGTTCTAGCATCACCATAACCTAAGGGTGAACTTGGCTACTTACGTGCGACAACGTTAAGGTTCCTCTAAATCGGAACAAGAGAACGTCTTCCACACACACGGCACCGCCCCACACAACATGACCGGCATTCGCAAAAGCCGCCCAGTGAGCAGATTCCCCCATCGTCCGGATCTCACTGGCATCTAATGTATTTGTGTAGATATCAGTTTCACTCAACGGCCATCAGAGCGCAAGCCGCATTCAATATTCAACAATCGGCTCAGCGGAAACGGTTTGAATGGATGTATAGGGGAAGGTGTTAGCGCCGTAGATACTGCATTCATCGAATGTTTGTTATCTGCAGATGATGCCGCCGGCACGCGGCGAAAAGATGTTCGGAGCCACCTCAACCACCAACCAGTGTCCGACAACTAGATGAATGCTCATTTGTTACCTCCAGCCGGGTTCCGCTCCATGGTGGGCGGCATACGGTGGTGTCGACCAAGCATGACGCTCACGCGTAGTCGAAGAACCGACCGGTAGCTTTCCGTCCACTGTCCGTGTCCCATCAACGAGTATCCCGTATCCCCACACGGCTTGGCGGCTGGCGGCACCAAGGTTCCAGAGCGCGGCGCTCGCAGGTGGTGCCGGGTGACCCCGCCGCATCGGCGTACTCTCACGTCAAGGATCCCCGTCTGCCTGGGCGCGCGACCAGGAAACGGATTCAGCCGCACACAACGGAAGACGCTCGAAATCATGAAACAGCTGGATCGGAGGGAAAGAGGCACCGAAGCGTCGTTCTCTGATGCGAGGATGGACCTTAGGTGGGGTGGTGGAACTGGGTAACGCATCCACATTGGAAGCTCGGCACCAACGGGGCAGGTAGGCTCGAACGTCTTATTCCATTGCAATAGACCGCCAGCCGCAACGGTGAAGGAGAAGGTGCCTAGCAACCGTACCGCATCAGGAAGCCGACGCCTGCTCCTTCCCCAAGGCGCCGGCCGTTAGGGTTCAGCCACCACGCTCTGCTTGCACTGTGCGGCCTACTGTGAAGATGAAGGGATGGGGGAATGGGTGTCGCAGTCGACTCGCCGATCCATAGGGGCGGGACCTGGATGTCCCACCACGCCAAACGCAATCGCTCTCTCCATGGCGAGATCGTGCGGGACGATTTACCCGTGCTACAGTTGCCGGAAGGGCTTAAAATCGGCGGAGCCTCGTAGCCGGCATGGTAGAAGCGACCGGGAAGGTAGCTTGAACCGCCGGAATCGCTGGAGCCGACGAGAGGATTCGAACCTCCGACCTGCGCATTACGAGTGCGCTGCTCTACCAGCTGAGCTACGTCGGCTCCCGGACGACGAGAAGGGAACGATTGAGATTATATCATCTGCATATGGATCTTCAAGATGCACGGTTCCACGCGTACAGGAGACGCATGGGGATGGTTTCCGCCCTCTGGGGATGTGCCTTTACAGCGCAACGGGCGGTGTGGTATGTTTTAAGCGGAACGGTGTCCACGCCTCAACAGTTGGTTCGGACGCCGTGGGGGGTTGATTAGGGGGCCCCGAATGTTCTAAATTGGAATCAGGTCGTCCACAACCACCCCGATCCCGGCTGTGAGCGATGTCAAGGATCATACAGCAACCAAGCACAAGGCTTGTCCAGAAACAGAGCCTCATACTCACCCAGGAACTCCAGCTGTTCCTTCGCCTTATACAGATGACCACGCTCGAGCTCAAGGAATATCTTGAGGAGCAGCTGTTAGAGAATCCCACACTTGAAGAAGAAGAGAAGACCCCGGAGGATCTCGATCCCGCCCAGAAGAACGAAGAAGAGATCGAGCTCACCCTGCCAAAGGAAGAACCGTTTTACAACGGCGATGACTCGTACTCGAAATTCACCGAGACGTTAGACGACGAGGGTGTAAGCTGGGAGAACAGGGTCAGCGCTCCCGAATCCCTGCTCGATCATCTCCATTGGCAGCTCGACCTTCTAGACCTCGGCGACGAAGAGCGCGAGATCGCGCGCATCATCATAGGCAATACCAACGAGGACGGCTACCTTGAGATACCAGTGGAGCAGATAGCGGCCGAGATCAACGCCTCAAGGGGGATTTCGACGCCCCAAAATACCGAGACGACGTCCGATTCCACCGAAGCCAAGGTTGAAGAGGTCCTCTACAGGCTGCAACGTTCCCTACATCCGCCCGGTGTGTGCGCCCGTGACCTTGCCGAGTGCTTGTCGCTCCAGCTTGAAGACCTGGGCTATCCTGAGAGCGATCCCATACATCGGATTGCCGCCGAATTCCTTGAGGAGGTGGGCCGGCACGAATACGATTCCATAGCAGACAGTTTGGGAATAGATGTCCAGCGTGTGGTAGAGGCGGTACACGTAATTTCCTCTCTGGAGCCAAAGCCCGGAAGGCCGTTCTATACGAAGGACACCGAGAAGTACATCGTTCCGGACTTCTTCGTATACAAGGTGGGAAACGATTTCCAGATCCAGCTCAACACCGACGTGCCGAGGCTCAGGATCAGCCACCACTACAGGAGACTCATAAAGAACAGCAAATCGCTGTCGCACTCCGAGAAGAAGTATCTTAAGGAGAAGATCGAAGCCGCGCAGAGAATCATAAAGTGCCTGCAGGAAAGGGACGAAACCATACGCAAGGTCTTGAAGGAGATCGTTCGCGTGCAGCGTGATTTCCTCGAATTCGGTTTCGAGTACATAAAGCCCCTGCGCCTCAAGGACGTGGCCAAAGCCGTCAACGTACACGAATCGACGGTGAGCAGGATAACGAGCCGACGCTACATCTACACCCCTCAGGGGACCATACCTCTGAAGGCCCTCTTCTCTCGCAGGGTTGAAACATCACACGGCGCCGACATCTCGTTTGAACGTGTAAAGGCGATGATACGAGACATCATCAGGGAAGAGCCCCCCGAAAACCCCTACTCGGACGAAGACATCTCCAACATCTTGAGCAGGAGAAACGTAAAAGTAGCTAGGCGCACGGTGGCGAAGTATAGAAAGATCCTCAACATACCTTCCTCCTCAAAGAGAAAGAAGCAGCCCGACGCCTCAACCGAGCGAGCCCCCTGACTTGCCCTCCTACGCTTTTATGCCAGTGTAATTCATACACCATCTGACTACCTTCGTCCCTAAGGAGCACACACACGGG
>CAZXEJ010000028.1:0-29672 GCA_964639895.1 uncultured Spirochaetia bacterium | reverse complement strand
CCCTGGGTCCGTGACGCATAGGCTGTGTGTGCGGGGAGACCTCGTCTGGTCGCCGCGGCGAGGGGGATGCTCACGCCTGTGGGGGGAAGGAACCTTGGCGGGCCTCGCCGGCGCGGGCGTTTCACCCTCAGCTGCGGCTGTGCTAGGAAGGGGGTGCGTGCCGCTGTGGGTAGTGTGAGGGGTGTGCGCGGTGGTGAGGTGCGATCGTGTTGGATCGGGTTGCGGCGGCGTCTGCCCTAAGAGGCGGGTGTGCTTGGAAAGGGGGGCGCGAGCCGGCACGCCCGGTGTCGTCGGGCCGCCCGGGGCATCCCTATCCGTTGCCCTTCATGGGGACGAACCTCACAGGGGTTATGTGGCGTATCGTCACCCCCTTTTCCTCCTTCACCAGCAGCAGCAGCTCCTGCTCGTAGCTCCCCACCGGTATCACCAGCCTGCCTCCGACTTTTAGCTGTTCCACCAGCGGGTCGGGTATGTGGTCGGGGGCCGCGGTCACGATGATGGCGTCGTAGGGAGCGTGTTCCTCCCACCCCTTGTTGCCGTCCCCTATGCGGAAGTGGATGTTACGGTAGCCGAGCTCGGTCAGTGTGCGGCGTGCCCGCTCGGCGAGCTCGGGGATTATCTCGATCGTGTAGACCTCGCAGCCTATCTCGGCCAGGATGGCCGTCTGGTAGCCGCTTCCCGTGCCGACCTCGAGCACCTTGTCGCCTTTGTGGACATCGGCCACCTCGGTCATGAGCGCCACTATGTAGGGCTGCGAGATGGTCTGCTCCATCCCTATGGGAAGGGGGCCGTCGTAGTAGGCCGAGTCCACCAGCTCGGGAGGGACGAACCTGTGCCGCGGGACGTTGAGGAAGGCGTCGACGACGTGCCGCTCCTTTATGCCGCGGGAGATGAGCTGCTTCTCAACCATCTCCCATCGCTTGCGGGCGAACTCATCGTCTGTGTTATTTACACTCACCATGGGATGCAGCGTGAAAGCAACTATAAGTAGAGATAGTAACATCGAGGGCCGTCCCCGGTCAAAAGATCCCCCCCAGGCCGGCCTCTCTATCGGCGCGCGGCGCCCCGGGGGGTGTATGGGCCGCCGGGGCGAGCCGCCTTCTCGGTGCGGGCTCGGCGAGGCTCATGTGAAGAACAGCCTGCATATGGCCGCGGCCCCTTCGTATGGGGGGATCTCTCCGCGGCGCACGCCTTCGATGATGGCTTCGACGTCGGCCTTCTTCTCCTCCGGACACGAGGTGACGAGCCTGTCGTAGGCAAGTTCCTTTACTATCTCCTCCAGCTCGGCCATCCTCCTCTCGCCCCTTCTGGCCGCAAGCGTACTGCTTTCTCTAAGCCAGTTTCGGTGCTCGTGCACCGCCTCCATCAGTTCCTCTATCCCCCTTCCCTCGACGGCCTGGGTCAGCACCACCCTGGGCCTCCACTCCCCCTCACGCCGGGGGGCGATGGCCGTCTGTTCGATCTCCGTCGCCAGCTTCTTGGCGCCCAACCTGTCGGACTTGTTGACGACGAATACGTCCCCTATCTCCATGAGGCCCGCCTTCATGGCCTGTATGCTGTCGCCCGCCTCCGGCACCAGCACCACCACCACCGTGTCGGCGTGCTCGACGACATCGAGCTCCGTCTGGCCGACGCCGACCGTCTCCACCAGCACATAGTCCATGCCGAACGCCCTGTATAGCGATATGGTGTCGCGCGTGGCCGCGCTGAGACCGCCCGTCACACCCCGGGTGCCGAGGCTGCGTATGAATACGCCCTCGTCGGCCGAGTGTCCTATCATGCGTATCCGGTCGCCCAGCATTGCCCCTCCCGTAAACGGGCTCGAGGGGTCGATGGCCACCACACCCACGCGGTGGCCCCTGCGGCGCAGGTAGGAGATGATGCGGTTGAGAAGGGTGCTCTTGCCGGCCCCTGGCGGGCCCGTGACGCCGATCACGCAGCTCTCACGGCCGTCTCCGTCATCGAGAGCCGAAAGCACCTCGGCTCCGGCCAGCGAGTCGCTCTCGATCAGGGTGATGAGCTTCGAGAGGGCCATACGGTTGCCCTGCTTGAATCGGTCTATAAGGGTGCGCGTGTTCTGGTCCATGGCGTCGTATGCTGTGGTGGAGCACGCCTCCGGTCTCAGTGGGGAGGCGCTGCCTTCCCTGTGGTGGGGTTGTTCCCGGGGGTGTGACCGGGAGGAGCCGAGTGTCCGGCCGCCTCTCTTTAACAACCCGACCCTTGCCTGTATATTAATATAATCATGAAAAAAGAGGTTTGTTTAGCCCTTGCGGCGCTGCTCGTGCTCGGGGCGTGCTCGGCCCGCGTCGAGCGGCCCCAGGTCTACACCTACAAGACCCTCTCCGTCAAGACCCTCGTCGTGACACCCTATTTCTATCCCCCTTCGGTCGAGGTGGGAGCCGGTCCGGGCGGGGACGCCGGGGAGAGGAGACGCGTGGAGGAGTTCCTCACCAGGGCGCTCCATCACGAGCTCACGGGCAACGCCGCAGGGGTGAGGATCGCGGACCTCGCCGCCTCGCTCAAGGCCTACGAGGAAGCCGGCGACGGCGGCACCTATGCCCGTCACATAGCCTCCTCGCTCGAGGCGTGCCGGCGTCTCGGGGCGGACGGCGTGGTCACAGGGATAGTCGATACGTTCCAGGAGCGCCAGGGGGGCGAGCTCGGCGTGACCCGGCCCGCCACGGTGAGGCTCGTTACTAGGCTCTATGAGTGCTCGACGGGCGAGGTGGCGTGGGAGGACTACTTCAACGAGACCCAGAAGTCCCTGTTCCAGAACCTGCTCGAGATAAGGAAGTTCATGGAGCGGCAGGGCAAGTGGATCACCGCCCGGCAGCTTGCCATGGAGGGGGTGCGAAGGGTGGTGAGCGAGCTCGAGCTCTACTTCGCGGGGAAGTGAAGATGGAAGTGATACCGGCCGTCGACATAAAGGATGGCAGGTGCGTGAGGCTGCTGCGAGGGGTGGAGGGTACGGAGACGGTGTTCTCCCCCGACCCCGTGGAGGCTGCACTTAGGTGGGAGCGACTGGGTGCGCGATGGCTGCACGTGGTCGATCTGGACGGGGCGTTCCGCGGAGAGCCGCGAAACGCGCGGCTCGTGCTGGAGATAGTGCGCGCCGTATCTATCCCGGTCCAGGTGGGCGGCGGGATGCGCACGCTTGAGGCCGTTGAGCTCTACCTGCGCGGGGGGGCGGCGCGCGTCGTCCTGGGGACGGCCGCCTTCACGGATCCAGGCGTGGTGGCCGAAGCGTGCCGGCGGTTTCCGGGCAGGGTGGCCGTGGGGCTCGATACGCGCGGCGGCAAGGTGGCAGTCAAAGGATGGAAGGACGAGGTGGACCTGAACGTCGAGGGGCTGCTGCGCGATCTGGAGGCCATGGGTGTCTCCTGCGTCGTCCACACCGACATCAGCCGCGACGGCACGCTGGAGGGTGTCGACACGGCCCCCCTGCGCGCGCTGCTCGAGAGGTCGCCCCTTCCGGTGATTGCCTCGGGCGGCGTGGCCACTATGGACGACCTCGAGAGGCTGTACGCCCTCGAAGAGCTCGGTCTGTGGGGGGTGATAGTGGGCAGGGCCATCTACACGGGGGCGCTCGACCTGGGGCGTGCCGTACGGAGGTACGCCTGATGCTGGCCAAGAGGATAATCCCCTGTCTCGACGTCAAGGGAGGAAGGGTGGTAAAGGGGGTGAGGTTCGTCGAGTTCCGCGACGCCGGCGACCCCGTTGAGGTGGCCCGCACCTACAGCGAAGAGGGTGCCGACGAGATAACGTTCCTCGACATCACGGCCTCCCACGAGGGCAGGGACACGATGGTGGATGTCGTGGGCAGGACGGCGTCGGAGGTGTTCGTGCCTCTTACGGTGGGAGGCGGTGTAAGGAGCGTCGACGACGTAAGGCGCCTTCTGCTCGCAGGGGCCGACAAGGTATCGATCAACACGGCCGCCGTCCAGAGGCCCGAGCTGGTAAGGGAGGCCGCCCGCGCGTTTGGATCGCAGTGCATCGTGGTGGCCATCGACGCCCGCCGCCGCGAGGGTGGCGGCTGGGAGGTATACACCCACGGCGGCAGACGTCCTACGGGGCTTGACGCCGTCGAATGGGCGCGGACCGTCGAGCGGTACGGCGCCGGGGAGATACTGCTCACCAGCATGGACCGCGACGGTACCCGGGACGGCTACGACCTCGATCTGACGCGCAGCGTGGCCCGCGCCGTGGGCATACCGGTCATCGCCTCCGGCGGGGCGGGGACGCTCCATCACCTCTACGAGGGGCTGGTCGAGGGCGAGGCCGACGCCGTCCTTTGCGCATCGATCTTCCACTACGGCCACTATTCGATAGCCGAGGCCAAGCGCTACCTGAGCGAGCGGGGAATAGTGGTCAGGACCTAGGCGGCGCGCTCGGCCGATAGGAGGGCGGACCGTCGGCATGGTGGCGACGATGACCATAAGGGAAGAACTTGAGCGGATAGAAGAGCGCGTGCTTTCTCCCTTTGCGGCGCTTAGCAGCCGCTCGCGCGGCAGGCTCAACGACGAGCCGCCGTGCCCGCTGAGGCCGGCCTTCCAGCGCGACCGCGACCGCATAGTGCATTCGAAATCGTTCCGCCGCCTCAAGCACAAGACCCAGGTGTTCCTCGCCCCCACGGGTGATCACTACCGCACGCGCCTTACGCACGTGATCGAGGTGTCGCAGATAGCCCGCACCATATCGAAATCGCTCCGCCTCAACGAGGACCTCACCGAGGCCATCGCGCTCGGCCACGACCTCGGCCACACCCCGTTCGGCCACGCCGGCGAAGAGGCGCTCGACGAGATATACCCCGGCGGGTTCAGCCACGTCACCCACAGCCTGCGCGTAGTGGACGTCCTCGAGAGGGATGGACGTGGGCTCAACCTCACCTTCGAGGTGCGCGACGGCATAGCGAACCACTCCAAGGGGCTCGGCCCCCTCGACGATCCCGACCGCGTCCCCTCCACGATGGAGGGCCAGGTGGTGAGGGTGTCCGATCTCGTGGCCTACGCCAACCACGACGTCGACGACGCCGTAAGAGCCGGCATAATCACCGTCGACGACCTGCCCCGCGAGTGCGTGCGCGTGCTGGGGCGCACGGGCAGGGAGCGGATAAACACCATGGTCACCGACATCGTGATGGAGACGAAGCGCAGGGGTGAAGGAAGGGTCTACATAAGCGACGAGGTGAGGGAGGCCATCGAGGAGCTGCGCGCCTACCTGTTCGAGACGGTCTATTTCAACGAGAAGATAAGGAACAACTTCACCAAGGCCAAGAAGATCATGAAGGAGCTCTACGGCCACTTCTGCTCCAGGCCCGACGAGTTCTGGAAGGTGTGCGGCTGGACGCCGCGCGAAGGGGAGACGCTGGAGCGGCAGGTCTGCGATTTCATTGCCGGCATGACCGATTCCTACGCCATCTCCATGTACAAGAAGATCTTTCTCCCCCGACGGTGGCAGGGCGACATATCGCTCCTGTGAGCGCTGTGCCGTGGAGTCGGCCCCTGCCCCGGCCGCGTCACGGGGGGAGTCGGAGCGGTACCTGGTAGAGATGATAAGGCTGGGCGTGGTTCCCTTTCTCAACGTAAAGCCCCTCGTCTACCCGCTCGAGCGCGGGTTGGTCCCTCATGGTTTCGAGCTTGTCTACGCCCCGCCCTCGGAGCTGGCTCGCCTGATGGAAGAGGGGGCGGTGGATGTGGGATTGCTGCCCGTGGCCGAGCTCATAAGGGGGGCGGCCTCTTACTCCGTGCTGCCCGGCTTCTCCATCTCGTCGCACGAGGACGTCGAAAGCGTCGTCCTCGCCTCGTGGGTCCCGCTCGACGATGTGCGCTCGGTGGCCCTCGACGGCCGCTCGCGCAGCTCGGCCGCACTGTTGCGGGTGGTGCTGGAGCTGTTCCGCGGCCTCAGACCCCGCTACGTCGAGCGCGAGCCCGGTGACGGGTTCTTCGACGGCGTAGACGCCGGTATGCTTATCGGGGACGAGGGGCTCCGCCTCTCCTGCGACGGCGCCCCCCCGGGACGCCTCCTCTACGACGTGGGCCGGCTATGGACCGAGGCGACGGGACTGCCGTTCGTCTATGCCGTCTACGCCGTAAGAGAGGGAACGGTGCTTGAGGCGACCGACCTCGAGGCGCTCCTTCGGTCGCGGCGGCTCGGCCTTTCGATGGTGGCGAAGATTGCGGCCGCCGAGGCTTCCTCGCTCGGGGTGTCGGCCGCCGACTGCAGGCGCTACCTGGCCGAGCGAATACACTACGGCTTGGGAGAGGCCGAGATGGAGAGCATCGGCCGTTTCGCGCGTTGCATGGAGCGCCTCGGCCTTGCGCCCGGCCGCTTCGAGCTGCGTCTCTACGGTGGGTGATCCACCCCCGCGCCGGGCCCCTCGCTTCCGGCCGGCGGGAGATGGAGGGCGGCGCACTACACAACTGCAGGGAGGTTCGGATGGCGATCACGGAGAAGAGGAAGCTCAGGCTGGGTCACAGCCCCGATCCAGACGACGCATTCATGTTCTACGGCCTTGCCAGCGGCAACGTCGTATCGGATAAGGTCGAGTTCGAGCACGTCGTGGAAGACATAGAGAGCCTCAACCTCAGGGCCTCGCGCGGCGAGCTCGAAGCCACGGCCGTAAGCGCACACGCCTACGCCCTCCTCCACGACCGGTACCGCGTGATGTGCTGCGGCGCAAGCATGGGCATGGGATACGGCCCCATGGTGGTGGCGTCCCGCCCCTTGGGCGGCCTCGAGGGAAGGCGAGTGGCCGTGCCCGGCAGGCACACGACGGCCTACCTCTTGCTCGCCCTCTACGCCGACGGGTTCGAACCGGTGGAGACACGGTTCGACCGCATAATGGACGAGGTCGCCGAGGGCAGAGTCGATGCCGGCCTCATCATACACGAGGGGCAGCTCACCTACGAGAGCCGCGGGCTGGTGTGCGAGCTCGACCTGGCCGGGGCGTGGGAGCGCGAGACGGGATTGCCGCTTCCGCTCGGGCTAAACGTAGTCAGAAGGGACGTGGGCGACGAGTTGCAGGGCGAGGTGTTGCGTCTCCACCGCGAGAGCATCGATTACGCGCTCGATCACGTCGACGAGGCGCTCGATTACGCGCTGCGGTTCGGCCGCGGCCTCGACCGCGAGCTCGGGCGGCGGTTCGTCCTCATGTACGTAAACGATCTTACCCGCGACATGGGATCCCGCGGCGAGGAGGCGTTGCGCCGTCTCTACGAGAAGGCCAGTGAGCGCGGCATCATAGGTGCCGTGCCCCCACTTGACGTGCTGCGCTAGGCGCGCTCCGGCGGAATGCGTGCGAGCCCTGCGACCAGTCGCGCCAGCGAGAAGGCCGCGGCGTCGAAGTCGGCCGGCCTGTGCGCCGGGTCGCGTAGCCTCCAGCCTATCTCGAGCTGCATCGCGCGCACCCCCAGGCGGCGTGCCGCGAACTTGGCCACCGTCTGCTGGCGCGCCGCACGGTAGAGGTGCTCGCTTCCCACCTTGATGCCCGCCGCCGAGAACGACTCCTCCAGCACCGCGGCGGCGCGCTCGCATCCCAGCAGGAACTCCCTGGCCTCGCCGAATCCCGGGTGTACGTCCCGCTCCACTCCGGGCCCCGTGCCGTGGATGTCGACCACGAACGCGATGCCGTGGGCCCCGACGATCTCGGCCACGGCGCGCTTGAAGGGGACGTCGTCGTAGTAGTTAGGATCGGCGGCAGTGGCCCAGTGGGTATAGAGTGCGTGGCAGCCCGTGAGCGCGTGCGCGGCTACGGCCAGCGCCGCTGTGTGTCGGTCGTGGCGTTTGGCGGCGCCGCCGCGACGGTGGCGGGTGGCGTGGGGGGCCGTCACCAGCACGGGGACGGTGCCTTCGAGGTGGATGTGAGGGTCGCTGCCGTGAGGGGGAGGGGACTGGACCCGGGGGAAGTGGGCTTTGTCGAACAGGACGGCGAACCGGTGGGGGCTGCGGCGGGCCAGCGAGCCGTGGGTGCGCCAGTTGCCCGACCGTATGGCGAGGCGGGAGGAGAGCGTGCGGGCGAGGCCGTGGGCCTCGTAGGCGTAGAACCGCTCGCCGCCCGAGTCAAGGAGGCGCCTGCGGTAGAGCCCGCGGCCGGTCTCCTCGACGAGGTCGAGCCGCCTCAGCGCGACGTCGGGATCGTCGAGCAGGTATAGCTCGCCGTGCACGTATCCCTCTCCGGGCGCGGTACCGAACACGGCGGCGGGGTAGCCGTAACCGGTGTCGTATAGAGTACCCCGGACGCGCAGCGCACGCAGCAGCACGGCGCCCGACATCTCGGAGCTGAGCGGCTCTCCGCTCATGAGAGCACCGTATACGAACAGCTTGGCCGGTCCGTCCATCCCCTCTGTCCTCACCCCCTCAGCCGTCGGGCCACGCGCCGCCCTCGGAGCGCAAGATGCGCCCCTCGACCATGACCATCTTCACGTCCTCGGGCGAGCAGCCCAGCACGGCGAGGTATGGGTCGGGCGCGGGGTGGCGGGGCAAGAGGTATATCAGGTCGGCCCGCTTGCCGGGCTCCAGACTGCCCGTCTTCCTATCGATGAAGAGGGCCCTCGCGCCGCCGAGCGTCGCCCAGTAGACGCACAGCCGCTCCGCCCCCCGGCCCAGGCGACGGGCGCTCGTAAGGTACAGGAACCGCATCTCGGCCATCATGTCGAGGTCGAAGTTGCTCGAAAGCCCGTCCGTTCCGAGCCCCACCCGCGGAAGGGGGGCGTAGAGGTGTGCGGGAGGCGCCCCGACCCTCAGGTAGTGGTTGCTGCGGGGACACATCACTATGCCCGCCTCTCGGCGCGAGAGGGAATGGGCCTCCTCGGCCGTGACGTGCACCATGTGAACCAGCGTCACGCGCGTGCCGTCGAGCAGCCCGAGTCTCTCGACGTAGGCCAAGGGCGAGGGGGCAGGCTCGTGTGGGTAGGGGGGCCTTCCTATGAGGGGGAACACGCGGCTTTCGAACCGGTTGGGCTCGCCGCGCAGGTAGGAGACCTCCTCGGGGCTCTCGGCCAGGTGTATCCCCAGCGGTAGGCCGCGCGTGCGGGCGCGGGCGGCCGTGCGGGCCAGAAGAGAGGGGGAGCAGGAGTATGGCGCGTGGGGGAATGGTCGCGCCTCGACGAGGTTCTCGGTCGAGAACGCATTGTCGTCCCAGCGCGGGGCAACCGAGTCGATGAGCTCGCGGAACAGCACCACCCTGAGGCCCGAGCTGCGTAGGTAGGGCAGGTCGGCCCCGCCGTAGGAGGACACCTCGCCGACGCAGGTCACGCCCGAAGCGATGAGGGCGTCGATCCCCTCCTGGACCGAGCGGCCGAGCTCGTCGTCGCCGGGAGGCGCCTCGCGCTTGGCCGCGATCACCTGCTCCAGCCACTCGGTGAAACCGGTGAACCCGCCGATGTGGCCCCTTATCCAGCCCAATTCGAGGTGGGTGTGGGCGTTTACGAGGCCCGGCATCAGGATACCGTCGCCCAGGTCGACCATCCTGGCCCGCGGGTGGGTGCGCGCGAGCTCGGCCGCCTTGCCCACCTCGCGTATCCCGCCTCCGCACATCAGCACCCCGCCCCCGTGTATGGGGGGCGAGGATACGGGCAGCAGCGTGCGGGCGCACAGGATGGTCTCGTCCGTCGAGGCAGCTTCCATAGGCGTTCACCCGCCGCGTCCGAGAGTAGAGAGGCGCTCGAGCAGGTCGCGGCTGAGCGTACCGGTGCACACCTCTTCGACCGGCCCCTTCATCCTTATGGTCCAGTCCTCCCTCACCGTGACGTCGAGCTCCCCGCCGGGCATCGATACGGTCAGCCGACGCCCCGTAAGGCCGTTCCGCACGCAGGCCGCGGCAACGGCGCACGAGCTGCTCCCTGAGGCCAGCGTGTAGCCGGCGCCACGCTCCCAGATCAGTATCTCCACGCGGTCGGTGGCTGCAACGCGGGCGAACTGTACGTTCGTACGCCGCGGGAAAAGGGGGTGGTTCTCCACCAACGGACCAACCTTCCTGAGATAGTTCTCGTCCAACCGGTCGGTGAAGAAGACGGCATGGGGATTGCCCACGGAGACGGCCGTGAGCGTAAGAAGCTCTCCGTCGACCCTTATCTCTTCGCCCACCACCTCGCGGTCGGGGCCGTCGACGGGGATGGCGGTGCTCCGGAACGTGGCACTCCCCATCTCGACGGCAACGGCCTTTACTCTTTTGCCCTCGACCTCGAGCTCGCACCTGACGGTGCCGCCGGGGGTGTGGACCTCGATCGTGGCGTCGTCCGTGTATCCGTGTTCGTAGAGCGCCTTTGCGAATATGCGCAGTCCGTTGCCGCTCTTTTCGGCCTCGGAGCCGTCGGGGTTGAGGATGCGCAGCGAGAACGCACCCCCCTCGGTGCCCGCAAGCAGCAGGATGCCGTCCGAGCCTATGCCGTAGTGGCGGTGGCAGATGAGCCTTACGGCTTCGGGTCCGACGGGGAACGAAAGGCGCGCTTCGTCGAGCACGATGTAGTCGTTGCCAAGGCCGTGCGATTTTACGAACGTGTCTCGGCCGTCCATGGCTGTCTCACCCCCTCGGGTCGGGTTCGCCGGTCACCCCCTCCTCCCGAACGCGCGGCGCTCGACTGAGGCGGGTGCCGGAGCGTCAAACATAATATAATGGAAAACCGCTTGACACGGTACCTCGGGGTACAACTATAATATTAACGGAGCTGGCGGCGCCCCGTGCGGGCGGAGCGGCCGGACGGAAGGGGGGCGATTTGACAAAGCCTCCCCCGGAATGGAAAATCTATTGCCCCAATCGACACAACTTGAACCAACAATCAGGAGGAGTAGAGATGTTGAAGGACTTATACGACGTCAGTGGTAAAGTGGCCGTGGTCACCGGAGCCTCGAGGGGGATAGGCAGGGCGATCGCCCTCACGCTGGCCGAGGCCGGCGCCGACGTGTTGATCAATTACAGCCGCAGCGACAAGGCCGCCGCCGAGGTGAAGGAGCAGATCGAGGCCATGGGCCGCAAGTGCGTCGCCGTAAGGGCCAACGTCGCCGTCTTCGAACAGGCTCAGGCGCTGGGCAAGGCGGCCAAGAACCATTTCGGCAAGGTCGACATCCTGATAAACAACGCCGGAGTAAACCGCGACCGCACCCTGCGTAGGATGACCTTCGAGCAGTGGAACGAGGTCATTCAGACCAATCTCACCAGCTGCTTCAACTGTACGAAGGCCGTCCTCGAACTGATGCTGGCGCAGGGCGAGGGGTGCATAGTGAGCGTCTCGTCGATCATAGGCGAGATGGGTAACATCGGACAGGTCAACTACGCCTCCACGAAGGCGGGCATCATCGGGTTCACGAAGAGCCTGGCCAAGGAGCTCGCCCGTAACAAGATAAGGGTCAACGCCATAGCCCCGGGCTTCATCGAGACCGACATGCTGAAGACCGTCCCCGAGGACATACGCAACCAGATTCTCGCCGACATACCGCTGGGCAGGTTCGGCACGCCCGAGGAGGTCGCCCTCGCCGTGCTCTACCTATGCTCGCCGGCGGCAAGCTGGATTACGGGTATAACGTTCCGTATGAACGGCGGTCACTACATCTGACGTCTGAGTGCCGGTGGCTCGGGCCGCATGCGGACCCGCATCCCCTCCCTCCGTCCACTCCCCGTGGCGGGATCTCGGCGTGTGTGCCGCACCGGCGCCAAAGGGCGGGCGGCGAAGCACCCCTTCCTTTCCCATACATAAGGGGGACAAGGGAAGGGTGTGTGCCGAGGGGTGCTGCGTGCCGCCACTACCTGCTCGCTTTTCGTTCGCGCGGCTCCGAGCAAGGGGTGCGGCGGGGGAGAGGCGGCGACGGGGTGCCGTGTTTCGTGTGTGACCTGGGGGCCGTCGTAGTAGCGTGCCGTAGCACCGTCTGAGGCGTAGGCCGTTGTTGAGACGGGGTGAGGTTCGTGCCTGGAGCCGGGCCGTAGGTGGTCCTTTTTTCTTTGATTTCTTTTCTGCTTCCCCGCAGCGCTAAAGAGCAATTACGGCCGCTCAGGCCACGTGCTCGTCAAGGGCTTTAGAGGGTCGTCGTGGGGGGGGTGCGGCCGCTCTCCCGCCCCGCCGTGCGCTGTGGGCAAGGGGTGGGAGAGCGGTGCATTGCGAAGGGGGTTGGTTCAATCGCACCTCTCGATTATCCACTGCGCCACCTTGGGCCACAGCTCGCGCAGGGACTTGCTGCTTACCGAGAGCCCTATGTGGCCGGTGGGAAAGACGATCGTTTTCTTGTCCTTGCTCGATATGTAGCGCTCGACGGCCTTGCTCGATTCGGGCGGGACCAGATGGTCGTTGGCCGCCACAAGGTTGAGCACGGGGCAGGTAATGTTCTTCAGGTCCACGCTCTTGTCGTTGATCTTGAGCTCGCCGCGAACCAGCCTGTTCTCCTGATAAAGGTACTTGATGAACTCCCTGAACACCTCGCCCGGCACGGGTATGTTGTCGTTCAGCCACTTCTCCATGGCGAGGAAGTTCTCGACGAAGTTGTTGTTGTCGATGTTTTCGTAGAAGCTAAGGTACTTGGAGACCAGATTCTGGACGGGCTTCATGAACAGGAACCCCGTCTGCAGGAACTCCGGAGGGACGTTGCCGTAGGCGTCGACGAACTTGTCGACGTCGAAGTGTTCCTTGCGCCCCCAGAGGTTGAGCATGCCGTCGACGTCGAAGTCGATGCCGGCGGTCATGAGGATGAGGTTCTTTACGTCTTCCTGGTGGAGAGCGGTGTAGATGGCCACCATCGTGCCGCCCATGCAGTAGCCCAACAGATTGACCTTGTCCGAGTCTGCGTGCCTCCTTACCTTGTCGACGCACTTCTTGATGTATCGCTCGATGTAGTGGGCAAGGTCGAGGTCCTTGTCCTCGTCCCCTGGCACGCCCCAGTCGATCATGTAAACGTCGATTCCGTGCTTGAGCAGCACCTCGACTACGCTCCTGCCCGGCTTGAGGTCGAGTATGTAGGGGCGGTTGACGAGGGCGAACACCATGAGCAGCGGCACACGGCACTTGCGCTCTGTCGCAGGCAGGTAGTGGAGCAGGCGCAGCTTGTTCTCGGTGAAAATGACCTCGTGGGGTGTGACCCCGACGTTGACTTCGGGAAGGTTGAGTGCCAGCTCGGTTCCCTTCTCGATCTTGCGCCGCAATTTCTCGGCTTCCTTTACGAACAGTTCCCAGTCTGCGTTGTACATGGCGGGTTTAATTCTCCTTGGGCGTGTTTAGAGGTCGCGAGCCGCAGCGTTTGCACCACGTGGGCACCCTTGTCCCCGCGTGTATCCCGGCGACTGGGGCCGTCCCCTCATTCTGGGTGTTGCGGCGGGTGCGGACCAGCAGTTGTATAAGCTTACATCAAAAGGGGGCTCTATTCAGCTCCGGCTACTTTTTCCCCATCGAAGCGGCTATCTCGTCCACCTTGTCTATGAGGTCGTTCACCTTTTCCTCTATCTTGTTGATGGCGGCCAGAGCCCTATCGATGTCGTTCTTGCTGGGCAGGTTCATGTTCCGGAGCGTTCTCTCCATTATGTCGTCGACCGTTTTCTTGAGCTCGGAGGAACGCTCGACCGCCTTACCCACGGCCTTGGAGAAAAGCGGTGTCTTCTCCCAGGCCTCGAGCGTCTCGGAGAAATACTTTTCCCACACCTCGTAAAACCTCTTGTAGTAGGTGTTGGGATCGAACTTGGTGCCGTCGGACGGCTCGGAACGAGACTTGTTCTTGGACAGGAACGGGCTCTTCGCCCAGATGTCGAAAGCCTCTCCCAGGGCGTTTTCCCACGCCTTGTAGAACTTCTTGTAAAAATCGGCCGTCTCGGTGGTCTGTTTAGTCATTGTTTCTTACCCCTTCTTCTCGGTTTTGCGGAGCTTTTCGGCTTGGCCTTCTCTGGAGCCGCATCGGCTTCGGCCTTCTCTTCGGCCTGTTTCAACCCTTCGAGCGCTCCTATCTTCACCTCGAGCCGAGCCAGCTTGTCCTCCAGCGCCTCCAGCGTTTCGAATATCCTCTCGACGTCGCTCTTCATCGGGTAGTACCTGGTCTCGAGCGCCCGCCGCATCGTCTCGTACATGTAGTTCTGGAACTCCTTGGCCTTCTGGGACGCCTGTTCCGTACGGCGCGAGAACACCGAGGACTTCATCCACACGTCGAGAGCATGAGACATCGACTTCTCCCACTTCTCGTAGAGCTGCTTGAAGTAGGTGAAGTATATCTCACCGTTCGCCTTCTTCTCGTCGCTCATCTAAACCCTCCCGGAACCCGCTCTGGAACCGTGTGGATGGTCCCGTCCCGGGTGCGGTGGTATTGGGCTCGCGGCGCAGGCCCCACCACGGGCCCGAACCGCGCGCTGTAAATATATTACACAACTACGTTCAGACGTTGAAGATCTTCGCGTAGTCTTCGAACACCTTGAACGCATTCTCCGTGGCCTTCTGGGTGAGGTTGAGCGTGTTCCGGCTGAAGCGGTCGATCAGGTTCTGGAGCAGGGCGACGTTGTCCTCCTGGATCTTGGTCAGACGGTCGATGTTGGCCGCAATCGGAAACTCGGCGAACCCTTTGGTCAGGCCGTCACAGGCCGCTTTCGTGGTCTCGAGAAGCTCCTTCTGCAGTGCAAAAAACTGCTCGTACTGCGAGTCGATGAACTTCTTGTTTTCCTCAATGAGAGTGGCCAGAGCCTCGAAGCCCAGCATGTAGTTGTCCTTTACAAGGCCGTGCAACTCCTGCAGAACCTCCGAGAAATCCTCCACCTTTTCGTTGGTCTTAGCCATCAGACATGACCCCCCCTTGGTTTTGATTTTGGATATTAATATTTTAAGCACGTTTGCCGCATTGTCAAGTTTTCTCTTCGCAACTGCACAGAGTAACTGTCCTTTTATTTAAGGGCGTTACGAAATCAACAGGCGATTTTTGTTGCATTGCGCACAATGCTTCGCCCTCTCACACCACCAAGCCGAAAAGGGTGGGTCGGCCTCGGATGGCCATTCGACACAGAGAGCTGTCCCGCCTGAGGGGGCAAGAGAGGGAGGGTACGGCCCGATGTTTGCAGTCTGTACCGCCCGCACGGGTTGCGGCGGAGCCGCCTTGTGTGTTACAGCCCGCAGCTCCCATGGCCGGTTCCCGACACACCGTGCCTCCATACTCTGGGAGCTCGCCTTGTCGTTTCGCGGCATGGGGGTTATTCACTGGGCGGTGGTTTCGTTGTGTGGTATCGGTATCCAGCGGAGCTCTTCTCCCTGCCCGCCGCCATCGGCCGTGTGCCGGTCTCTCCGCCGACGGCGGGCGGCGGCTTGTATGCGGCCGGTGTTTTGAGTGCAGCGGCGGGGCCCGTGCGGTGGGGGCATGGCCGTACCATGTGTGCACCGCCGCCCGGTGGCCCGCGCCTGGGGTGGGTGCTCCGGGCATGCGGCAAGGGTAGGGCTCCTTGGGGTAGTAACCATCGCGCCGCCGTAGGCTCGGCTGGTGGCCACGTATGGGCCGCGGCGTGCGTTGCGGCCTCTTCGGGGCCGATGTTATACTACTCGTCCGATGCTCAGATCCCTCCCTAAGGTGTCGTTGCTGTTGCTTTCGGCTTTGCTGTTCCTCCTCTTTCTCGTCTCCTTTCCCGGCTCGCGGTTTCCGGCGTTTGTCTTTTATCCTGCTGCCCATGCGGCCGACCCGCCCCCCGCTTCGCACGCGATCGCCTGCGTCCTTCCCCTCAGCGGCCGCTACGCCGTACTGGGGCAGCGTGCGCTCAAAGGGATACTCGCCGCGGCCGGCGCCTTCGTCGCCGACGGGTCAGGCGCTCTGAGGGTGGTGGCCATCGACTGGGGTAGCGATGAGGGCAGGCTCGCCGAGGCCTTCCGGAGTGCCGCTTCGACCGAGGGGGTGGAGGCGGTAATCGGGCCCGTGCTGAGGGAATCCGTCCTCCGGGTCGGGGGGATCGTCGAGGAGTTGCGCGTGCCGACGGTCGTTTTTCCCATCTCGGAGAAGGATTTCCGTGACAACCCCTACTTCATAACCTTTTCCTTCCCGCTCGAGGAGCAGGCCAGGATGATGGCGCGGTTCGCCCGCTACGGGCTTGGTGCAGAGCGTGTGGCCGTGCTCTACAGCGACACGAGGGAGGGAACCATCCTCAAGGACGTCTTCGTCGCCGCGCTCCGACCCTCGCGCGTGGATGTGGTCTACATGGGGACGGTCGAATCGTTCATGAGGGGGTACGAGCGCGAGATTGCGTGGTTCCGCGCACGGCCTCCGCAGGCGGTGTTCCTGGCGGCGGGGCCGGCCGTCGCTTCCCAGGTGATCGTGAGGCTTCGAAGGGACGAGGAGCTCAAGGAGCAGGAGGTGGAGCCGGTGTTCCTGGGGCCCAGCATGTGGAATACTCCCCTGTTCACCGAGGCGATGGGTGAGGAAGGGGACGGGATATTCTTTACGGACTTCTTCTATCCGCGCAACCCCCGATGGAGGAGGTTCGCCGCGGCCTACGGGAGGGCGTTCGCGGGCAGACCCGGCCTGCTGGAGTACCAGTTCTACGAGGCCGCGCGTCTGGTGGGTGAGGCGCTGAGGGAGGCGCCGCAAGGGGGAGGCGCGGATGTGAGAAACCTTCTGCTCTCGCGCCCGGCCCCGCGGGGTTACGATATAGTTTCCCGCGTGGATGGGGGCGTGGCCGTCGTGCCGCGCCGCTTCGTTTTGAGGCTCAAGGGAGGGAAGGTGCGGCGGGTGACCGCCGGGTCAGGGGTCGGCGGTTCTAAGGGCCCAGCCGGAGCGAGGCCGTAAAATAGCTGCTCACCAGCACCGTAGCCACAATTGCGATGAACCCCAAGATTGCACCGGCGGCCGCCTTGCGCCCCTTCCACCCGAAGACGAGGCGGCCGTGGATGAGGGCGGCGAAGATGAGCCAAGTTACAATGGCACCTACGCCTTTGTAGTCCCATTTCCAGTATACGCCCCAGGCCTGCTTGGCCGAGGCGATGCCGACGGCGATCCCGACCGTAAGGAGCGGAAAGCCCGTCAGCAGGAGCCAGAGGTTGAGGCTGTCGAGCTTCGTGATGGAGGGCAGCTTCATGAGGAAGCGGCCCACGTGCTTGGCCTTAAGCCGCCTCTCCTGGAACAGATAGAGCGTGCCGGCCACGAAGGCCACGGCGAACAGCCCGCCCCCCAGAAGCACGAGCGCGATGTGGAGAGTGACCAATGGGTCGGCCGCGGCCGCCGTTCGGGGAATAGCCGACGAATGAGAGAGCGCCTGGGGTATGGTGAGCAGGAATAGCAGGGGGGCCACGAACGCCCCCAGAACGGGCAGCTTGAGCCACAACTCGGAGGCTACGTATACGACGGCTATGAACCAGGCGAAGCGGAAGAGCGATCCCTCGAGGCCGCTTACCAGCGTTATGCCCGAGGCCTGAGGAGTAAAGAGAGCCAATGTGCCCAGAACCGTGCCGGCTACGAGCACTCCGAACGCTGCGCGGGCGAAGCGCCGCTTGGACGTCCACAGTTCGGCCCAGTAGAGGAGGGCCGAGACGAAGAGCAGCAGCGAAGGCAGGGCGTTCGATACCATCGACATATATTAAAGGATTATTATACCGATTTATAGGTTTGACGCGGCGGCCGGCAAGGGATGGCCGTAGGGTAAAAAGGCCGACGCCGGCCGACCCCCAGAGCACTTGGGGCGGTTGGGCCGCGATGGAAACGGTATACAACTGTGGTGCCGCCCGGCGTGGGCGAGGCCGGCCGTCACGCCGGCGGGGAGAGAGACAGCCGTGTGGGTTCTGCGACTGCACTCGCCAAGGGTGCGGTGGGCATTCCTGGTGGGTGACCGCCGTTGTGTCCGTGTTGCGTTGTGCCACTACGTTTGCGCGTAAGGGGTGTTGTGGGCGGGGAGTGCATGTGATAGGTGTTGGGGCTGTAGCGGTCGTAGCGGCGTTACGCCTCAATGGAGGGGAAGAAGGTGGACCGGCCGTGGCTTTTTGTACGCTTTCGTATCGGGGTGGGGGGAGTGTCGTGTGCGTTCAGATGTTGCCGAGCAGCTAGGGTGCGGGTCGTTGTTGTAGCGGAGTTATGATCGCTGTGGCCGAAGGCCCGGAGCGTGCGGTCTTTTTGTTGGGAGGGGAGAGAGTGTACGGTGTGAGGAGCCGCTGAGGAGGGGGCGCCCGTTGCATATGGGATGGCAGGGTGTGGCATGTGCCGGGCCCCGGAATGTTTCGCGTGGGTGCAAGGGAAGTGGAGGATGTAATGGGGGTGCAGGTGGTTGGGTATGGCAGGGATGTCGTCCCCCCGCCCCCACTGCAGGAGATCCCACACCATCTCGGCCGAGGATTCGCCGCACACGAGCCCGAGCCCTCTCTTCTTCTTAATTGCCGGCCGTTCCTTCTCGCCTCCCTATTGGTGGCAACCTTGTTTTCCTGGGGGAAAGTAAGGCATGTGTCGCGCGCGTGGGCGCATATAAGGGGTCAGTGCCGTAGAGGTTTTGGGTGCCAGGTCGTGGTTACTACGCGGGGGGCTCGGGGAGGATGGCGGGTACGCTGAGGTGTGGTGCGGGCTGTGTCGCATGGACCGCGTGGCTCCGCCGCGTCGGGGCGTGTTGTGATGGCGCTCGGCCGGGGGGGACGGGGGTGTGGAGTGCGTGCGCGCGGTTTCGCCGGGGGCGGATGGGGGTGGCGGGCGTGGATCGCCGGTGCTCCGGGGGTCCTGCCGGCGGTCAGGCCGTCTCGCCCGCACTCTCGGTGTTGCTGCGGCCGCCGGTGAGCTCGCGTAGCCTCTCCTCGCGATCCTTTGCGGCCAGGGCCTCGATCAATTCGTCGAGCTCGCCTTCGAGCACGGCGTCGAGCTTGTGCAGCGTGAGCCCTATCCGGTGGTCCGTCACCCTGTTCTGGGGGAAGTTGTAGGTGCGGATCTTCTCGCTTCTCTCGCCGCTTCCCACGAGCGACCTCCTGAGCGACGAGATCTCACCCTCGCGGCGCTTCCTCTCGGCCTCAAAGAGCTTGGCACGCAGCATCCTCATGGCCTTGGCCCTGTTCTTGTGCTGGCTGCGCTCGTCCTGACACTGCACGACGATGCCCGTCGGTATGTGGGTTATGCGCACGGCCGAGTCGGTCTTGTTGACGTGCTGCCCTCCGGGGCCGGAGGCGCGGTAGGTGTCGATCTTCAGGTCCTTCTCGTCGATCTCCACCTCGTCCACCTCGTCGGGTTCGGGGAGGACGGCCACCGTCGCCGTCGAGGTGTGGATGCGGCCGCCCGCCTCGGTGGTGGGGATGCGCTGGACGCGGTGGACGCCGCTTTCGTATTTTAGGTGTGCGTAGACGTCGCGGCCCTCGATCGAGGCGATGACCTCCTTTATCCCCCCTATGCCTGTGGAGTTGAGGCTCATCACCTCCACCTTCCAGCCCTTCGATTCGGCCCACCGCGTGTACATGCGGAACAGGTCGGCCGCAAACAGGGCGGCCTCTTCCCCGCCCGTGCCGGCCCGTATCTCGAGGAACACGTTCTTCTCGTCGCTGGGGTCCTTGGGCAGGAGCAGCACATGAAGCCTCTCCTTGAGCCCCCGCAGCGATGCCTCAAGGCCTGCCAGCTCCTGGCGGGCAAGCTCGGCCAGTTCGGCGTCGTCGAGCAGGTTGCGTGTCTCGGCTATTTGTCGGGCGGTGTCCTTGTACCGCCGGTACGTCGTGACCAGTTCGCTCAGTTCGGCCCGCTCCTTTGCGTAGCGTGCCATCTCGGCGGGAGTAAGGGTGGGTTCACTCAGTGTGCGTTCCAGTTGGGCGTATCTTCTCTCCACCTCCTCGAGGCGTCTTGCTATTTCATCTTCCCTCATTTTGGAGTATTATATTAAACGTAACAGGTTCATTATTCAAGGTGCGTTTAAACTATTTTGAGTAACGTATTGAGAACCATCGATATTCTCGAGGACAAGCTTAAGTTGGCGCTGAGCAGGAAGTCGCAGCTCGAGGCCGAGAGGCAGGAGCTGTTGGGGGAGCTCGAACGCCTGAGGGAAAGCGTTCGCAACCTGGAGACGGAGAAACAAGAGGTCAGGGCGAGACTCGATCAGATAATCGAGAAGATCGAGATCTTCCTGGGCAGGCAGGGTGGGTGAGTATGAAGAGCTTGAAAATCAATTTCCTCGGTACCGAATACATCGTCAAGACAGACGCCGACGAGGACTACGTCCGTCGTCTCTCCACCTACCTCGAGGACAAGGTCCGCTCCAGCGGTAAGTTGCCCCCCAACCTGCGGGTTCCGCTGCCGATTTTCCTCGCCAGCTTGAGGATTGCCGATGAGCTTTTCTCGGTAAAAAGCGAGTTCGAGGAGTTTAAGAGGAGTGCTGAAGAGAAGACGCGGAGATTGGTCGACCTGGTCGACAGAGCCCTGGAAGAGCCGCGGGACAGCGAGAACCGCTCTTACGAATCTCCCGAAGACAGCAGCGACGAGCCCGGTCCAGGGACTTTTGAGGAGTGGAGTTGAGCTATCGCCTGAAAGGAAGTGTGATCCGGCACGTAACGTCTTCGGTGTCTATGAGCTGAAGGAATCCATCCGCCGTGCTGTAAGAGAGCGAAGGCTCCTCCTCCCACCCCGAGAGAGGGCGAGCTTGGGCGCTCGCATTGCGGCGCGGCTCTTCGATTTGTCCCTTTTCGCATCTTCGACCGACGTGGCCCTGTACGCCCCCGTGCGCGGCGAGGTGCCGACCGAAGCCGTCTTCGCCCGCGTCGTCGCCGAGGGCAAGAGGGCCTACTACCCCTCCGTGACCGACGGGGGACTTGTGTTCCGGCGCGTACATTCCCTTGCCGAACTAGTCCCCGGCCGCTTCGGCGTGCCTGCCCCGCCGGACTCCGCTCCCGCCATACCCGTCGCAGAGCTCGACCTGGTTGTCGTCCCCGGTGTGGCCTTCGACGCGGCGGGACGCCGAATAGGGTACGGAGGCGGATACTACGACGCCGTCCTGGCGGCCGTACCGCCCCCGAGGCGTGTGGGGTTGGCCTACGAGTTCCAGCTCATGGAGCGGCTGCCCTCGGCCGAGGGGGACGTGGAGGTCGGCTACGTGGTCACGGAGGAGAGGACAATCCGCTGTCGAGGAGGTAGAGACTGAAAATGATGTGGTATGCAGTTGTGTTCGTAGCGGCGCTGGCGGTCGGTTGCGGGCTTACCCTTCTGGTGATGAGGATCGTTGAGAAGAGGTCCGTCGCAAGGAGCAGGAGCGAGGCGCAACGCATCCTGGAGCTTGCCGAGCGCGAGGCCGAAAGGATAAGGGTCGAGGGGGAGCTTGCGGCCAAGAAGCTCGTCGAGAGCAAGCAGAGCGAGTTCGAGCGAGAGCTCCGTGAGAGGCGCAAGGAGATAGGGAGGCTCGAGAAAAGGCTCGCTTCGCGCGAGGCCTCCCTCGACAGGAAGTACGAGGCCCTGGAGCGCAAGGAAGGAGAGCTGTCGAGGAAGCTCGCCCAGATTGAGAACCGCCGCAAGGAGCTCGACGCCAAGGAGGCCGAGTTCGACTCGCTGATCGAACAGGCCAAGGAGAAGATCGAGCAGATCGCCGGCATGACGCAGGAAGAGGCCAAGCAGGAGCTCATCAACATGATCGAGGACGAGGCCCGCATGCAGGCGGCCAAGCGCATAAAGATGATCGAGGAGGAGCTCCACGAGACGGCCGAGCGCAAGGCCAAGGAGATAATCGCCCTCGCAATACAGCGTTACGCGGGCGAGTATTCGAGCGAGAAGACCATTTCGGTCGTGGCCCTCCCCTCGGACGACATGAAGGGCAGGATCATAGGGCGCGAGGGGCGCAACATACGCTCGCTCGAGAGCAGGACCGGGGTGGACATCATCATCGACGACACGCCCGAGACGGTGGTGCTGTCGTCGCTCAACCCCATCCGCCGCAAGGTCGCCCGCATCGCGCTCGAGCGCCTCATCGCCGACGGCCGCATACACCCGGCCCGGATCGAGGAGGTCGTGGCGCAGGTCGAGAAGGAGATAGACAAGGAGATACAGAAGGCCGGCGAGGAGGCCGTCTTCGACATCGGTGCCAACGACATGCACCCCGAACTCGTAAAGCTCGTGGGCAAGCTCAAGTACAGGAGCAGCTACTCGCAGAACGTTCTCAACCACTCGCTCGAGGTGGCCTTCATAGCGGGCGTCATAGCGAGCCAACTCGGCGTGAACGCCAAGCTCGCAAAGCGCGCCGGGCTGCTGCACGACATCGGCAAGGCCGTCGACCACGAGGTCGAGGGCTCGCACGTCGAGATCGGCGCCGAGCTCGTGCGCCGCTACGGCGAGAGCCCCGAGGTGTGCGAGGCCGTGGCAAACAACCACGACCCCAATCCCAACTCCATCCTCTCCGTGATCGTACAGGCCGCAGACGCCATATCGGCGGCCCGCCCGGGGGCGAGGCGCGAGATGTACGAGAGCTACGTGCAGCGCATAACGGAGCTCGAGCGTATTGCGGGAAGCTTCCGCGGCGTGGACAAGTGCTACGCCGTCCACGCGGGCCGCGAGGTGAGGGTCATAGTGGAGAGCTCCAAGGTGAACGACGAGGAGGCCGCGCTGCTGTCTACGGAGATAGCAAAGAAGATAGAGCGCGAGGTGGCCTACCCGGGACAGGTGAAGATAACCGTCATCCGCGAGGTGCGCTCCTCGGCCTACGCCACATAGCGATCTCTCCCCCCACCCGAGGCGGGCCGTCTCATGTGTCCGAGGCACGGGATGCCCGGTGTGAGTGGGGAGGCTGGTTGCGGGTGGCCCTATCGTGGGCTAACGTCCTTGAGCCGTGTCTCCACGTGGCTTAGAGCCCGGTGTTAGCGGAAAGGGCCGGTCCTGCGCCGATTTCGCGGTTTCTTCCTCAGCCCGAAGGTTGCTCTCTGAGGCGAGGGCGGCCTCCCGCTGAGGCGCACCGGGCCGTCGGTTTCCCGGAGTGGTATCCCGTCCGGAGGTGTTTCGTTAGATGGCAGAAAACGAGCTGTTCCGCCTGTTGTTCGTGGGAGATATAGTCGGCGAGACCGGAAGGCGTGCGGTAGAGGCCTCTCTAGGCGATCTGCGCGCCCGCTACGGGGTCCACTTCGTCGTTGCAAACGGCGAGAACGCTGCCGGCGGCGTGGGCATAACGCCCAAGATAGCCGAGTTCCTGTTCGGCTGCGGGGTGGATGTCATTACGGGGGGCAACCACTCGTGGCGTAGGGCCGAGATTGTGCCCTGCATGGAGGTGGAGCCCCGCCTGCTGCGGCCGGCCAATCACCCGCCCGGCGTGCCCGGCACGGGGTTCGGCGTCTTCGACGCCCCGCTGCTGAGGGGCGGGGTTGCGGTGATCAACCTCTGCGGCACCCTTTTCATGGATTCCTATCAGAACCCCTTCCACTGCGCCCGCAGGCTCGTCGAGCGCGCCCGCCGCAGGACACCCGTAGTGGTCGTCGATTTCCACGCCGAGGCCACCTCGGAGAAGCAGGCCATGGGCTGGTACCTGGACGGCGCCGCCACGGCGGTGCTCGGCACTCATACCCACGTGCAGACGGCCGACGAGCGCGTCCTCCCCGGCGGGACGGCATACATAAGCGACGTCGGCATGACGGGCGCCGTCGACTCGGTGATCGGTATGGAGAAGGAGAAGGCCGTGGCGCGGTTCCTCACCCTCATGCCGCAGCGCATGGAGCCGGCTACGGGCAGGGCGCAGGTAAACGCCGTCCTCATCGAAGTGGACCCCTCGACGGGCAAGGCCCTGGGCGTGGAGCGTATTCAATATGATTGGGACGGCTCTTGACGCCGTCGGATGGACGGGGATCCGCCCGGTCGCCACATAGAGTCCGTGTCGCGTAGGGTGCGGCGGCCGCTATCACCTCAAGGTTCCTCCTTACGGCACATGAAGGCGCGCTGGTTGAAGCCCCGGGGCGGGGCCGGCCGGATACGGCGGCCGTAGCGTTTACGTGGCCGTTTGTTGGAGCGGACGTCTACTGGATGTAGCCGCATAAGGGGGGACGCGCCGCGACGTAAGGTTGACCGGGCCTCGTTGCTCCGCCTGGGGTATGAGCGGACGAGAGGGGGTCTGCGTATGGTGGCCTCGGGCCTCGCGCCGCGGCGGCGGACCGGCCCGCGCCCTCGACGGTGGCCGAGGGCGCCCTGCCGCCGCTCCCTCCACGCACGCTTGCGGTCTCTGCCGCCCATGCCGGCCGGTGCTCGGGGGCGCCTGCTATGACCGCTCCCTTTCGGCCAGCGCGGCGCGGGCCGCCGCAAGCCTTGCCACCGGCACGCGGTAGGGCGAGCAGCTTACGTAGTGCATCCCCAACGAGTGGCAGAACGCGATGGACGCCGGGTCGCCGCCGTGTTCTCCGCAAATGCCGAGCTTCAGGTTCGGCCGCGTGCGGCGGCCCTTCTCGATGGCCGAGCGCATGAACTCGCCTACGCCCTTTACGTCGATCGTTGCGAATGGGTCCTTGTCGAGGATGTGCTGCTCACGGCCGTTGTGGACGATCTTCATCTCGAGGTACTTGTTTATGAACTTGCCCGCGTCGTCGCGCGAGAAGGCGAACACCGTCTGCGTGAGATCGTTCGTGCCGAACGAGAAGAACTCGGCCTCTTCGGCTATCTCGTCGGCCACGAGTGCGGCGCGCGGCACCTCGATCATCGTGCCTATCTGGTAGCGTATGCGCCGGCCGTAGCTCTCGAGCACCTCGTTGGCCACCTCACGGATGGTCTGCTTGAGCGCACGCAGTTCGGTCACCATGCCGACGAGCGGCACCATGATCTCGGGCCTCACCCTCACCCCTTCGGCCGCCACCTCGCAGGCCGCTTCCATGATGGCGCGGATCTGCATGCGTGTGATCTCGGGCATGATGAGCCCCAGCCGGCACCCGCGGAAGCCGAGCATGGGGTTGAACTCGTGGAGCTCCTCGACGCGGCTCAGCAGCTTCTTCTTCTTCTCGATCGCGCGCTTCGACCCTCCCTTGAGCTCCATCTCGCGTATCTCGACCATGAGCTCGCGGCGCTTGGGCAGGAACTCGTGCAGCGGCGGGTCGAGGAGCCGTATGGTGACGGGCATCCCGTCCAGGGCGCGGAATATGCCCTTGAGGTCCTCCTTCTGGAGGGGAAGCAGCTTGTCGAGGAACTTCTCCCTTTCGGCCGTGGTCTCGGCGAGTATCATGCCCTGCATCAGCGGGAGCCTGTCCTCGTGGAAGAACATGTGCTCCGTGCGGCACAGCCCGACGCCCTCGGCGCCGAACCGGACGGCGATCGTAGCGTCGCGGGGGGTGTCGGCGTTGGTTCGGATCTTGAGCTTTCGGACGCGGTCGGCCCACCGGAGAATGGTGGAGAAGATCTTGTAGTTCTCCGATTCCCGCTCGGGGAGCGTGCCCTCGACGACCTGGATCACCTCGGACGGTATGACGGGTATGTCCCCCTTGTAAACCAACCCCTCGAAGCCGTCTATGGATATGTAGTCGCCTTCTCTTATCTCCACTCCACCGGCCGTGAACTTGCGCGCCTTCTCGTCCACGGTTATCGCCTCGGCCCCGACGACGCACACCTTGCCCATCTGTCGGCCCACCACTGCGGCGTGGCTCGTCCTGCCGCCCCGGGCCGTGAGCACGCCCTCCGAGACCGCCATCCCGTGGACGTCGTCCGGGCTCGTCTCCTCGCGCACCAGCACGACGCGCTCGCCCCTCTTCTTCATCCTCACGGCCGTCTCCGAGTCGAGTGCCACCCGCCCGGCCGCGGCGCCCGGCGAGGCCGCAAGCCCCTTGGCGATGGGCTCGTAACGCTTCTTCTCGTCGGGGTTGAATATGGGGAAGAGGAACTGTTGCAGGTGCTCGGGCTCAAGGCGCATCAGCGCCTCTTCGCGGGTGATGAGGCGGCTGCGGACCATGTCGTAGGCGATGCGGGCCGCCGCAAGCCCCGTTCTCTTGCCCGTCCTCGTCTGCAGCAGGTAGAGCTTCCCTTCCTCGATCGTGAACTCGAAGTCCTGCATGTCGCGGAAGTGCTTCTCGAGCCTCTCGGCCACGGCCACCAGTTCGTCGTAGATCTCGGGCATCTCTTCCTTCAGCGACTCGATGAGCTTGGGCGTGCGTATGCCGGCGACGACGTCTTCGCCCTGTGCGTTGATGAGGTATTCGGCATAGAGCTTCTTCTCGCCCGTTGCCGGATCGCGCGTGAAGCCGACGCCGGTTCCGGAGTTGTCGCCCATGTTGCCGAACACCATGGTCTGTACGTTTACGGCGGTCCCCAGGTCGTCGGGTATGTCGTACTGCTTCCTGTAGAACTTCGCCCGCGGGTTGTTCCACGACAGGAACACTGCCTCTATGGCCCGGCGCAGCTGTGTGCGCGGGTCCTGCGGGAAACGCGCGCCGTGCTCCTTGCGGACGAGCTCCTTGTAGCGGTCGACCACCTCGCGGAGCGCCTCCACGCCGAGTTCCACGTCCTGGCGCGCGCCGTACTTCTCCTTTACGGCCTCGAATATTCGATCGAACTTCTCCTTATCTATCTTGAGGACGACGTCGCCGTACATCTGGATGAACCGCCGGTAGGCGTCCCAAGCGAACCGCTCGTTGCCCGTCTTTGCGGCCAGTCCCTCGACGGTCTCGTCGTTGAGCCCCAGGTTGAGTATGGTATCCATCATGCCCGGCATCGAGAACTTGGCTCCCGACCGCACCGAAACCAGCAGCGGGTTCTCCGCGGAGCCGAACCCCTTGCCCGTGGCCCTCTCGAGGGCGCGCATCTTCTCGTCGATCTCCCTCTGTACGTACTGGGGCAAGCGCCTGTGGTTGTCGTAGAATATCCGGCAGACCTCGGTCGATATGGTGAACCCGGGCGGAACGGGTACTCCGATGTTGGTCATCTCGGCCAGTCCGGCCCCCTTGCCGCCAAGTACGTCCTTCATCCCGCCGTTTCCCTCGGCCCGGCCGAGGCCGAAGAAGTAGGTGTACTTCTTCCTCTGGCTCCGTGAGGCGCTCTCGATCTTTCTAGCCATCGGTGGGTAGACCCTCCTCGGTTAAGTGCTTATCTTTGAGAAGTCGGCCACGGAGAAGAAGAGATCCCTTATCCGCCACAGCAGCGCCAGGCGGTTGTTCCTCTTCTCCTCGCGCTCGTCCATCACCAAGACCTCGTCGAAAAACCTGTCTACGGGTTCCTTGAGCCGCTTCATCAGGTTGAGCGAGGCCAGATAGCAACCCTTCCGCGAGCTCTCCTCCACCTCGCCCTCGATGGAGAGAAAGCTCCCCCAGAGGGAGCGTTCCGCTTCTTCTTCGAAAAGCTCCACGTCGACGTCGCCGGGGGGCCGGCGATCCCCAACAATATTTACCACACGCTTGAAAGCGATGGCAAGGGATTTGAACTCCTCCTCGGAGGCGGCGAACCGGCCGAGCGCTTCGACCTTGCGCCGCGTCTCGACGACGTCGTCGAATCCGCACGAGAAGACAGCCTCGATGACGTCGGCCCTGTGGCCTTCGGCGAGGAGAAGATTGCGGAACCTCTCGCCGATGAACTCCACCACCTCGCCCGCGAGTGTGGGCTCGACCGAGTCCACCGTGGAGCGGAGGCATCGGCACGCGGCTCCAACGAGGGCCTCCAGCCGCAGCGGGATCGAGCGTGTGAGGGCGATGTTGAGCAACGCTATGGCCTGGCGCCTTAGCGCGTAGGGGTCCGAGTTGCCCGTCGGCCTGAGGCCCACGGCGAAGCACGCGCAAATGTTGTCCGCCTTGTCGGCCAGGCTGAGCAGCGCCCCGGGCAGCGTCTCGGGCAGCCGGTCCTGGCGGGTGCGCGGCATGTAGTGCTCCTCGATGGCAGCCGCCACCTTGGGCCGCTCGCCCCCGTGGAGTGCGTAGTACCTGCCCATCGTTCCCTGGAGCTCCGGCAGCTCGAACACCATCTGCGTAGTAAGGTCCGCCTTGGCGAGCTCGGCCGCACGCACCAGTGCGTCCCGGTCGTCGTCCGCAAGGCCCAGCTCGTCGGCGAGCCACGACGCAAGCTCCACCAGCCTGCGCGTCTTGTCCCAGTACGTGCCGGCCCCCGTGAGGAACACCATCTCCTTGAGCCTCTCCACCCTGTCGGCCAGAGGACGCTTGGTGTCCTCTTCGAAGAAGAACTTGGCGTCGCTGAACCGCGCCCTCAGGACGCGCTCGTTCCCGCGGACTACGAGCGCGGGATCGCGGGCCTCCGTACCCGAGACGAAGACGAAGTGCGGCGTGAGCTTCATCGCTCGGCCGCCCGCGTCGGGACCGTAGACGGGTATGTACTTCTGGTGGTGCTTCATCACGCTTATGAGCACTTCGGGCGGCAGCTCCAGGTAGTGATCCTCGAACCGGCCAACCAGCACGACGGGGTATTCGACCAGGTTCGTCACCGTCTGGAAGAGCTCTTCGTCCTCGTCTATGCGCCCTCCTACCTCGGCGGCGCGGAGGCGGGCCCCCTCCTCGATCATCCTCCTCCTCTCGGCCGGATCCACTATGACGCGGCGGCGGCGCAGTTCCCGTATGTACTGCTCCCAGCCCTCTACGGTGAACGGCTCGGGAGCGTGGAACCTGTGGCCGCGCGAGTGCGCCCCTCCGAGGACGCCGTCGATCTCCACGCCGAGCGAGGCGCCGCCGTAGAGATCGACCACCCACCTTATGGGGCGGACGAACGCCATCTCGCCCCGCCCCCACCGCATCGACTTGCGGAACGGTATGGCGAGCACGACCTCGGGGAGCAGCCGCCTGAGGATGGCGTCGGTTTCCTCGCCCTTTACGGTCTTCCGTATGGCGAGCAGCTTGCCCCTGTTGCCCTCGACCACCGAGAGGTCGTCGACGGTCACGCCGTGCGAGCGGGCGAATCCGTGTGCGGCTTTGGTGTAGGCTCCCTGCGCGTCCACGGCCACCGAGAGCGGCGGACCGGTGATCTCGACCGTCTTGTCGGGTTGGCGCTCGGCCAGGTCGTGTACGTAGAGCACGAGGCGGCGCGGCGTGCCCATTGCGATGCACCCCTCGAAATCGAGGTCGTGCGCCTTGAGCCTTTCTTCGGCCGCCGCGCGCAGCCCTTCTACGGCCTCGTCCAGGTAGCGGGCCGGGATCTCCTCGGTTCCGATCTCGAACACTAGGTCCTTTCCCATGGGTTGTTCCTGAGCAGCGGGAACCCCAGCGCCTCCCTTTCCCTGAGGTATCCTTCGGCGCACGCCTTGGCCAGCGAACGCACGCGCCCTATGTAGGTGGCCCGCTCGGCCACGCCGATGGCCCCGCGTGCATCGAGCAGGTTGAAGGTGTGGGAGCACTTGAGGCAGTAGTCGTAGGCCGGCCGCGGTAGACCCATGTCGACGAGCCTCCGGCACTCGGCCTCGTACATGTCGAAAAGCCGTCGCAACATCTCGACGTCGGCGGCCTCGAAGTTGTGTCTGGAATAGGTCACCTCGTCCTGGCGGTGCACCTCGCCGTAGGTTACGCCCTCGGTCCACTCGAGGTCGAACACGTTCTCCACTCCCTGCAGGTACATGGCTATGCGCTCGGTGCCGTAGGTTATCTCGCCCGACACCGGGTTGAGGTCGAGGCCGCCCGCCTGCTGGAAGTAGGTGAACTGCGTTATCTCCATTCCGTCGAGCCACACCTCCCAGCCCAGCCCCCAGGCGCCCAGCGTGGGCGACTCCCAGTCGTCTTCGACGAACCGGATGTCGTGCTCGAGGGGATCGATGTTGATGCTGCGCAGGCTGTCCAGGTAGAGCTCCTGGATGTCGGGCGGCGAGGGCTTGAGCAGGACCTGGAACTGGTAGTAGTGCTGCAGGCGGTTGGGGTTCTCGCCGTAGCGGCCGT
>CAZXEJ010000027.1:0-29682 GCA_964639895.1 uncultured Spirochaetia bacterium | reverse complement strand
ATATCCCCCTCCTTGTACGGGGGGAGCGGTGCAGGAGACGTTGTGGCATGACTGTTGCTGTATGTGTTGATTGCGGAACGCTCGCCGGAGATCGAGGCTCCCCCAACGGGGGGAGGGGGCGGCGGGCGGTGAAGCGAGCAATACATTTCGGGAATGGACAGGGTTATGAGAGAGTGTAGCAGCGTGGTTGTTTACAGCGACAACTGCATAATACGCAAGGTGCTTATCAGCTCGTTGTCCTCCAAGAAGGACATCGAGGTGGTGGGGAAAGCTTCCACCAGGATCGAGCTCCTCGAGTGCATGGATGCGGCCAAGCCCGATGTGGTGTTGATGTACTTCAACAACTCCTCGCGCGACCGATGTGCCGAGGTCATAGAGCTTGCCAACCGCAAGTCTCCCGAGACGAAGGTCTTGCTCCTTGTCGAGGACTACGACGACAAGCGCGACCTCGAGGCTCTCAAGATGGGGGTCAAGGGGGTCATCGCAGAGGCCGATGTCGACGAGTACGTGGCCAAGGCCATAAAAAGCATACAGCGGGGCGAGCTTTGGGTCCGCCGGCGCGTACTTGCAAAGCTGGTCAAGCAGCTGCTGCTGGTCAACACCGCCGTCGAGGGGAGCCGCCTGAAGAAGTCCCAACTGCCGTCGTTCACCAAGAAGGAGCTCGACGTGATAATGCTCGTGGGCAAGGGGTTCAGCAACAAAGAGATAGGAAAGCGCCTCTATATCAGCGAGAAGACGGTCAAGAACCATCTATCGAAGATCTTCAAGAAACTGGGCATAAAGAAGCGCACGGAGATCCGGCCCTACTTGAGCTGATCACACCCCTTCGGGGCGGCAGAGGCGGCCGCCTCGCCCTCCCCTATTTTTTCTTTCCGCCTTTTTCCATCCACGCCATATGGCCTACGGTTTGTGCGTGACAGCGCCCTGCGGGTGCGTCGTCGCCTCCCTATAGGCCTGCGGTCTCGGTCGGCGGAGTCGGCGCAGCCGCCGAATATCTAGGCCTTTTTCAAGACTTCACACCCGGCAGGGCGTGGTTTAAAATATTTCCACGATAGTTCGTATGCAAAAGGTGAGTGAGGACTCCTTTGGCATACATTCCGGGGCTTTTCTACTGAAGGCTCGATACGTTGCTGATCGATGGGCACGTTGAAGCGCATTGGTTCGCTTGTACCATCGAAGGGAGGAGTTTGTCCTTTGAACGCATTGAGAACGATTACCGTCACTGCGGGTGTTGCAGCTCTCATGCTGTTGACCGTAGCTTGTGGCGGCGGCGGCAGCGGAGATTTCTTCAAGGACGTCCAGACCACAACCGTGGTCACCGACCTGGGCCTTATGGTCGAGGTACCACAGAACGTTATATGTTCCATCAATGAGGATAGGCTTACCACTCAGGACATAGTTGACATGTTCGAGGTCAGGCTTCTGGACTGGATAGAGGCCAACAAGGACGCCCTCGGCATGACCACCGAACAACTGCTCGACGAGATATCCCAGTGGAGGATCGTGATAGTCGACGATTTCGCCTTCCCGATGCAGAACGCCAACCCCACTTGGTACGTGAGCGACTTCCACTTCATCGACGACGACGGCACGCTGGTGTTGATGACCTCCATCTATTCCGACGACCATGACGTGGGCCCGCCCGACGTCAACCTGTTCAACGTCGTCTGCGTCCGCTCCACGGACGACATATTCTTCCTTACGGACAACGACACGTGGCTCGACAGGGATTGCTACTATTGGGGCACCATCCCCGAGGTACAACCCGGCGTAAGGATAGGGTTCGAGTCTCTCGGAGAAGAGCTGGACAGGATCTTCTTCGGGCTCGACACCCCCCGAAGGGTAATCGAGCCGCAAGACTGTCCGCAGCTCCAGGGTGATACCGCCCCCAGCCCTTCGCCCTCGCCGAGCCCGTCTCCAACGCCCTCGGCCAGTCCTTCGCCCTCTCCGTCTGCAAGCCCCACACCTTCGCCTTCGGGAAGCCCGTCACCTACGCCTTCACCGAGTGGAAGCCCCTCGGCCTCGCCGAGCCCGTCTCCAACGCCCTCGGCCAGTCCTTCGCCCTCTCCGTCTGCAAGCCCCACACCTTCGCCTTCGGGAAGCCCGTCACCTACGCCTTCACCGAGCGGAAGTCCCTCGGCCTCGCCGAGCCCGACACCCACACCCACGGCCAGTCCGACACCTTCGCCTTCGCCCTCGAGTAGTCCGAGCCCCACACCTTCGCCCTCGCCTCCGGGCGTGTGCGGCAACTTCCCCTGCGGCAACGGCAAGGTGCTCGTCTGCCACGATACGAACGGGCCCCAGCAGCAGGAGCTCTGCATCACACCGCAGGCCGCGGCTGTCCATCTGGGTGGCTTCTCCCCCGGCCATGACAACGACCAGTGCGGTCCGTGTCCGGTACCGTCTCCCACGCCCTCGGCCAGCCCCGAGCCGTCCCATTCGCCCGAGCCTTCGCATTCACCTGAGCCCTCGCACTCGCCTGAGCCGTCCCACTCGCCCGAGCCCTCGCATTCACCTGAGCCGTCGCACTCGCCCGAGCCTTCGCATTCACCTGAGCCCTCGCACTCGCCTGAACCGTCCCACTCGCCCGAGCCCTCGCATTCACCTGAGCCGTCCCATTCGCCCGAGCCTTCGCACTCGCCCGGCCATGACCACGGTCACGATGACTAGAACGGCCGGGAGTGGAGAGCGGCGCCGCAATCAAGGCTGCTACAACCATAACCCCTTTCGGGAGGCGGCGGTCACACCGGCCGTCGCCTCCCACCTCGTTTTATGTGTCTCCCCAACCAAGAGGGGGGCGCGCATTGGCACATAGGGGCCGGTTGGGGGAGTGGTTTGGCTCCCGCCGCACGTCGCTCCCACCGCAATGTAGGCGCAGGCCTGTGGTGTGACGGCGGGGTGGAGAGGAGGGCCCTCGGGGGGTGTGGATCGCATACATGCCGGTCTGGGAAGGGGCGTTCCGTTATTTGTCGAGTCTTACTGCGAGCGGGGGCGACGTGGTTGGTGCACGGGATGGGTCATCCTCGTGGCTGGGGCGCGTTGCGATATGCAATAGGGGTCGGCCGCAGGAACCGTGTTCGTCGTCTCACCTCCTTGCCGGCGGATGCGTGTTCTTAGATGAGGGGACGGCCCTTCTTGCCGAAAAAGATTGGATACCCCTTGGGCGGGCGGTCCGCTGCCGATACCGGCTGGGGTCGGTCTCGCCCGTTACCATCTTCTTTAGAGGGGGCCGCATCTTCTTCTTAAGTGAGGGGCGCCGGAGCTCAAGGCTCCTTTCTCATCATAAACAGCGCCATGGCCGCCCCCAGCGGTACCACCGTCCAGGCGGCCAGCGAGGCTACCAGTACGGCGAACGCCTCGGTGGGGCCGAACACGCTCACCATGTATGTGCCCACCGGGCCCAGCACGTCGTATCGGTGGCTCAGCGTTATTGTGGCGGCTATCTTGAACGCGGCGGCCGGATTGAGCAAGGTGAGCGTGAAGACGCCTTTCGGCCCCAGTTGGAACGCTACCGTGGCTCCGAGTATGCCGAGGTCGCCTAGCAGTGTGACGGCTAGCCAGAGGAAGAGGGCCACGGCCGTGGCCTTGGCGCCGTTGCCCGAGGAGGCCGAGACCAGTAGCCCCAGGCTTAGCATGGACGCGGCAAGTAGGATTGATACCAGGATCGTGGTGACGTAGGAGCTCATGTCGGCCGTGCCCGCCTTCAGGGATATCAGTATGCCGGCCAGACCGAAGCCGAGCACGATCGAGAGCGAGGTGGCTGCAAACAGGCCCAGGAACTTGCCGAGGAAGAGCTCCGTGCGGGTGATGGGATGGGATAGCAGGTACGAAAGCGTGCCGCTCTCGCGCTCGGATGCGATGCTGAGAGCCCCGACGGTGAGAGAGATGAGGGGTACGAAGAGGAGCGTGAGATTTATGAGGCTCGCGGCCGTACGTCCGAAGACGGATACCCCCGCGAAGGAGGTTCCCGTGACGGCAAAGGCTCCGAGGGCGGCGGCCAGCGTGGAGAAGGCGGCCGTAAACAGGATGAACCAACGGTTGCCCGCCGCATCCTTAATCTCCTTCGTCGCCATGGTGAGTATGTTAGTCGGATCCATCGGCCGCCACCACGGTTATGATTTCCTCCATCGTTGGCTCGGTGAACGAGAGGTCCTCGACGTGGATTCCTCCCTCGACCAGCCCCTTGAGCAGCGCCGCCTTCCTACGGCGTCCTCCACGTGCCGTCACGCGCCCGTCCTCGACCGAGAGAACCTCGAACCCGGCCCCGGCCAGCACGGCCGTTAGCCGCTCCACCCAGCCGGCGGGGACGCTCAGGTGGACGGTGGTCCGTAGCCCGAGCCTTTCGGCCAACTCGTCCGGCCTGCACTCTAGCGCGGCCCTGCCGTCGGCCATCACGACGACACGATCGGCCACGAGTTCCACTTCGTCTATCCTGTGGGACGAGAACAGTACCGTCCTTCCCTGGGCCTTGAGGTGCCCCACTAGGCCCAGCAGCTCCCGCCGCGCCGAGGCGTCGAGGTTCGATGTGGGCTCGTCCAGTACCAGCACCGGAGGCGACGCCAGGAGCGCCAAGGCGAACGAGAGACGCTGCTTCATGCCCCCCGAAAGGCCGCTTACGCGTTTGTCCGTGTGGGGAGTGAGGCCGACTGTCTCGAGCACCTCCCACACCGTCTCGTCGCCGACCCGGCGGAGAGAGGCGAAGAAGCGGAGAAGGGAGAGCAGGTTCATGTCGTAGAACGCAGGCTCCTGTGGGACGTAACCGATGAGCGACTTGGCCTGTTTGGGCCGGTGTCGCAGGTCGATTCCTCCCACGCGTACCGAGCCCTCGAAATGGGCGATACCCACCACGCACTTTATGAGCGTCGTCTTGCCGGCGCCGTTCGAGCCCAGGAGGGCGACGGCTTCGCCTTCGGCCAGCTCCAGCGACATGCCGCGCACGGCGGCGATCCGCCCGTAGTGTTTCCACAGGTCGCGTATCTCGATCACCTCTTCCTCCTGGGGCGCCTCCGCCCGCCCAGTGCGAGTGCGACGTAGGGGGTGAGACTCGCCACGGCGAGCGAGACCGAAAGCAGTGCGAGCCGTATGTTCCCCTTCTTGCCCTTGGTCTCGGCGGCGAACACGTCGGGTATGTCGGGCGCGACCAGGGGATAGGGGTCGGTGAACTTGGGTTCGGGCTTCATCAGCGGAAAGGCCTCGGCCGCAAATTCGATGGCCCGTGCGGCCGGAGAGGAAGCCATGTGCCTCAGCACGGGGAAACGGTCCATGAGCGTCTCGACCAGGCTCTCGGATACATAGGGGACGTCGCCTATGCCGTCGCCGTCGCGGTCGAATCCGACGTAGTCGCTCCAGTAGTTGCCGCGGCCGTCCTTGTACCAGCGGTTGCCCCTCAACACTCCGCCCCCGCGGACCTCGACGTGTTCGATGTTGTCAATGAAGCTGTTATCCCAGAGAACGTTCCTGCGGATGGACGGCATGGCTGACAGGCCTATGTCGTTGTAGGCCACGACGTTGCGCCGCAGCTTGTTCCACGTGTCGATGGAGCGGGGGGAGTTGTCGATGTAGATGCCGACGCGGTTGTCGATAAACAGGTTCTCCTCGGCCGTGACGTTGTCGAGGTCCTTGAACCCTATGCCGAAGCCGCTGGCCCGGCCGCGGTTGGAGCTGAACGTGTTGTGGTAGAAGCGGATGTCGTTGCTGTACATGAGGAAGGCCCCGACGGTGTTGCCGCTGAAGTGGTTGCTCTCGAAAAGGTTGTGGTCGCTGTACATGTAGTGTAGCCCGTAGCGGCCCTCTTCGACCGTGTTGCCTCGGACCACCGTGTTACGACAGAACCATATGACAAGGTCGCGCACCCGGTAGAGGTGGTTCCCCTCGACAAGGACGTCCGAGCTGTACCACAACCTTATGCCGTCGCCTCGGTCGCTGAGCGGCAGGTCCTTGCCTTGGACGTAGTTCCCCTTGACGACGGAGCGGGGGGAGTTCTTGAGATATATGCCGAAAAGCGTCTCCTCGATGTGGTTGTCTTCTATCACCGTACCGGGCGCGTCCGCCACCATGACGCCGCTGTCTTCGGGGTCGAGCAGCCCCCCGGAGTTGCGCACGGTGAACCCTTTCAGGACGGTGCCGGGCGCGGTGATCTCCACCACCGTACCCCTGCCGCCGCCGTCGAGGACGGGATCGCCGACGCCCACTACGGTGAGGGTCTTGTCTATCACGACCCTACCCGTCCAGTGGCCGCCTTCGACCCTTATGACGTCGCCCTCTTCGGCTTCTTCTATGGCGCGGTTGATTAAGGAGGAGGGGGCAAGCGACGAGCCCTTGCCCCCTCGCACGTAGAGGGTTTTCGCCGAGACTAGCTGCGGTATTCCGGCGGCGACCAGAAGAACAAGTAGGGACACGTGACGGAGCAGCGGTCTTTGTAGGGGCATTTGTTGCAGACCATAAAGCGTACAACGAGGGCTGCGAGAATCAATACCGTGGCACCGAGGGCGAGGTAGAATCCGAGTCCGAACGAGCCGACGGTGGAGAACTGACCGATCTTGCCTTCTCCGAGGATGTGGGGGGTGAACGGGGGGAACTCGATGGGGGCGTGCGGGTCGAGGTTGTGGCCGAATCGGTAGAGCCAGTAGAAGAGGTCGGCTACGAAGGCCAGCGGGAAGAGCAGGGCCGGAAGGGCAAGCAGGCTCATCACCTTTCTCGACGAAAACAGGAAAAGCAACGTGAGCACCGAGATGATGGCCAGGGCGTAGAGAGCCACCGACCGCTCGAGGCGGGCGGCGTTCTCGATCTTCTCCATCCCTATGTAGTGGTTGAGGAGGTCGATTTCGAAGGCGTCGCCTTCGACGTGGTTGACGTAGACCTGGAGGTGGAGTCCCTGGGGATACTGGGGTGCCTTGAGCGTGACGTTCCAGTACGGGAAGCGGATCGACAGCAACAGTAGCGCCACGGCCAGCGAGGCGAGGACGCCTACGACGATCCTCCTTCTCCTGTCGAGCATCGGTCCGGGAATCCAGCTCGTCAGCGGGCTCTCCGTTCTGTGAGGCGACGGCTGTAGCACGTTCATCTGATCTCTCTCCCTGCCGGGTCGGGTCCGGCGGTTACTGTCCTGTCAGGATGCGCTTGGCGTTGAGTCCGGCCGTTGCCGCCTTGACATAGTACTGCCAGGCCATGTTGTACTCGGCCGCTGCCTTCTCGTAGTCGCCCGCTTTCATGGCCTTCTCTCCGTTCTTGAACGAGGCGTCCCCCTTGCCGAGCTGTTCCTTTGCGTCCCGCATCAGGTCCTCGACGTCGCGGTTGCCCTTGTAGCCTATCTTCTCGATCTCTTCGGCCACCCCCACCACGGCGGCACGTGTGTCGGTGGCCTGCTTCTTCCATGAGAGGGCGCTCTGCTTGAAGGCGTCGCCGCCCGCCAGTACGGGTGCGGCCATCAGGACGGTCGCAATCAAGGCCACGGCCAGCGTGCTGATTCTCTTCATCGTCATCTACCTCCTATGCGGGGTTTTAAGGAGCATGCCGCCTCTGTCGTACCCGGGGGCACCGGTCGCCCGCGCCATACGCGAGGCGGCATGCGGAGGTGTCTCAGCCTACTTCTTGGGCTCCACCAGCAGGTAACCTGCCATCTCCAGGTGGAGTGCGGAACAGAACTCCGTACAATAGTACGGATATACGCCCGCCTTGTCGGCGACGAATCTCACCGTGTTGCTCTCGCCCGGCTCGAGACTGAGGTTGATGTTGTAGCCGTCGATCGCAAAGCCGTGTGTGGCGTCGCGGGCGCGCTCGATGTTGGTGATGTGGAGCACCACGTTGTCGCCCTGCTTCACCCTTATGTGTTCAGGGTTGAAGTGGCTCCTTATGGCCGTCATCCATACCTCCACGGTGTTGCCCTTTCTGACGACGCGCTCCTTGCCGGGCATGGCCGCCTGGGGATCCTTGGCCATCTTGCCCGGGTCGAAGCCGACCGCGGGATATACGAGCCACGGATGGAGCTTGTCGGCCTTTATTATCTGGGCGTAGTGGGGTTCGCCGATTCCGATGGGGCTGTCGTAGAGGAGCTGCATCTTCCGTCCCGATACGTCCAGGAGCTGGAAGTTCTGCGGGTGTAGCGGCCCCGTGGGTGTGAAGCGGTCGATCGACCACTTGTTCAGAGACACGCAGTAGCGGCCGTCGGGCGAGACGGTGTCACCCTCGGCGCAGGCTAGGTGTCCGACGTTGTAGTGGATCGGTATCTTCTCGACCAGCTTCCACGCCTTCTCGGGCGGGTTGTACGGGGGCCCGAGCGTCCAGCGGGCAACGGTGCTCTCGATAAAGACGCTGGTGTAGGCGTTGCCCTTGTCGTCGAACTGCGTGTGCAGCGGGCCAAGCCCTATCTGGACCTGGGCGGCCTTTACGGTGTCGAAGTTGAGTATGGGCACCCCGTAGGGGTCCCTGCCCTGGAAGTCCTTGTTCTTTATGGCTTCCATTATCTTGGCGAACGAGAACACCGTCACATGGGTGTCGAGCTTACCGGACACCACTATGTAGTCGCCTCCCGGGGCGACGTCGGCGCCGTGGGGGCTCTTGGGCTCGGGGATGAAGTAGAGGATCCCTTCCTTGACGGCGGTCTCGAGCGGTATCACCTTGGCGCCGCCTATCATCTTGTATTTGCCGGCCTTGACCACCTGCTCGGCCTTCTTCCAGTTGATCACGTGCAGGTAGTCCATGTCCTTCTGCGAGGCGCCGGCTTCGATGGGCGGTTTGCCTTCGTGTATGCCGCCCGTGGCCATCTCGGTGTTGAACGAGCCGCAGAACACCCACCCGTAGCTCACCTTCTTGCCGGCGTCACACAGGTCCTGCCAATAAGGGGGCAGCTCTATCTCGAACGAGCGCGCTTCGTCGATGCGTCCCTTCTTGCGGTCGAACTTGTGGAAGGCTATCAGCCCGCGGTAGGCCTCTTTGTACTTGTCGAGTGGGACGTACTTGTCGTACGGCAGAGGGGCCGCGTACTGAGATCCCTCGATCACGTACTCGGTGTTGGGGGTTACGAACGTGGAACCGTGATCCGATATCAGGTTCGGCGTCTTCACTATCTGCTTCGTCTCGAAATCGCGCAGGTCGATGACGGCTATGCGTGCATTCGCCTTGTCGTTTATGAACAGGAACTCGCCGTCGTAGTCACCGTTGGTCTCGCTGAGTGCGGGATGGTGCGTGTCGCCCCATGAGAGCTTCTCGCCATTGGGCATGTCGCCCGCTCTCAGCACGTTGGCCGATTCTTCGGACCCCTGTCCCCATCCCTGCCAAGGCTCGGGGGTGAACACGCTCAACACCCTCAAGAGCCGCATCGATGGAATGCCTATGACGAGTACCTGACCCGAATGGCCTCCGGAGGCGAACATTACGTAGTCGTCGTACTTGCCGGTCGGCACGTAGGTCTTGAGAGCGGCCTCCACGTCCTCGGGCGAGAGGCCACGCTCCTTGGCGATCTGCTCGACACCCTTGGGCACGCCCCTTTGTTTGCTGAGCGTGTCGGCGGTGTCGAGGAAGTAGAAGATCATGGCTGCGGCGGCCACCGTCAGGAGGCCGACACCCAGCTTCTTCCATCTCTTCATCACGCTTCACCTCCCCGTGATATGGTCTTTTGGTGGTGTCGTAGGGAGGAGTTCAGTCATCATCCTCCTCCCTTCTTATCCTCGTGCTCCAGGTACTCGATCAACTTCTTGACCTCTTCCTTTGTTACCCCCTGGTTGGGCATCGGTACCATATACTGCTCGAGCAGCTTCTTGGCTATGGGGTCGCTGTACAGCATGGTGTCCGGGCTCACTATCCACTTCTCGAGCCACTCCCGCGACCGCCGCTTGGTTACCCCCTTGAGATCGGGTCCAACCAACCTGCCGCCTCCAATGGTGTGGCACGCCCCACACCCCTTGGCCTGGAAGATCTCCTTGCCTTCGGCGACGTGGTCGTCTCCGTTGGCGTAGCCGGTGGTAGGCATGGCTCCCGCGGCCACAGCCAGGGCCGCTGCCGCAAGTACGACTAGCTGGGCTGCCTTCAGCATCTCGCGTGTTCCTCCTTTGGGCTTTCTGTCTCGCGTGCGCTCAACGCTCTCAGGATCGCGCTCTTCGTCTCCGCAACCACTTCGTCGGGCGGCGTGTCGAGCAGGTTGTTCTCGGCGAAGAAAATGGCCTTCTGTATCATCCCTATCACCCAGCTTGCGGCAAGCGCGGGGTCGCCCGCTTCGAAGGTGCCCTCGGCCATACCTTCCCGTATTATGTCGACGAAGACGTCCTTGGGCTTGGGAAACTCCCTGGGCAGCTTGCCGAAGTCGCGAGGGTGGTTAGATATTATGTAGGTGTAGTGAAGCGGGTGTTCGTCGTGGAAGCGGAACATAGCTTCGGCGATGCGGATGATCTTTTCACGTGGATCGGTACTCCGTGTGGCCGCGGCGATCAGTTCCTCCCTCAGCCTGTGGGCGGCGAACATAAACAGGCTTTTGGCCAGGTCGTCCTTGTTGGTGAAGTGCCTGTAGATGGTGGCTTCGCTGATGCCGGCCCTCTCGGCGATCGTTCTGGTCGTGGTACCACGGATTCCCTTGTCGACGAACAACCTCAGGGCCACCTTCAAGATCCTCTCTTTGGCGTTCCTTCTATGGGGTCGCATCGGTTACGGCCACGTGAGTAAGTACTCACTTCTAATATACATGCGGCCCAAGGGTTGTCAATAGGATTTCTTCGCATCCGCAAAAATCCGTTGCTCCCACCGTTCAACTCCTCGCCCGTCTTGGCCGGCCGGGCGTTACGGGGCAGGCGTGGTTGAGTGGCGCTTGACGGCATCGGCGGCGGGTACGTAGACTGTAGGAGGGCTTTAGGCGGACGCCTCGCAGCGTGTGGGCGCCCTCGATTTGTATGAGAAAGGGATTCGGAGGTGGAAGATATGAAGTCGATTGTTGTGTCGATGCATGAGCTGATGGATGAGATACCCGAGGACTCCATTGTGAGCCGTACGCTCTGCGACTCCCCACAGCAGAAGACCGTCCTGTTCGGTTTCGACGAAGGCCAAGAGCTGAGCGAACATACTTCGAAGATGGCCGCTTCGCTCGTCGTCGTGGACGGAAGGTGCCGGGTGACGTTGGACGGCGAGACGAAAGAATGTGCAAGCGGTACATGGATTTACATGCCCCCCGGCACTCCTCATGCGATAAGGGCGGAGACGAAACTCCTTCTGCTTCTGGTTTTGTTCAGGGGTTCGGGCGACTAGGGGGTTTATCGGTGCATTGCGGGATGCGGCAAGGCGGCCGATGTGGCCCGCCGTGGGCCGATGGTAGTCGGGCCGTCTGCGCTGCGCCGCCCCACAAGCACGTGCCCAGAAGCGGCCGCGCCGTCAGGGGGGATACCCATGCCTGCGAGGAATGGGTCAAGGTGCACTGCCGCTACTCACAAGAGGAGGTGATGGTCCGTCGAGGGCTGCGTCCACATCCGGCCGCTGGATTATGCGCCGCCTCCCGGTGACGGACTCCACCGCGGTGGCCGCCTCGGGCATATCGCTCTTGCGAACAAGACCTCGTTGTATCGGGGGGCTCAAGATGCGCTTCGTCCGAGGATTCGGCCTGCCCTCCGGTGCGTCGGGCTATGCAGTCTCGATGTGGCCGGCCAGCAGGTGACGTTGCCTTGCCCCCTATGTAACGGTCCTTCATGCCGTGTGCGCCTGCGTAAAGGGGCACCTCCCTTGTCCGCCGAGAATGATTGCTCGGCCTCTCTAACGTTTCTTTAGACAGCTCTTTGAACAGAGGACGGAAGAGTGTGGCGGTGGTGCATGATCAGCGGCTCGCGCCCCCCTTCTACAATGGAGGAACATAAAGAAGTGGAGGATGGGGGTGCACGGCCCATGTGCGCCACGCCCCCCCCGCATACTTCCGGCTGCGAGGGGGCGTACTTAGCTGAACGAAGTCACCGATAGTAGGGCGGCCGTCTGTCCCGTGGGGTAGGGGACCGCGCCGAGGGCGGTAAGGGCGGCGACGTCACGGTGCCACCTGTGGATGGGCTTGGGCCGTGGGGCTCGGTGAGGCGACCGCTGCGCCTGCCTTGCGGGGTGATAAATTGAGGGGTCGGTTTGGCTGGGGCGGGTGGATTCGAACCACCATACCAGGCTCCAAAGGCCTGTGTCCTGCCGTTAGACGACGCCCCAGCGGCCGGTGTCTAAATCATACCAACCGCCCCGCCTGCGTTCAAGGTTGCAGCCTGTGCCAGCCCGCTATGGAGTGGACGAGGAAGACGTCCAATTGAGGGGAGGAGAGGAAATAGTCGTAGGTCTCCAGTGCGGTGCGCCGGTCGGTGAAGGCGGCGAACACCGTGGGGCCGCTTCCGCTCAGCGAGACGGATTTCACGCCCAGTCCCCTCACCATCTCTATTATGCCGCCCACCTCGGGGCGCAGCGAGAGAGCGGCCTCAAGGAGGTCGTTGTGGAGCGCGAGCTCGCCGCGGGCGTAGGCATCGGCCATCTCTTCGATCGTGGGCGGCTCGACTCCGGGGCCCCTGCCCTCTGGATGGATGCGGTCGAACGCCTCGTAGACGGCGCGCGTGGGCAGTTCGAAGCGCGGGCGGATGAGTACGAAGAGATACTCCGGCGCCCGCCGGACGAGGTGTACGTTTTCGCCCCTCCCTTCGACGACGGCGGGCCACGAGTGGAGACAGAACGGCACGTCGGAACCCAGGGCGGCTGCCGTCTCACGGAGCTCGTTTTCAGGTGGGGTGCCGCACAGCCTAGCCAGAGCCACCAGTACGGCGGCCGCATCGGCGCTGCCACCGCCCAGGCCGCTTGCCGTGGGGATGGCCTTCTCGAGTTCTATCCTCACGTCCCGATCGATGGAGAAGCGCTCCAGGAACAGCTGCGCGGCCTTCCATGCAAGATTGTCCTCCTTTTTCAACCCCTCGAGGCCTCCCGTAACACGCAGCTCCACACGGGGCTCGCCGCCTCCTTCCGAGTCAGCGCACGAGGTCTCGACCGTTACCTTGTCGAACAGCGAGACGGGCACCATGAGCGAGCGTATCTCGTGATAGCCGTCCCTTCTCCTGCCCAGCACGTAGAGAGTGAGGTTCAGCTTGGCGGGAGCAAGGAGCGTTACCATACCCATATCCGTCTGCACAGGGAGAGGCGGGTGCCGCGGGGGTCGGAAACATGGTACACGACGGCCGCCCCCGGTGTCAAAGGTGCGCACTTCATGCCGCAGGAGGGAAGCAGGGGGGCCGTTGCGGGAGGGCGAAGTGGGGGCCTGCTGCGCGTGCGGCGGCGTGTGGTGGCACCGTGCGTGTTCGTACCTCAGGAGGGGGGCTCATATCGTACTACGCCGCATCAGGGAGCGGAGCGCTTACTTGGAAAAAAAGGGCGCATGATGTAAAATCACTCTTGCCTACGCCGGGAGAGCCTCTCGCACCATGGAACGCCGCCACACGGACCACACCACCTCTGTCGGGATTGCTGTTGCAGCGGCGTGTCTCGTATTGGCCGTGCTCGTCTCGGGCTGCGGGGTTACGGCCTTGACCGGCAAGCCCGGTATAAACGCCCCTCGCTACGTAGTGGGCACCCTGAGGTCCAGGGAGAGGGTGTCGCTCAACAGGGCGTATATTGCGGCCAAGGGGGCGCTGTCGGCGCTCGGCTACGTGAAGACGGTGGATGACAAGACGGCGGTCGCCGCCCGGCTCGTGGCCCGCGACAAGCATGACACGAAGATATCGGTGAGGTTGGATTGGGAGACGCCCCGCATAACCGAGGTTGCCATAAGGGTGGGTCTGTTCGGGGACGAGTCGACATCGTGGTTGATACTCAAGGAGATGAGGAAACGTTATTGAGCCTGTCCGGCGCTGAAGAAAGGGCGGTGGTTGCCACTCTCGGGGGGCCGCTCGTTGCGTTCCTTGGTCGGAAAGCTCACCTCCAGAGGCAAGGAGCATAAGGTATGAGAAGAACGGCATCGGCCTACATAGTGGTTCTTTCGGTGTGTGGACTCCTGCTCCAGGGGTGCGGGGCCCTCATACTGGGCGGCGCCGCAGCCGGTGTGGGAGCAGGGACGGTGGCCTACATCAAGGGCGAATTGAAGTCGACCGAGAGCGTCGACATCGATACGGCGTGGCGTGCAGGGAAGCAGACCCTCGAGGACATGGGGTTCGTGATCACCCGCGAGGACCGCGACGCCGTCAAAGGCAAGCTTGTCGCCCTGGGCGTGGACAACAGGAAGATAAGAATAAAGTTCGAGCGCAAGGGCGACCACGTGACGGAAGTGAACATAAGGGTCGGTACTCTGGGCGACGAAGAGGTCTCGCGCCTCATACTGTCGAAGATGCGCGAGCGCTACTGACGCCCACTCCGACTACTGCCGACCGTGCCGCGGATACCCTGGGGCCGCCCGCCCGCGGGGGTGTCCTTCCCTCCTACGTCCCACTCTCAGGCGTCCTAGTAGTGCTACCCCTCTGGTGCTCCACTTGATGTTGAGACACCCGGTGCGGGGCTCTCTCCCTCCGGGCGCACGTCCAGGCCTGCTTTCCCGAATTCCGACGCCGGGGACCCCTCGCCGGCGGGACCGTCCGTCGGCTTCCACCCTCCCACCTCCTACCCTTAACCGCAGCGAAATCCACCGTTAATACCTCCTTAACCTTTGACCTGTAGAGTTTATTCGAACAACCGTTCAGTAGAAGGAGGTTAAACGCGTGTCGGATCTCAGCACGATGTTCAGGATGGCGCTCGTGGGAATCGTTCTCTTCATTGCAGTAGTCCCGGCCGGGGGGCGGGCCGAGGACGAAGGTGGGGGAGATATAGAAGAGTTGAAGCACAGGATGCTGGAGCTGGAGAGCCGCTATACGCGGGAGCTCGAGCGGTTGCGCAGCCGTATAGCCGAACTCGAGGCCGAGCGCGCACGCCAGGCCGAGCCGCAGACTTCCCGGACAGGCTCCCAGGCCCGCCACCGCCTTGAGGCGGGCTATAAGAAGGGCCTCTACGTACGGAGCGCAGATGGGGCCTGGGCCCTCAAGCTCGCCACCCGCATACAGCTCCGCTACTTCGTGGAGCGTTTCGATTCCTCGAGAAACAAGGACACCGAGCACTCCTTCCAGGTGCGGAGGCTCAGGTTAACGCTCAGCGGTCATGCCTTCCGCCCGTGGATACACTATAAGATACAGCTCGCCGCCGACAAGGGCCATGACCTGACCGGCAAGGACTACTACGTCGATCTGGTCAAGTACCGTGCGGCGGCCCTGCGTCTCGGGCAGTACAAGGTGCCTTTCAACGCCGAAGAGCTCACATCGTCGTCGGCTCTCGCCTTCGTCGACCGCTCGATCGTCGGCAAGGAGTTCTCCTTCGGCCGGGACATCGGCGTCATGGCACACGGGATCATCGGGAGGATGGTGGACTACGGCGTGGGCGTCTTCAACGGTGCCGGTCCCAATGCGGCCGACAACCCCGACGGCGACTTCGTCGTCGCCGGTCGAGTGGAGTTCTATCCCCTCGGCAGGTTCAAGCTCTCGCAAGCCGATCTCCGTCGGGGGGAGCGGCGAGTGAGGCTCAGGCTTGCGGCGGCGGCGCTGGCGGCCCCCGGGCTCAACCCGGGCATAGAGTCTACGGGCGGCGAGGCTGCCGATAGGTGTGCCGAGCTGGGATCGGCCACATGCGACGTTGTGCAGTTCACGGTCGACGCCCAGCTCAAGTACCGCGGGGCATCGGCTGAAGTGGAGTACCATGCGCGCTCGATCGATCCGGCCGAGGATGGGTTGGACGGTGCCGACGCCTGGGGGTTGAGGATGCAGGCGGGTTACGTGTTCGCCTCCCCTGGGATCGGGGTCGGGTTGCGCTACGCCTACGTGGACGAGGACAACCCCGACGTCCAACGCTGGGAGCTCACCCCGGCGCTGAGCTACTACTTCCACGGGCACAGGCTCAAGCTCCAGGGGGACTACTCGCTGCTGCACGAAAGCGCAGTCGGAGTGGGCCGCGACGACAACAGGGTAAGGCTTCAGTTGCAGCTTTATTTCTAGGGCCTCCGTGAGGGCTCTCATCGGGGCCGCTCCACTCGCTACGCTGAGCCGGGGGCTCGGCTCCCCGGTTCCAGGTCCGGGCCTCTTCTTCCGGCGATGTGTGGGACGGGGCGAGAGGGGCTGCAGCCCTGGGGTGCGGGTTGGCATCGGTCTCTTTATCTGGCACCCCGGGTGCGCGGTGCGTCGTGCCCAAGCGCGTGGAACTCCCGGCGCGGGGGAGAGGAGCCGCACAGGTTGCATAGTCTGCAATCTCATATAAACTTAAGCTCTGAGAGTCGGGGGAGCCCTCCTCCGGGGATTCCGGTCGGAAATGAGCCGCGAAAAGCTGAGTCAAGGGTGGTCGCAGGCCCTGGCCCTTTACGAGTCCGCAAGGACGCTGAACGTTGTAGAGCCCGCCTTTCTTAACGGGCGGCCCCGCAACACGCACTTCAGCCCGGAGCGCGGTTTCATGATATCCTGGCCGAACGGGTGGAATCCCGATTCCATGCTGAGTGAATTCTACGGCAGGCAGCTACCCCACGAGGGCGCCAAACTGCTTCTGGTGCTGGTGCCGCAGTGTCTGGTGGGGGGAATGAGACCGTTCGTCGCGGTGACCGTTGAAGAGGGGGTGGGGGAGAGCGTAGAGGCCTACATGGAAAGCCGCCTGCGGGTGGGAGGGGAAGATCTTGCTGCCGTCGTGCGTTCGGTTCCGGCCGACGTGGGGTCGGTGCTGAGGTTCTTCCATCTGAGACCCTTCAAGGGACCTTCGCACGAGCGGGTGTTCTCCGTCTACAAGGTGGCCCTTTTCAACAGCCGTGCCTACGTGGTCTCGGTCATGCAACTTGCCGAGAGCGCACTTATCCGGCGCGAGGACCTCTGCCGCAGCGTCGAATCGATACTCTCTTCGTTCGCCGTCGTGGTGGCCTAGCGACGGCCGAGAACCTCGACCCTTACGGCCTCTATCTCGTTTCGGAAGTTGTGGTAGGGCGTCTCCTCCCAAAGGCGGAAGTATCCGGCGACCCTTACCATGTCCCCTTCCTTCACTTCGATCTCGCCCTTTGCGAACACGCCCAGCGAGTTGCCCTCGCGGTCGGCCACAACGAACCTCGTATAGGGAGCCTCCACGCCCTCGTCCGTCTTGAACGTTCCTCTTTCCACGTTCCACACCTTGCCCTTGACGCGGACGCCGGCGCCGTCGTAGAAGGTGGGCGTGGTAAGCAGCATCGCGACGTCCACGTCCATCACGGGGAAGCCTGTGGCGGGATTCTTCCACTCCTTCGTACAGCCGAGCAAGGCGATGGTGGTGGTGACAAGAAGAGCGGATAGGTACGGCAACCTCATGCGGCGACCCCCTGGTTGTGCGATTGACCCGCCTCCCAAGGGAGGCGGGTAAGGGAATTATAACACGGCCGCCCCGTGGTGTCAGAGGCGGGCGCCGGGAGAGGGTCGCGGTCCCTGCCCCCCAGCGTCGCTCGCCGGCGCCGGCCGTTTTCTGTTATCATTATTTGTTCGGTGAGTGCAGATCCGCCTGGGGCGGGTGCTGCCGCCCTTTTCAGTTCTCAGTGCCGGGGGGTGAAGTGATGCCGCTTAGGATTTTCGATGCCGAGACCAAGGAGCTTCTGGGCGAGGTCAAGAGCTACACCGTGGCCCACTACGACGTCACCGGCGACGACATCATCTGGGCCGTCTGGGTGGGCGCCCCCTTCACCTCGCCCGACCAGCAGGAGAGGGCGTTCGAGCTGCACGTGGAAGAGGACGGCGGAGGTGTGGACGTATATGTGGACGGATGGATACAGGGCGTCTACGGGACCGGCTCCAATACGGCGCTCAGGATAAGGGCGCGCAAGAAGACGGACTAGTCCTCCTGCCAGGCCTCCTTGAGTTCGTAGGCGTCGATGATCTTCCTGACCAGCGGGTGCCGGACGACGTCCTGCTTGGTGAAGCGGACGATGTTTATGCCTTCGATGTCCTTGAGCAGCTCCACTATCTCGACAAGCCCCGACTTCTCGCCCCCGTCGAGGTCGATCTGTGTGAGATCACCCGTGATGACCACCTTGGAGTTGAACCCCAGACGGGTGAGAAACATCTTCATCTGGCCCGACGTCGTGTTCTGGGCCTCGTCGAGGATGATGAAGGCGTCGTTGAGGGTCCTTCCCCTCATGAACGCCAGCGGGGCGATCTCTATTGAGCCCTTCTCGATGAGCCGCAGCGCCTTGTCGATGTCCATCATGTCGTAGAGGGCGTCGAAGAGCGGCCTCAGATAGGGGTCGACCTTCTGCTGCAGGTCGCCGGGCAGGAACCCCAGCTTCTCGCCAGCCTCGACGGCCGGCCGAGTCAGGATTATGCGGCTTACATTGCGGCTCAGGAACTCGCTTACGGCCATGGCCATGGCCAAGTAGGTCTTGCCCGTCCCGGCCGGCCCGACCGCGATGACGATGTCGTTCTTCCTTATGGAGTCGATGTAGAATTTCTGCATCACGCTCTTGGGCGCGATGATCCTCTTGCGCGTCGACACGCACACCGTATCGAGGAAGATGTCTTCGAGCGATGTCCTCTCTTCGAACACTATGCGCGAGGCGAGCTCTATGTCGGCCGGGATGAGCGTGTAGCCCTTCTTTACGATGGCGTACACCTCCCTCAGGAACCGCTCCGTGTCGGCCACCTCTTCGCTCGGGCCCACGATGCTCACCTTGCCCCCCCTGCTGTATATGCGGACCCCGAAGACGTTCTCCATCTCCTTGAGGTTCTCGTTGTTCTTGCCGTAGAGGTGGGTGAGCAGGTGGCTGTCGTCGAAGATCACTTCCTGTGTGACGGTCTGCTCCATCTCTGCGTGCTCTTTCTTCAAATCACTTCTGCGCCGAGGGCAAGCGGATTGGACTCGGGCACGGGCCGGCCTACTCGGGGGCCGTCGTTGCGGCGCCCGCTGCCGCCCCTGGTCGTGTGCCGGACTGTCGGTGAGAGCGTGTACAAGGCAGTTTCTCGCAAGAGCGGGCTGGCGACGACTGAGGTGCCTTCGTCCTGGACCCTCGCGCTGATACTATATTATACACGAAATAGGCGTCCCGCTGGAGTGTGCGCCTCCACCCCCCCGGCGACCGAACCCCGGAGCTCCGCTCAGTCACGCCTGTGCAGGAACACCCAGAGCGAGCCCAGTATGAGCCCCATCCCCGCAAGCGTGGCGCCAGAGAACGAGCGGTCCCAGAACACGGTGTCGTAGGCGGCCGCTATGCCGACCTTGGCCAGGCCCACGGCCGCCACGCGGGGAGCCGTGGCGAGCGAGAACGCCTTGGTCATGGCGAGCTGTCCTACGGTACCCAGCGTGCCGAGCCCCAGGAGAAGCACTACGTTGACGGGATCGCTCAGGGTGGCGTAGATGACGTCGGCGTCGGGCCTCACCCCTCCGACCGCCACGTAGACGGCGAAGGCGACGGCGGCCGTGGCGGCGAAGTGTGCGATTATCACCTTGTCGTCCAGGTATGCGAGCGCCCGCAGGCAGGTCATGGCTACGGCTCCGGCGACGGCCGCCCCGAGTGCGACGAACACCGTGTACCTGCCCTCGCGGAAGTAGGGCTGTTCGATCAGCACCACCCCGGCCAGGCCGAGCACGATGTAAATCCATACGTTCCGACCGGTGCGCTCCTTGAGAAACAGGCCCGCCAGAAGCGCCACCCACACGGGCCGCGTCTCGATCACGACGGTGGCGTCGGCAACAGGAAGGTGGCTGAGGGCGTAGAACGTAGTGAGCATCCCCGCCGTGCCGGCAAGGCTCCGCAGCCACAGCAGAGGAGGGGCCGGCAGCCGCAATGGCGGCGATCCCGAGCGGCGCAGCAGAACGGCGGTGATGGACAGCATGAACAGCGCCCTGTAAAGCGCGAGCAGTGGCCATGGGATGGTGGCCGAGAAATAGTGAATGAGCGCCCCCATCGTGGCGAAACAGAAACCGGCGGCTATCATGAGCCAGAGGGCCAGCGCCTGGCGGCCGAGCGGCCTTCCCCGCCTGTGAGATTCGCCGTCCAGCTGGGGTAGTGGGGCTTCGGTGCGGCTCGCCTTGCTCTCGAGGTCCGGAGTGGGGGACATCATCCGTATACCTTACCAGCACCGTTTTGCCGAGGAATAGGGAGGGGTTAGAATTTCCCGTAGTAGACCCTTGCATCCGGCCCGTCCGAGGAGGCGGCGTGTACGTACTTTTGGTGGCGGCCTTCGTCGTTCTCTACTTCGTTTTCCTTGCCTACTCGGTGAGCAGGTACCTCCGCGTGCGGAGGCGCTCAAGGGAGGGGAGGAGGACGCTCATGGACGAATACCTGCGCATCGTGGCCGAGCTCGAGGCCGCAGGGACAGCGGATCAAGGGAAGGGAACGGCGGCAGGCGAAGGCGGCCGCGGGCGAAACCGCTCGGCGGGGCCGACCGAAGGGCGTGCGCCAGACTCAGGGCTCCGTAAGCCCTGGCCCGGCACCTGCCGGGGCGGGACGTGATGTGCGGGTTGGAAGCCTGCTTCCGCCGGGGGAGTGGCTCTCTCCGCCTCGGCTCCACACCGCGCGCTGGGGGCAAGGCATACCGTTCCCCTCTGGAGTGGGTCTCCGGCTTGGCGTAGGGGACGGTTGCGTACCTATCGCGCCGACGAGCCCCCTCTGGTCCGGTGCCCTCCTCCGGCTACAACTCTTCCGTCTCGTCCAGGTTCTCTTCGAATTCCTCGAACTCTTCGTCCTTGTCCAGAGAGGCCAGGACGAACTGGGCGTTTATCTGGTCTTCTATGAGGAGCTCGAACCTCTCTTCCAGCCGTGCAAGGCGCTGGCCGATGTCCATGTCCTTCTGTATGGCCAAGCATTTCTGCTCCAGGCGGGCGATCTTGAGCTTGAGGTGGTTGAGCTCCTGCCACAGCTCGGACTTGATCTCCTGCTTGAGCCTCTCGGCCACGGACGGAGCGGATTCAGGGAAGAGCCCCCCAGCGGTCGAGGGCCGGCCCGGTTCCCTGACCCAGGACGTGAGTTCGGCCAGTATGTCCCGTATGGCTCGGATCTCGTCCATGAGGAGGTCGCGTGTCTCTTTCCCGCCGTCTGGGGGAAGCGGCTTTATAGGGGTCTTCTTCGTTGAGCTGGTCATCACCCCCTAGCTTACTACTTGCCGGTTCGATGTCAACCCGCTTTGGGACCAATTAGGTCCTTCGGGGGGATGAACTCCGCGGTTCCGGGGGAAAGCGGTTTATCCGGCTGGCTTGGAGGAAGCCGGGAGGCGGCGCCTCCCGGCTTCAAAAGGAGGCAAGGAGCCCTATCGTACGGGACTTATATAAGGTATTCGGTGCGCTAGTGACCGACGAATCTCAGGAAGGCCAGGCACTCGCGGTTGCACCGGGGCTTTCCGTTTCGGAAGTGGGGACACCACACGACGTCGGCCATCTCGGTCGACAGCGGGCAGGCCCTCTTTACGGCCAGTACCCTGGTAGGCGCCCGGTGGCGGGGGCACCACAGGTTGGCCTCGACCGTCACCTCGTCGAAGTACCACTCCATCCGAGGCATTCCGTGGGTCACGCCCTCGGCGTAGGCTTCTCTCATCATGAGGCACCTCCCTTCGTGGTTTCCTCCCGCCCCTACCTTTAATATAATCATCGCCCAGCCCGTGTTCACCCCGACCGGGGCGTCGCCACGGCGGGGCGGAAGTGGTGGAGGCGATCGCTCCAGGTGGTCCGGCGGACGAGTGGAGCTAGAGGCCCAAGTCCACTATGCCGAGGTTCTCCATGGCTGCGCGCGCCATGGCCAGCCTGCGGGATGCCTGCCTTACGAGGGTTCTGGCCTTGGCGGCCGCCCCCGCCTGCATGGCCGACCCGCACGCCGTGCGCGCATGGACGGCGGCGGCGAGGGCCGAGGAAATCGAAGAGTCCAGGAGCTCCTTTATGCGTCCGAGCTTCGGCGAGGGCGGGCTCAGCCGTGCGTTCTTCATCTGGATGTGGAGCACCTCGTGCTCGAGCGCGCCCAGACGCTCGTCGCACCCGATGCGATCGATGCGGCGCAGCCCATCTATCGCGTCGTCGAGGGAAGTTATGGTGCGCTCGAGCCTTGTCGCCAGCACGCTCTCGGCTGTGACGAAGTTCTCCCGGCGCGCCCTCTCGTCGGAGCAGGATAGGAGGATGAACAACACCAGCGCCGCGGCCAGCACCGCGGGGGGCAGCCACCAGCGCCACCTCACCGTTCCTTCCGCGGTTGCTTGCGGTGCCGTACCCTCTGGGCGGGTGCGTGAGACGTGCATGCCGTTTTCCTCCGCCTCCTACTCCTGGGGTACCAGCTCGAACTCCACCGAGCGTAGGCCACGCTTCTTAGGTACTATGGCGAAGCCGAGGGGGTTGTTCCCTGCGATGAGGGCCGCCAACTCGCCGGTGTCCCCGTCGTAGCGCAGTTCGTAGGTTATGCGGTCGCCCTCGAATATGCGCCTTTCGACGGCGGCCGAGTCGCCGAGCGACTTCGATACCATGGTGTCGAGGTAGCGGTACAGGGTGTAGCTCGTCACGCCGCCGAACGACAGCGTGACGGGCTGCGGCGGTCCGGACGGCCGGCGCGACCAAAGGTTGAGCTTAAGCGCCAGCTTCTTCGAGGCGCTGCGGGCCAGCAGGGCGGCTATCTTCTCCCTGCCCTCGAACGCCCTTCCGCGGAGTTCATATGTGCTCTCGCCCGCCGATGCTATCTCTCTGCCCGAGACGTCCCGTGCGCGGAGCATCACGGTCACGAGCGAGCGGTAGGGGCTCGTAGCGCCGTCGGCGCGTCCCTCCAGTGGCTCGGCCGTGACGGTGGCCGTGACCTGGATGCCGCCCATGCCGCGGACCACCTTGTAGCCGTTTCCTATGAGTACGGTTGCTATCTCGTTGCGCACGCTGCGCGCCAGGCGGTCGTGCCCCCCCAGGAGCCCCCCTAGTACGACGTCGATCGAGATACTGTCAGGTCGCGCAAGTGGGGTGCGCCTGCGCTTGGCCGTCCACCCCTTGAGTCGGTTTCTCAGGCGCAACTCGTCCACGTCGGCCTCGATGGAGAGCCTGTAGAGTCGGCCCAGTGTCTGCTCGCCCATTATGCGGTAGCTGTTTACGTAGTGCAGGTGGTCGTCACCGCTTATCTCTTTGAGGCCGGCGGCGCTGATGGTGGGCTCGATCCGGCGGGCGGCCTTGAGCACCGCTTCTTCAAGGGCTTGGCGCAGGGCACGGTCGCGCGCCTCGGTGAGCGTTGCCCCCGGCTCCAGACGCACTTGACCTTCGCCTTCGACCGTGAGCGCGGACGAGGGGGCCCCCATGGCGAGCACGGCTACCACTGCTCCCAGCAGCAACGCTACGATGGGAGTGGCTTTCGGTTCCATCCGGAGTCCCTGCGGCGTCGGCCGGCTCGGCGGCCCCTGACGGGCGGCGGTTGAGGGGGCATTCCTCAGTCGTTCTTCTTCTTGAAGATCCCGAACTCACCCACGATGTGAACGAGCTCCCATCCCTCCGAGCCAAGCTTGTTCAGCACCTCTTCGAGCCCGCTTCCGAGGCGGCGTCGGCGCTGTGCGGCCGCTTCCTTGGAGACGGCTATATCGTGGTCGTGTTCCTCGGGAAAGAGTTCGTTGGTCGTAAGTACCTTGTAGCTCCAACTCATCGGATCACTCACCTTCCTCGGGCTCGGTGTCCTCCGAGGGTGCAGCCGCTGCGGTCTCGGCTCGGGTCTCGGTATCGATCTGTAGCCATTCGCCCTTGCTCTCGACGTCGGGCAGGCTCTCGAGGTATTTCTCGTACTCCTCCTTCGTCAGGATGCCTTCGCGGATGTTCCTCTCGACGACCCGCACGTCGTAGTCAAGTTGGAACCTTTGGTTCTTCATCGCTCTCCTCCCGGGAACTTAATTGTACCCTATGCGGGGCGGCCTGTTCAACGGACCGGGCGGTCCAGTGAGGCCGCCTGCCGGTCGGCCATGTAGGAGCTTCTGACCAGCGGGCCGGCCTCGACGTGGGGAATGCCGAGGACGGCTTCGCCGTAGCGCTTGAGCGCATCGAACTCAAGCGGATGGTAGTAGCGTACGACGGGAAGGTGGGCGGGTGTGGGTCGTAGGTATTGGCCGATGGTCACTATGTGGCAGCCCGCGCGGGCTAGATCGCCCAGCGTGGCGAGCAGCTCGTCGACGCCCTCGCCCAGCCCCACCATCAGGCCGGACTTGACAACCATCGGTCTGCGGCCCTTGCCTCGTCTGCTCCAGAGGGCGGCGCGCCTCAACACCCCGAGCGACCAGCCGTAGTCGGCCTGGGGCCTTACGGCGCGCCATGTGCCGGCCTCGGTCGGGCGGCGCTCCCCGTAGAGACGCGGCACCGTCTCGACGTTGTGGTTGAGCACGTCGGGGCCGGCCTCGAGCACCGAGCGCAGCGCCTCTTCATCCCCCTTGAAGTCGGGTATCAGCACCTCCACGTCTACGCCGGGGACGCGCTTCCTTATCAGCTCCACCGTGCGCGCAAACACGAGGGCGCTTTCCCGGTTCCGGTCGTCTCGGTTGACGGAGGTTATGACGACGTGTCTCAGCTCGGGGGCGTTGCGTTTGAGCTCGGCCACGGCGCGTGCCACGCGCTCGGGCTCGTCCCAGTCTATAGGGCCGCCCGCGCCGGTGGCCACCGCGCAGAAGCCGCAGCTCCGCGTACACACGTCGCCCAGGATCATAACCGTGAGCGTCCCGCGGCTCCAGCACTCGCCCATGTTGGGGCATCGGGCCTCCTCGCACACCGTGTGGAGGTGCAGCGAGCGCACGAGAGCGTGCAACCGCTCGTAGCGGGGTCCGCCGGGGGCGCGCCCCTTGATCCAGGGGGGCCTGGGGGATCGGACGGCCTTCATACCTAATAGGGTAGTACGGGGGCACGGGGGTGTAAAGGGCGGGCCGCCTCCGGCCTAGGGCGTGCGCGCCACGGCCTCTTCGCCGCGCTTGGGTCCCGAGAGGTTTATGACGACCCACAGGGCGCGCGCCGTTTCCCGTCCCCACGAGGGGACCAGCAGCAGGTAGCGGCCCCGAACCCTGCGGCCGCAGAGTTCGACCTCGATCTTCCCTCCCGAGCAATGCCCCGGCCGGGCGGGGCCGCGGTCGATGGGCTCTCCGTCGGTCGGTGGGGCGGCCGCGAACGGGTCTTCTCCATAGGGGAGCTCGCCCACGGCAAGCCCCCGCTCTCCGCGGCGCGCGGGAGGGGGGTTCGGCATGTACCAGCGGGCGCGACCGCGACCGGGCAGGATGAGGGTGAGTACGTATCCATTGCCCTTTCGGGCCAGCTCGAACTCAGGGCTTGTTCCATTCATAGATGAGCCTTAGTCCCTTGAGGGTGAGGAACTCCTCGACCTCCTCGATCGTTCTGCTCTCGTTGGCTATGAGTCCGGCCAGGCCGCCGGTGGAGACGACACGCGTCGAGGGGGGCATCTGTCGCAGCACGCGCTGCACGATGCCGTCGACGAGGCCCGCGTAGCCGTATATCAGCCCCGCTTGGATGCTCTCCTCGGTGGTTCGGCCTATTATGGACTTGGGCCTTGCTATCTCCACCTTGGGAAGCTTAGAAGCCGCCTCGAACAGCGCCTCGGACGATATCAGTATGCCGGGAGCGATGATTCCCCCCATGTACTCGCCGCGCTCCGAAATGCAGTCGAACGTGGTGGCCGTGCCGAAGTCAACCACTATTACGGACGAGCGGTACTTGTCATAGGCGGCCACGGCGTTGGCTATCCGATCGGCGCCCACCTCGCGCGGGTTCCTGTAGAGGATGGGCATGCCGGTCTTTATGCCGGGGCCGACGGATACGGCCCGGAGGCCGAAGTAGTCCGCGAGAGCCTGCTGGAGCGTGGTGGTGAGTGGGGGGACGACGCACGAGAGGACGGCTCCTCCGATGTCCGAGGGGGCTACGCCGCCGTGTTCGAGCAGCGACTTGAGCACGATGCCGTATTCGTCGGCCGTCTTGTGCTTGTCTGTGCCCACGCGCCAGTGGTTGACGAGGGCGTCGTCTTCGAAGACACCGAACACTATGTTTGTATTTCCCACGTCGAGAGCGAGCAGTAACACCTCTTACCTCCCCTGCACAATATAATACTATCCCGGCGGCCGTTACTTAACCCCCCCAGAATGCGGCGTCGGGCGCAGGGGAGGGAGGCGGTGGGACAAAGCGGCCCGCCGCGGGTGTGCAGACGGCCGGTCGAGGAAGGTGAGGAGAGGGTGCACGCCGTGACGCTTGCGGCCTCGCCTCCCGCTGCGTCCTACGTGCGCGTCGCCGTTGGGTGGTCGGTGCCGATTGCGGTGTGTGGGGAGCGCGACGGTGGCGGTCACGGCGCCGGGGGGCGTCCCCCCTTGCCCGAGGCGGCCTCGGGTGCACAGGTTCGCGCCGTGCGGTCGTCTTCCGGGCGGCAATTGAGCCCGTTCGTGTGGGGGTCGAGTGTCAGAAAGTGGAGCCGACCTACCTTGAGAGCCTTTTCCGCCGAGCGCGGCGCCTCCGGCCGGGGCCGTTGCGGGGGTTGCCTATGGCCCCGACGGCGGTCCTAGCCCTCTACGAGCAGAGTGCCGCGGTCGATGACCAGCTCATCGTCCACGTAGAGGGTGGGTTTCAGAATCACCCCGTCCAAGTGGCTCGCCACGTCCACCGTGCCGCCCATGCTCTTGTTGTCTCCGAACGCTATATGCACCGTGCCCAGGGCCTTCTCGTCTTCGAGCACGTTGCCCGTAATGCGGGCCATGGAATTGGTGCCGATGCCGAGCTCGGCCACGTTGAACGCAAGCGGGCCGTGCGGCTCCATTGCGGCAAGCAGCTTCTTGGCCCCCTCGCCCCCCGTAATCTCGGTCGCGTAGCCCTCCTTGACGACGACGCGGATGGTCTCGTTCTCGAGCAGCCCGACTCCGGCCATCGAGCCGTCGAAATATACTACGCCCTCGGTGGTGCCTTCGACGGGGGCTATGTAGGCCTCACCGGCGGGCAGGTTGCTGAAGCTTCCCTTCTCGTGGTTGAGGCCCGTGTCGGCGTAACCCTTTCTGTTTTCGATCGACATCGTGACGTCGGTACCCTTGGCCGTCGTGACTTTGACCGTGGAGCCCTTTGTAAGCACCTTGGCCAGGGCGCGGCTCCGCTCTGCGATGGTGAAGTAGTCGGCCTTCAGCGCGCGCGCCAACACCTCCTCGGTAATGCCGGGCAAGGTGGCGATCCGCACGCCTCGGCGGGACGCTTCGCGGCGGGCGTCGGTGTGCGAGAGGGACATCTTCGTAGGAATGAGCGCCACATCGACGAGCTTGAGCATCTCGGCCACCGGCTCGGGCGGGTCCTCGGCGTGGGACCTTCCGGTGGGCATCTCCACGTAGTAGGCCTGCGCCCCCAGCAGCTTGGCCGCTTCGAAGAGGGCCATCCCGACCCTGCGCGTGGGCTCGTCGGTCAGTATCAACACCTTCTCCCCCTCTTTCACCCCCATGCAATCGCGCACGGCGACGAGAGCCGCCTGGTTCACTGGGTCCACGGTAAGGACACACTCCTGTTGCAGTTATGGTCTGGCCGCTCCACCCTCACTCCCCCCGCCTTAATTATATGTGCTCGGCCTCGCCTAGACAACAGGCCGATGAGACCGGGTGCGACGTAGCCTGTGTCCGGCGGTCGTGGAGGGGGCGCGGTCGTCAGGGAGTGGATCGAGAGCACGGCTCGCACGTACATAGGCGCCGCAGGAGGGCGAAGCTGTATATGCCGGTCCCGTGGCCGTCGCTCCAGTGGAAGCGGAGCGCGTAGCGGCCCACGTACTCCATCTTCGATGGGGCCACGTCCTCGGGCGGACTGGGACCGTTGCCCTTGGCCCTTTCCGTGGCGCATACGGCGCACGGGCAGGCGGCGCGTAGCTCGCGGTGTGTGTAGATGCTCTCGTGGCCGTCGCTCCATACGATGAGCAGCGCCTCGTCGCCGAGCTCGGTTATCTCCTTGGGCTCCATGGATCCGCTCCCGCACGGTGTGTGTATGCTCCGCCGCGCCCTGGAAGGAGCGAAGCGGGACGAGTATAATCATAACTGGTGCCAGCATGGACAGTCGAGCCGTAGAGAGCCTGGTCGAGTGGCTGATGGAAGCCCGGCGGGCGGTGTTCCTTACGGGCACGGAGCTCTCGGCCGAGTCGGGTGTGGTGGATTTCGCAGACCCTGCGTTCAACCCGCCCATAGGGGAGTTCCGCTCCTCGCGCCAGGTGCGGTCCGCCTATTGGAAGAGGCTCAGGGATCTGTACCCGGTGCTGGCCGAGGCCGAGCCTAACGCGGCTCACGTGGCCGTGGCCGAGCTGGAGGCGCTGGGCATGTTGGATTCCTTGTTCACGCTGGCGGCAGACGGCCTCCACTACAGGGCCGGAAGCTCCATCGTGATGGAGCTCAACAGCACCGTGCTCTGGATCGTCTGCACCCGCTGCGGCAAGGGCTACGAGCTCGAGGCGGCCTTGGCGCTGCTCGATCGCGGCTCCGAAGTGCCCGAATGCGATTCCTGCGGCAGCGACCTTCTCAAGCCCGAGATATCGTTCCCCGGCCAGCCTCCCCCGCACTGGGAGCTGCGCGAGGCATGGATGAGGCTGCGCGGCTGCGACCTCTTCGTCCTGGCCGGAGCCGACGTCTCGCGGGAGCCCGCCTCCTCTCTACCCTGGATCGCCAAGGAGCAGGGCGCGCGCGTGGCCGTCATAAGCCAGCAGCCGGGCCCGTTCGACGAGTTCGCAGACGCCGTGGTCTACGCGAAACCCTCCGAGGTGCTCTCGCGCGTGGTGGAGATGATAAAGGAGAGGATGCCGGTTTCCTAGCGCCCCCCGTGGGGGTTGGGAGTCGGGCGGCTCCGTACACCTCTCGTCTCCATTACCACGGTACGTGCGGGAGGATCAGGCGAGGGGGTGAAGGGATGAAGTGTCCCGCCCCGGTCGACTCCCGCATGTGAGTGACCTTCCACCCCGGCGGGGGCGGCCGGGCGCGGTGCCGCACGAGGACGGAGCGGGGGGATAGCTGGTATTGGGTCGGATGGCACACGGGCGCTGTGTTGGAGTGGAATGCACCGCCGGCAGGCGGGGCCGCACGTCGTGGAGTGGTGGGGAGTGGCGGGGCGGTGCCGGGGCGAATGAGATTGACAATCGGTCCAACGGGGTTTTATTATCATTGTGATGGACGAGCTCACCATAGACGAACTCATTCGCGAGGCCGAGAAGAGAAACATCAACCTCGGGGACAACCCGAAGAAGACCATCCGGTTCTACACCCAGCTCGGTTTCATTCCAAAGCCCAAGCGGCGCAAGCTCAAGGACAAGGGGACGTCGACGCTCGTATATCCCGAGTCCACGGTGGACAAGCTCGCCTATATAAAGGCGCTTAAGTCCGAGGGGTTGTCGCTCGCGGAGATAAGGGACCGCTTCGCGCTCGAATACGTAAGGAGCGCGCTCGAAGACCTGCTGAGCAAGGCCGAGGACGAAAAGGTGATGCAGCTCGCACGGCTGATCGGCGAGGGGGCCGACGAGCTGGAGTCGATCGTGATGTCGCCGCTCGTCTATCTGGTGGAGGGGATGGCCCCCGAGGAGGCGAAGAAGCTGCTCACCCTGTTCTGCGGTGTCGGGTTCTACGCCCTGCTCGAGGCGCAACAGCATCTGGAGGAGTTCAAGATAAACGACGCCCGGCTCGCCCTTGCGCGCGCAGTGTTCTATTACTCAATAGCCGTGCTCAGGCTGGCCCGCACGACGGGGGACGAGAACCTCGAGGAGACGGCCGCCGAGGT
>CAZXEJ010000026.1:0-30051 GCA_964639895.1 uncultured Spirochaetia bacterium | reverse complement strand
GGAGCCGGCGTGGTTACCAAGATCATAGAGTGAATCCCCCTCGACCGGGGACGGTGGGAAATGAATCGGACAGCGAAGATAAGGATAAAGCTCAAGTCGTTCGACAACACGCTGCTCGACAAGTCGGCGCGTGAGATAGTGGAGACGGCCAAGCGTACGGGCGCCCGCATAGCCGGTCCCGTGCCGTTGCCGACGCGGATCAGCCGCTACTGCGTGTTGCGCTCGCCGCACATCGACGAGGACTCGCGCGAGCACTTCGAGGTGAGGACGCACAAGCGGCTGGTTGACATTCTGGAGCCGACGCAGCAGACCATAGACGCGCTGATGAAGCTCGACCTGTCGTCGGGGGTCGAGGTTGAGATAAAGTTGGTGGGATCGTGAGCGAGATGATCGAGGGACTGATAGGACGGAAGGTGGGTACGACGGAGAAGTTCCTGGACGACGGGATGTTGTCCGTCGTGACCGTTATAAAGGCCGGACCGTGCTACGTTGTACAGAGGCGAGAGCGCGAGAGGGATGGGTATGAGGCCGTCCAATTGGGGTTTGAGGAGGTAAAGCCCCAGCGCGTGACGAAGCCCATGCTGGGCCACTTCAAGAAGGCGGGCCTTCCGCCGCTGAGGGTGCTGCGGGAGTTCGCCGTCCTGGGCGGTGACTACGACGCCTACAACGTGGGCGACCCCGTGGGGGTGGAGATATTCAGCGTGGGCGACAAGGTGGATGTGACCGGCAAGAGCAAGGGCCGCAGTTTCGCAGGCGGCATGAAGAGGCACGGATTCGCCGGACAGCCCGATTCCCACGGCGGCATGGCCCACCGCAGACCCGGATCTATCGGGCAGCACTCCTACCCGGCTAAGGTGTGGAAGGGGCAGCGGATGGCCGGCCACATGGGCAACACCACTGTCACCGTACAGGGTTTGCGCGTGGTTGGGGTGGATGAGGAGCGCGGGCTGTTGCTCGTCAGGGGTTCGGTGCCCGGCCCGAACGGAGGGCTGGTCATCGTGAAGCACACGACCAAGGGGAGGTCGCGACGTGGCTGAGCTGGAACTCTACAACCGTGAAGGCGCTTCGGTGGGCAAGGTAACGCTCGAGGCCTCCGTATTCGAGGCACCGGTGAAGCCCCATCTCATGCACGCCGTAGTCAGGTGGCAGCTCGCCAAGAGGCGCGCCGGGACGGCTTCGACGAAAACCCGCGGCGAGGTTCGCGGGGGCTCGAGGAAGCCGTGGCGGCAGAAGGGAACGGGCCGGGCCAGGCACGGATCAATCAGATCCCCCATTTGGCGCAAGGGGGGCGTGGTGTTCGGCCCCAAGCCGAGGGACTGGTCGTTCAAGCTGCCCCGGAAGCTGAGGCGCGCGGCACTGTTGTCGGCCCTCTCGTACAAGCTGGCCGAGGGCGGCATCAGGGTCGTCGAGGACCTCGACCTGCCCGAGATCAAGACGAAGCAGGTCGTATCCATGCTCCGGTGGCTGGGTGAGGACAAGGTGCTCATTGTGGTGGACGCGCCCAACGAGACGCTCAGCAAGTCGGCGCGCAACGTGCCCGGTGTGAAGGTGCTTCGTGTCGAGGGTCTCAACGTCTACGACGTCCTCAACCACGGCTGCCTGCTGTTCACCGAGGCGGCTCTTAGGCGGCTGCAGGAGGAGTTCGGTCGATGAAGCATCCGACGCAGATAATAAAAAGGCCGCTAATCACGGAGAAGAGCACGGCGCTCAAGGAGCGCGGCTGGTACGTGTTCGCAGTCGACCGGAAGGCGAACAAGAAGGAGATAAAGCAGGCCGTCGAGAAGCTGTTCGGCGTCAAGGTGGACAAGGTGGGTACGCTCATCTCGCCCGGCAAGCCGATCAAGCGCGCAGGACGCCTGGTGGGCAGGACGTCTGCCGTAAAGAAGGCCTACGTGAGGCTCAAGGAAGGATCGATAGAGTTCTTCGAGGGGGTTTGAGATGGGTGTCAAGAAATTCGGTCCCTATACGCCGGGAAGAAGACAGATGACGGGCCCCGATTTCTCCGAGGTAACGGCCACGGAGCCCTACAAACCCCTTACGACCTACATACACCGCAAGGTGGGTCGCAACTCCATGGGCCGAGTCACCTCACGGCACCGTGCCGCGGGCCACAAGCGCCTCTACAGGATAATAGATTTCAAGCGCGACAAGTTCGACGTGCCCGCCCGCGTGGCCACGATCGAATACGATCCCAACCGCTCGGCCCGCATAGCACTCCTCCACTACCGCGACGGCGAGAAGCGCTACATACTGGCCCCGGACGGCATAGGCGTGGGCGACGAGGTGGTGGCGGGACTCAAGGTGGAGGTGCAGCCTGGCAACGCCATGCCGCTGCGCTCCATACCCGTGGGTACCACGGTGCACAACGTCGAGCTCAAGCCCGGCGCGGGCGGCAAGCTGGCGCGGGCGGCCGGCTCGTCGGTGCGCGTGGTGGCCAAGGAGGGCGACTATGCGCAGCTCAAGCTCGCCTCGGGTGAGATAAGGCTGGTCCACCTGGATTGTATGGCCACCGTGGGCAGGGTGGGCAACGTAGAGCACGAGCTGGTCGTCATCGGCAAGGCCGGGCGCAGCCGCTACATGGGGCGCCGCCCCCACGTGCGCGGCGTGGCCATGAATCCCGTCGACCATCCCCACGGAGGGGGCGAGGGCAAGGCCACCAAGGGCAACCCGCATCCCGTTTCTCCCTGGGGGTGGATAACGATCGGGAAGAAGACCCGCCGCAACAAGCGCACCGACAAATACATCGTCAAGCGCCGTCGCATCGGATACGGGATGGACTGAGGGGTTTTTACGAGATGGCAAGATCCGCTAAGAAGGGTCCCTATGTGGACCCCAAATTGATGAAGAAGGTTATGAAGGCCCGCGAGTCGGGCGACAAGCGTGTTATACGCACCTGGTCGAGGGCGTCGATGGTGACGCCCGAGATGATAGGTCTTACGTTCGCCGTCTACAACGGGCGCAAGTTCATACCGGTCTACATAACGGAGCACATGGTGGGCCACAAGCTGGGCGAGTTCTCGCCCACGCGCACCTACCACGGCCACGCCTCCGGTGACAAGCGTTCGAGGATGGGCAGGAGGTAGCGCTTACGTCCATGGGTGGTGATATAGAGATGGGAGTCAAAGCCGTACACCGTTACGCTAGGACGTCGCCCAAGAAGGCGAAGCTGGTGCTGGACCTCGTGCGCGGCAAGGGTGTGGAGGAGGCGTTCGCCGTCCTCTCGCTCGTAAGGAAGCGGAACGCCGTGCTGGTGGCCAAGCTGCTGAAGTCGGCCGTGGCCAACGCCATGGAGAAGGGGTTGACCGATACGGAGTCGCTCTATGTGAAGGAGGCCTACGCCTGCAAGGGGCCCTCCTTCAAGAGGTTCAGGCCGAGGGCCATGGGAAGGGCCTACCAGCGGCGCAGGCCCACGAGCCACATCACCGTAGTGGTGGAAGAAAGGGAGGTATAGGTCTTGGGACAGAAGGTTTGCCCGATCGGAATAAGGCTTGGGATCACGCGCACGTGGGACTCGCGCTGGTTCGCCGAGAAGTCCCGCTACACGGAGCTGTTGCACGAAGACCTCGAGATAAAGCGCTTCGTTAAGCGGCAGTTCTACCAGGCCGGCATCTCCAGGATCGAGATAGAACGCACGGCGGCCGAGCGCGTGCGGGTGGTCATCCATGCCGCTCGGCCGGGGATGATCATCGGACGTAAGGGGCAGGAAATAGAGATTCTCCGAAGGCGGCTCAACGAGATGACGGGCAAGGACGTCTATATAGACATCCGCGAGGTCAAGAGGCCCGAGATAGACGCCCAGCTCGTGGCCGAGAACGTTGCGCTCCAGCTCACGCGCCGCGTGGCCTATCGGAGGGCAATGAAGCGGGTGATTTCTTCCGCCCTGAGGCTGGGGGCGCTTGGGATAAAGGTCATGGTGTCGGGCCGGCTCGGAGGGGCCGAGATAGCGAGGAAGGAGTGGTACCGCGAGGGACGCGTGCCCCTTACGACGCTTAGAGCCGACCTCGACTACGGGTTCGCCGAGGCCAAGACCACCTACGGCATAATCGGCGTCAAGGTATGGATCTTCAAGGGTGAAATAATAGAGAAGAAGGCGGCCCGCCAGTAGGGCCGGCCGGGGGAACGGCAGATGCTACAGCCAGCCAAGCTCAAATACAGGAAGCAGCACAAGGGCCGCATACGCGGCAAGGCCAGCCGCGGCGCCTCGGTCGAGTTCGGTGACATGGGGTTGCAGTCGCTCGAGTGCGGCCGAATAACGGCGCGCCAGATCGAGGCCGCCCGTATCGCGATTACCCGCCATGTGAAGCGAGGGGCCAAGGTGTGGATCAGGATCTTCCCTCACAAGCCCGTTACGAAGAAGCCCGCCGAGACGCGCATGGGCAAGGGCAAGGGGGACGTCGAGGGCTACGTGGCCCCGGTCAAGCGGGGGACGATGCTCTACGAGATCGGGGGGCTTGCCGAGGAGACGGCGCGCGAGGCGCTGAGGCTTGCCTCGCACAAGCTGCCGGTCAAGACCAGGATCGTCGTCCGAAGCGAGGAGGTGCTCTAGGATGAAGGCCGAAGAGCTGAGGGGGCTGAGCGACGAGGAGCTGGACAAGAAGGAGGAGGAGATCAGGCGCGAGCTGTTCAACCTGAGGGTGCAGTTGGCCACGCAGCAGCTCACCAACGTTGCAAGGATCAGGGCTTTGCGTAAGGATCTGGCGCGCGTGCTTACGGTGAAGAGGGAGCGGGAGTTGGCCGCAAAGGAGAGAGCTTAGATGAGCAGGGGCAAGATGAGAAGCAGAGTGGGGATAGTGGCCGGCAACAAGATGGACAAGACCGTGGTCGTCGAGGTGGAGAGCTACGTCCGGCATCCCCGTTACAAGAAGCCCGTCAAGAGGACCTCGAGGTTCAAGGCACATGACGAGCGCAACGAGTGTCAGGTGGGCGATAAGGTGCTCATCATCGAGACGCGCCGCCTGAGCAAGACGAAGTCCTGGCGTGTGAGCAAGATTCTCGAGAGGGCCGTGCTCCCCGAGGTGGAGGCCCGCGAGGAAGTCATGGGTGAAGGAGGGGAGAAGGGATGATACAGGCTACCTCATACCTTCAGTCGGCCGACAATTCCGGTGCAAAGAAGCTCTACTGTATACGCGTGTCGGGAGGCTCCTCGCACAAGTACGCGCGCCTGGGCGACGTGGTGGTGGTATCGATAAAGGAGGCCCTGCCCAACTCCAAGGTTGAGAAGGGCGACATACACAGGGCCGTCGTCGTGCGTACACGCAAGGAACAGCGTCGTCCCGACGGCTCTTACGTCCGTTTCGACAACAACGCCGCCGTCCTCATCGACAAGGACGGCGAACCCATAGGTACGCGCGTCTTCGGCCCCGTGGCCAGGGAGCTGCGGACGAAAGGGTTCATGAAGATCATATCGCTTGCTCCCGAGGTGGTCTAGGATGGCTCGAAGCAAGAAGAGGCGCGGAAACCGCGCGCGAGGAACAACAAGGGTAAGGACGAGGATAAAGGTGGGCGATACGGTATACGTCATCGCCGGAAAGGAGAAGGGCAAGACGGGCAAGGTGCTCAAGGTGCTCTACGAAGAGGGGCGCGCCATAGTGGAGAAGCTCAATCTTATAAAGCGCCACATGCGTCCGACGCCCAAGGATCCAGCTGGCGGCATCGTGGAGAAGGAGGCACCCATACATCTGTCGAACCTCATGCTCTACGAGCCGGCCACTGGCAGGCCGACGCGGGTCGGCATGAGGACGCTTGCCACGGGCGAGAAGGTGCGCTACAGCAAGAGGACCGGCGAGGAGATCTGAGAGCGATGAGTGTGCCGCGTTTGAAAGCCTACTACAGGGAGAAGCTCGCTCCGGCGCTGCAGAAAGAGCTCGGCTACAAGAACCCCATGCAGGTGCCCAGGGTGGAGAAGATCGTGATCAACATGGGGCTCGGCAAGCTCTCCGACGCCGGGCGCGACGACAAGGTGCTCGAGAGTGCCGTCGAGGAGCTGGCCGTGATCACCGGCCAGCGGCCCGTGCTCACCAGGGCACGCAAGTCGATCGCCGGCTTCAAGCTGCGCGAGGGGGCCCCGATCGGGTGCAAGGTGACGCTCAGGGGCGACAGGATGTACGAGTTCATGGACCGGCTGTTCAACCTTGCGCTGCCGCGGGTGAGGGATTTCAGGGGCGTGTCCGTCAAGGGATTCGACGGCAAGGGCAACTACACGCTCGGCATCCGCGAGCACATAATCTTCCCCGAGGTGGACTACAGCAAGGTCGACCGCATAAAGGGGATGAACATAACGTTCGTCACGACGGCGCGCAACCGCGAGGAGGCCGTTGCGCTGCTCAAGGGGCTGGGGATGCCGTTTAGAAACGACCAGAGGAAGTAGAGTAGACATGCCCAGGAAAGCACTGATAGAGAAGGCGAAGAAGAAACCCAAGTATGCCGTGAGAGCCGTTAGGCGGTGCAGGCTGTGTGGGCGGCCGCGGGGCTACCTGCGCAAGTTCGGCCTCTGCCGCGTGTGTTTCCGCCGCGAGGCCAGTTTCGGCCGCATCCCCGGGGTGAGGAAGGCGAGCTTTTGAGAGCAAAGCACTGGACGGCAGGTGGAGATATGACCGACCCTATTGCAGACATGTTGACCAGGATACGTAACGCCATACACGCCGAGAAAGAGCGGGTGGAGATGCCCTCGTCCAGGATGAAGGTCGAGATCGCCCGCGTACTTAAGGAGCAGGGCTATATCGCCGACTACTCGGTCGCCAAGAAGGGCCGGTTCGCCTATCTGACGATAACGCTCAAGTGGACTGAGGACGGAAGCTCCGTCATATCCGGTCTGCGACGCGTCAGCAAGCCCGGACGCAGGGTCTACGTCCGCAAGGACGAGATACCGCGCGTGATGGGCGGGCTGGGTGTGGCGATACTTTCGACGTCGCGCGGCGTGATGAGCGGTCTCGAGTGTAGGAGGCTCGGGGTGGGAGGGGAGCTTCTTGCTACGGTGTGGTGAGGTGTAGTGATATGTCGAGGATAGGAAAACAGCCCATACCGCTGCCCGAGGGAGTAAAGGTGGAGATCCGGGACCGCGAGGTTGAGGTGAAGGGTCCAAAGGGGGTGCTCACGCATCGCCTGCCCGATGGCGTGGAGGTTGCCGTCTCCGACGGCGCCGTGGTGGTCACCAGGGATTCCGACGCAAGCCGCGCCCGTGCCATGCACGGCCTTACGAGGGCCCTTGTGGCAAACATGGTCGAGGGGGTGTCGCGGGGCTACGAGCGGGTGCTGGAGATAGTGGGTACCGGATACAGGGCCGAGGAGGCCGGCAAGGGTGAAATCAAGTTTACCCTCGGCTATTCCCACCCCATAGTGTTTACTCTTCCCGAAGGGGTGAGCGCCAAGATAGAGGAGCGCGGAACCAAGCTTACGCTCTTGGGCATCGACAAGCAGCTTGTGGGCGAGACGGCAGCGCGCATAAGGCGTCTCAGGCCACCCGATGCCTACAAGGGCAAGGGCATACGGTACGCCGGCGAGGTTTTGAGACTCAAGGCAGGAAAGTCCGGGGTTAAGAAATGATTCGTAAGGTAAGACGTAAGGAAGGAAGACGGCTCCGACACCTGAGGATAAGGAAGCGTCTATACGGTACGGCCGAAAGGCCGCGACTCAGCGTATACAAGTCGCTCAAACACTTCTACGCCCAGGTGATCGACGACGAGCGCGGCGTGACTCTGGCAAGCGCGTCGTCCCTTACGCCTGAAGTGAGGAAGGCTCTTGAGGGCGGTGCGAAGAAGACCAAGACCGACGTGGCGCGCCAGGTGGGCAAGTGTCTGGCCCGCCGCGCACTGGCCCGGGGCATAAAGAAGGTCGCCTTCGACAGGGGTGGGTTCAAGTTTCACGGCAGGGTCAAGGCGTTCGCAGACGCCGCGCGCGAGGAGGGGCTGGAGTTTTGAGGAAACCTCAGGTGCGGGCGTTGCCCACCAAGGACGGGAGGTAACGGTTGAGACAAGAGAGAATAGATCCCCAGGGATTGGACCTCAAGGAGAAGATAGTCCACATACGGCGTGTGGCCAAGGTCACAAAGGGAGGCAAGAGGTTCCACTTCACCGCCTTCGTCGTCGTGGGCAACGGCGAGGGAGTGGTGGGGGCCGGGGCCGGAAAGTCGAACGAGGTGCCCTCGGCCATATCGAAGGCCGTCGAGAAGGCCAAGAAAAACCTGTTCCGCATACCCCGTAGGGGAACGACGCTGCCGCATGAGGTGGTGGGTGAGTTCGTAACCAGCCGCGTCCTGTTGAAACCGGCCGCCCCCGGAACGGGCGTCATCGCGGGGGGCGCCGTACGCTCGGTGCTGGAGCTCGCCGGCGTACACGACGTGCTCTCGAAGGTGGTGGGGTCAACCAACCCGATGAACGTCGTGGGCGCCGTCATAGACGGCCTGAAGAAGCTGAGGACCCCGGAAGAGGTGGCCAGGCTGAGAGGCTTGGAGGTAAATGACCTGGATCTGCCACCCTATTATTTCAATACCTGAAGTGATCGCCATGAGTGAGAGTAGAACACCCATACTGAGTACGCTTTCGCCGCCTCGTGGATCCGTGAAGCGAAGGAAGCGTGTGGGCCGGGGGCCGGGGTGCCACGGCAAAACAAGCGGCCGCGGCCACAAGGGCCAGAACGCCCGCTCGGGCGGCGGCGTGTCGCCGTGGTTCGAGGGCGGCCAGACGCCGCTTAAGATGAGGGTGCCCAAGCGCGGGTTCACGAACGTTTTCAGGCAGGAGTACGACATCGTCAACCTCGACCAGCTGCGGAGGTTCGAGCCCGACGAGGAAGTCACCCCCGAGAGGCTGCACGAGGCGGGTCTCGTAAGCGGCAAGGCCCCGGTCAAGGTACTCGGCCGGGGGGATCTCGAGCGGCCGCTGGTCGTCAGGGCGCACAAGTTCAGCAGGTCCGCCGTGGCCAAGATCGAGGGCAAGGGCGGTAAGGCCGAGGTCTTATGAGCAGGAACGTGGCAGCCATACCCAAGATCCCCGAGCTCAACCGCAGGCTGCTCTTTGTCGCCATAATGCTCGTGGTCTACCGCCTCGGGGTGTACGTTCCGACGCCCGGCATAGACCCGACGGCGCTGGTCAAGATATTCGAACAGACACGGGGAACGCTCTTTGACATATTGAATCTATTCTCGGGGGGTGCCCTGTCGCGGGCGTCCGTGTTTGCGCTGGGCATCATGCCTTACATCACCTCTTCGATCATCATGTCTCTTCTGGTCAAGGCCTTCCCTTCGCTTGAAGCCATACAGAAGGAGGGTGAGGCCGGAAGAAGGAAGATAAACCAGTATTCCCGCTACGGCACGGTGCTCATCTGTGTGATACAGGGGTTCATGCTGGCCCTCACTCTCGAAGGTGGGTTCGGACGGGGCGCCTCGATAGTGCTCCACCCCGGCTGGTCGTTCCGCATCATGACCGTCATCACGCTTACGACCGGTTCCCTGTTCGTCATGTGGATAGGGGAGCAGATATCGGAGCGCGGCATAGGCAACGGCATCTCCCTCATCATCGCCTCCTCCATCCTGGCACGCATGCCGGGCGGGTTCTGGGACATGGTGAGACTCGTCAAGACGGGCGAGACCACCGTTTTCGGGGCGCTTCTCATCGTAGGCTTCATGCTTCTCGTCGTCGGGTTCATCGTCTACGTCGAGCGCTCCTACCGAAAGATCCCCGTCCAATATCCACGGCGTGTCGTCGGAAGGAAGGTGTTCGGCGGACAAGCCTCGTTCCTGCCGCTCAAGGTCAACACGGCCGGCGTCATACCGCCCATCTTCGCCTCGTCGCTGCTCATTTTTCCGGCGACCATCCTGAGCTTCGTCAACGTGCCTTGGTTGAGGGACATAATGGATTTCGTCGTGGCGGGCGGCTTCTGGTACAACGCCGTCTATGCGGGACTCATAATCTTCTTCGCATACTTCTACACGGCCGTCATCTACAGTCCCGATGACCTGGCCGACAATCTGCGTAAGAACGGAGGCTTCATCCCCGGCATCAGGCCAGGGAAGAAGACGGCCCAGTACATCGAGGAGATACTGGGGCGGATAACGTTCATCGGGGCCGTCTACGTGGCCCTGGTATGCGTGTTGCCTTCCATACTGCAGCGCGAGCCCTTCCATCTGCCGTTCTACTTCGGCGGCACGTCGCTGCTCATCGTGGTGGGAGTCACGCTGGATACGGTGCAGCAGATCGAGTCGTTCCTCATAACCCACAGCTACGAGGGATTCGTACGCAAGCGCGGGATGAAGGGACCGAAGAGGTACGGCGTATGAAACCTGCAACTCTCATGGACGTGAGGTGGAGATGAACATAGTGCTGTTCGGACCGCCCGGGGCCGGCAAAGGTACCCAGGCGGCCAAGATGGTCGACAAGCTGGGGCTGCCCCACATATCGACGGGCGATATGTTGAGAGAGGCCGTCCAATCGGGAACGGAGTTGGGCGCACTGGCCCGGACCTACATGGAAAAGGGCGAGCTGGTGCCCGACGAGGTGATAATAGGGATAATAAGGGACAGGATAAAGCGGCCCGATTGCGCCAAGGGGTTCATACTGGATGGTTTCCCGAGGACGATGGCGCAGGCCGAGGCCCTTGACGAGATGCTGGCCGTAGAGGGCATGGCTGTAGATGCGGTCATCTTCCTCGACGTCGACGACGAGGAGATCCTCAAGAGGATACGCAACCGACAGCGGCTCGAGGGCAGGGCCGACGACAGCGTCGAGGTGGCGCGGAACAGGCTCGAGGTATATCGCAGGCAGACGGAACCGCTCAAGGAATATTACAAGAAATCAGGTATCTTAAAGAAGATAGACGGTATCGGAGACGTAGAGGAGGTGTTTGCAAGGATAAACGAAGCGCTCGGGTGCTGTGCCCCCGGGGCGTGAGCGTCATGATTTACATAAAGACCAAGCGCGAGATCGAGAAGATGAGGCGCGCCTCGCGCATTGTGAGCCAGGTGCTGGCGATGCTCGAGCGCGAGGCCGTCCCAGGGGTGGACACGCTCCGGCTCGATCGGATGGCCGAGGAAATGGCCCGCGATCTGGGGGCGAAGCCCGCCTTCAAAGGGTACCGGAACTACCCGGCGTCGGTCTGCTTCGCCATCAACAACGAGATCGTCCACGGGCCGCCCAGCCCGCGCAAGGTGCTGCGCGAGGGCGACATCGTGAGCATGGACTTCGGCGCCTGCGTGGACGGCTACTACGGCGATGCGGCCGTTACGGTGCCGGTCGGGGAGATAAAGCAGACGGCGGCCCGTCTTCTAGAGGTCACGCGCGAGGCGCTGTACCGGGGGATCGAGAAGGCGCGACCCTCGAACCGGCTCGTCGACATATCGCGCGCCATTCAGGAGTGCGTCGAGGGGGCCGGTTTCTCCGTCGTCACGGCGTTCGTAGGGCACGGCATAGGCAAGAGCCTTCACGAGGATCCGCAAGTGCCCAACTTCGTGCCCGACAACGGGCGCTGGGGCTACGGCGTGAGGCTCAAGCCCGGTATGGTGCTCGCCATCGAGCCCATGGTCAATGCGGGGGCCTCCGAGGTGGAGATACTCTCCGACGGTTGGACGGCCGTCACCAAGGACGGCTCGCTCTCGGCCCATTTCGAGCACACGGTGGCCATCTGCAGTGACGGCCCCGTGGTGCTCACCGAGCGTGACGGAGAGGGTGAGCGGGAATAGATATGGCAAAGAAAGAAGAACGCATAGAGTTCGAAGGTACGGTGGTCGAGGCGTTGCCCAACGCCATGTTCCGCGTAGAGCTTGAAGGCGGACACAAGGTGTTGGCCTACGTCTCCGGTAAGATGAGGTCCCATTTCATAAGGATACTGCCCGGCGACAGGGTCAAAGTGGTGCTGTCGCCCTACGACCTTACGAAGGGGCGCATCACGTACCGGCTGAGGAAGTGAGCACGGAGGTGTAGCGACGTGAAGGTAAGGGCTTCGGTGAAGAAGATTTGCGACAAGTGCAAGATCATAAGGCGCAGGGGCGTGGTGCGCGTCATATGCGTCAACAAGAAACACAAGCAGAAGCAAGGCTAGGGAGGTTGGGACAGTATGCCTAGGATAGCCGGCGTTGACGTGCCGAACGGCAAGCGCATCTGGATAGGGCTGACGAGCATCTACGGCATTGGCCGCTGGAGGTCGCAACAGGTCCTCAAGGAGGCGGGCGTCGACCCGATGAAGCGCGGGGGCGAGCTCACCGAAGAGGAGATCGCGCGCATAAGGGACATAATCGAGAAGAACTATGTCGTAGAAGGCGACCTCAGACAGGAGATAAGGCAGAACATCCGCAGGCTCATCGAGATAGGCTCCTACCGAGGGCTCCGGCATCGTCAGGGCCTGCCCGTGAGGGGCCAGAGGACGAGATCGAACGCGCGCACGCGCAAGGGGCCGCGCGGGGCTGCCATAGCGAAGAAGAAGAAGGTCTGAGGCGGGGCGCGCGCCTCGAGTGCTCGGCCCGCGGTTGGCCGTGCGCGGACCACACCGTGGGGTGCCGAGCCCAGAGAAGCTTCGACGGGAGGTTAGGAGTTGGCCAAGAAGAAGGGTGGAAAGAGAACCAAGAAATATGTCGAGAGCGGCATAGCACACATACATGCCACGTTCAATAACACCGTCATCACCATCACCGACAACGACGGAAACACGGTGGCGTGGGCCAGCGGTGGCACCCGCGGGTTCAAGGGAACGCGTAAGGGGACTCCGTTTGCGGCTCAGGTCGCCTCGGAGGATGCGGCCCGCAAGGCCATGTCCCACGGGATGAAGACGGTGGCCGTCTACGTAAAGGGCCCGGGACCCGGGAGGGAACCGGCCATAAGGGCGTTGCAGGCGGCCGGGCTCAGGGTGTCGCTTATAAAGGACGTCACTCCGATACCCCACAACGGCTGCCGGCCCCCGGGACGGAGAAGGGTTTAGATGGGCCTGTGCGGCCCGCAGCGCCGCCGCCGGGCCGTAGTGGTCCGGGACGTGGGCGGCAGGATGAATATACAGGGGAGGAATAGAATCAGTTGGCTAGATACACGGGACCAGTTTGCAGGTTTTGCAGAAGAGAGGGAATGAAGCTCTTTCTCAAGGGCGAGAAGTGCTACACGGAGAAGTGCCCCATCGTCAGGAGGCCCGATCAGGTGCCCGGCGAGCACGGGTTCAGACGGCCCAAGGTAACCGACTTCGGCGTCCGCCTCAGGGAGAAGCAGAAGGTCAAGAGGATGTACGGCCTGGTCGAGAAGCAGTTCAGGGGCTACTTCGAGCGGGCCGCCCGCATGAAGGGCGTCACGGGTGATTTGCTGATCCGCTTCCTCGAGAGCCGCCTGGACAACGTCGTCTACAGGTTGGGGTTCGCGAGTTCCCGTAAGGAGGCCCGCCAGCTGGTGCGTTACGGCCACATTCGGGTCAACGGTCGCAAGGTGGACATACCGTCCTACCAGGTCAGGGCGGGCGACGTCGTCGAGGTCAAGCCAGCCAGCCGCGACATGGAGCGCATCAAGCAGTCACTCGAAGGGTTGACGCGTCGGGGGTTCCCGGAATGGCTCGAGCAGGACCCCTCCAACTTCAAGGGGGTCGTCAAGAGGCTCCCCTCGAGGGAGGACGTCACCGTACCCATCGAGGAACAGTTGATCGTCGAGTTCTACTCCAAGCATTGACACCGGTGGTTCTTCCCTTGTCGCATGCACTGCATCGATCGGGGGCGGAAAAAAACTGGGAGGGAATATGGACGTGAAAGAATTTCAGAGGAACTGGCAGGATCTCATCCGACCCAGGAGACTGGAGAAGGACGAGAAGGACTCGACAGACACCTACGGCAAGTTCATCTGCGAGCCTCTCGAGCGGGGATACGGCATCACGCTGGGCAACGCGCTGCGGCGGGTGCTTCTGTCTTCCATCCAGGGTCCTGCCATCACGTCGGTCAAGATCGATGGGGTCTTGCACGAGTTCTCCACCATAACGGGCGTAAAGGAGGACGTGACCGACATAGTGCTCAACCTCAAGGGCGTCAACCTGGCGATGCACACCTATGAGCCGCAGAAGATACGCATAAGCGCCGAGGGTGAGACGGACGTGACGGCAGGCGATATCATCTGCACCCATCAGGTCGAGATTCTCAATCCCGAGCACCACATCGCCACCCTCTCCGAGGGTGCCAAGCTGGAGATGGAGATGACGGTCGAGATGGGCCGCGGCTATGTGCCAGTAGAGAGAAGAACCGAAGAGATAAGGGAGATAGGCGTCATCCCCATCGACGCCCTCTTCTCCCCGGTGCGCAGGGTGAACTACACCGTCACCAACGCCCGCGTGGGCCGCAGGACCGACTATGAGAGGCTCACGCTCGAGGTGTGGACCAACGGAACCATACGGCCCGAAGACGCCGTAGCCTATGCGGCCAAGATCCTCAAGGAACAGCTCACCATATTCATAAACTTCGACGAGGAGGAGATAGAGGCCCTGCCCTCGGAGGAGGAGAGCTCGGAGATAAGCGGCACGGAGGACATCCTGTTTACGAGTATCGAGGAGCTGGACCTCTCGGCACGTTGCCTAAACTGCCTCCGTAGGGCGGGCGTCGAACTGACGGGCGACCTTGTACAGAAGACCGAAGAGGAGCTGCTCAACCTGGAGAACTTCGGCAAGCGCTCGTTGCTCGAGATAAAGGAGAGGCTCAAGGAGCTTGACCTGGAGCTGGGGACCAAGCTCAAAAAGGAGGTCTACGAGGCCGAAAAGAGCCGGCGCGAGAAGGAGAGGAAGGCTAGGATGTAGGCCCGCCGCTCTTTGGGGGCGACCTTCCGTGGTCGGGGGAGTGGGGGGCGCCCGAGCAGGGGAAGCGGTGGTTCTCGTTGGGGGGCGTTAGCGGCCCCGAGGATAAGCGGGGCACGTACGGCTGGGGATAGGGCGTGGGGGAGAGGAGTGGAGTGTCGGAGAGGGGCGCCGTTCAACTGGTAGCGAACTCTATGCGTGTCTTGGCCGGGGGATGACGGCCGAAACGGAGGTTTTTCAGAGATGCGTCACAGGAAAGCTGGAAGGAAGCTCGGCAGAAATACCAAACACCGGCGAGCCATGCTGCGCAACATGGTGACGGACTTCTTCCGTCTCGGCCGCCTGCGTACCACCGACCAGAAGGCCAAGGAACTCCGTCGCACGGCCGAGCGACTCATCACGAAGGCCAAGGCCGACACACTGGCTGCAAGGAGGCGGGTGGCCGAGTTCGTACGCGACAAGTCAGTAGTGAAGAAGCTCTTTGAGGAGATAGCTCCCCTCTACAAGGAGAGGCCCGGCGGCTACACGCGCATTGTAAAGCTCGGCGTGCGGCGGGGAGACGGGGCGGCCGTCTCGTTGGTAGAGCTTGTAGAAGAGGAGTACAAGCCCAAGGCCCGCAAGAAGAAGAGGGCCAAGAAGGCGGCGCCGGCCGCCGCAGCCGGCAAGGAAACGCCCAAGAGCGCCAAGAAAGAAGCCGCAAAGGAGCTCGGCGTCTTGCCCGAGGAGTCCACCGCGGAGGGTGGCGTAGCGGAGACGGCTGCCGACGAGGCCCGCAAGGAGACCGAGCCCGCGGGCCAGGGCGGCGCCGGCACTTCCTCAGCCGAGGCTTCCCCCCAGGAGACCACCCCTGAGAGTGAGGGCTCTGGTGCAGAGGCGGCCCGCGTGGAGAATGAACCCCCCGCCGCCACGGAGAAGGAGGCCGCCGACGAGTCCGTGCAGGCGGAGGAGAAGGACGAGGAGAAGGGCGCCTGAGCCTGGCCGCATCCCGCCGTATGCTACGCGCCGGCAGTGCTGTCCGCCCCCTCAAGAGAGGGTCTTCGTCCCTGCGATCACCGTACCCTTCGGCATCCCGCCATGGATAGGACCGGTCTCATTCTAGATGCCGAGCGGCTCGACGACATAGCCAGCCTCGCCGCCGCAGCCGAGTGCTCGGGGTTCGATTCCGTCTGGGCTACGGAGCTATACAGGACATCGTTCCAGCAGCTTGCCGCCGCGGCCCATTCCACCCATACCATAAGGCTCGGTACGGCTGTGGCGCTTGCGTTCGTACGCTCGCCTCTGGTTACGGCCCTTACGGCGCTGGACCTGGACGAGCTCTCCGGCGGTCGCCTCATACTCGGGCTCGGCTCCGGGGCAAGGCGTTCCAACGAGAGATGGCACGGCGTCCCGTTCGGAAGGCCCGTGGCCAAGATTACGGAGTGCATAGAGGCCGTGAGGCTCATCGCCTCCCAGGCCCACACGGGCGAGCGGATAAGCTTCAAGGGAGAGTTCTACGACATCGATCTCCGTGGCTGGAAGCGCCCCTTTAAGCCGGTGCGCCCCGCGATACCTCTCTTCCTGGCCGGCGTGGGTCCGCGCATGACCGAGGCCGCGGCCCGCGTGGCCGACGGATACCTGGGCCACGTCGTCTGCTCGCTCGACTATCTGAGGCAGGTCACCGTGCCCGCCCTCGCACGCGGGCTCGAGAGATCGGGCAGGAGCAGATCGGATTTCACCGTGGCCACCATCGTAACGTGCGCCGTCGCGGACGACGTGGCCGCGGCCCGTGAAGCGGCCCGCAGGACGATTGCCTTCTACGCCACCGTGCGCACCTACGAGCCGCCATTCCGCCTCCACGGCTTCCTGGAGCAGTGCAGGGCCGTGCGCGAGGCCTTCATGCGCGGTGACGTCGAAGGGATGGCGGCCGCAGTGACGGACGAGATGGTGGATGCGATGAGCGTAGTCGGTACGGCCGACCACTGCAGGGGCGTGATCGCCCGCTACCGCGAGCTTGTGGACCTGCCCATCCTAAGCGCCCCGCACTATTTCCTCGATTTCGCCGAAGTGAAACGGTACCAGGATGCGATCCTCGAAGCGTTCGGCCGATAGCACCCCCTGCCGGCGTGGGGGGGCGGTGGCGCGCTGCTATCAAGGGGTCGCCGCGGCACTCCCCCCTCTACGGGCCGGTGCATGGAGCCGTAACGCCGCTCTGGAGGGGGGTGAAACAACGCCCACGGCCGCGCGTGCGTGGGTCCAGGGCGTGAGCCGTACCAGTGGGGTGCACTGCGCGTGCGGAGGGGTCGGAGTGCATGGGGTGGCTGTTCCACCGTCCTCCCTACGGTGCTAACCGCTCGCCTCGGCCACGTAGAGCGCCACCGTCCCCAGGCCGAGCTCCTTTCGCGGGAGCGGTGCGAACCCGCTTTCGGCCAGGAGACGCTCGAACTCTTCGCGCTGGGCGAAAGCGGGAATGGACGTGGCGAGCCACTCGTATTCCCTCCTCATCCCGAACAGTGAACCTACGAGTGGAATCAGCCTCCCCAGATAGATGGAGTAGAGCGGGACGAACAGCCGGTTGGTGGGCATCGTGAACTCCAGTACGCAGAGGCGGCCGCCCGGTCGGCACACCCTCCTCATCTCCTCCAGGCTGCGGCGGGGCTCACGCGTGTTGCGGATGCCGAACGCTATGGTTACGGCGTCGAATTCGCCCTCTTCGAAGGGGAGCCGCTCTGCCACACCTTCGACGAGTCGTATCCTACTCTCGAACCCCAGGCGCCTTACCTTGCGGGCCGCCGCATTGAGCATGGGGCGGCTGGGGTCGACTCCCACGACGGTGGCTTCGGGATGGGTGCGGGCTACCTCTATGGCCACGTCTCCAGTGCCGGTAGCCACGTCGAGCACGTGCCGCGGCTCGGGCCCGAGCGATCGGGCCAACGCCCTGCGCCAGCCGCGGTCGAGCCCCAGGCTGAGCACGCGGTTGAGCAGGTCGTAGCGTGCTGCAACGTTGTCGAACAGGGTCGCCGTCTCGGGCACTAGCAGCCGGTCCGCCTGAAGGTTTCTATGAGTCGCTTGGCGTACTTGAAGTCGCCCGCCGTCATGATGTGGAACCCGCTGAGGCGCGTCTCTGCGGCAGACTCCATTATGGAGACGCTGTGCTCGAGGGAAAATTCCCGGATATAGTCGTCGCTCTTGTCCTCGAGCCGTTCCAGTAGTTCCCGTGGGACATGGACGCCGGGCAGGCCGTTGGCCACGCGCCGGGCCATGGCGGTGTTCTTGAGTGGAAGGATGCCGAGCAGGACGTGGGGCGTGCCGCACCGCTCAAGCGCCTCGCTCAGCCTGTAGACGGCCTCGCGGGTGTAGAGGGGTTGGGTTATGAAGAACTTCACGTTCTGCTCCATACGCGTCATAATCCGCTCGCGTAACGACGCGGCGGCCGAGGCGTTCCCGGGATTGAGCACCGAGCCGGCGAAGAACTCCGTGGCCCCTGCGATGGGCCTTCCCTTTGCGTCGCGGCCGTTGTTTAGGTTCTCGATTATCCGAAGCAACCCTACAGTGTCCACCTCGAATATCTCCGGGCTATCGGGGAAATCCCCTATCGCCATCCGGTCTCCGCGCAAGGCCACGACATTCCTTATGCCCAGCGCATGCGCACCCAGCAGGTCGCTCTGTATGCCGAGGACGTTCTTGTCACGTGTGGTGAAGTTCACTATGACGTCGACGCCGAGACGGTCCCGGAGCAGGCTGCCGAAGACGGGAGCGCTCATGTGGAGGCGCGCCATCGGACACGCCGTCACGTCGATGACGTCCACCACACCGCGCAACTTCTCGGCCCGCTTAAGGACGGGCTCAGCCTCTGCACCGCGCGGCGGAGTGACCTCGACGCTTATCACCATACCCTTGTCCTCGAGAGCACTGGCGAAGCGACTCATGGCTATACATTCTCTATTCGAAGGGTTTGTTTGTCAACCTTACGATCGGCCACGTTTCCTTGCCTTACCACCGGTGCGGAATTACTATATTTGGGTCATGGAACTCTACGCCCTCATTATGGCGGGCGGCCGGGGCAGGCGGTTCTGGCCCATGGGGACGAGCGAGTTGCCCAAGCAGTTTCTTCCCCTCGCCGAGGGTCGCTCGCTGCTGCGTGAGACCTACGAACGCATCGCCCCCCTCGTGGGCTCGGCGAACGTTTTGGCGGTCACGGTGCCCGAGTACGAAGCCCTGGTCAGAGAGCACCTGCCGGAGCTAGGGGCCGAGAACGTGGTGGTCGAACCCGTGGGGAAGAACACCGCCCCCTGTGTGCTCTACGGCTCGCTCCTTATCCGCGAGCGCAGTCCGGACGCCGTCACGGCCGTCCTGCCCGCCGATCATGCGGTGAGCAACCCCGGAGGGTTCCGTGATGCCGTGGCCGCGGCGGCGCTCTTCGCCCACTCCCCGCCGTCAGGCGTCGAAGGGCCACTCGTCACGCTGGGCGTGGCACCGCGCCGGCCCGAGACGGAGTACGGATACGTGCGCATCGGGCGCATGTTGCGCCGCGACGGAGAACACGCTTTCTACTCGGTCGAGCGGTTCGACGAGAAGCCGGACCCCTCGACGGCCCGCCGCTACGTCGAGCGTGGCGACTGGCTGTGGAACAGCGGCGTGTTCGTCTGGTCGGTCGAAGCGGTGATCGAACAGTTCCGCGCCGTCGTGCCGGCGTGGGTGGGCCGCGGCGAGCGCCTCTTGCGGCACGGCGATGGGACCGTAGAGGAGTTCTACGCGTCGATGGATGCCGTATCGGTGGACGAGCTCATCCTCGAGCGCACGCGCCGCGCCGTCGTCCTCCCGCTGGCGGTGGGATGGAGCGACCTCGGAGGATGGGCTGCGTTGGATGCATACTTGAGGAGCGGCGGGGCCGATAACGTCTCCATCGGCTCTGAACTCCACGCCGTCGACGCCTCTGGCTGTCTCGTCGTCACCACGGGCGGCGCGCCGGCCGTGCTCGTAGGGGTAAGAGACCTCGTCGTGGTGAGTACGCCTCGCGGGGTGCTGGTTATGGACAAGGTCCGCGGAGGGGAGCTGAAGGGTGTGGTGGAGCGCATGGATGCCCGAGGCGTAGGCGACGGCTGACGCCCCACCGCGGCGCGGGCCGGTGGGGCTGCGAGGCATGCATCGGGGCCGGTGGTGGCGGTGCGGTACGGGCGGTCACGGTGCGCCATGCCGCAAGAGGCGGCCTTGGCGTCCCCCTGACCCGCGGTGATACAACCCGGAAGGAGCCGGATCGTATGAGGAGAGGCACGGTGTTCGTCATATCGGGACCCTCGGGCTCGGGCAAAAGCACCATCATTGGGCGGCTGCTCGAGCAGGTCGAGGGACTCCGTTTCGCCGTCTCGTGCACGACGCGCGGCCGCCGCGCGGGGGAGCGCGAGGGGCTGGACTACCGGTTCGTCTCGAGGGAGGAATTTGAGGCCATGGTGCAAAGGGGGGAGTTCCTCGAATGGGCCGAAGTGTACGGCCACCTCTATGGTACGCCTGTAGACGAGGTCGAACCCCATCTTGCCCGGGGTACGGACGTCGTACTCGATATAGACGTCCAGGGGGCCAAGCGGTTGATGGAGACCCTCGAAGAAGGGGTCTACGTGTTCGTGGTGCCGCCGTCGCGCGGGGAGCTGGTTGCTCGTCTTAGGGCCAGGGGCAGGGACGACGAGGACGACATCGAGCGGAGAATATCCAATTTTGACGAAGAGTTGGAGCACATTAGGTGCTATGATTATATTATAGTCAACGACTCTCTCGACGACGCCGTCGCGGCCGCTAGCGCTGTCGTTGCGGCCGAGAGGATAAGGACGGGGCGAATTTATGAGTGTATCAAGGCCAAGCTTGCGGAATAAGTCCCGCATGTTGAGGCTCGACGACATAATCGAGAAGGCCAGGGCGTACCTGCCGCTCAGCGAAGAGGACGTCGAGACGCTGAAGCGCGCCTACGTCTATTCGGCCAAGGTTCACTCTGGTCAGAAGCGCATCTCCGGCGAGCCCTACCTTAGCCATCCCCTCGAGGTGACGGGCATACTGGCCGAGATGAGGCTCGGCGTGCCGACGCTGGTTACGGGCCTGCTTCACGACACGGTCGAAGACACATTGGCCACCATTGAAGAGATAGAGACGCTGTTCGGGCCCGAGGTCGCTTTCCTCGTCGAGGGGGTGACCAAGATAAGCAAGCTACCCATGTCCTCGAAGCTCGCCGAGCAGGCTGAGAACTTCCGCAAGCTGATTCTTGCCACGGCCAAGGACATCCGCGTCGTGCTGGTCAAGCTGGCCGACCGGTTGCACAACATGAGGACGCTCGGCCACCTGTCCGAGGAGCGCAGGCTGCGTATCGCACGCGAGACGATGGAGATATACGCCCCGCTCGCGCACAGGTTGGGCATATACTGGATGGCCACCGAGCTCGAGGACTTGGCCTTCCGCTACATGGAGCCGGGGGAGTACGAGAGGCTCTACAAGCTCGTGGCCTCGAAGAAGAAGGAGTGGAACAAGTACGTGCGCGAGGCGACGAAGATCCTTGACGACAAGCTCCGCGAGTACGGCATAGAGGCCGAAATCACCGGCCGCTTCAAGCACCTCTACGGCATATACCGCAAGATACGCTCCTACAACATCGACGTCGAGCAGCTCCACGACATCATCGCCTTCCGCATCATCACCACCGACCGCAAGACGTGCTACGAAGCGCTCGGCGCCGTGCACGCCACCTGGAAGCCCGTGCCCGGCAGGTTCAAGGACTACATCGCCCTTCCCAAGGGCAACGGCTACCAGTCCCTCCATACCTGTGTCATCGGTCCCTTCGGCGAGCTGATGGAGATACAGATCCGGTCGCGCAAGATGCACGAGGTGGCCGAATACGGAATAGCCGCCCACTGGAAGTACAAGGAAGGTGGCGAAGAGGCGGCCGACGACGACAACGTCCACTTCTACGCCAACCTCAGACGGCTGCTCGAATGGAAGGACATAAAGGACCCGCGCGAGTACCTGGAGGCCATAAAAGGGGAGCTGCTGCCCCACAGCATGGTCTACGTGTTCACGCCCAAGGGCGACCTCAAGGAGCTTCCCTTCGGCGCCACGCCGATAGATTTCGCCTACTACATCCATACCGATGTGGGCAACCACTGCGCCCGTGCCACGGTGAACGGCAGGATAGTGCCGCTCGATTACAAGCTGCGAAGCGGCGACATCGTCGAGATAACCACCTCGAACGACCAGCATCCCCGCCGCGACTGGCTCAAGATGGCCGTCACCTCTAGGGCCAAGACACGTATCCGTGCCTGGCTGCGCGCGCAGGAGAGACGTGAGTCGCGGGGTGTGGGCCGCTCCATCGTCGAGCGCCGCTTCAAGCAGCACGGACTGGACTTCAACGCCATGTTGGCCCGCGGCGAGCTCGACGAGCCACTGGCCCGCTTGGGGTTCAAGTCGGCCGACGACTTCTTCACCGCCGTCGGCTTCGGTCGCGTGGCCGCCAACGACCTGGTGTCGGCCGTCCTGCCGGCCGAGAGGCGCCTTCCCGCCGACAAGGAGGAGCGCATAGAGCGGATAATCCGCACCATGACCCCCGGCGATACGGGCATCAAGGTCCAGGGATACGGCAACGTGCTCATCCGCGTGGCCCGCTGCTGCTCCCCGTTGCCCGGAGAGCCCATCCGCGGCTTCATAACGCGGGGCCGTGGGATCACCGTCCATAGGGAGAACTGCCCGCAGCTTCTCGGAGTCGATCCCGAAAGGAGGATCGAGCTCGAGTGGGACGAGCGCAGCAATGTCCGCCACATAGCACGCATCGAGGTCACATGCGCCGATGAGCCGGGGATGCTGAGCAACATCTCCAACTCCATAGCCGCCTCGGACGTCAACATCTCGAAGGCCGAGATACACTCCACCCACGACGACAAGGCGCTGGGCACATTCGACGTGGCCGTCCGCAGCATCGAGCAACTCAAGGGGGTTATGGAATCGATCCGCAAGGTAAAGGGCGTGATATCGGTGGCCAGGGTGCCGGGCGGCGAAGCTCCCGCCTGAGCTCCCTCCACGGCAGCGTCCCGCTCCTGCCGTGGACACACTGAGGCCATCTCGGCGTCTGCCGCAGACGAGGGAACGGTACCGTGGGAAGAGGTGTGTAGAGTCCCGGGGGTGCCGTCGAGGGGGGTGTTGCTGGGAGGGGGGATACCTCCATCGGTGACGATACCCGTCTTCCTCGTAAGTAAGCCCGGTCGGGTGTACCTTAACACGTTTGACCGGGCATTCTCGCCTTACTTGCTCGTCATGCCCGGGCGTCGGCAACGGGGTGGCGGGGGGCCGGTCCTGCGAAGAGCCCTGTGATCTTCCCGCCCCGGCCCGTGGGACGCGTGGATCTTCGATGCGGAGTGAGTGGGGTGGTGCCTCCTGCGGGCCGGGTCTGGATAAAGGGTGTTTTCCCTGTAGGGACGCCGGTTCCGCGAGAGCCTGCGTGTGTGCTGTGGACCAACTACGGTACTTCCGGCGCGTTGCCGTCAAGCCCCACCCGTTGCGGTTGCCAAGCACACGCACACGATATATACTGATTGTCCAATATGCAGGACGCCGCTTCGGACATCCCTTCCGACCTCAAGGCCCGGGCGCGGGAACTGCTCGCCAAGGTCGAGGGCCTGATTGAGAAGGGGTCATCCACCATCCCTTCTGATAGCGCACAGATGATGAGGCAACGGGAGGCCGACGTGCGCCGAGCGCTCGACGCCTGTGACCGCGCCGCCCTCGCAACGGCCTACGGCGGACTCAAGGAGCTCTACGAGCGGGAGCTGAGGCGCTCCTCCCGCACCCGGCTAGTCCAGAACATCCAATCCCTGCTTCTGGCCGTCGTGTTCGCCCTCTTCATCCGCACCTTCATAGTTCAGCCCTTCAAGATACCCACGGGTTCCATGGTACCGACTCTGCTCGTAGGCGACCACCTGCTCGTCAACAAGTTCATCTACGGTGTCAAGCTTCCCTTCACCGGCAAGAAGATACTACCCGGCCTGAGGCACGTTGAGCGTGGCGACGTCATCGTGTTCATCTACCCCAACCACGAGGGTGATCCCTCGAAAGAAAACGTATACTACATTAAGAGGGTGGTCGGCATACCGGGGGATTCCATCGATGTGAGGGGCCGGGAGTTGCTGATAAACGGCAAGCCCGTGCCCATGAGTTACGAGGGCGACTATGCCTATCCACCTGCCGGAAGCGATAAGAGGTTGTTCGATCTCTACCTGGAGAATCTGGACGGTCATGAGCACGAGACAATATTCAACAAGGGGCAGGAGGCTACTCCGCGCGGCACCGTGCTGCCCGTAGACAGGGTGCCGGAAGGATACGTTTTCGTGATGGGAGACAACCGCGACAACAGCTTCGACAGCCGATTCTGGGGGTTCGTGCCCATAGACAGCATAGCCGGCAAGGCGTTCCTCATACACTGGTCGTGGAACAGCTACCACCGCGGTATCACCGACCTGGTGCGGTGGGGCAGGATAGGTACGGTTATCCACTGACGACCTGCCCTCGGAACGGACCGCAGACAAGCGAGGAGGGGGGGACGATGAACATTCGAGCCGTTTTCACCCTTCTGGTCGTAGCGGGGGCCTTCATGGTGGCCTTCAAGCTGGCCCCTGTACTTTATAAGGGCTACGTCACCGTGCCAGGCGTGTGCAAAGAGGCGGTCGACCAGTACAAGAAGTACGGTCCAGGCTACGTCATAAGGGACATAAACGAAAGGTTGGACTCGCTGGCCGTCCCGCGGGACCGGCGCGAAGTGCGTATGGCCAGGGACGAGGAGACCGTCTACGTCACCATCACCTACACGGACCTGGTGGACTTCTGGGGCTATTACCGAAGGACGTTCCACTTCCGGCATCAGTGTGATTCCCCGGTGGCCAGTGTAAACTACAGAAAGTACAAGTACCGGGATGAGTAGCAGGAAGGTGGCCGATGCGGCTCGTGTGCGAGACTCCATAAGGCGCTTGGCACGGCAGATAGCCGAGCGCGGCGGCCGTGTGGGTGACACCAAGGTCATAGGACTGAGGACCAGGGGCGAATACATGGCCCGCCGGATAGCTGAGGAGCTGGCTTCCATCGCCGGCCATAGGCCGGACGTCGGGGTCGTGGACATCACCCTCTACCGGGACGACCTCTCGCGCAAGGAACAGTGGCCGCGCGTGAGGAAGACCGAGATCGACTTCCCCGTGGAGGGCAAGACGGTGGTGCTTGTGGACGACGTCATCTACACGGGCAGAAGTGCCAGGGCCGCCATCGACGCCGTTATGGACTACGGCCGGCCCTCTTCCATCTGGCTCGCCGTGCTGGTCGACCGCAACGGGCGCGAGCTTCCTATACAGCCCGACTTCGTTGGTCTCCGCGTGGAAACGTCGCCCTCGGAGCACGTGGTCGTCAGGCTTGAGGAAGTAGACGGCACCGACGAGGTGCTCATTGTCGGGGTATAAGGCGTTTGGGTTTGAAGCGTAGCCACATCCTAGGACTGGAACAACTGTCGTCCCAGGACATAGTGCGCATCCTGGATACGGCCGTCTCCATGAAGGAGGTCTCGGCGCGCGAGGTTAAGAAGGTGCCGGCGCTCAAGGGGACGACGGTCGTCAACCTGTTCTTCGAGCCCAGCACCAGGACACGCTCGTCGTTCGAGATTGCGGAGAAGAGGCTGAGCGCCGACGTGCTCAACTTCTCCCTGGGCCAGAGCAGCATCGTAAAGGGCGAGAGCCTGCTCGATACGGCCAAGAACCTCGAGGCCATGGGAGCCTCGATCATCGTCATCCGCCACTCCATGTCGGGCGCTCCGTGGTTGCTCGCCCGCGAGCTCGATTCCTCGGTGATCAACGCGGGCGACGGCATGCACGAGCACCCGAGCCAGGCGTTGCTGGACCTGTTCACCGTGCGTGAGCGCCTGGGCGGGATAAAGGGTCTCGTGGTCCTCATCGTGGGCGACGTGTTGCACAGCCGCGTGGCCAAGTCCGACATCTGGGGGTTCCTCAAGCTTGGGGCCGAGGTCCGGGTGGCCGGCCCACCGACGATGATCCCGTCGTCGCTCGAGAGGCTGGACGTCAAGGTGTACTACGACCTGGACAGGGCACTCGAGGGGGTCGACGTCGTTATCATGCTTCGCATCCAGAGCGAGCGGCAGCGCGAATCGCTGGTTCCCTCGCTGCGGGAGTATTCGAAGTTCTACGGTCTCACCCGAGAGCGGCTCTCGCTGGCCATGGATGGCGTATTGCTCATGCACCCCGGCCCCATCAACCGGGGTGTCGAGCTTTCTTCCGACCTGGCCGACGGCCCGCACTCGGTGATACTCGATCAGGTGGCCAACGGCATCGCCGTCCGAATGGCGATGCTCTACTTGGTTGCCACGGGGGGGCTGGGGTCATGAGGATCCTTATCAGGGGAGGGCGCTTGGTGGATCCGTCCCAAGGTCTGGATGCCGCGGGGAACATTCTCATCGACGACGGCGTCGTTGTCGACTACCCCTCCGATACGTCCGCCTTCGAGGGGGACGGTGAGACGCGGATCGTCGATGCCGCAGGCAAGGTCGTGGCTCCCGGGTTCGTCGATCTCTTGACCAATCTGTGTGAGCCCGGCTACGAGCACCGCGAGACCATTCGCACGGGCACGATGGCCGCCGCAGCGGGTGGGTTTACGACGGTCGTCTGCACGCCGGATACCGACCCCGTGAACGACAATGCCTCCGTGACCGACTACATATTGCTCAAGGCCAAGAAGGAGGGTGTCGTCAACGTTCTGCCGCTGGGAGCGCTGACCAGGGACAACGCCTGCGAGTCGCTGGCCGAGATAGGGGAGATGCGCGAGGCCGGCTGCGTAGGGGTTACGGACTGCGTGCGCCCCGTGATGAACGCGCGCCTCATGCGGCTTGCCATGGAGTACACTAAGGCATTCGAAATACCAGTGTTTGCAAACTGCTACGACGACGACCTCTCGGCCGGAGGGGTGATGAACGAGAGCTACTATTCGACGGCCCTGGGGTTGCGCGGCAACCCGGCTGCATCGGAACAGATAATGGTCTACCGCAACATAGCACTGGCCGAGCTCACCGGGGCGCGCGTGCACCTCGTGCACATATCGACGGCGGCCTCGGTCGCACTCATCCGCGAGGCCAAGGCCCGTGGGGTGGGTGTTACTGCATCGGTGGCCCCGCACAGCTTCACCATCGACGAGAGCGCCGTCGTGGGCTACGATACGACCACCAAGACCCGCCCCCCGTTGAGGACTCAGCACGACATAGAGGCGCTGCTCGAGGGGTTGAGCGACGGCACAATCGATGCCATAGCGTCCCACCATTCGCCCCACAGCGAGGACGAGATCAAGGTGGAGTTCGACGTGGCACCGTTCGGCATATCGGCGCTCGAGACGGCGCTGCCCCTCACGCTGGAGCTCGTGACTGCGGGCAGGCTATCGATGATGCAGCTCGTAGAGAGGCTCTCCACCAATCCGGCGCGCATCCTCTCTCTTGAGAAGGGCACACTGCGCGTGGGCTCCGTGGCCGACCTGGTGGTGTTCGACGACACCGCCGAATACACGATCGACAGCAGCCGCTTCCGGTCCAAAGGGGCCAACACACCCTTCGACGGCTTCACCGTAAGGGGCCGCGTGCACTGCACGGTCGTTGGGGGCTCCATCGTCTACAGCGGCGCCGACTGACCACGGCGCCGCCCGTATGGGCGCGTTTCGGTGCGGGAGCGGCGGACGGACACGGCCACCCCTGTGCCGTCCTCTCCGTGCCGCCGGCGCCGGGCCTGAATGGGGCTTGTGCCTCGCACCCCTTTTGCTGCCATTGCGGCCGTTGTATATTAGGGAGCCCCAATACCACGACGGGCCCACCCATGGACAGGCATACAGACGCCCAGCCCAGCCTGCTCACCCTCCGTTTCGCCGTGCTCATACTTTCGGCGTTTCTCTACTTCTTCACCTTCCACTCCTACCTGCTGCTGCCGCTGCGCATAAAGGAGCTGGGCGGCGGGGCCAGCCAGATAGGGCTCATCATGGGTGCTGCCGCCATGAGCACGCTGCTTGCGACCCCTGCGGCCGGCATGCTCGTCGACCGCTGGGGCAAGAAGCCGTTTCTGGTCCTCGGTACCGTGCTGATGGCGGCCTCGACGCTCCCATTTACGTGGTTGGACACTCTCTCGTGGTGGTTCCCCGCACTGCGGTTCGTCCACGGCGTCTCGTTCTCCCTTTGCTTCATCTCGGCGGGCACCCTTTCGGCCGCACTCGCCCCGGCGGCGCGCCGAAGCCAGGCCCTGGGGTTGTTCGGCGTGTTCACCATAGTAAACTACGCCCTGGCTCCCTACGTGGGCAAGAGGGTTGTCGAGCACTATGGCTTCGACGCCTTTTTCTCCACCGTATTCGTCGTGGCCCTGTTTGCGGCCTTCGTCTCGACCTTCGTCGAGGATACGCCCCGCACGCCCGCTCTGCGCGGCGCGCGTTCATTCATGAAGACCTTTTCGGCACGTTCGGTGCTGGTACCCGTGGGGACGCTGTTGCTTACGGGCTCGGCCTTCATACCGGCCCTCTCTTTCCTTGCCGTCTATTCCGTGGAGTACGGGATTGACCGCTACGACGTCTTCTTCCTCGCCTATACACTCTCTGCACTGTCCGTGCGGTTTCTGGGTGGATGGATACCGGACAAGGTAGGCAAGAAGCGCGCCGCCTCGCCGGCGTTGTTCGTCTTCGCCGCAAGCGTCGTAGCGCTGGGGCTCGTGCGCTCCTCCGTCCAGTTCATACCCGTCGGTATAGCCTACGGCGTAAGCCATGGTTTCCTCTACCCGGCAATCTACGCCCTCGTCATGGACCTCGTGCGGGAGGACGAGCGCGGCAAGGCATTCTCGGCCTGCAGCATGGCCTTTACAGGCGGCGGCATGGGCGGTTCGTTCGCATACGGAGTGGTGGCCGACCTCTGGGGCTACAGGTCTATGTACGTCGCAGCCGGGTTGGTAGCAATGGTGGGGTTCGTGCTTTTTGCTCTGATGGCCCGTGAATCTCCACTCGCCCCCGGGAGGGGAAGGGACGCCTGCAACGGTGGGTAGAGGGTACGGTGGGGTGTGGGCCGGCAAGGCGGCGGGTGCGCGGCCGGGGCTGCGGCATGATACCGGTCGGGCCGGAGCGGTGGGGTGAGGAGGGGCGCTCCCAGGGGGGCGCGGGGGGAGGCGACGGTGGGTGTGGCGCGGCCTGCTCCGGTCTCATCCGCGCCGGCAGGGAAGGGAGGGCCGCATCGTGTCTTGCTCGACTACTTCGGGCGGGCCTCACGCCGGGCGTCAAGTGGGTACCTGTCGCCGTGGAATTTACGGGGCCACCGCACTCTCCCTACGGCCTCGGCCGTGTTGGTGATGCCGCCGGAGCCGGGCGTCTACGGGGGCCACCGCCCACGGGACCTCCTTGACACGAAACCTCTTTTTAGGTACTCAAGTAAGCCAACCATGGAAGACGACATCGTCCGGCAGCGGCGCAAGAAGGTCGAAGAGCTCAGGCGGAGCGGTGTCGAGCCCTATTCCAATCGCTTCAAGCCACGCCACAGGACGGCCGAACTCTTGAGCCGCTACGGTTCACTCGGCGCCGAAGAGCTCGAGCGGCTCGAGGGTGAGCGCTTCTCCATCGCCGGGCGCGTCATGACCGTAAGGGATTTTGGCAAGAGCGCCTTCTTCAACGTGGCCGATTCCACGGGCCGACTCCAGGCATACATAAAGCGTGACGTGGTGGGTGACGAGGTGCTCACGTTCTTCAAGCGCTACGTCGACGTGGGCGATATAGTGGGCCTGGAGGGGGGGCTGTTCCGGACCCGGACCGGCGAGCTCACCCTGCTTGTCGAGAGGCTGCTTCTTCTCACCAAGGCGCTGCGTTCCCTGCCCGAGAAGTGGCACGGCCTCAAGGACGTCGAGACCCGCTACCGCAGGCGCTACCTTGATCTCATCGCCAACCCGCGTACACGGGAGATATTCGACAAGAGGACCAAGACGATCGGTCTCATCAGGCGCTTTCTCGACGATCGCGGCTTCGTCGAGGTCGAAACCCCCATACTCCAGCCGGTCCCCGGCGGGGCGGCCGCAAAGCCGTTCGTCACATACCACAACGCCCTGGACATGAACCTCTATCTGCGCATAGCCCCCGAGCTCTATCTGAAGCGGCTGCTCGTGGGAGGCTACGAGAGGGTGTACGAGCTTGGGCGCAACTTTCGCAACGAAGGGGTGTCGACCCAGCACAACCCCGAGTTCACGATGGTCGAGCTCTACCAGTCCTACGCCACATACGAGGACCTGATGGAGCTGGTGGAGGAGCTGCTGACGGACAGATCGGAAA
>CAZXEJ010000025.1:0-30168 GCA_964639895.1 uncultured Spirochaetia bacterium | reverse complement strand
AAGAGCTCGGTGACCGTGAGGGCGGTGTTCGTCGACGTCGCCACAGGCCGGGTGGTCGCCGACGCCGAGATCGAGGGCAGGGCGAAGAAGCCGGGTTGGGGGAAGTCAAGGTACGTGAGGGTGGTGGATCGAATAGTGTCCATAGTGGACGACATAACGGCGGGGAATGGACGTTCCGCCCGCAGGTGAGCATGAGCATGCGTTCGGGGGGACGTCGTTCTGAGAATCCTTCCCGCCCTGGCGGGGTGCGTCGGGGGGAGCGATCCTGAGTCCGGCGCTCCCGCGAGTGGTGAGGGGAAGGGGGTGAGTGAGAAATGGTATCCAGGATAGCGTTCGTCGTAGTGAGCGTAGCCGCGGCCGTTGCGTTCTCGCTCACGCTGTTTCCTGTGCCGGTGGCGCTGGTGGCGGGGGTGGGGGCAGGGGTTGCTGCCTTTCTCATAGGGTGGCTTGTTGAATACGCCCTCACGGCTCTAAGGCCCAAGGCCGCCCTGGGGTTGGCCGTGGGCCTGTCGGTTGCGGCGGTGGCCTTCTTTGCAGTAAGCACGCTGGCCTTCCGGCTGGCCGAGGCCTACGGGCTAGAACCAGCCCATTCCGTGCTCAGACTGCTCCTTCCGCTTGTGTTCCTCGTGCTGTTCTACCTGGGCGTCAAGGTGGGGGTGATGAAGGGCAGAGAGGTTGAGTTGGGCTCCGGCGGCAAGAGGCCCGCGTACAGCACCGGCTACATAAAGCCCAAGATCCTGGATACGAGCGTCATCATAGACGGCAGGATAGCCGACGTCGCCGAGACGGGGTTCATCGAAGGGGTGATGATAATACCCAAGTTCGTCATCAAGGAGCTCCAGTACATAGCCGATTCGGGCGACCCTGTAAAGCGCGTCAGGGGGCGGCGCGGTCTCGATGTCTTGAAGCGCATGCAGCAGGAAATACCCGGCGTCGCGGTGAAGATAACGAGCCACGACTTCTCCCGCGTCAGAGAAGTCGACCTCAAGCTCGTCGAACTTGCCAAGAAGATAGGCGGTACCGTTATAACGAACGATTTCAACCTCAACAAGATCGCCGCCCTCCACGGCGTAAAGGTGCTCAACCTCAACGAGCTGGCCAACGCCCTCAAGCCCATCGTCCTGCCCGGCGAGACCATGCACATACGTGTGGTCAAGGAGGGCAAGGAGGCCAATCAGGGAGTGGGCTATCTGGAGGACGGCACGATGGTCGTGGTCGACGACGCCCGCAACTACGTGGGCAAGGAGATAAACGTCTCGGTGACCAGCGTGCTCCAGACCCCGACCGGAAGGATGATATTCTCCAAGGTCAAGGCGGCCTAGGCGAGGTGGTCGAGTGAGCGTCCCACCCCACTCTGCGGCCGGAAGCAAAGGCCCGTGTCGCGTGGGCATCGGCTTCGACGCCCACCGGTTCGCCCCGGACCGCAGGCTGGTGCTGGGAGGGGTGGAGGTGCCCTTCCCACTGGGGCTCTCGGGCCACTCCGACGCCGACGTCCTCGTCCACGCCGTAATCGATGCCTTGCTCGGTGCCGCGGGTGCGGGCGATATCGGTACCTACTTCCCCGACGACGACCCACGCTGGAGAGGGGCGTCCAGCCTGTTGCTGCTCGAAGAGGCCGTCCGAATCGCGCGCCGGGCGGGGTGGAGACCCTACAACTGCGACGCCGTGGTGGTGTGCGAGCGGCCGAGGCTCTCGCCCCACGTGCGGCGTATGAAGGCCAACGTCGCCCGCGCGCTCGGGGTAGACGAGGGGATGGTAAACGTCAAGGCCACGACGACCGAAGGCATGGGCTTTACGGGGCGGGGCGAGGGGATAGCGGCCTATGCCGTCGTGATGGTGCAGGGTGAAGAGGACGACCCATAGGATCGACCCCCTGGGCAGGTACCCCGCATTCTTCGCGGCTGCTGCGTTCGTAGCGGGACTGTTGCTGCCTGAGGCGTGCTCTTGCAAGTGGTCCTTACTCGTGGCGGCCGCTCCCGTTGCTGGCGCCATAACGCTTCTCCGGCCGAGAGCGGCGTTCGTGCTGTTCCTGCCGCTTGGCATCCTGTTCTCGACCGCCCCGAAGGCGGCGGACACCGGCCGCCCCATGCCTGCCGCAAGGGGCGTTGACGTAGAGGGGGTGGTCACGCGTGCCGTGCGGGCCTGGAGCGAGGGGTCCCGTTTTACACTCTCGCTCGAGGCCGTCCGCCGAGAGGGTGTGTGGGAAACGGCACAGGGAGACGTGCTGGTCTACACGCGCCAAAGGGTCTACGGCATCTACACGGGCGACAGGGTGCGGCTGGTGGGGGCATCCCTGAGGCCCGTGCTGCCCACCGATGGTTCTTCTCCTTCGGGCTACGCCCGCCTCCTCGCCCGCCGCGGCGTGGCGGCCGTGTCCCGCGTCGAGGGTCCCGCGTCGATAATCGATTTCGGCCCGTCCTCGCCGCTCTACCTTCCCCTTAGGAAGATGGAGGAGCTGCGAGATGGCTACGTGCGCGCCGTCCGAGAGCGCTTTACCACCGAGGCGGCCGACGTGTTGCTGGCCGTCACCGTGGGCGAGAGGGGCGGGCTTGGCTATGAGGTGAGGCGGCTTTTCGCTCGCGCGGGAGTAGCCCACCTGCTTGCCATATCGGGCCTTCACGTGGCGGGGCTGGCGGTTCTCCTCTATCTACTCATCACGTGGCTCGTCAAGCGGTCGAGCCGTCTGCTCATGATCTATCCGGCCAAGTCCGTTGCTGCCCTGCTCACCATGCCTCCGCTGTTTGCCTACGTCGTGCTGACGGGTATGGCGACCCCCGCGACGAGGGCATTCATTGTGGTGTCGTTCTACCTGCTCTCCATCGCCCTCGGCAGACAACACAATCGTCTCAACACCCTTTCGATCAGCGCCTTGGTCATACTGGCCCTCCACCCGTGGGAGCTCTTCGAGCTCTCCTTCCAGCTCTCGTTCCTCTCGGTCCTTGGGATTCTGGCCGTCCATAGGCTGCTTCCCTTCAAGGGTGCTACGGCCTGGGACAGGCTCTCCACCCTGGCCAAGACAACGTTCGGTGCCACGGCCGCAACCCTGCCGCTTGTGATGTCCTATTTCAACTCTCTGCCCACCCTGGCCCTTGCTTCCAACTTCCTCTGTGTTCCCTTGGTGGAGCTTTGGGTGGTCCCGGCCGGCCTGGCCGCCTTCGTCGTCTGGACGGTCTGGGAGCGGGCTGCTATGCCGTTCATCAATCTTGCCCTTTGGGGTGCGGACCTGCTGCTGTGGGTGGTGCGCCAGGTGGGCGCGGTGGGCTGGGCACAGGTTGCGGTGGGGCCCCTCGGCTGGGCGGCGTGGGCAGCCTACGGGTTGATGATCCTGGCCGTGCTGGCGGCCCTGCGGTGGAAGAGAATGGCGTGGGCCGCTGCTGCTGCGGCCGTCCTGTTCGCGGGTTCGGTGCTTTGGGTCCGGTGGTCGGCTTCCCATTCTTCGGACGGTGTGATCCGGTTCCTGAAGCTCTCGCCGCGGCGCGTGGTGGTTGTGGCGCGGTCTCCCTCACCCCGTGTGGTGGTGTGGGACGAGGGCTGCCGCTGGCCCCCCGCCTCGGGGGCCGCCGAAAGGCGCGTCCTGGTCGGGGCGTTGCTCTCCCTGGGAGCGAGCAGGGTTGACTACTACGCGGTTCCCGCCCGCGGGCCAGCGGCCGCGGCGGGGGCGGGCTTCGTGCTCGATTACATGCCTGTGAAGCGCCTTCTGGTGCCCGAGCCCGTGCTCACGGGCCGTCTGTGGCGCGAGCGGTACGCGGGATCCCTCGAGGTTGTTCCCTATGCCAACGCCGAGGCCGGCGGTGCCGGGAGAACCGAATACGAGGGGGTGAGTGTGGCGGCCCCTATATCGACCGGTTCCTGGGATGGAACGGAGGGGCCGGTCGTGGGGCGCGTAGAGGTGGCTGGGGTGGAGGTTTGTCTTCTCTCCAGGGGCTTCGTGCGCTCGGTGCGGGCCGGCCGAGGGCCGTTCCATGCGGAGGCCGTGGCTAATGAGGGTATAATAGGTTGTGACATCCTCTACGTACCCCTCTCCCTTGGTGCACGTGCCCGCCGGGAGAGTGCGGAGACCGGCTATTCGTCGCCTGTTGTGGTGAGGCAGCGCCGGGTTTACTACCGGGAGTTCCGGCGGGGAGAACGGTCGCTGGGCGAGGGGCGGCCGTGGCGCGGAGAGGTCGAGGTGGTCGTACGCGACGGGGAGCTCGTCCGAGTAAGAGCCCGATGATGGAGGCGGGGAGTAGGCCCGGCACGAGATGCGATGAATGTAAAGAAGGTTGCTGCACTCGCCATACTTGTTGCGCTGTTTCTTTTCCTCGTGATCCCCAGGGGCGATGACCCCGGCGAGATCGAGCACGTCGTGGGTGAGGTTGTAGCGGCCGGCGAGGCAAAGGACCTGGACCGCTTCATGAGCGGCTTCTCCCACGACTACCGGGACGAGAACGGCCTTACGTACGTAACGCTCAAGGGGCTCGTCCGCCGTATGTTCGAGCGGTACGACTCCTTCCACGGCGAGGTGAGCCGTGTGGCCGCCTCCTTCGGCAAGGACGATGAGGGAAGGCGTGTGGCCGCGGCAACGATGGACGTATACGTCGAGGGGGTGAAGGCGGGTATACCGGTTGCGCTCATCGGGACGAGCGATTCACCGGAGAGGATCAAGGTCACGTTGAGAAGGGGCGTGTTCGGGGGATGGAAGATCGTGTCTGTGGGGGGAATAGGGACGAAGGGCTACTGAGCCACGGAACGTGCGGGCCCCCTCCCCATCGCGCGCGGAGATCTACTCCCACCCGAGCCGTGTGAGTAGCCGTCTCTTGCCTTGCGGGTTCCATTACGCCGCCGACCCATCGCTCGTGTGTGTCTAGGCGACGTCCCGCTGCGTGTTCCCCCGGCGGTTTGTGCAACAATGGGCTCGCGCCCCACTGCACGGGAGTTCCCACTCTTAGGTGAGCGGATGAATTGCGGAGAACGGGGTGCCGGTCGTGCGGACCTGTGGGATCGCCGGCACACACGCTGGCTCCCCTCCGGTGGGTTACGCACAGGCCTCCTCCCTCAGCCGAGCGTGGATGAAGTCGTCCAGTGCGGGCACCCCGCTTTGTTTGGCCTCTTCGACCGTGCCGGTGAATATGATCTTGCCGTCGCATAGGAACGCAATCCTGTCCGAGACGTAGAATGCGCTTGCCACGTCGTGGGTGATCACAACGCCCGTCACGCGGAACTCGCGCTGCAGGTGGAGAATGAGGTTGTTTATCCTTTGTGTGTTGGGAGGGTCGAGTCCCGTTGTGGGCTCGTCGTAGAGCAGGATCTGCGGGTCGAGAGCCATGGCGCGGGCGAGTGCGACGCGCTTCTTCATTCCTCCGCTCAGGTCGGACGGCATCTTGTCTTCGATCCCGGGCAGGCCGACGAGCTCCAGCTTGTCGGCCACTATGCGCCTTATCTCTTCTTCTCCGTAGTCTGTGTGCTCGCGCAGCGGGAAGGCCACGTTCTCGCCAACGGTGAGCGAGTCGAATAGCGCCCCGCCCTGGAAGAGCATCCCCATCTTCTTCCGTATCCGTATGAGCTCGCGCTCGTCCATGTCCACGATGTTCTCACCCTCGATCAGGACGGCGCCGCTGTCGGGTCTTATGAGGCCTGCTATCTCCTTGAGAAGTACGCTCTTGCCCGAACCGCTGCCCCCGAGGACGGTTATGATCTCGCCTTTCCTCACCCCCAGGTTCAACCCGTCGTGCACCACCTTGGAGTTGAAAGACTTGTGTACGTCGCGAAGCTCTATAACGTGCATGTGTTGCTGCTCCATGTTGGCGTTGCTTGCCTACCGCGCGGCTCTCAGCCCGTCCTCATGAGGCGGTGACGTCGCCACTCCGATGGTCGATATTGGCTTATTGGGGGAATAGATTAGGTATACTAAATCTTTGACACCCCCTCCTACGGGAATTATAATCTGCTCGTGGGCTGCAACCCAACCCGCCCCTGGAGGATTTTAGCCGATGGACAGCGACAGTAAAACCGAGTGCTCCGGTGGCTTTGGGCGGAGGCGGTTTCTCAAGACCGCCGTATGGTCGGTTTCCGCTCTCTTGCTGAGCCCGTTTCCATCGACCCGCGCTCGAGCCGGCCGGAAGAAAAACAAAACCAAAGGAGGTAGCGCCATGCCCTTTGAACTGCCAAAGCTTCCCTACGACTTCAACGCCCTGGAGCCGTACATCGACGCTAGGACGATGGAGATACACTATACAAAGCACCACCAGGGATACGTGAACAAGCTCAACGCCGCTCTCGAGAAGCATCCTGAGCTTCAGGGCAAGAGCATAGAGGAACTCCTGCGCGGCCTCGACTCCGTACCGGAGGATATCCGTACCGCCGTGCGTAACAACGGCGGCGGCCACTTCAACCATTCCCTGTTCTGGCCCGTCATGTCCCCCAACGGGGGTGGCAAGCCGGGCGGCGAGCTGGCCAAGGCGATCGAAGGTGCCTTCGGCAGTTTCGACTCCTTCAAGGAACAGTTCTCGGCCACCGCGGCCGGCGTGTTCGGAAGCGGTTGGGCGTGGCTCGTCGTAGACGGCGGCGGCGCACTCTCTATCACGTCGACTCCCAACCAGGATTCCCCCCTCTCGCGCGGCCTGACCCCCATACTGGGGCTTGACGTGTGGGAGCACGCCTACTACCTCAAGTATCAGAACAGGAGGCCCGAGTACATAGAGAACTGGTGGAACGTGGTCAACTGGGACCAGGTGGCCAAGAACCTGGCCGCGGCCAGGTAGCGGACCGAGTCGTAAAGGCCGATTTGTGGGGCGTTCCTCCCTCTCTCTCCGCTGGGTGGAACGCCCTTTGTGTGCTCCTGCTGGGGTCGGCATCTCAGCCGCTTCGTTTCCGCGGCCTCCCGGTGGGGAGGTGCGGTCCTACACTTTAGGGTCTGTCATCCCGCTTACACAAGACGGTCGTTGAGGGTATATTAATCTGTGTTCTAGGGCCGTGGGACGGTATGGGTGAGGCTTTCCTGTCCCATGCTTCCCGAGAGGGCGTTTTGCTGCTTCGTCGCCCGGACTGTGGCGACCTGCGGTGCAGGGGTTCCTAATGTCGAGCGAACGCAGGGACATCACAAGAACGGTCGTGGCGCTGCTATCGTTGCTGGGCTTTGCCCTCTCACTCTACCTTGCCTACGTATACTCCTCTGCATCGCAAATCGCCTTCTGCGAGGCCGGAAGCGGTTGTGACGCCGTCAGGGAAAGCGCCTATGCCTCCCTGCTGCGTGTACCCGTGCCGGTCTGGGGGGTCGTGGGCTACGGTCTCATGTTGCTCGTGGCCGCCGTTCCCATGGCCAAGCGCAAGAGGTGGCTCTATATGTACGTGTTGGCCTCGGTGGCTCTCTCGTTCTCCGCCTATCTCACCTACTTGGAGCTGTTCGTGATCGGGGCCCTCTGTCCGTTCTGTGTGGCGTCGGCCTCTCTGGCTCTTGCAATCTTCGTCGCCCTCGTGGTAGGCAGGCCCAAGCGGGCTCCCCTCACGCCGTTTGCCATGGCCGTCGTGACCGTGGCGGCCCTCGTAATCGTCTCACTCGGGGCCTACGTGGCGCAGTCCACCACGACCGAGCTGGCCGGCTCGGATTCACCCCAGGTGAGGTTGGCCCGCCACCTGGCTGCTACGGGCGCCACGATGTATGGTACATATTGGTGTCCGCACTGCCAGAAGCAGAAGAGGCTGTTCGGGGACGCCTTCCGCTACGTCCCGTACGTGGACTGCGACCCCGCCGCCCCCAGGAATTCCGATCCGGCTGAATGCAGGAAGAAGGGGATCACACGCTATCCCACGTGGATAATAGGGGGCAAGCGTTACATTGGGGTCAAGTCCCTCTCGGAGTTGGCCTACCTGTCGGGGTTTGACGGCTGGCGCCGCTCGAGGGAAGGGGCGTCTAGATAGGGGCATTCCCACCCATGGGGCCTCGACCGCCAAGTAGTCGAGCCACTCCCGCTTCCGAGGTCCCCCGGGGGTTACCTCTACCGCCCGCATCCACGGTACGCCCTCATCAACGAGGCTTGGCCCTCACCCGGGGGGCGACGGGGCTTCATGCCGAATGGAAAGGGGCGGGATACGTTGGGGGAGGAGGGGTGGCTGCTGCCTGAATCGGTTGGACTTTTCGGGGCGGAGTCCTTACGGTTTGTGTCTTCCTCGCAATTCAGGAGTCGGCTCCGGTCGCTTCTACGCGGCACCGAGTATGCATATGCCGCACTGTAGCGGCACCCCCTTCGACGGAGTCTCAGGGGGCCTTCGCCGTGGTCTTGCAGCGTGGCGGGACTTGCTTTTTCCGTCCTTTGGCGATAGTATGGTACGGAGCCACCTCCCTGTAGGAAGCCCTACAGTCAAACAATCGACCATAACCGCCAAGGGGGATCGATATGAGCGACGATACCATGACGGTGCTCATAGTGACCTCGGACCGGAAGGGTGTGAGGACCATCAGCGCACGCATACCCCATGTGAAGTTCTTCATAGTCGTCTTCCTCATCCTGACGGCGCTGCTCGGGGTCTCGATGGGGTTGTCGTACACCTTCTACCGGAAGGCCAAGGTGTTCGCGGCCGAGAAGAAAAGGGCGGTGGCCAAGTTGACCGAGCTCAGTGGCAACTTCATCATCGACGAGGAGACCTCGCACAGGCTGAACGACAAGCTTAAGCGGGTCGAAGAGAAGTTGTTCGAGCTGCAGCGTCTTCTGCAGGAGAAGGGGGTCAAGCAGGACCTTCCCATAGGGGGGGAGTTCATACCGCTGAACAGGCTCTCCGTCTCCTACGCCGAGTTTCTCGAAGACAATCTGACCAAGCTCGCCGACGCCTATCGCTACACTCCTCTCGGGATGCCCGTCGCCGGTAGGATAACCTCGGGCTACGGGTACAGGAAAGACCCCTTCACCAACAAGATGGCCTTCCACACGGGCATCGATATAAAGGCTCGACGGGGGGACCCCGTGCGTGCGACGGCCGACGGCGTCGTACGTCACGCCGGCTGGTACAGGGGGACGGGAAAGACCGTCATAATTGAACACAAGGGTGGGTTCAAGACGCTCTACGGCCACCTGTCGCGTATAAAGGTCATAAGGGGCCAGACCGTAAAGACCGGAGACGTGATCGGGCTTGTCGGTTCCACGGGCCGGGCCACCGGTTCCCACCTCCACTACGAAGTCATAAAGGGTGAAAGGAAGGTGAACCCCAAGAGGTATTTGAGCCTGAGGTGACGGGGTGGCGTCCCTGGCGTGGCCGAGGAGGGCTGGAGCGGTTACGGCGTCCGGGGAGCCGCGATGTCGCCGTCCCGTGGGGAGCGCAGGGGAGGAACGTTGTCCGAGATTTTGCCGTAAGGAGCTTGTCGTACAACGGCTTGTAGTGGGGGAGGTGGGCATTGTCCAGTGTCTTCCTGCGGAAAAAGGCTGCCAAAATGTGCCGAGCGGAGGGTGAGAGGACCTCTCGTGGGTAGGTGACGCGCGGGAAGTAGGGATTGGGGGACGGGGTGGATGGCGGGCCGGCCGTTTCCGATCGAGGGCTTGAGGGACCATGGTTCGCCTGGGCTCTCCAATCCACGATGCCGGGTTTTCCGGTATCGTTACCCTCTTTTTCTCCATGCGGGCCCGCCGGACATAGGGTCAACCATGGCCTCTTTTTGAGCGCCGTGTCCATCTCTGAAGGCTCGTCTCTCTTTACTCTTCGGGCGTTGAAAACGGAGTCCCCTGTGATATACTGATTGACCCGTCGGGTGCCTATCCCCCCTCGGGCGGCGGATTGCGTGCCCCCATAGGTGGCGGCGTAGCTCAGTGGTAGAGCAGGGCTCTCATAAGGCCTGTGTCGCAGGTTCGAACCCTGCCGCCGCCATACCTTTTTCCTGTACGGCAGTGGGCGGTTGCGTGTGTCGCTACGACTTCTGCTCCCCCCAACCTTCCCACCGCCGAAGGTGTCCTTTCGAGGTCCCTTGGATATGGCGGCATCCTTATTCGTGCTGCCGTTGGATGGGGGTCGGCACTCTGTGTGCACCGGTTGGCGGGGGAAGTTCACCGCCCGTTCGAGGGCTCCGCGCTCGACCCCTTGGGAACCCGTCCCGGCCGGATGGAGGGCTGAGACCGCGTGCGTGGGTATTGCCTTCACAGTGCGGCCGTATCGTCCTTAAAGAGGTTTCTATTTCCTTTTCTCTCTGTCATATAGCGGCTGGTACTCCTACCACGGCTCTCTGCGGTGCCGGGGAGGTCTTGCCCCTGAAGTGGGTGGGAACAGCACTGCGCGGTTCCCGCGAGGGGTGGCCTCTGGGGGGGTGGTTCCTATCTGGTACCGGCCGATTCAGGGAGGAATGGGGTGGTGGCATGGACGCGAGGGAAGGGCGGCGTGGGGCGGGTGAGGTCCTCCGGGAGGGCGGCTCGCCTTAGCTGATGTGGTGACTATCTATCGGTTGCGGGATCGTCTCTTAGGCGGACCTTTGCTCTGGTGTGAGGAGATTAGGCAGGTTGAACAGCCGCCTCGAACCACGTGCGGCTGCGGTCCTGAGGGGTCTATCGCAGCCGCTGCGCCTCTCTACGGCCCGAGCCTCGTACTGCTTGACGTGGCTGCGCGTGGTGACGTCAGGCCGGGATCTTTCAACGGGGGTCCAGCACTGGTTGGAATCAGAGCGATGTGCCGTTACGTTATGGCCAGCATCCTGTCGATGGGGAGTCGTGCCCGCCGGGCCACCTGCTCGGGCACCTTGACCTCGAAGACGTCTTCTTCGAGCGACCGCAGTACCTTATCCAGGGTGATCATCTTCATGTACTTGCACACGATCTCTTCGCTCACCGGATAGAACGTCTTGTCGGCACAGAGCTTTTTCATCTTGTAGAGGATGCCCGTCTCCGTGGCCACGATGAACTCCCGCTTGGGCGAGTCCTTGACAAACTTGATCATCCCGCTCGTCGAAAGCACGTGAGGTTCGAAGCCGTTGGAGGAGCCGTTGGTAAGGTAGTACATGCAGGAGGTGACGCAGCCGCACTCGGGATGTATCAGCACCTCGGCCTCGGGGTGGTTACGGTGTTGTTGTTCCACCATCTCGGGCCTTATGGCGGCGTGTACGTGGCACTCGCCCGGCCAAATGTGGAGCCTGCGTCCCGTCACACGCTGCACGTAGGCGCCCAGGAACATGTCGGGCAGGAACAGTATCTCCTTATCTTCAGGGATGGCCTCTACGACCTTGACGGCGTTGGACGACGTGCAGCAATAGTCGCTCAGGGCCTTTACCTCTGCGGTCGTGTTCACGTAGGAGACCACCACCGCACCGGGGTGCTCGGCCTTCCACTCTTCGAGTTGGCGGGCCGTCACCGTGTCGGCAAGCGAGCAGCCCGCTTCGAGGTCTGGTATGAGCACCTTCTTGTCGGGACAGATGATCGAAGCCGTCTCGGCCATGAAGTGGACGCCGCAGAACACGATCCTTTCGGCCTGCGTCTTGGCTGCGGCCTGTGAGAGGCCGAGCGAGTCGCCGGTGAAGTCGGCTACGTCCTGCACCTCGGGCAGCTGGTAGTTGTGGGCCAGGATGACGGCTTTCTTGTCTCTCTTGAGCCGTTCGATGGCGCGCGTGATGTTGGCTGTTTCGTCCATGGTGTATAGTCGGCAGGAAGAGGCGTATCGTCGTTAGGTTCCCGAACTATCCGGCGGGATACAAATATCATAACATATCCATTGAGACATCCAAGCTCGGCGCCGAGTGGGTGATGCGCCCCACGGATATGTAGTCCACACCCAGCGAAGCCACCTCACGCACCCCCTCGAGGGTCATCCCCCCGGAGACCTCTATCTTGGCCCTTCCCGCCACCTTGCGCACGCACCGCTTTATGAGAGCCGTGTCCATGTTGTCGAGCAGTATGACGTCCGCTCCTGCAGCCAGCGCCTCCTCGACCTCGGCCTCCGTCTGCGCCTCCACCTCGACGGGCGTCCCGCTGCCCAGGGCCGAACGTACGGCCTCGACCGCCTTGGCTATGGATCCCGCGATGCGGATGTGGTTGTCCTTGATCAGGACGCCGTCGTAGAGCCCGGCTCGGTGGTTGGTGCCCCCGCCTAGGCGGACGGCGTACTTATCGAGCGCCCTCAGCCCCGGGGGGGTCTTGCGTGTATCGAGTATCTTCACTCCCCAGGGGGCCGCGGCCGCGACGTAGCGCGAGGTGAGCGTGGCGATACCGGAGATGCGCCCTACGATGTTGAGCGCCGTGCGCTCGGCCGAAAGAATCGGCCGCGCCCGGCCCGTGATTTCTGCCACCCTGCAGCCGGGCTCGACCCTCTCGCCCTCGGCCACCAGTGCCCGCCACCTGACGGAGTCGTCCAATCGGCGGAACACCTTCTCGGCTACGACGAGCCCCCCGACGATGCCCTCTTCCTTCGCGATGACGACGGCCGTGCAGGTGGTGTCCGGGGGTACGACGCTCAGGGTTGTGATGTCGCCTGTGCCGACGTCCTCTTCGAGCGCCGCCGCGATAACCCTCTCTACGGCCGCCTCCTCTGGCGGATCGACGCCCCGCTCGCGGTCATGTAGGTTCAAGGTACGGCTCCATTCCACGCTTGAATACCAGGTGGACTTTCCACCTCTCGTCTTCCCGCGGGAAGTCCTCTCTCATGTGTGCCCCTCGGGACTCCGTCCTCAGGAGGGCGGCCTCTGCAATCAGCCTGCACACGGTGGCCATCCTGAGTGTCTTGTGCCGCTGTCGGCTGCGCCCCGCCGTCTCTGCGGCACCCTCGACGTTGCCTATCACATCGAGCGCCCTCTTGAGGCTTTCTTCCGAACGCACTATTCCGACGTACTCGGTCATCGTGCGCGACAGCTTCCACCGCAGGTTGCCGAACGCCTCCTTGTCACCCTCGTCACCTTCTTCGAACGGGGGGCTGTAGCGATCGATTACCTTCTTCTCTTCTCCGGCCGCCGTCTCTCGGGTGAGGGAGGTGGTGATGCGGGTCGCCTCCTCGGCGGCTCTGCGAGCGAACACGATGCATTCAAGGAGCGAGTTGCTGGCCAGCCGGTTGGCCCCGTGCACCCCCGTGCAACTCACCTCGCCGCAAACGAGCAGCCCGTCGATGTTGGTTCTCGCGTCGACAGTCGATTTTACGCCCCCTATGGTGTAGTGGGCCGCCGGGGCCACGGGGATGGGATCTCGGGTTATGTCTATGCCGTGTTCCTTGCAGCGGGCGTAGATGTTGGGGAATCGAGCGCGTATATGTTCGGCGTCGAGGTGTGCGAGCGTAAGGTATACGTAGGGCGTGCCCGTACGCTGCATCTCGCTGTATATGGCACGTGCCACGACGTCCCTCGGGGCGAGCTCGGCCCGCTCGTCGTAGCGGGGCATGAAACGCTCGCCGCGCTCGTTCACGAGACGGGCCCCCTCGCCGCGTACGGCCTCCGATATGAGGAACGTCCGCTCTCCCTCCATGTAGAGGGCCGTCGGGTGGAACTGGACGAACTCCATGTCGACCACTTCGGCTCCGGCCTCGTAGGAGGCGGCTATGCCGTCGCCTGTAGTGCCGGGCGGGTTGGTGGTGCGCGAATAGACGGAGGCGGCCCCTCCGACGGCGAGGATGGTCACGGGGGCCGTGTAGAGGCGGAACGCCCTTTCCTTCTCGCCGTAGGCCGCAATCCCGTAGCAGCGCCGGCCGTCCGAGAGTAGGTCGACCATTGTGTTGTTCTCAAGCACCGTTATGGAATCCCGGGCGGCCACTGCCCGAGTCAGGAACTCCACCATCAGTCTTCCCGTCGAGCTTCCACCCGCATGAAGCACCCGTCTCTTACTGTGCCCCCCCTCGAGGCCGAGCTCCAACACCCCCCCCTTGCCCACGTCGAACTCCATCCCCAGCTCCATCAGCTCGCGCACCCGCTGGGCCCCTTCCTCGACCAGTATCCTCGCCGCCCTCTCGTTACACAGGCCGCGGCCCACTTTGATTGTGTCCTCGAGGTGGAGTACTACTGAGTCCTCGGGGTCGACGACGGCGGCGATCCCCCCCTGCGCCCAGTACGAACTGCTCTCTTCCAGTGTGGACTGGGTGACGAGCGCCACGTCGGTGTGGTCGGAGAGGCAGAGCGCCGCGTAGAGGCCGGCGAGGCCGCTTCCTACCACTATTGCTCCATGGGAGCGGCGATCGATGGGGGCGGGTACGGCGTCTGGCCGCATGTTGAATAATTATACACAACGTCAGCCTCTGGCGTGGGCGTGGAGTGGTAGCCGCCTGACGCCCCTGCCGGAGGGGGGCAGAGTTGTGGGGACGAGTGCAGTGTCACGCGCCCGGGACGGAGGCGCCGGCGGTTGCGTTGCTTTTCCGCAGAGCACCAAGGGCGTGCGAGTACGACGTCGCTCTCCCTTCCGGTGGGGGGGATGCGCCCCGCCGTTTTGCTCGGTCAGGTCACTTCGGGGTAGGGACGCCTGCAAGGGGTGTGGTCCAGCCTTACCCATGTGGTACGACCTCTTCAGGGTATGCTCCGGGGATGTGGCCGACCCCTTGAGGCTGGGTGCACACCATGGATTGAGTCTGCTGGGTGGAGGAGGGTCGGACGGGTCGCAGAGGGTGCGAGGGAGCTTCGAGCGATGCGGGGCGTCCGTGTTCTTCCGGGCGTCCGCTGGTGGGACTGGCCGGGTGAGCGCGTGCGCGCGGCACCCACAGGAAGACGCTCTCTGGGTAAGCGGGGGGCGACGTCCATCTTTTTCCTGGGCCTGTTAGCGGGCCGTGGCCCGGCGGGGTGAGGGGTGTTTCCGGGGTGGGGCGGTGCAGCACGGTGTGGACGGGAAGAGTGGGATTGATCGGGCGGGAGCCTCCCGTGAGGCGTGGGCCATAAAGGAATTGTGCCTACTGGTACAACTGCAAGGGGCTGGGACGGGCAGAAGGGTCCGGGTTGCTGGAAGAGGAGGCGCCTTGGGACGGAGGGAGGGGTTGGGGCGGCGTTGTCCCTGGAGGTGGGGGATCTTGCCGTGCTTGTGGGGAGTCCTACGGAGAGACATGCGTCGAGGGCGTGGTACGCAGCGCTTCCCCACCCGGACGGCGCTATACGGTCAATACGCCGCGTATGTGGGCCCATGTGGGGGAGGCGGATGAGGGGCCGTCTGGCTGGGCCGGATTCAGGACGTGGATAGCACCGGCGCTCCCCTTATGAGATGTGTACGGCGCTTCCGCGGAGACGGTTCACCCGGGGTGGTTCGTCCGCCTCTCACCTACGAGGTGCGTCCTTCGTCGATGCTCTTCATCAGCACCTGTCTTATCTCTCTCAGCCTGGTGCGGCCGCCTATCTTTCCACCGTCCCGCTCTCTTACGTAGAAGACGTCCGCCACCTGGTCGACCTTGGTAGAGATACGGGCGTATTCGATCGATATACCCAGGCCGGTCAGGGTCTTCGTTATGTCGTATAGCAGGCCGGGGCGGTCGTGGGTGTAGATGTCTATCACGGTGTAGTGCTCGGACGAGGTGTTGTCGAACTCGATGCGGGTCGGGTACTCGGGTATGGTCTTGACGTATAGCGGCCTGTGGCGCTTGCGTCTCTGCAGGGCCCTCTCGACGAAGTGCTCGTCACGCATGGCCGCCTTGAAGTTTTTCTCCACCTTCTCCCACAGCGCCCTCTCGCCGCGGGCGGAGCGTCCCGACTTGTTGACGTAGAATACGTCCAGGATCTTGCCGTCGTCGCGTGTGATGATCCTCGCTCCCAAGACGTTGAGGCCGTTCAGCAGCAGCACCCCGCAGAGGCGGGAGAATATGCCCACCCTGTCCTCGGTCCAGAATATGACCTCGTCGAATCCCTCGTCGGCGTAGTGTTTTACTTCCATTACGGCCTCTTCGTCGGTTCGGTCGTGGAGTACCCGCGTGTGGTGTGCGATCTGGGCCGTAACGAAGGACGAGAAGTATCGAAGCGGCATCCCCTCGAGAAACGCACGCGCCGCTTGCTCGTCCACCTGGCCGCGCAGCCTCTCGAGCACCTTCTCCATCTTGCGCTTGGCACGAGCCTCCGGGGTACGCTGCACCGCACCGCTCTCTAGTATGTAGGCCGTACGAATGTATAGCTCCTTGAGCAGCATCCCCTTCCAGCTGGTCCACACATCCGGGCCCACCGAGCGCAGGTCGGCGAAGGTGAGCAGGTAGAGGAGCCGCAGCGTCTCGAGCGTCCGCACGCTACGTGCAAACCGGGCCAGCAGGCCTTCGTCGTGCATGTCGCGCCGCTGCGATAGATGGGTCATCACCAGGTGACGCCTCACCAGGTAGGTGAGCTGGCGCGTATCGCTCTTCGACAGACCCATCCGCTCGGCTATCTTGGGCACGAGCAGTGCTCCCTTGCGGGCGTGGTTCTTGCCTTCGCCCTTGCCGATGTCGTGGAGCAGGCAGGCTAGATAGAGGAGGTAGCGCTTCTTGAGACCCTTGGCCAGCTCCCCTACCAGCGGGAAGGTGTCGTCGTCGGGGGTCTTAATCCGGTCCTCAATCTCCTTGATCATGAATATCGAGTGGACGTCCACCGTGTAGACGTGGTAGGCGTCGTGCTGTACGAGGCACACTATCTTTCCGAACTCCGGCATGTAGTGGCCGAGCAGGCGGAGGCGGTTCATGTTGAATACCGTGTCGGCCACGTTACGGCCGTGCTGAAGTATCCGCAGGAACGAGGCGTTCATCTCGGGATTTCTCCTCACCGTGTCGTCTATCCGGCGGACATTCTCCCTGATCAAGTCCTCGACGAATGGGCTTATCTTGACCTCGTAGCGGTCGGCGTATTCGAACGCCTTCATCATCAGCTCGGGCCTCGTGCGGAAGGCGCCCGGGTCGTAGACGGACAGCTGGCCGGCGCGGATGAAGAAGCCGTCTTCGAGCGAGCGGGTGGTGTAGGCTCGGAACCGCACCTTGGGCTCGTAGGTGGTCCTCTCGATCAGCTTCCTTGAGTGCTCGGTGATCATGTTGGCGTGCAGGTAATAGACCCTCATGAAGCGCTCGACACCGAGGATCTCGTGCAGGTCGCGGTAGCCCATGTAGCGGGCCACTTTCTCCTGCCATGCGAATCCCAATCGATCCTCCTTCCTGCCGGCCAGGTAGTGGAGGTGGGCCCGTATGGTGAGAAGGAACTCGAGCCCCTTTCTGAATACGCGCCGCTGGCGTTTGTCTATTATGGTTCTCTGCAGCAGTCCATCGAACCCCTTGACCTTGTACTTGGCCATCGCGATCCAGAGTGCCGAGTGTATGTCCCGCAGCCCCCCCTCGCCCTCCTTCACGTGGGGCTCGAGCAGGTACACGCTGCGGCCGAAGCGGGCCCGTCTCTGCTCGAGCTCCTCGAGTTTGAGCGATATGTAGCGTTTCGATATAGATGGGAGTACCCGCTTGAAAAGGGTGCTCTCGAGCTCGTCCCAGAGGGCGCGGTCGCCTGCGACGAACCTGCCGTCCATGAGCGAGGTGATCACGGTTGGGTCGTCTTCGGCGGCAAGCCCCACGCACTCGTCCACCGTGCGGATGGAGTGGCCGAGCTCGAGATTGAGGTCCCAGAGCAGGTAGAGCACCCGCTCGCACACCTCCTGGGCGAGGGCCTCGGCCTGCGGGGCGTGGAGGAAGAGGAGATCGATGTCCGAATAGGGAGATAGCTCCTGGCGGCCATACCCACCGAGGGCCGCCACGGCCAGCCCGCCCATCGCGCGTGAGTCGTGTCCGAGCGCGGCGAGCGCCCTTTCGATCAGCCCGTCGATCGCGCGGCTGCGCAGGCGGGCATGCTCGAGGCCGCCCACGGCCTTCTCCTCGTGAAGCCGCTTGAGCTCGGCCTCCTCGCCCTGCAAATAGAGGGCCAGCTGTTCCTTGATGGGCGCGTCGTCCCGCAGCCTCTCCATGCGTTGTCCTGCGCGGGCGGGCCGGTCCTCGCTTGGGCCTCAGCCCCCGCGCTTTATGCTTACGGCCACGCCGTCCCGGAGAGGCACGATCGTGGTGAAGAAGTCGGCTCTCCTGAAGAGATCGGCGTTCATGGCCCTTACTCCCTCGGTCTTGTGATCGCCCTCGGCCGGCCCCACCACCTGGCCGCGCCAGAGCACGTTGTCGCTGACGAGAAGTCCTCCCTCGCGGAGCCTCTCGGACGCCAGATCGGGTACGAGGGGGTAGAGTTCCTTGTCGATGTCGTTGAATATTATATCAAATTTTTCCCTTGTGCCCTTGAGAACATCGACGGCGTCACCGGCGACGGTCTCGATCTCGGCCTCCACGCCGGCGCTTCGCAGCAGCCTCTCGGCCGTTTCAAGGTTGCTCTCGTCCCAGTCGGTGAGTACCACGCGTCCGCCCCTTCCTACGGCCTTGGCAAACCAGTAGGCCGAGTAGCCGAAGCCGGACCCCATCTCGAACACCGTCTTCGCCCCTATGAGGAGCGCGAGTTGGTAGAGGAATCGGCCCACGAGGGGGCCCACGATGGGAAAGCCGCGCCGGGTGGCCATGCGCTCCATCTTCGCGACCACGGGGTGGGGGGGCGGCAGGAGTGAGAGAAGGTAGCGCTCGATGTGGCGTTTACTTTCCATCGTGTGCTCCGCCGGGGCGTGTGCCTGCGCGGTGCAATCGGCCGCAAGGGCTGGTGGCGGTCGTGTGAGGAAGCAGGCTTCAAGGTAGGGGTGGAGCCTCCGCAGGTTGCGTGGCCGCCCCCTCTCCGGAGGCGCTGCGCCTTCCCAAGGCGCAGCGGGAACGATTCCTCGGCGGCCGCGTCCTATGTTTCGTCGAACCTAACGTAGGTCTCTTCGAACCCCCCCCGCTTGTTCTCGATGCGGGCAAGCACGAACAGGAGATCAGATAGGCGGTTCATGTATTTGAGCGCCGTCCCGCCTGCCCCCTCCTTCTCCGTGAGCCTCACTATGGCGCGCTCGCACCTTCGGGCCACGGCTCGGGCCAGATGAAGGTACGGCCCTCCCCCTGCACCGCCAGGCAGGATGAACTCCTTGAGCGGCTCCAGCTCCTCGAGCAGCCTGTCGATCGTGGCTTCCATCTCTTCTATGCGCCTGTCGCCGATCGTCGGTACGTCTACGCCCTCGGGGGCGGCCAATTCGCTGCCCACGAGGAAGAGGTCGTTCTGCACGCGCCTTATTATCTCTCTCACCTCGGGATCGGTACTCTCCTTGCGCGCTATGCCTAGTACGGAGTTCAGCTCGTCGACCTCGCCGTAGGCGTGCACGCGCAGTGAATCCTTGCTCACCCGCCGTCCGCCTACGAGCGAAGTTGTCCCCTCGTCGCCCGTCCTGGTGTATACCTTGGTGATGCGTTTCTTCGCCACCGGCCGCCTCCGCCCGGCGCGCAGCCGCACGCCGTCCGTTTCGTGTGATACCCTATGCATAAATACTATACGCTCCACACTGGTTGGCAAACGCCGAGCCTGCTGCGGCCGCTTCCGCAACAGAGGGACGTGAGATGCGCTCGCCGGGGGGCGGCGGGGTCGACGGACTTGTTAAATGTGGCCCGCTTGGTTAAATTTACACGTCCCCTCACCCGCAGCCCTGGGGGGTAGCACCGCCATGCTCAGAAGGGAGATCGAGGGCGGTTGGTTCCTTGTGCACCAGCGCGAGCACGCCGTCCTTGCATACACCATCATGAAATACTGGGCCGACGAGCCCTTCTACCGTCCGGACTACTACGACGAGGTGCTCTTCGCCATCCGTGAGCACGACAGCGGCTGGGAGTGCTGGGACCGCCACCCACGCATCAACGAGAACCGCCACCCCCGCTCGTTCATGGAGATGGAGACCGAGGAGAAGGTAAAGATCTGGGCCTCGTGCTACTCGCGCTGGCTGGACGATCACCCCTACGCCGCGGCCCTCATAGCGATACACTTCTACCTGTTCAACGAGCGTATCCTCGCCCGCGAGCCCGGCAACCCTCACGCCCTTGGGCTCAGGAACGAGGTGGCGCGCCTGGTCGAAGAAGTCCTCAACGTGAGGCTCACCGAGGTCGGACGCGGACGGTTGCCCCGCCCGTTCGACTTCGATCTACGGCTGCTGCAGATAGGCGACGCCCTCTCGCTCACGGTGTGCCACGGCTGGAGGTCGTGCAAGATGGATCCCGTCCCCTGCGCCGACGGCTACGGCCCCTGCCGCGTCGAGATGGTGGCCGCGGGGGAGCACGCATACGTTGTTGAAGGTCCCTACCCGTTCACGGAGTCGGAGCTCCACCTCAAGGTGAGGGGCGTGAGGCTCGAGAGGCGGTGCTTCGACGACGACCTCGACCTGCGGCGCGCCGTCGAGGCGGCTCCCCGGGAGACGATGGACGTCGTTATAAGGCGGGCGTAGTGGGCCGTCCGCGTGTGGTGGTGTAGAATAGGAGACCGTGATCGACGACGGAGGGAGACAGGATGAGTGAGACGGGTTCATGGGGCGAGCTCACCCCGCCCGAGAGGCTGATGCTGGGTCCGGGACCGAGCAACGTCCACTGGCGGGTGCTGAGGGCCATGTCGACGCCGCTAGTTGGTCACCTGGACCCCTGCTTCCTGGAGCTCATGGACGAGCTGTGCGCGATGTTGCGCCTTCTCTTTAAGACCCGCAACCGCCTCACCATACCGATCTCTGGCACGGGCAGCGCCGGTATGGAGACCTGTTTCGTGAACGTGCTCGAGCCGGGCGACAAGGCCGTCGTGTGCGTAAACGGCGTGTTCGGCGAGAGGATGGCCGACGTGGCGTCGCGCTGCGGGGCCGAAGTGGTGCGGGTGGAGGCGCAGTGGGGTAGGGTGATCCCGGAGGATAGGGTGATCGATACCCTCGAGGCCCATCCCGACGCCAAGGTGGTGGCCATAGTGCACGCCGAGACGTCCACCGGGGTGAGGCAGCCGCTCGAAGAGATAGGGCGCCACGTGAAGGAGCGTGACACGTTGTTCCTTGTCGATACGGTGACGTCGCTTGCAGGCTGTGAGGTGGACGTGGACGGCTGGGGCATAGATCTCTGCTACAGTGCGACGCAGAAATGCATTGGGGCGCCGCCGGGGCTCGCCCCTATCACGGTGAGCGAGAAGGCCCTAGACGTGATGGGGCGCAGGCACGGGAAGGTGCAGAGCTGGTACCTGGACCTTGGGATGATAGGTCGTTACTGGGGCGAGGAGCGCGTCTACCACCACACGGCTCCCGTGACAATGATCTACGGTCTCAGGGAGGCGCTGCGGGTGATACTCGAAGAGGGGCTCGAGGCTAGGTTCCGCAGGCACGACGAGGCGGCCGCCCGCCTGAGAGAGGGGCTCGCCGGGCTGGGCTGGGAGCTGTTTGCCGAAGAAGGGGCGCGGCTTCCTATGCTCACCTCCGTCGTCCTCCCCCCGGAGGTCGACGACGCCCGCGTACGCCGGAGGCTGCTCGACGGCTACGGCATCGAGGTGGGGGCAGGCCTCGGCGAGACGAAGGGAAGGATATGGCGCATCGGACTCATGGGGGAGTGCGCCCGCCGATGGTGCGCCGACAGATTGATCGACGCGTTGAGGGAGATGTTCGGATGAAGAAGACCGATCCGTTCACACGCAGGGTGGAGGCCATTGAGGTCAGGCCGCGCCGTTCCGTCGCGGAGCTGCTCGACCTGATGGGCAAGACGGGGTTCCAGGGACGGAGCCTTGCACGCGTGGTGGAGGTTTACGAGAAGATGGTAAGGGCCGAGAAGACGGCCATCCTTTTCGGATATGCGGGCTCGCTGTCGACGACAGGGCAGTGGAAGATCGTCAACTGGCTGCTCGAGATGGGGTTCATAGACGTACTCGTCTCGACGGGCGCCAATATCTCCGAGGACATCGTCGAGGCCATGGGCCGCTCCTACTGGCAGTGCAGCCCCGAGAGCGACGACGTCGAGCTTTTCGCCCAGGGATACAATCGCTACTACGACGTCGTGGGCAAGGAATCGGACTACATGGAGATGACCGAGCTCATAGCCGAGTTCATCATGGGGCTTGACGAAGGCTACAACTACTCGTCGCGCGAGTTCCTCTACCTGTTCGGCAAGTGGCTCGCCGCAAGGGGCATCATGAGCATAGTGGCCGTCGCGGCCCAGCACGACGTGCCCGTCTTCTGCCCGGCCATCGCCGACAGCCCCTACGGCGACGCCGCACTCATCGCAAAGAGCCGCGGCTTCTCGCTCACGGTGGACGCCATGAAGGACTACGTCGAGTTCATGAGCCTCGCCCGCCACGTGGAGGATACGGCCGTCGTCTACGTGGGCGGCGGGGTGCCCAAGGACTTCATCCAGCTGTTCGCCGTGACGAGCGAGCTGCTCTACGAGGAGCGGGTCATACCAGACAGGAAGCCCGGCATATCCAACCGTAAAGGGGTGGAGAACATCGAGACCTACTACCCCCATCGCTACGCCATACAGATAACGACCGACTCCCCACAGTGGGGTGGCCTTTCGGGATGCACGTTCCGCGAGGCCGTCTCCTGGGGCAAGGAAGACCCGGACGGCGACATGGTGCAGTGCTACTGTGACGCCACTATCGCCCTTCCCCTGGTGGCCCACGCCTTGGCCGAGCGCGTCGAGGGCAGGCGCAGGCGCGTGGAGTTCCCCCCGTGCCGCCCTGGGGTGGACGGGTAGGGACGGCCCCCCAGGGGAGATCGAGCCGGCTTGGGTCCCGCATGCAACCCTGGAGCGGACCCGGCCGGGGGGGTGAGAGGGGGGCGCACGTGGCGCCTACTCCCTTGGCCTAAGACGCTTCGAGAGATGGTCGTGCGTGCCGCAACGAGCCGAAGCGGACACGTATCGGCCCCTGCGCACGCTGCTCTTCGGCGGGCCGTCTCGCGGCGGGATTCCAGCGCGCGGCCTCGGAAAAGGGGCGGCGTAACCCTTCGCCTTGGCGAGGCGTGACTCGCTCCCCGGCCTGAATCTATGGAGTTGCCGTCCCTGGCGTCCGTTACGGGGTTGCAGGCGGTGCCTGCCGGAAGGGGATGGTTGCGCGCCTCATAAGTTTGCACGGTCGGCTGCCGGTCGGGGAGGCGGTGGTGGCTCGGAGCGGCGTCTCGGGGGGTGGGCAACCCCTCTCGGGGATCTCAAGCAGGACGGGGCGTTTCCATTGAACGACCCGGTTGGATGTCATCGTGTAGGGGGGAGAGCAGGCGGCGGGGTTGTGCTCCGTGCCAAGGAAGGGCCGGGCGTCAGGCGGTACCGGCGGCTCCTCAGGGGGGAAGGGTCGGGCTGCTCCGCGCGGTGGGAGGGGTTGCGAGAGGCGCCGCAATCGTCGGGGGAGTGCCGGGGGTTGTACTCGGGCTCATCCACGCCAGGGGTCTTGTCACGGTGTGGTGCACACCCCCGGGAGAAGGGCTCAGGCGCTCTCAGCCTCGATCATCCGGTCCAGTTCCTTTACCTCCGAGGGGGAGAGTTTGAGCTTGGCCGCCCGCACGTTCTCTTCGACCTGGGCCGGGTTCTTTGCCCCCACCAAGGCCGACGTCACGCCGCGCTTGGCCAGCACCCAGGCCGTCGCAACGTTGCCGGGCGTGGCGCCGCGCCTCTTCGCCCAGCTCTTTAGCTTGCGCACTATACGGAGGTTCCGCCTGAAGTTTTCCCCCCGGAACAGGTCGATGTGCCGCTGCCACGCCCCAGGGTCGGGAAACAGCTTGCCCGACCGCCAGTCGTTTGCAGGGAACCTCGTCTTCGAGTTGTACTTCCCCGTCAGCAGACCGTAGGCGAGCGTCCCGTAGGTCAGCACGCCTATCCGGTTGCGGCGGCAGAACGGAAGCTCGCGCTTCTCGAACTCCCGCATCAGCATGTTGAACGGGGGCTGGTTGGAATCGAGCCTCGTCCACCGGAGACACTCCTTGAGCTGCGGCAGCGAGAAGTTCGATACCCCGATGAACCTCACCTTCCCCGACGAACGCAGGTCCTCCATGGCGCGCATGGTCTCTTCCAGTGGGGTGTTGGCGTCGGGCCAGTGTATCTGGTAGAGGTCGATGTAGTCGGTGCGCAGGTTCTTGAGGCTCTCTTCGACGGCATGCATGATGTGGAACCGGCTTCCCGAGCGGTAGATGCAGCCGTTGGCATCCATGTGGAGCCCCACCTTGGTGGCCACGACAACGTCCTTCCTGCGGGGCCCGAGCGCCTTTGCCAGCAGCCTCTCCGACCGTCCCATGCCGTAGATGTTGGCCGTATCGAACAGGTTTATGCCGAGATCGAGCGCCTTGTGTACGGCCTTTACGGCATCGCGCTCGTCCACCGCTCCCCAGCCGCCGCCCATCGCCCAGCAGCCGAATCCCACCACCGACACGGCCTGTCCCGTCGTTCCTAGCTCGCGGTATTCCATCGTCGTCTCCTCCAGGGACCGTGGTTGAGGAAATCGAATACGTAACATATAGCAACCGCGGCACCGAAAATCAACCTCCCTCCGCCGGCGGAGGGGTGCGGGTGTGCGCCGCCGATTGTGAAGGGCCGGCCTATGGAATATAATGGTCCCGGCACCGGATCGCAGAATAGGGGCAGTGCGGCGCGTGCGGTCCGGTCTCGTGGAGCGAGGTGGCGAAGGTGGCTAACACGAGGGCCCTCGGCAGGAGGGGAGAACGTATAGCGTGCAGGGCGCTCAAGTCCATGGGGTACGTGGTCGTGGAGAAGAACTTCACCTGCTCAGAGGGCGAGATAGACATCGTCGCCACAAAGGACGGCTACCTCTGCTTCATAGAGGTCAAGTCGCGCTCCACGGCCGAGTTCGGCCTGCCCGAAGAGTCCATCACCGCGTGGAAGAAGCGCAAGCTTTATCGTGTGGCGACGTCGTTCCTGGAAAGACACCACGAGTCGGACACGACGGATCTCAGGTTCGATATCGCCTGCGTCGACCTGCGCACTGAAAAGGTGAGAGTCATACCCAACGCCTTCGATTTCGAAGCCGATCTGTAGCAGGTTCCCACCGGCCCGCCCCCGGTGAGAGAGCGGATGAGGGGCGTTTCCTCACCAGGTTGGGGAGTGGCGGACGGTGTGCGTTGGGCACGGTGACGGTGCGCCGGCAGGGTGCGTACATGTGGCGAGCGCGCCGGCGGACCGGTTGCGTCCGGCTTCCGGAGAGCGGTTCTCGGGGAGGGGGCGGTACCACCGCCGAAGGAGGGGGAGCCCATCCACGAGCCGTGCGTCCCTTCTACCTCGGGTGAGTGTTACGGCGGAGCAGGGCCCGGAGCGAGATGGCTTACCGGTGCCCGCAATCTAGAGGGGTGTGGATGCGGGCTGTGGGTTCCATGCGGCGGCTTTGCCCGCCGCGACGGCAGGGGGGGTACAGGCGGGGGGTGGAGAGCGCGGCGTTGTATCTCAGGCGACCGGATCCGTGATGGCCGGCATTTGCCGATGATCGGTGTTGGTGGGCGGAACGCTGGTCGCGCAAGAGCCTGTGTACACACGGTTGGCGGAATGCCGAAAGGTGGTTGCAAGGCGCGCTCCGGGTGGGTCGCTCGGCGGGTGCCACGGTGGTGTGCCTATAGGAGATGCGGCCTCGGCCGTGATCTACCGAGCCGCCGCGTGGGGTTGGATGGGCCGGTGGGTGTAGAGGCCGAGTTATGGGGGTGCTTCGTTACCTGGAAAGCGGTGCGCCCACGGCGTTAGGTGCCGCGGCCTCCTTCCGGCGTGGGGCTGCATCTGCTGGCGCGGGCCGAGCCTTGCTGCGGGAGAGCGTCGTTCGGGCTTCGTGAGATCGGGAGTGGACAGAGAGGCGCCTCCCACCCTCCCCCGGGGGTGCCGGTTTTGTGATTTCGCGCGCTGACGCCGCGCTCGGGGTGGGCGGCCGGTTTACTCTATGAGGCCTCCATGAACAGCACGCTGAACAGGCCGTCGCGGTCGGTCCAGATCCGTTTCGCCTCGAAGAAGGGCGAGGCCAGCCGGGTGAACTCTTCGAGCGTGTACTTGTACGAGTACTCGGTCACTATGTGCATCCCGGGCTCGAAGCGGAACAGCCGTTCTCCCACCCTTACGGTCTGCGGGCGCCTGCAGACCAGGTGCATCTCTATCCTGCCCTCACGTACGTTGTAGACGGCGCGGTGCCGCCAGGCGTCGAGGTCGAAATCGGTGTGGAGCAGGTCGTTCAGGTGGCTGAGCATGTTGAGATTGAAACGGGCCGTAACGCCGCGGGAATCGTTGTAGGCCGCTTCGAGCACGGCCCTGTCCTTCTTGAGATCGACTCCTACGAGCAGTGCGCTTCTCGCACCCGCCGCGCGGCGCAGCCTACCGAGCAGCTCCCGGGCCTGCCGAGGCGTGTGATTACCTATGGTGGAGCCCGGGTAGAAGTACACCACCCTGCCCCATTTCGCTTCAACCTGGGGCAGTGCGAGCGAACGCGTATAGTCGGCACATAGGGGGTGGATGTCGAGCGCGGGGTAGAGCTCGGAGAGTTCCGCGGCCGCCCGCACCATGTGCTCGTACGATATGTCGACGGGTACGTAGGCCGCCACGTCCGCACCCCGCTCGAGTAGTGGGCGTATCTTGCGGCTGCTTCCGCTGCCCAGTTCCATGAGCAGCACTCGACGGCTCATCAGCGCCGCCATCTCTCCGGCGTTACGCTCGAGTATGTCCCACTCGGCCCGTGTTAGGTAGTATTCGGGAAGCTCACAAATCTCGTCGAAAAGCGCCGACCCCCTCTCGTCGTAGAACAGCTTGGGCGGCAGCATGGGCGGCGAGGATTGCAGTCCGCGCACCACCTCCTCCATGAGTGCGTCCGTAGCGGCCGGCTGCGGCCGCGTCGTGTCGGCCCAGGTGTTTTGCATCGTCTAAGAGGCGAGCCTTACGCCCATGAACTGCCACCGCTGGTGGGGGTAGAAGAAGTTCCTGTAGGTGGCACGTATATGGGTTATGGAGGTGGCGCACGACCCTCCGCGCAGCACGTACTGGTTGTTCATGAACTTGCCGTTGTATTCCCCTAGTGCACCAGGGGGAGGCTGGTAGCCGGGGTAGGGACGGTAGGGGCTCGACGTCCACTCCCATACGTCGCCGAACAACTGCAGCAAGCGCTCCGACCCGCCGAGGGGCGGGGGGGGAGCGGGCCTCAGGCGCCCATCCTCGACGAAGTTGCCCCGAACAGCGAGCCCGTGGGCGGCCCACTCCCACTCGGCCTCCGTGGGAAGCCGGGCTCCCGCCCATCTGGCGAAAGCGTCGGCCTCGAAGAAGCTCACGTGGCAGACGGGCTCGGCCGGATCGACGGGTAGAAGGCCGCTCAAGGTGAAGTGGTGCCACTCGCCGTCCACCCTCTTCCAATAGAGGGGGGCCGTCCAGCCGCCTTTCTCCTTTGCGGCCCATCCATCCGAGAGCCAGAGCAGCGGATCGTCATAACCGCCGTCTTCGATGAACTCCACGAACTCGCCGTTCGTCACGAGGCGCGAGCCCAGCCGATAGGGCTCGAGGTGGACCTTGTGGCGCGGCAGCTCGTTGTCGTAGGCGAAGTCGGTGCCGTCGCTTCCTATGTGGACGAGGCCGCCTTCGAACTCGACCCACTCCAGCTGGGGAACCTCGTAGGGCGGGGAGGGAGAGGGTGCGGGCGGCGCATAGACCGGGTGGAGCGGGTTGTAGGACAGGGCGTGCTTTATGTCGGTCAGGAGCAGCTCCTGGTGCTGTTGTTCGTGATGGATCCCTATCTCCACCACGTGGGCCAGTCGCTCCAGCTTGCCATCGCCGCACCCTTCGAGGAGTCTTACCATATGGTTGTCCACGTGTTCCCTGTAGCGGAACGTCTCCTTTACTGTGGGGCGGGTTATCAACCCCCTGCGCGGGCGCGGGTAGCGCCGGCCGGCCTGTACGTAGTAGGAGTTGAACAGATAGAAGTACTCGTCGTTGTAGGGGGTGTAGCCGGGTGCGTGCTCGATCAGAACGAACGCTTCGAAGAACCACGTCGTGTGGGCGAGGTGCCACTTCGTGGGGCTTGCGTCCTCCATCGATTGGACGACGTAGTCCTCGGTCTCAAGCGGCTCGCAAAGACGCCCGCTGAAGCGCCTTACCGTGGTGAATCTCTCGAGGAGCTCCTGCCTGGTGAGGGAGCAGGGCCGGTGGGAAGGGTCGTCGCAGGGGGTGTTGTCGCTTCGTTCGTATGCCATCTCTCCTCCTAATTCTATGACACTCGGTCCAAAAAGCAAACTTGCGGGTTCCTCTGTACCTCTTGCCGCCGCACTCGCAACGGCGGCCTGGAAAGGCCTTTGGTTGTTGAAAGGGCCTCGCCGAGAGGATGCCGCATCACCGGGGCTCGCATGCGGGAAGCCCGTCGTTTTACATGATTATGATGGTAGGACAGCGGCGGAGGTTACGGGTTGTGCGGCAGCAGCGGCTAAGCCGTCTTCGTGGCCGTAGGGGCAGGAGTGCCGTTCCCGTGGCCGGGCGATGCTTGAGGGGGCGCGGCCGAGGGCGGCGTGGGGAGAGCTCCTTCGGGGTGTGGCCGAGCGGCTGTTGGGGCTCCGTCTTCAGCCGGTGCAGTGCTGGAAGCCCTGCAGTGCCTGCTCCGCGACTCGTCTCCACAACGTTCCCCTTCGTGGTGTGCGCAGCGGCAGGGGGGGCGTTCGGTGGGCGATCACTTCCGCTGCCTGGCCCATGTGGCCCACGGAACAGCTCTGTAATGAGGGCGGTGCAGGAGCAACTCGCAGGGGGGTGTCAGCGTAGGCACCGTTACTGCGTGACGGCGCAGGGCTTTGTCCACCGTTGCTGCATTCCGTTGTCGCCTCTGCTCTTCGGGCCGCCGCGCCTTGGGGTGCGGAGGCCGCAACGTGCGCGGAGGCTCCGGTGCCTCCAGCCACAGGGCGTCGGCCATGGTGCGGAGTGGCTTCGGTCGAGGAGGGTTCCTTTTGCTTGACAAAGCCCTTTGGGGTAATATTGTATTACTGGCACTCACTCGGCGTGAGTGCCAATTTTTTATTGTCTTTACAAAGACCGGGAGGTGTAGCTACATGAAGATAAGGCCCCTTCACGACAGGGTGCTCGTCAAGAGGCTCGAGAGCACCGATACGACAGAAGGCGGTATCATCATACCCGAGAGCGCCAAGGAGAAGCCTCAGGAAGGCAAGGTCGTCGCCGTTGGAGCCGGAAGGACGAACGACGAGGGCAAGAGGATCCCGCTGGCCGTCAAGAAGGGTGACAAGGTGCTCTTCGGCAAGTACGCAGGAACGGAGATCACGCTCGATGGAGAGGAGTACGTGATCCTCGACGAGAGCGAGATAGTGGCGATAATCGAATGAATACCAAGGAGGTCTTTATATAATGGGAGCCAAGCAGATTGCGTTCAGTACGGAGGCGAGAAACGCCGTCCTGAGAGGGGTGGAGCAGCTGGCGGCGGCCGTAAAGGCGACGCTGGGGCCGAGGGGGAGGAACGTGCTAATAGAGAAGGCGTTCGGAGCGCCCGTCGTGACCAAGGACGGCGTCACCGTGGCCAGGGAGATAGAGCTCGAGGACCGCTACGAGAACATGGGTGCACAGATGGTGAAGGAGGTGGCATCGAAGACGAGCGACGTCGCTGGGGACGGAACGACGACGGCCACCGTACTTGCCGAGGGCATCTTCAAGGAGGGCATCAAGCTCGTCGCCGCGGGACACGACCCGATGAAGCTCAAGCGCGGGATCGACAAGGCCGTCGGCGTCGTGATAGAAGAGGTCAGGAAACTGAGCAAGCAGGTAAAGGGCAGGACCGAGATCGCTCAGGTGGCCACCGTCTCTGCCAACGGTGACGAGACCATCGGCAACATCATAGCCGACGCCATGGAGCGCGTGGGCAAGGACGGGGTGATCACGGTCGAAGAGGGCAGGAGTCTCGAGACGACGCTCGAAGTGGTCGAGGGCATGCAGTTCGACCGCGGTTATCTCAGCCCCTACTTCATCACTGAGCCCGAGAAGATGACGGTCGAGCTCGACGACCCTCTAATTCTGCTCTACGACAAGAAGATATCGGGCATGAAAGAGATCGTGCCGCTGCTCGAGGAGGTCGCCCGCAGCCAGCGTCCGATCCTGATTATCGCCGAGGACGTCGAAGGCGAGGCCCTGGCCACGCTTGTGGTCAACAAGATACGCGGCACGCTCAAGTGCGCGGCCGTCAAGGCGCCCGGCTTCGGAGACAGGCGCCGGGCCATGCTCGAAGACATAGCCATCCTCACCGGCGGGACGTTGATCTCCGAAGAGGCCGGCATGAAACTGGATCAAGCCACGTTGCACCATCTTGGCAAGGCCAAGAAGGTGGTCGTCGACAAGGAGAACACGACGCTCGTCGGCGGGGGAGGAAAGAAGTCGGACATCACGGCCCGCATCAAGCAGATAAAGGCCCAGATCGAGGAATCGACGGGTGAATACGAC
>CAZXEJ010000024.1:0-33371 GCA_964639895.1 uncultured Spirochaetia bacterium | reverse complement strand
AATGATTTTTTCACAGTCGCTGTGCAAGTCATTTATAGACACAATGGTATGGTCGCCCCCGCAGGAGGAGGGAACCGTTTGTTAACCACCGGCGGGTATGATAAGTTTATGGGGGACGGCGCCTGGGCACCCCCAGGAGGTGCAAGTGCATTCCGCCACCACTCCCGCCGGTCGAACATGTTCGGAATCGGAAGCAGCGAGATACTGATAGTGCTACTCATAGCCCTGCTGGTGCTCGGGCCCAACGAGCTGCCACGCGTAGCGCGCTCGCTGGCACGCGCTCTGAGGACGGTGCAGAGGGCCACGGACGACATCCGTCACACGGTGACGGCGGAGCTTGCGCTGGATTCCGAGGAGGAGGAGAAGCTCGAGAAGATGAAGGCGCTGGCACGCAGGGAGGAGGACGACGAGAAGCCGGCCGACGGGGAGGAAGCCGACACGGAAGCCGCACCCTCGAAGCCCACTCCGCCCGAATAGGCGCTTCGGCCCGGACCCGCCCGCCAAGGCGGCCCCGGCGCGGAACCCTCAACCCGAGGGCGCCGCTTGCCTAGCAAGCCCCGCTCAGATAAAATCATCACCTGCGCACACGCCCTCCCGAGGAACCGTCATGCCCAGGCTAGTCATCGACGGCAGAGAACTTGAAGTGGAAGAGGGCCTCAACATCATCCAGGCCGCGGCCCGCCTGGGCATAGAGATACCGCATTTCTGTTACCATCCCGCGCTCAGCATAGTGGCCCAATGCAGGCAATGCCTGGTAGAGGTCGAGGGTGTGCCCAAGATGTTGCCCGCATGCAACACATTCGTACGCGACGGCCTCGTCATAAAGACGAACTCCGAGAGGGCCCTCAAGGCCCGACGTGCCACGGTGGAGTTCACGCTCATAAACCATCCGCTCGACTGCCCCATCTGCGACAAGGGCGGCGAGTGTCCCCTCCAGCTCACGACCGTCAAGCACGGCCCCGGCTACAGCAGGTTCGAGGGGCCCGAGGAGAAGAAGGTCCGCAGGAAGTACTTCCTGAGCGACAAGATAATGTACGACCCCAACCGCTGCATCATGTGCACGCGCTGCGTCCGCTTCACCGACGAAGTCACCGGCACCGGCGAACTGGGTTTCCAGGGCAGGGGATTCAGGAAGAAAATAGTGGTCTTCCCGGGCGTACCGCTCGACAATGAGCTTGCAGGCAACGTCATAGACCTCTGTCCCGTGGGCGCCCTACTCTCCACCGACACGCTGCACGAGGAGCGGGTCTGGTACTGGAGGCACACCGACACCGTGTGCCCCTTGTGCAGCACGGGGTGCAACATCACGGTCGGAGTCGATCCCCGTAAGGGACGTATGGCGCGCGTAAGGCCCCGGCCCAACCCCGACGTCAACGCCTACTGGATATGCGACCGGGGCAGGTACGGTTTCAAGGAGGTCCAGGGCGGCGAGAGATTGAAGGAACCGCTCAAGCGAGAGGGCGAGGAGCTCCTACCCTGCAGCTGGGACGATGCCCTGGAAGCGGCCGCACGCGCGCTCGAAGGCGCCCAGCGCAACGGCGGCGTGACGCTGCTCCTCTCGCCCACGCTCACGAACGAAGAGCTCTATGTGGCCAAGAAGATGGCCAAGATCGCGGGCTTCGAGCGTGTTCTGGCCCTCGTATCTCCGCCGACGGAGAAGAAGAGATTCGGTCTAATAAGCGACGACCCCTACCCGAACTGCCGTGGTGTATCGTGCCTCGGCCTAGGCGGCGAGACGCGCAAAGCCGTAGTGGACCACCTCTTGAGCCGCCGCACCGGGGCGCTCTACGTGGTGGGGCTGGACGTCGTGGCCCTGGCCGAGCAAGAAAACGAGGGTGCCCGCCTGCGCGAGGCGCTCTCGCACCTTGACGCGCTGGTGGTTCAGGACACCTCCCACAGCGAGACCGTGCGCCTAGCCACCGTCGTGCTGCCCGGTGCCACGCCCTACGAGAAAGAGGGCACCTTCACGAACGACGCCGGGCGTATACAACTCCTCCGACAGGCCATCCCCCCGCCGGGAGAAGCGATGCAGGACTGGGAGGTCATCGCGGCCCTGGCCCGCCGCATGGGGCTCGAGGGGTTGCGCTACGCTTCGCCCTCCGAGGTGATGGACGAGATGGCCGGGCGGATAGCCGCCTTCAAGGGACTCAGCTTCACCAAGATAGGATCGCTGGGCGTGGCGACGGCCGCGCCGGATACGACCTGAGCCGAATCCCCCCTCGCCGGGGGAACCAGGTGGGAGAGAGACGTCGATGCCCCTTATGGAGATCGCGATTGCCGCCGTAAAGATAGCCGTCACATTGTTCGTCGTTCTCACGACGGTCGCCTATCTAACCTATGCAGAGCGGCGCGTGAGCTCAATCATCCAGGACAGGCTGGGACCCAACCGCGTGGGGCCTTGGGGATTGCTCCAGCCCCTGGCCGACGGGCTAAAGTTCATATTCAAGGAAGACATCGTCCCCCGGACGACCAACCGCGCCCTATACCTGCTTGCCCCCATTATATCGATAACCACGGCCCTGACGGCCATAGCGGCCATCCCAATCGGCGGCGGCTTCACGACCACGTTCAAGGGGCTGCTCGATGCGCCCGTGCGCTTTACGTTCCAGATCGCCGACCTCAACGTGGGGCTGCTCTACATACTGTCCATAAGCTCGCTGGGCGTCTACGGCATAGTGCTCGCCGGTTGGTCGTCGACGAGTAAATACTCGCTGCTCGGGTCGCTTCGCTCGGCGGCCCAGATGATAAGCTACGAGCTCGCGCTCGCCCTCTCCATCGTGGGAGTGGTGGCGCTGGCCGGCTCGCTGAACCTTACGGCCATCGTCGAGGCCCAACAACGCGTGTGGTTCCTCGTCCCCCAGATCCTGGGGTTCGTCGTCTTCGTTGTCGCTTCGTTCGCCGAGACCAACCGCCTGCCGTTCGATCTGCCCGAGGCCGAGCCTGAGCTGGTCGGAGGATTCCACACCGAGTACAGCAGCATGAAGTTCGCCATGTTCTTCATGGCCGAATACACCAATATGATCGTGGCCTCGTGCCTGCTGGTCGTCCTGTTCCTGGGCGGCTGGTACCCGCTACCCGTGGGTGGGTGGTTCGGCCTGGACATGGAGAAGTGGTGGTTCCTGCCTCCGGTGGTGTTCATCGCCAAGGTGCTGGTGGTGCTGTTCGTCTTCATCTGGGTGAGGTGGACGCTGCCCCGATTCCGCTACGACCAGGTAATGGGCCTGGGCTGGAAGGTGCTTTTCCCGCTAGCCGTCATAAACCTGCTGATTACGAGCGCCGTCATAGCATTCACCGCGGGCTGAGACCTTCACTCCAAATTGAGGTGAGCCGGGCAAAGTCCCTCTCGAATGAGAAGGCCGAGCTATCTTAAGCCCTCCCCAAAAGGGAACGCCCACCTTCTCCCCCGACGCGGACCATCACAAGGCAGGCTCGGGCCCCGTGCTCCCTCAACGCACTGCAGCCCACCCAGCCCCCCCACGCCGGACGTGGACCCGATGAGGGGCTACGCACCCGCAGCTGCCCCCTCTCGGTACACCACCCCCCGGACCAGCACATCGCTCCAGCCGACATAGCGACAAGGCTACGACCAACGGCGTAAGGAACGAGGAAACGGCGTACCTCTCGATCCCTCCGATGCAACTCCCCCCTACTCCAATCAACGCCGGAAGCGAGCCGCCAGCTGGCTGCAGACCTTTGATCGCAGGCCGGTCAAAAGGTGTTGTCGGAGGCCCCCTTGGGTCGCCCTCAACGCACAGCAGAAAAGGCGATCGGCGATCCATCCTCTAATGGAACGGTGGGGGGACGGGATGGCCTAACCCCAGGCGCGACGGCACCCCGCAGGTCGCCTCTCGTGCGAGGCCGCATGCAGAGTGGACCCGTAATCGAAAGCCCGCGGCCCCCACGGCCTGGTCACTTCCACGGCGGCTGGCGTCCTCCCCACGCGTCCCAAGCCGCACTGTCCCCGTCGGCCCCTTCACCCGGCGGGCGCGCTGCCCCCCTCCGCCTGGCATGCCGCGGCGCAGCCGAGTGAACCACGCGCACGTCGTCTCAGGACTCTCCCGACGCGCCATTTCCCCGCTTTCCGGGGCCACCCCCCACCACATGTCCTCCCGATCCGCACGACTCATCCCCCCAACACGGGACGGCACTGCGAGCGGTCCGTGCAGCTGGCACCCCAACCCCACCCCCGGGACCCTCTCCCCACGCCCGACCTGGTCCGCACCGGGGCACACGCGCCCGAGTGAACGCTTGGGCCGAGGGTATTGCTTCTACGGGAGACGGATGCGCTTGACGAGGCGTCCCGTGGCGATCGGGACCACTCCTGCAAGGAGGCGGTGAGCAAGCGGCGTGTGGAAGGCGGAGCTTCATTGGATGCGTGCGGCCCCGAGGAACCTGCCATCCCTCCATGCGCGAAGAGATCGCGCTCTGCAGGCACCTGGAGAGACGACGCGCACGGATGGGTGGGGGGGACGTTTCCCTAAGGTTGGGGACGGTGGCAGGGGAAGCGCTCCTAGAGAGCCTGCAAGCCGCCTACGAGGAGCACAAGGGCGCCTCACCACACAATGAACAACGATGGAAGAAGCGACGTCACCCCCCCAGACACCGGAGCGGTTTGATCTGCGGCAAGGGGGGTGAGAAGAAGTCCCTACTTGTGGGCGAGCATGCGCTCTATGTCACGGGCAACCGTCTTCTCGTCCTTGGAGGTTGCTATGGAGATCTCCTTGACGAGAAGTGTGAGAGCGGTGTCCAGCACCCGCTTCTCACCGAAGGAGAGCTCCTTTTCGTCTTTTAGCCTGTAGACCTGCTTCAAAACTGAAGCGACCTCGAAGACGTCGCCGCTCTTGAGCTTCTCGGCGTACTCGCGGTAGCGCTTGTTCCAGCTCAAGTTGCCGTTGGCGCCGACGGACTCCTCGTCGTCCTTGGACTTCAAGATGTCGTAGATCTTCTTGACCTCTACCTTGTTTATGACAGGCCTCAGCCCCACGGTCTCGGCGTTGTCCGTCGGGACCATGACGGTGACGTCGCTGTCAACTACCTTGAGAATGTAGAAATGCTTTTTAGTGCCGCAGATCTCTTTGACTTCTATACCCTGTACCTCGACCACTCCGTGAGCAGGGTATACCGCCATGTTTCCTGACTTGAACATGAACTGTCTCGTCTCCTCCCTTCCCTACCCTTGCGCACGCGCACTCCACAAACGATAACACATTTTGGGCCTCAGGTCAATCGCGGCGGCCGGTCCACAGGAGGGGGTTTTAACCACCGGAGGTTGTTCACTTTTAATCCTCCCGGAGCCGGCTGCGTCGGGCGGCGAGCAGGAGCGAGGGACGTGCCAAGTTTTCTTTACATTTCAGGTAGTTATGTTATCATAACGTAGTTTTATCTTAAATTCGGAGGTCCTCCGCGTGCAAGCCGACAGCAAGCGTCTCTCCAACCCCCAGAAAGCCGCCGATGCGGCCACCTACACGGCCGAGTCCATAAAGGTTCTGCCCGGGCTCGAAGCCGTAAGGAAGAGGCCCGACATGTACATCGGCGACACCAGCCTGAGGGGGTTCCACCACCTGGTGTTCGAGGTGCTCGACAACAGCGTCGACGAGGCGCTGGCGGGCTATTGCGACCGCATAACGGTGACGATCCACGCCGACGAGAGCATAACCGTCGAAGACAACGGCCGCGGCATACCGGTGGAGATAAAGAAGGAGTTCGGCAAACCGGCCGCCGAGGTGGTGATGACCACCCTGCACGCGGGCGGCAAGTTCGAGGGCAAGGTCTACAGGGTATCGGGCGGTCTGCACGGGGTCGGGGTGACGGTGGTAAACGCGCTGAGCGAGTTCCTCACCCTGGAGATACGCCGTGACGGCAAGGTGTGGTACCAGAAGTACTCTCGCGGCAAGCCGGTCACGCCGCTCAAGGCGTCGGGCGTCACCAAGAGGACCGGCACCAAGATAACCTTCAAGCCCGATCCCACCATATTCGAGGTCAGCCAGTTCAACTACGACACGCTTGCCCACCGCATAAGGGAGCTTGCGTTCCTCAACCGCGGGCTACGCATAAAGCTTACGGACGAGCGTGTAGGGCGCGAGGAGGAGTTCTACTACGAGGGCGGTATAGCCGCCTTCGTCCAGGAGCTAAACCGCAACAAGCGCGTGCTCCATCCAGAGCCCATCGTGGTCTCCGGCCAAAAGGGGGACGTCATAGTGGAGGCTGCACTCCAATACCACGACGGCTACACCGAATCCATCTTCTGTTACGCCAACAACATAAACAACATCGAGGGAGGCACCCATCTGAGCGGCTTCCGGAGCGCTCTCACGCGCACGATAAACCGGTTCGCCGAGGAACTGGGGCTGCTGAAATCGGCCAAGGTATCGATAAGCGGCGAAGACACTCGCGAGGGCCTTACGGCCGTACTCAGCGTCAAGCTGCCTGACCCCAAGTTCGAGGGCCAGACCAAGACGAAGCTCGGCAACACCGAGGTCAAGGGGATAGTGGAGACGCTTCTCAACGAGCGCCTGGGCACGTTCTTCGAGGAACACCCCGACGTTGCGCGCAAGGTGATCGAGAAGGCCATCGAAGCAGCCCGCGCGCGCGAGGCAGCCCGCAAGGCGCGCGAGCTCACCAGGCGCAAGAGCGCGCTGGAATCGGGCTCGCTGCCGGGCAAGCTGGCCGACTGCCAGGAGAGGGACCCCCGCTATGCGGAGCTGTTCATCGTCGAGGGTGAATCGGCCGGCGGCTCGGCCAAGCAGGCCAGGGCCAGGGCCAACCAGGCCGTCCTGCCGCTACGGGGCAAGATACTCAACGTCGAGAAGGCCCGATTCGACAAGATGCTCGGCAACGAGGAGATACGCATAATGATAACGGCCCTCGGCACCGGCATCGGGCCCGAGGACTTCGACATCTCAAGGCTCCGCTACCACAAGATAATCCTCATGACCGACGCCGACGTCGACGGCTCCCACATACGGACGCTGCTGCTGACGTTCTTCTACCGCCAGATGCCGGAGATCATCGAAAGGGGCCATCTCTACGTGGCCCAACCGCCTCTCTACAAGATCAAGAAGGGCCGGGAGGAGATATATCTGAAGGACGACGCCGAGTTCGAAGACTATCTGCTCGAGAACGGCATCGACAAGGTGACCATCGTCGTTGGCGATGGCAACGGCGGACGCGAGGTCAAGGGGGCGAGGCTGATGGATCTGGTGCGCAAGTCCATAGCTTATCAGAAGGCCCTGGACAGGCTGTGGCGCCTGGGATGGGACCCGCGAATCGTCGACGCCTTCGCCCACCTGAGAAATTTGAGGAAGAGCCACCTCAAATTCGGCAACGAGGCCCAGCTGGACGAGCACCTACTGGCGGTGAAGCGGTGGATCACGGAGAGGTACCCCGAAGTGGAAAGCCTCGACTGGGTGCTCGAAGAGGACGAGGAACACAACTCGTCAAGGATAGTCTACAGGTTCACGGCCTACGGCAGACCCGCCACGACGGTGATCGATTTCGATTTCCTAAACTCCCCCGACTTCACCATGCTCCAGACCTTGGCTTCGGCCCTGTCGACGCTCGGCACGCCGCCCTATACCGTGCTGCTGAATGGCCAGCGCACGGAGGTGCCGTCTCTGAGAGAGCTGGCATCGGTCGTGATGGAGCGGGGCAAGAAAGGGCTCTCGATACAACGCTACAAGGGACTCGGCGAGATGAATCCCGAACAGCTTTGGGAGACCACAATGAACCCGGAGACGCGGGTATTGAGGCAGATACGCATAGAAGACGCCATAAAGGCGGACGAGATCTTCACCATACTGATGGGCGAGCAGGTGGAGCCGCGCAAGCAGTTCATAGAGAAGAACGCCCTGAACGTAAGAAACCTCGACATCTGAGAAAGGTAGCTCCTGAGATCCTCGCCACCAACGTCCCCCGTCCAACAACGGACGACCCCGCCGGCGTCTCCCGTTCGTTCGTCCCTCCCCCCAAGCGACCGGCCCCTCCACGAGAGTGGCCTTGCGCACCGCCATAACGCATCGCCGGGCACCGTGCCGATTCCACCCCCCGTCGGGTCACTTGCGGAAAAGCACGCGCCCCGCAGCGCCGTCCACACCACTCAGGAGGGCCGAGACACCGCAGCCAACCCCAGCGTACGGATCAACCGCCCCTTACGTCCCCACCCGCACGCTCCCCTTCGCGACTAGGTGGCGGAGTCCGCTTACCCACCATCGTACCGCGTCACACCACCCCTGGGTCCAAGCACCGAAACACTCAGCTCTCGACGGTCACGTAGCTCACAAAGGAAGAGCGGACAGCAAACGCACCCTCCTCCACTTAGCGCACCGAGCACCCTCCCACCCAATACCGCCCCCACACCTACATCCCCCCGTCGCAGCAGTCGTCGATACGGTATATCATCGCGAACGCTCTCGAAGGCAAACCCTCCTCCACGACGCCCGCCACCCCGACGCGAACCTACTGGCCCGCCGCATCCGCGCCGCGTAGAGACCTACACCTCGTCCCAGGTCGACCATGGCCTACCTTCTCAAGGCCACCTCTTGCGGCTACGCTCCGCCCTTGAGAACCCCTCCTTCCTCCGCTCTCCCGGCGCTGCCGTCCCGGGGGGGGCGTACGCCTCACTACACTACAAGAGGGATTCGCCGTCTATCCCCTCGGGTACGGGGTAGCCCAGGTGTTCGAGCATAGTGGGGAATAGGTCGGCCGTTCTTGCGAGTCCGCGCCTGAGGGGCCTGTTGACCACCAGCGGCACCATCATGTGGTCCCTAGCGAGCGAGCCGTGCGAGGAGCAGTGCTCCGGATTCTCGAACCTGCTTCTTAAGTCGTAGCCTACGCTCGCGCTCACCACCAGGTCGCCCGAACGGGGAGATTCGAATATCTGCAACAACTGTAAGGGGGCGTCCGGGTAGGGTGTCTCTGAGGTGAGCCTCAGGGCCTCGTACGGGCTCATCCGCTCGGGCAAGGGGCCGTAGCCGAACGGGTCGCCTCCGTCGAGGGGCATGTAGCGTATGAATCCATCCCCGTCCATGCGTACCACCGCTTCGCCCCGGCGGCTCCGGATACGGACGTTACACTCGGCATCCACGCCGGCCACGATATCTATCCCTTCGCGCTCGACGAGGTCCGAGACCAGGTCGGCCGCCTCCTCGTAGGTGGTGGTGCGGCCCCAGCCGTCGGGGCTCCTCAGATATATGTGGGTCATGGAGTTGCCCGAAATCATGGTTGCCGCCTCGGCGTCTCGCCAGTGGCGGAATACGAGGGGGTAATAGAGTGTTCTGTAACCACGGTCCCTCAGGTAGCCCACGGAGTCGAAATGGGTATGGGTGGCCGTAAGGCCATGGTCGCTCGAGATCACGATGAGAGTATCGTCGAGCTCTCCCCTGCGCCTCAACGCTTCGACCAGCCTACCCACGGTCTCGTCGAGGAAGGCGTAGGAATCGAGAACCTTGCGGTGAAACGGGTGGTAGAGGTGTGAGTAGTGGTCGACGGCCGTAAATACGCAGTAGACGAACTCCACTCCGCCGCTTTCGACGACGTCGAGCAATCTTTCGGCCCCGAACCGGTCCACTGCGTCCCAGGATCGGTCGTAGTTGGCCTTGACCTTGAGGATGCTGCCCCTGAGGCCGGTCTTGTTTCCGCCCCTGCCCACGCCGCGTGTGAACTCGTTCAGTATGCTCGCCGAAGGACGGCGGACGATCTCGAACATGGTCTTGAAGCTGGTGGATATGTCGCGGTTGAAAAGCAGGCTCTCGAGGCCCACGTAGCTCCGCATCCTGTCAAGCGAGAAAAGGGTCGATGCGTAGCGGTATCGGTCGAGCCACCTTATACCGGGAAGGTTGCACCGCCCCGGGAACTTGCCCATAAGAAAAGGGGCATATGCCGGCCCAGTGGTCGAGGGAAACACGGTAACTGCCGAAACGTACGAACCGACCGCAACCAGCTCCTCCGCGATGCGGGGCAGCCTGCCGGAGGAGAGAAGCTCCCTGAAAAGGTCTTCGCGCGCACCGTCTACAAGCAGGAATATGCACCTTCTGGCCATAGCTCACTCCACAATCGAAGTCCCTCCCTTTGAGGAGAAAAAAAACCGCCGCAGGCGGAAAAGGCACCTGCCGCGAGCGGGCCTCAAGCATACCCCTCATGGACCGCACCCGCAACCCGACCCGGAGTACGCATCGGTGGCCGCTCCCCCCTCTGCCGCCTGAACGCACACCCCCCCCGGGGCCGCATTCCCCTTCCCCCTCTAACCTGTCTTGCGCCGCGGCCCCCTGCCTCCACCCCAGCGCACAGCCGCGGTACAGCCACCGTCGCCTACTCCCCACCGCTCCCCCGCGTAGAGCCGGCACCGCTCCTCGTGCGTGGACCCATCTCGTCCGATCGGCCCCAATCCAACCCGCTGACCCCTCATCATCACCCAGACCACCACTCTCGGGATGAGAGAAGGCGCCACCCCCCCAGCCACCGCCACCGTGCACCACCGCCGCTGGAACACCTCCCGCTTCCACGGCCCGCCTTCCTATACGCCATTCCCCCACACGGCGCCCATCACTCGGCCGCCGGCAGCGTGCCTTCTTCGAAGGCACGCACATAGCGCTCGTAGACTCCGCGTATGGCCCTCGTCCTCTCCAGATACTCCTCCTTGAGCCGGCGGCCGTCACCCTCGGTACCCATCTCACTTGCCAGGTCGGCGAAGTCCCTCGGGTGGAGATCATTCATCGATCGGTTGTATAGCAGGCGCAAGCGGTTCTCGAGCCTTCGCAGGAACAGCAATCCTTCCCGCAACACACGATGTGCCGCCTCGTCCACCACCCCCCACTTGTACAGTTCGTCCAGGGCGCGCAAGGTGTTCTGGACCCGCAGTGACCTGTGGCGGCGGCCGTACTTGAGCTGCAGCATCTGCACCAGGAATTCCACGTCCACCATCCCCCCCCGGCCCGTCTTTAGGTTGAGCTTGTCGTCGCTCTCGCGGGCTATCTCCCTCTCCATCCGACGCCGCATCGAATCTATCTCCTCGTAAAACCCCTCTTCAAGGGGCTGCTCGTAGACGCAGTGCTCCACCACACGCATGACGGCCTCGGCAAGTTCGGAGCGTCCGGCTACGGGACGGGCCTTTATCAGCGCCTGCCTCTCCCACAGGGCCGCCTTCTTCTCGTGGTAGACGGTGTAGGAGTGGAGGGACGAAACCAGTGTCCCCGCCCTGCCCGACGGGCGAAGCCGGGTGTCTATCTTGTAGGCGTACCCCTCGATGGTGGTCAACGAGAGCACCGAGATCAGCCTCTGGGCCAGCTTCGAATACCTCTCGTGTTCGGTCCCATCGTAGACGAATACTATGTCGAGGTCGGAGTTGTACCCCATCTCCTCGCCGCCCAGCTTCCCCATTCCCAGCACCACCATGCGCGAGACCTCTTCCTCGTCGAGCCCCATCCCCTCGCCGGCCACGATTACCCCCGCCTGTACTATGGCGTCGGCCAGCATCGAGAGGTAGGATCCTACGTAGAGGGGGTCGACCTCGTTGTTGAGATCCCTCAGACACAGCTTGAGCGTCTCGGCGTTGCGGAACCTGCGTATGACGTTCAGTTTCTCTTCGTAGTCGCTCTCCTGGCGGAGCGCCTCCTTGAGCTCGTCGAGCATCTCCTGCCGCGTGCGGTGCTCGCGCCGCACAGTCTTGAGCGCTATTAGGTCCAGGTACTCGGGGTGGTTGATTAGGAAGGACGTAAGGTAGCCGCTCGCCGAGAACAGCTTGGCCAGAAGCTGCAATATGTGTGGGTTCTCGTAGAGCACCGAATAGACGGAGCTGCGCCAGCCGACCGAGGAGACGAACCGCTCGACGTTCCTCAGCACGGCGTCCGGATCGCGTGACGTTATCACCCTCTTTAGAAGCGCGGGGATCACCTTCTTTGCGAGCGAGCGGCCCTTTGGAGTGAGGCTTCCGCGCTTGGGATCAAGCAGCACCTCGATGAGCTCCAGCGCTGCGGCCGGGTTCTTGAACCCCATACCGGCGAGTGCCGCCAGCGCCTCCTCCTCGGTCGCACCTCCGGTCAGGAAATCGGCAAGCCGCCAGAACTCCCTGCTCTCTTCCTCGACGACGCGCGACGGCTCGTGGAACAATCCGTCATAAAGCTCCGAGACGAGCGACGTGTGCCTCTCGTAGGCCGCCACGAAACCGCTTACCGAGGAGAACCCCGTCATCCTCGCTATCCTGCCCAGCCCGGCCTCGCCACGCGGCAGCTTGTGGGTCTGCACCTCGTCCACCAGCTGCAGGTTGTGTTCCACCCTGCGCAGGAAGAGATAAGCCTCGCGCAGCAGTTCATACTTCTCCTCGTCCAGGAGGCCGAGCCCTCGAAGGCGCGTCAGCGCCTCGAGCGTGCTCTGACACCTGAGCTCCTTGACTGCGCCGCCGTTGACCAGCTGGAGGGCCTGGGTGAAGAACTCTATTTCCCTGATACCCCCCTTGCCCATCTTGACGTCCCTGCTCTCGTGGAGGCGGTCGAGCTTGGTCTTCATCTCCTTCAGATCCTCGATCGAGGAATAGTCGAGATGCTTTCTGTAGACGAAAGGCTGTATCTCACGGCAGAACTCCTCACCCAGCTCAATGTCGCCCGCCACAGGACAGGCCTTTATCAGCGCGGCCCTCTCCCAGGTGTCGCCCCAGTAGAAGTAGTGATCGAGCGCCCAGTCGGCCGACACCGCTATGGGGCTTCTGGTGCCTCCCGGCCGGAGCCCCAAGTCAACCCTGTAGAGGAAGCCCTCCTCTGTGATGGCACTAAGCGAACGGGTGAGCTGCTCGGCGAGCTTGAAGAACACCTCCGGCGAGGGAGCGTCCCTGTAGAAATAGACGATGTCCACGTCGGAGGACAGGTTCAACTCCCAACCGCCCAGCTTCCCCATGCCGACAACGGCAAACCTGCCCCGGCCGCGGGCGCCCAGCGCGTCGCTCAAGTAGGAGCAGGCGCCATCGATTATGGACGAGGCCAGCACGGAGAGCTCCCTCATCGTATCGGCGAAGGTAGTGCGGCCGACTATGTCTCTGAGGACGATGCGCGCGAGTTCCCGGTACTTGTAGCGCCTGAGGCGGCTGAACAACTCTTGAGGGGTGGAAGCGTGCTCCACGATGGTATGCACGTCGCCGAGTGCGGCGTGCCTCGGCTTGGCACCCTCCAGTTGCTCGTCGCGCACCACCCAGGCGAGAAGCTCCGGGTCGCGCAGGATGGCGCGGCCCAGGAAGTTGCTGAACGAGGAGATCAGGTAGAGCGCTTCACGCTGCCGCGCGGGGGGCTCCCCGTAGAGCTCGACGTACCTGTCGAGCACGCGTCGCGCGTTCTCCTCGTCGGGCAACACCACCCTGCGCTCAGACGACGTGGTCTCCGATCCGCCCATGATGAATCGATCCTCGCTCATACGCCTTCGCCACCTGCAGGATCTTGACACGCAAGCCCACACCCACGGCGGCCCGCCCCCACATAGAGAGTAACCACCACCTGTGGTCTCCTGCAACCGTAAAACAATATTTTAACAAATGGCGCAGCCCGACACCGGACCGGAGGGTGGGAGATGGAGAAACCCCCTCCCCGTAGAGGTCCCACTGGAACACGGGAAAGATACACGGCCGCCTGCTGCATCGGCCCGGCAGACCGCCGCCCAGCCGACTGGGAACGCAACCCCGAGACCCAGCCGCCGCGGCTACGCCACACACGTACGCACCCTGCCGCTGGGACATACCGCAAGAGGCCGCAACCATCACGTGGCATCGCCGCCCACAATTAGGTGGGGGGTCGGAGACGGTCCACCGCTTCCAGCCGGGCCGATGGGGTTGCCTTACCCACGTCAGGCCCCGAGGCCGCGCCCTTCCCCTCCGAGGCATCACCGCGCCCCTCCTCCGGCCCGCCGCTCCGGGCAAGCGACGCAAAAAGGAATTGACCCCCTGCCACCGATGGGACGACTTCGGTGGCGGGGCCTTAAGCCGCATGGGCCAACCGTACACGAAAGGGACGTTTGTCACACAGACTCAGTAGAGGAGGCGCCGCCCTTACGTCACACGCAGTGGATCCCACCGCCCACACCCCCCCGGGGCGCAACCGACGTGACTACCCCCTCCACACACAAGGGGCGGCGCCGCCCGCCACTCCAGAGACCCCAGCCGCAGTAGCAAAGCGGGAACGAAAAAGAGGGGGTTCCCCACAACAAGGGAGGAACCCCCTCGATCCGTCTGGCCTTTATCGGTTCAGCAGGCAGCGCGGCCATACCGTCAGGGCCATATACGACGGCGCTCTGCGACCCACAGAACGGCCACCGCCACCCTTTCGGGCCGAGGCCCCCGACACACGGGTGCGCCTTCAGCTACTACAGGCCCCTGCCCCCTCGGCGGCAGCGTCCTGGGCCTGGATCTCTTGGACGTTTATTTTCATCTTGCGTGCCAGCTGCCTGAGCTCCTTGGGGTAGTTCTCCTGCTTCATCTTCGCTATCACCTCTTCGGCCGCGAGCCTGTAGCGGCTCTCGGTCCGCTCCCTGAACACCATACCGCTGTTGTAGGTGCAGAAGGGATAGACGAAGCCGTTGGGGGTCACGTAGTGGATGATGCAGCGCCTTACTCTCTCGATGCTGTAGTTGTAGCTGTCCATGAAATGCATGCCGGCTGCGAACACCGAGGGGTAGGACTCCTTCATCCCGATGTTGACCCTGCGCTTGGCCTTGTTCTCGTAGCCGTCGAGCGTCTTCAGGAACTGCTCGAACGTAAGCCCCTTGGGCGCCTCTTCGGGCTTGAAGTACTTGCGCAGCTTGAGGAACGCCTTGGCCTGCGAGACGAGGCCGAACTTCTCGTTGGGCTTTACCTTGTGGGCCATCTCGCTCACTTCGGCCAGGAGACCCTCCATGTCGACGAACCGCGATACGGGCACTATGCGGCCCGTACCCTTTTCGAGGAAGAGATAGGTGCCCATCGAGCAGTGGGGATGGCACGAGACGGCGAGCGAGGGCTTGCCCTTTATGGAGCCTATCAGTCTCGACAGAGGCACCGTGCAGGCCATCGGGAACCAGTCGGTCTTGGCCTGGATGGCGCCGTCGAACTGTTTCTCCAGGTCGTGGGCCAGGTCACCCAGCGTGTAGCGCATCTTCATCCTCTGACGCTTGGCGATGCGGCCCGTGAGCGCCACGGGCTGGTAGGCCACACCCTTTACGACATCGTAGTTGTCGATGGCCAGCTGCAACACGCTGCCCACGTGGTCGTTGTTAAGGCCGTTTATAACGGTGTCGACGAGGATGACGCTGAGCCCCACCTTGCGGCAGTTCTCGATGGTGCGGAACTTGTACTCGAGCAGCGGCTCGCCTCTGGTCTTCTTGAACACGGCGTCGTCTATGCCGTCGAACTGCAGGTAGAAGGACTCGACGCCGGCCTCCTTGCATGCCTGCGTGAACTCCAGGTCGGCCGTCTTGATGCCGTTGGTGTTGACCTGGATGTAGTCGAACCCCATCTCGTGGGCCGTGCGTACGATCTTTATGAAATCAGGGTGTATGGTGGGCTCGCCGCCCGAGAACTGAACCCTGTCGCAGGCCACCGGTTTCTGGGTGAGCAGGGTCTCGAGCATCCCCACGACCTCGTCGTAGGTGGGCTCGTAGAGGTAGCCGGCTGCGTTGGCGTTTGCGAAGCACACGGGGCAAGTGAGGTTGCAGCGGTTGGTGAGATCGATAATAGGCAGCGAGCTCACGCTGAGGTGCATGTTGCACAGGCCGCAGTGCTCAGGGCATACGGTGGCGCTTTTGACCTTGGGATTCTCAAGGCCGCGTTGGTCACCGTACCACATGCGCTCGGCCCTGTAGTAGAGATCCACGTCGGTGAAGAAGACGTCCTGGATGACGCCGTGTTCGGGACAGGTCTTCTTCATCAGGACGTTGCCGTCCTCTTCGTAGAGGATGGCAGGAATTATGCGCTTGCAGTCGGGACACAGCGACTCGATCTGCTTCGGCAGCCCTACCTGTATGGGGTCGATCTCGTAGCCCCAGTAGGTGGTCTTGGGCTGTACCTTGGTCCAGTCGTATGGACGGTCCTCGGAAGCAGCGCCGTTCGTTTTCTTGCTGAACAGACTTAGCATTGTAAAGACACCTCCGCAATGTGCTCTACACTACCATTATGCAACGGCGGTGCCATGAAAATCAAGCGGTTTCACCCCCTTTTTGCACATCGATGTGCAAGACCGTCGAGCCCCCCTGGGGAAGAGGCCGGACTAGGGAGAGAAAGTTTCGCATTATCAATGGGTTACAAACAACCCCGCCAGCCAGGCCGACGGAGAGTGGAAGGGGGCGTGCACATCGATGTGCAAGGCCTCAGAGAAACTCCATGGGGTCGACGTCCACGTCGACGCGGACGCGCCCTCCGCCGAAGAGGGATGCGGCCCCCCGAAGCAGCGCCGCGGTGAAGCGGCGCAGGTGGGCGAGCGACTCCGAGCGGGCGAGGAGCTGCCAGCGGTAGCGGTTGCGGGCCTTATAGATGCAGGCGGGCGAGGGGCCCGTCAGGTCGACCGAGCCGGGAGGGAGGCGTCCGAGCTCACGGCGCGCCGCGCGGGCGAGCTCGCGGGCGGCCTCGCGGGCCTCGTCTTCGTTCGGCCCGTGGAGGCGGAAGTTGACGAGCCGCGTAAAAGGAGGGTAGGCGAGCTCTCTGCGCATCTCGAGCTCGCTCTCGAGGAACCCCAGCGCGTCCTGGCCGACGGCGTAGCGTATGCTGCGGTGGGCGGGATTGTAGGTCTGCACTATGACACGGCCCGGCTCGTCCCCCCTTCCGGAGCGGCCGGCCACCTGGGTGAGCAGCTGGAACGTCCTCTCGCCGGCCCGGAAGTCGGGTATTCCGAGCATCATGTCGGCCGACACCACCCCTACAAGCGTCACCCCCGGCAGGTCGTGCCCCTTGGCCACCATCTGCGTCCCTACGAGTATGTCCACCTCCCCCTTTCGCACCCTCTCGTAGAGGTCGAGCAATCTCCGCTTGCCCGAGGCCGTATCCCGGTCCATCCGCGCCACGCGGGCGCCGGGCACGATCTTCTTCACGGTCTCTTCGAGCTTCTCCGTACCGACGCCCACCTTGGCGAGCGGCTCGCCCACGGCGTCTTCTACCGCCTCGTAGGGGTCTCTCGTGCCGCAGAAGTGGCACACGACGGCGTCGTCGTCGAGGTGGTAGGTGAGGGGCACCGTGCAATTGGGACACATCACCACCTCGCCGCTTCCCTCCCTAAGCAGCAGCGACGAGAACCCGCGCCTGTTGAGGAACAGTATGGATTGGCCTCCCCGCCGGTAGTTGTCCTTGAGCGCCCGCTCCAGCTGCTTCGATACGATGCGGCGGCCGGCTCGCCTCATGTCCACCACCTCGACCACCGGCAGCGGGCGGTCCTCGACCCGGAGCGGCAGGCGCAGCAGCTCGAGCTTGCCCCTCAGCGAGTTGGCGTAGCTCTCCAGCGAGGGGGTGGCCGAGCCGAGGACTACGACGGCCCCCTCCATGCGGCCGCGCACGAGGGCAAGGTCGCGGGCGTTGTAGCACGGCGCCTCCTCCTGTTTGTAGGAGGGGTCGTGCTCCTCGTCGACGACGATCACACCCAGGCGGCGGAGCGGGGCGAAGACGGCCGACCTCGCCCCCACGACCACCTTCACGTCGCCTGCCGCCGCCATCCTCCAGGCGTCGTAACGCTCACCCTCGCTGAGCGCGCTGTGCACGACGGCCACCCCGCGGCCGAACCTCGCACGGAAGCGGCCCACCAGCTGTGGGGTGAGCGATATCTCCGGTACCAGCACCAGCGCCTCCCTGCCGCGCTCGAGCGCCTCGGCCACGAGGCGCAGGTAGACCTCCGTCTTACCACTTCCCGTGACGCCATAGAGCAGAAACGGCCGGTACCCACCCTCGAGCAACGCCTCTGAAAGGCGCTCGCACACCCGCTTCTGGTCGGGGTTGAGCTCTGGCACGGGCTCGGCGTGCCCGGCGAGCGAGGCGTAGGGGTCGCGGTACACGGTGCGCTCCTCCACCTCGACGAGGCGGCGCTTCCTGAACCAGCCGATATGGCGGCTTACGTCGCCGAACAGATCCTTGAGCTCGTCGTAGTCGGCGGGCGAGTGATCGAGCAGGTATTCGAGCATGGCGCGCTTGGCGGGGCCGAGGCGGCGGTTGGTCTCCAGCTCGCGGCGGGCCGAGGGAAGCGCCTTCAGTATCTTGACGACCCTCGTCCTGGGGCGCGACCTCAGCTCGTAGGACACCTCGAGGAGGCCGCGCCTTGCAAGGGAGTGGAGAGTCTCACGACGCAATCCATCGACCAGCGCCCTGAGGCGCGATTCGTCGAGGGCGCCCGAGAGGGCGAGCGTCTTGAGCACCACCCCGGCTGGCCCCTCGATGCTCTCCGCCTCGCGGCGGCCGCGCTCGGTGATGGAGTAGACCTTCCTTACGCTCACGCCAAGACCGCCCGGATGGGCGGCCTTGAGCACGAGGCCCAGGGAGGCGAAGTAGTAGTCCGATACCCACTTGAAGAAGGCGAGCCTGCCCTCGTCGAAGAGCGGGCTCTCGTCAACGACGTCGACTACGTCCCTGAGCTCTACCTCTTCGGGCGGCTCTCCTCCCACCCCCACCACGAACCCCACGACGCGCCTTCCCCTCAGCGGGACGAGGACTCGCTTTCCCACCTCGACGCCCTCGGCCAGCTCCGGGGGCACCGAATAGGTGAGCGGCTCGCGCAACGGTGTGGGCAAGGCCACCTGTACCGTAGCCCTTCGCTCCATCGACACCTCAAAGGAGTTTAAACAGAGGCCCGCCCCGTCGCAAACCCCACTGCCGCCGGAGGGCGGACAGGGGCGTCGGCCCTAGAGGGTTGGGTCGATTATGACCTTTATCGAGTCCTTGGCACGGCGTACGAGATCGAATCCTCGCTGTATCTCTTCGAGCGGAAGTCGGTGGGTTACCATTTCCTTGACCCTCACCCTGCCGCTCCTTATGAGTTCGAGCGCGAGTGCCAGGTCGGCCGGCGCCGCCGCATAGGAGCTGAGGACCTTGACCCCCTTCCACCAAAGCTCGTTGAACGGAAGCTCCAGGGTGAACGACGGCTCCGAAGGTGCGAAAAGCAGCACCGCCCCCCCCTCCTCGACGAGATCGAACGCTCCGCGGAGCGCGGTCTCGGCTCCGGTGCAGACGACGACGAAGTCGGCGAGCCTGCCCCCGGTGAGCCGCCTTAGTTCGGCCGCGACGTCGCCGTCGGCGGCAAGTGCAGCATCGGCCCCCATGCGCCGAGCGGCTTCGAGACGGAAGGGGTTTACGTCCGTGGCCACTACGACCGATGCGCCCAGGGCGCGGGCCAGCTGTACGTGCAGCAGGCCCGTCATACCGCTTCCCACGACCAGCACCGTCGAGCCCGGGGGCACGTCGGCCTTCAGTTGCCCCCTCACCACGCATCCCAGCGGCTCTACGAACGAGCCCTCGTCGAAGCTCACCTCGGGCGGAAGCAGAAAGACACCGCGGTCGACGTTGACGGCGGGCACGCGCACGTACTCGGCAAATCCCCCAGGGTCGAAGTGGGTGGATCTCAGCGTCCTGCAGCTCGAGTGGTTGCCGCGCAGGCAGTGGTAGCAGGTGTTGCAGGGCACGTGGTGGGTGGCAACGATCCTGTCGCCGGGCTTGAACCGCTCCACGCCGGGGCCCACCTTCTCCACCACGCCCGCCGTCTCGTGACCCAGCACCAAGGGTGCCTTGGGCGCCCTGTACCACTCCATCAGGTCGCTGCCGCAGATGCCGCTCGAGACGACCTTCATCAGCAGCTCGCCGGGGCCGATCTCCGGCACGTCCATCTCCTCGACGCGCACGTCGGAGTTACTGTAGTAGACGGCTACACGCATGGGATCACCGAACGGCTTTGCACCAGCAGTCTGGGGCGGCTCCGACGCCGTCGCGCCGGCGACGGACTCTCACACGCTGGCCGCCTGTACTGCGTCCTTCTCCTTCAGCGACTTGAACAGCTCGTAGGCGTCCTCGGGCGTGTAGCCCTCGTGCACCACGGCCCTTATGGCGCGTATCATCGGGACCGGGTGGTCGGACTGCCAGATGTTCCTGCCCATGTCCACGCCCACGGCCCCTCGTGCTATGGCGTCGGCCGTCATGCGCAGGGCGTCGAGCTCCGAGGCGAGCTTCGGCCCACCGGCTATGACGATGGGAACCGGGCAGCTCTCGGTCACCTTCTCGAAATCCTCACAGTAGTAGGTCTTGACCAGATGTGCGCCCAGCTCGGCACATATCCGGCAGCAGAGCGACAAGTAGCGCGCGTCCCTCTTTTCGAGCTCCTTGCCCACGGCCGTGATAGCGAGCACGGGGATACCGTACTTCTCCCCCTGGTTTACGAGCTCGGCGAGCGCGAGCAGGGTCTGCCGCTCGTGCTCGGTACCGATGAACACAGAGAGGCCGACGCCGGCCACGTTGAGCCGAATGGCCTCCTCCATCGACGTGGTGATACCCTCGTCCGAGAGGGCCGGGCCCACGATGCTCACCCCGCCAGAGACGCGCAGCACCACGCTGGAAGCGGCCTCGGGGTCGACCGAGGTACGCAACACGCCGCGCGTCAGCATCAACGCATCGGCATAGGGCAGCAGGGGCTCGATGGTGCGGCGCGGCACCTCGAGCCTCGACGTGGGACCCAGGAAGTATCCGTGGTCCACGGCCAGCATCACCGATCGACCGTCCTCGGGCTTTATTATCCGAGCCAAGCGGTTTCTCATTCCCCAATCCATGCCTGAACACTCCTCCACTCGTGTAATGGTCCACGTCCGCGGCTACGCCAGACTACACAAACTTATAGTAACGCCCCCCTATTGTCAACCTTCAGCTGCGCCCACTCTGCGGGCGGCCTCGGCGAAGGCGGCCACGGCACGCTCGATGTGCTCATCCGTGTGGGTGGCCATGACGGTGGCCCTGACGCGGCACATGCCCGGCGGCACCGGAGGGGGCCTCACGGCGGGGGCGAACACCACTTGCGCGCGCAAGAGGCGCGCGAATTCCACCGTAGGGGCGGGCTCCCCCACGAGGACGGGCACTATGGCCGAATGCGACGGCAGCACGCGGAGCCCGCGGCTCCGTAACCCCTCCTTAAGCCTCTCGACCAGCGTCCACAGGCGCTCCCTACGGCCGGGCTCGCGCTCGATGATGTCGATGGCGGCAAGCGCCGCCGCCAGCGACGGGGCCGGGAGCGAGGTGTCGAATATGTAGGTTCTCACCTTGTTGCGTACGAAATCGATCAGCCTGCGGCTTCCGGCCACGTAGCCGCCGAGCGATCCCACAGCCTTGGACAGCGTCCCCATCACTATGGGCACGCGCTCCTCGACGCCGAAATGCTCCGTGGCCCCGCTCCCCCGCGCCCCGAGAACGCCCGTGGCGTGGGCCTCGTCCACCATGAGCATCGCCCCCCAACGCTCGGCGAGATCGACGATGCCGTCCAACGGGGCGAGGTCGCCGTCCATGCTGAAGACGGTGTCGGTCACGATGAGCACCTTGCGGCTCCCGCTCGGCCGCCGCGCAAGGCGCCGCAACAGGCTCTCCAGGTGGTCGAGGTCGAGGTGACGGTAGACGTGCACCTCGGCCCGCGACAGCCTGCAGCCGTCGATGATGGAGGCATGGTTGAGTTCGTCGCTGAGGACGGCGTCGCCGGGCCCCACGAGGGCCGCAATGGTGCCGACGTTGGCCAGGTAACCGGAGCTGAATAGGATCGCGCTCTCGGTATGCTTGAGGCGCGCGATGCGCTCTTCTAGGCGGTGGTGGAGGTCGGTCGTACCGCTTACCAGGCGCGAGCCGCCCGAGCCGGTGCCGTAGCGCTCAATCGCCCGCCGGGCGGCTTCCTTGACACGCTCGTCCATTGCCAGTCCCAGGTATCCGTTCGAAGAGAGAAGTATGTAGGGGCGGCCGTCTATCACCACCTCGGGACTCTGGCCCGAGGATATCTGCGTAAGGGTGCGGAAAAGCCCCCTTGCCCTTACGTCGTCCAACACGTCGTCTATCCAGTCGAGCGGATCGGCCATGGGATGCAGGGGTGTCAGCCGCCCTCCTCGGTGGCCTTTACGATGGACCGGTAGGTGACGCGCAGCAGGCGGCGCAGCTCGTCCTCTTCGATCCCAAGGGGCGGCATCAGAACGACGACGTTCCCGAGCGGCCGTATGAGTACGCCCTCCTCGAGTGCGTGCTCGGCCACCTTCCATCCGATCTTGGCCTCCGGCGGGTATGGTCTCTTCGAGGGCTTGTCCTCGACGAGCTCTATGCCGACCATGAGCCCCTTGAACCTCACGTCTCCCACGTGCTCGAGTCCCTGGAACTCGCGGAGCTCCTCTTCGAGCAACGATATCTTGGGCGGCAGGGATTCCAGCGTCCGGCGGTTGCGGAACGCCTCGAGGTTGCCGAGCGCGGCCGCACAGGCAAGCGGGTTGCCGGCGTAGCTGTGGCCGTGGAAGAACGTCTTGAACTCCTCGTAATCGCCGAGGAACGCCTCGTAGATGCGCTCGGTCACGATGGTGGCAGAAAGCGGAAGGTAGCCGCCGGTAAGCCCCTTGCCGAGGACGAGGATGTCGGGCGCCACCTCCTCGTGCTCGCAGGCGAACATCGCGCCCGTACGGCCGAATCCCGTGGCCACCTCGTCGAGGATGAGGAGGACGCCGTAGTGGTCGCAGTACTGGCGCACCTTCTTCAAGTAGCCGGGCGGCGAGACGATCATGCCGCCTGCGGCCTGCACGTAGGGCTCCAGGATGACGGCCGCCACCTCGTGGGCGTGCTCTTCGAGGATGGAGCCCAAGGCGTCGGCGCAGGCCACCTCGCACGAAGGGTGTTCCAGCCCCAGGGGGCAGCGGTAGCAGTAGTAGGACGGGGCCCTCAGGGTCTCGAACAGGAGCGGCCGGAACGCCGCGTGGAAAAGGTCTATGCCGCCCACGGCGACGGCACCCAGCGTATCGCCGTGGTAGCCGTTATCGAGCGAGACGAACTTCGTCCGTCGGCTCTCGCCCTTGTGGAGCCAGTACTGGTAGGCCATCTTGAGCGCCACCTCGACGGCGCTCGCCCCGTCGCCCGAGTAGAACACCTTGGCCAGCGGGGGCGGACACAGCGAGATGAGCTTCTCGGCGAGCTCCACCGACGGCGGGTTGGCCACGCCGAGCAGCGTGGAGTGGCCTATATTGTCCAGCTGCCGCCTTATGGCGTCGTCGATCTCGGCGACGCGGTGCCCGTGTATGGTGACCCATAGTGAAGATACGCCGTCGATGTAGCGGTTGCCCTTGGTATCGATGAGGTATACGCCCTCGCCCTTCTCGATGACGATGGGCTTGCTCCGCTCGTACTCCTTCATCTGCGTGAAGGGGTGCCAAACGTAGCGCTTGTCCAGCTCGCCGAGCCTGCGTGTCCTGTCGTCCATGTCTTCGACGTGGGGGTGTGTATCTGCGGGCCGCGGCCGTCCCGGGGCGTGGGGCACTATACGGGGTCGTCCGTGCGGATGGGAAGCTCAAGGTCCCGGAGCATTCGCAGGTCTTCCTCGGGACTGCGCCCAAGAGTGGTGAGGTAGTTACCGATAATCATGGCGTTGGCCCCCGAGAGCAGCCCCATGGCCTGGAGGTCCCGCAGCGCCACCTCGCGGCCACCGGCCGTCATCAGCACCTGCCTCGGCAGCACGAGGCGGAAGATGGCTATCATCTTTACGGCCTCGAGCGGGGGTATGATATCCAGGTGCTCGAACGGAGTGCCCGGTCTCGGGTTGAGGAAGTTTATCGGCACCCACATCGGGTCCAGTTCCCTGAGTTCGAAGGCGAACTCGATGCGCTGCCTCACGCTCTCGCCCATCCCAAGGATGCCGCCCGAGCAGAGCTCCATGCCGGCCTCCTTGACGAGCAGCGCCGTCCTCAGCCGGTCGTCGTAGGTGTGGGTGGTACAAACCTCGGGGAAGTAGCTGCGCGCGGTCTCGAGGTTGTGGTTGTAGCGTTTGACGCCGTGCTCCTTGAGGGCGAAGGCCTGCTCGCGCGTGAGTGACCCGAGAGAGCAGCCGATGCGGAGGTCGGTCTCCTCGCGGAGAGTATCGATTATCTCGAGTATCTTCTTGAATATGGGAGGCGTAGGCCCCTTGGCACTGATCACGATGCAGAAATCCTTGGCCCCCATGGCCTCGGCCTGCTTGGCAGCAAGCAACACTTTCTGGGGGGCCATCAGCGGATGAGCCATCACCTCGGTGTCGTAGTGGGACGACTGGGAACAGAAGGCGCAGTCCTCGGGACAGTTGCCCGTCTGTGCGCTTATTATCGAGCGCAGGAACACGCCTTCCCCCTTGTACTTGAGCGTCACCTTGTGGGCGAGCGCGCAAAGCCTGAGGAGCTGATCGTTGGGAATCTCGGTGAGCGCAAGGGCCTCATCGAACGTGACGGGAGCCTCTTGCTCGAGAAGCTTTTCCGTAAGGTGGTCAAGCAGATCTATCGCCCTGTCCTCCCTGAGACGGAGTGTGCCCGCATCGAGATTATTTCTTTAACTGAGTCTGTGTGGGATGTCAACCGAGCAGCGGCCCCCCTTCAGCCAGCGGCCTGCGCGCACAACGCGCTCACCGGCCCCTTGCGGCACGGCCACCTCCCCGGCGGCACCGACACCTTCTTCCTCCCCCGCCGCTCCGCTCACCTCCACCCCCTACGCACACTCCCCCACGCGCGAGGCTCACCATAGAGGCCACGAACCAGAACCCACCGCCCCAGCCGGCCGAGCGCTACAGCCTACCTGCCCTTGAAGGCGGGCTTTCGCTTCTCAAGGAACGCGCTCACCCCTTCTCTGAAGTCCTCGGTGGCGAATACCTCCTCCTGGTAGGCCTTCTCCATGGCCGTTACCTCGTCGAACCCCATGGCGAGGCCCCTCTGCAGCATGGACTTTATCTTGCCGATGGCGACCGTGGCGCCCGAGGCCAGTGAGCGGGCGTAGGCGAGCGCCTTCTCGTACACCGCGTCCGCCGGATGGACCTCGTCCACGATGCCGAGCTCCTTGGCCCGCGCGGCGTCCACCATCTCACCGCGGGCCATGAAATCGAACGCCGCGGCAATCCCGATGAGGCGCGGCAGCCTGTAGGCCGTACCCCAGGCCGGTATGAGACCGAGCCTCACCTCGGGCAACCCCACGCGCGCCCTGCCCTCGGCCATAAACCTGCGGTCGCACGCCAGCGCAAGCTCGAAGCCCCCGCCGAGGCAGTGCCCCTCGATCGCGGCCACCACGGGCTTGGGCATCTCCTCCATCGCCCTGAACGCCCGCTGGCCGGCCTCGACCAGCTCTCCGAGGTAGGGCCAGCCGCCCTTTTTCATCTCCTCGAGGTCGGCCCCGGCCGAAAACGCCCTCTCGCCGCCGCGCAACAGCACGGCTCTGACGCCGTCGTCCGAGGCCAGCTCCTCGACGAGGCGGCCGAACTCCAAGGCCATCTCCAGCGTAAAGGCGTTCACCGGGGGGCGGTCGATCGTCACCACGGCAACGCCGTCCGTGGTCTCGGTGCGGAAGAAGCGGTATCCCATCGAATTCGTATCCTCCGATCGTCGATTGGTGTGCGCGGGAGCGAATGGAGCAATATAGTATATGGAGTGGCACGAATTTCAATCCGTTCCCAAGGACGGCTGCCGGACCGTCCCCCACTACCCCGAGTCGGTTAAGATGAATCATGTGGGCGGGCCCGCGGTCGGTGACGCCCCCTACATGGAACGCCCGGCCGCAGCCCGCACGAGAGACGGAGAGCGATGGAGAGGGAGCCTGCCGCAAGGGAACTCGAGGCCGCACGGCGCATCTGGGATGAGATCCGCCGTACGCTGGAGCTGTGCGGAGACGTGGGGCCGTTTCGGCCCGAGGACTTCGTCTGGCGCGACCTGCCGCGGGTTACGTGGCAGGGCAGGCCCGTCCTGCCTCCGGCCGTCTTGAGGATGCTCGACGAGACCGGCCCTGCCGTGGGCAACGAGGTCGTATGGACCGTGTACGAGGCGATCGCCCTGGCCGTGGCCGCACGCCTGGGATTCGAGGGGCGTCTGGCCCTCGGGTTCGCAGACGCCTTGGCGTGTCTGCGTACCGGTGTGGTGGGGGGCCACGGCACCCTGGCCGAGCAGTGCATCGCACAGGACATCTTCCTCGCCACAAGGAGCTGGGGCGAGGAATGGGACCCGCACGATGCCAGCCTCAAGCGCGCGGTGGCCGACGTATACGAGCGCTTCGCCGAATGGCGGCGGGACCCGGAGCTGCACGCCCGTCAGGTGGAGGAATTCTGGCGCACGCGCCGCTGAAGGGCAGCCCGTCGGGACGAGGCGGGCGCGACGCCGGGGGGCAAGGCGCGACGCACCCACGCTACGTACGCACAGGGGACGGCATCGCCGCTTCCGCGTGAGGGTCCACGGTCAGTAGAGCTTTATTATGTTGTAGAAGGTATCGCGCTGGGCGGGCCTGAAACCGGCGCTCCTTATCATGTGTACGAGCTCGTCGATCGTGGCCCTCAATCGGTTCTCCGCACATCCCAGTACGTTTTCGTCGTAGAGTGTACCGCCCAGGTCACTCGCCCCGAAGTGGAGCGAGATGGAACCCATCTTCTTGCCCTGTGTGAACCACGAGCCTTGAACGTGTGTGAAGTTGTCCAGGTATACGCGAGATAGCGCGAGCACGCGCAGGTATCGCTCACCGCCCACCTCTTCGCGGACCCACCTCTCGAGGAACGTGTTGCGGGGCTTGAACGTCCAGGGGATGAACGCCAAGAACCCGCCGGTCTCGTCCTGGAGCCTCCTTATGCGGTCCAGGTGCTCGACTATGTCCTCGTCCGTCTCGACGTGGCCGAACATCATGGTGGCCGTCGTCTTGAACCCGCACCGGTGGGCCTCGCGCATGATGCGTATCCAGTCGTCGGCCCCTATCTTCAGGGGACTTATACGCCTGCGCACCCGGTCGGACAGTATCTCGGCGCCCCCGCCCGGAATGGTGCGAAGCCCCGCCTCCCAGAGCCGCTGCAACACCTCGCGCGTAGTAAGCCCCTCGTAGCGCGCGATGGCCGCAATCTCTGGGGCCGAGAACGCGTGCAGATGCAGGCCCGGCACCTCGCGCCGCACCCTGGCGACGAGCTCCGTGTAGTAGGAGAGCGGCAGATCGGGGTTGTGCCCGCCCTGTAGCAGCACCGTCGTCGCCCCGTTGTGATAGGAGGCCTTCATGAGCGAGATCAGCTCGTCGTGATCGAGCGTGTAGGCGTCGCCAGCACCGGCCGGCCTCCAGAACGCGCAGAACAGGCACTCGGTGTCACAGACGTTCGTGTAGTTGGGGTTGGTGTCGGCTACGAAGGTGACGACGCCGTCCGGATGGAATCTGCGTCTCACTCTGTCGGCCGCGGCGGCAAGCTCGAGCAGGGAAGCCTCCCTGAGCAGGCACAACGCCTCGTCGCGCTCCAGCCTGCCGCCGGAGAGGACCTTGTCGAGGAGAGCCGAGGGCGTCATAGAGTTATTATTGAACCTTACGGCCGTTTTTGTGTCAATCGCGCCGCTCTCCCTCCGTGAAACCCCCTTTTCTCCTTTTCTCCCCAGCGCATATCGACGCCCTTACGCCATGGAGCCCTTCCCCGCCCTCGGCCAGGGGCGGCATGCACCGCAGACAGAGTGGGGTCACAGGGTTCGAGGCAGCCCCCCCACGACGTCCCAACCACGATAGAGGGCGACGCGAAGTCCACCTCCATGCGGCAGCACCACCGACGATGGACGACGCCCGCCGCCGAGCAGGCAAATCTTGCCGCCAGAGGCCACAACCAAGCCCCTCCACACCCGGAGTCCCAACACTCGCGCACACCCCCTCAGCCACCCCTCTACCGCAAGACAAGGTTCCAGGAAAAAAGGAGAAGTCCCCCCTTTTGGGCGGCCGCCGCACCGTTGAGGCTTTCGCGGTACACCTCCTCTGCCACGAAGCACAACCCCTCCCCTCAGCCGCGCGGGGGCAGAAGCTGCAGCAACTGCCGCGGGGACGTACAGCGCCATTCTCCTCCCCGAGGCTCGCCGCAGCCCGCCGCCCTTGAGAGCACAAGCAAAGGAATGTAGATTATTTCTATGAGGCTTGCGGCCGCTCTTGTTACCCTCCTTCTCCTGTTCCTGCCCTCCCACATTCCACCTTCCCAAGCCGACGCCTCCGGCGGCGTGCCGGAGCGGGAGGGAAGCCTGCACCGCACGACGGGCATATATTTCCGCGGTGTCCGCATCGGGCGCACGACCACGTCATTCGTTCCCCTCGACAGAGCGCGGTCCGAGGTGCGGGAAGAGACGGCGCTCAGGGTGAACGTCCTTGGTGTACCCCAACAGATAGAGATAAGCAGCCGCTATACGTTGAAAGGGTACCGACCCTCACGGTTCAGTTTCACCATGCGCTCGCCGGCGGGCTCCTTCAAGGTCGATGGCCGTTACACGTCAGAGGGCGGTATGGTCGTCCTCGTCTCCACACCGGCGACCGAGACGCAATTCGAGGCCTCACTGGGCGAAGAGGCTTTCGTCTTCCCCTCCCTCTACCGTTGGCTCGCCGCCAGAAACCCCGCCCCCGGCGACTTGCTGAAGGTGGCTCTTTTCGATCCCGCGGCGGCCCTTGAAGGAGCGGGCCGTGGACCGCTCGAGGCCGAGGTCGAAGTAATCGGCCGCGAGAGGCTCACCGTACCGCTGGGCACGTTCGATACGCTCTCGGTACGCCTCACCTACCGCAAGACGACGTCGCGTGTCTGGATAGACGCCGACGGCCTGGTGGTCAAAGAAGTCTCGTCCGCCGGATTTACGGCCCTCGCCGAACCCGAAGATGCGGGCTCCACTTCCCCCAGCGGCGAGGTCGACCTGGTTGCGGCCACAGCCGTCTCGTCGAACGTTCCCATCGACAACCCGTCGCGGCTCAGAGAGCTGCGACTGCAGCCCGTCGAGGAAGGGGCCTGGGAGGGATTCGACCTCGAGGACGGCTGGAGGCAACGTATGGAAGACGGGTGGCTCGTGATCAGGACGGAGGATGTCTCTTCACTCAGGGGATACACCCTCCCCTACCGAGGAACCGAGGTCGCAGCCTATCTCGCCCCCTCGCCGGCGGTCCGCAGCGACGCCCCCGACATAGTGGCCGCATCACAGGCCATCGTAGGCGGTGAGACCAACTCCGTCGTGGCCGCGCGCAAGCTCATGCGTTGGGTCTATAAGACTGTGGAGAAGGAACCCACGGTGAGCTTTCCCAATGCAGTCGACGTTCTAAAGACACGCCGCGGCGATTGCAACGAGCACGCCGTACTCTACGCCGCGCTCGCCCGTGCCGCAGGCATACCGACCCGTATAGCGATGGGGCTCGTTTATCTAGGAGGCAAGTTCTACTACCACGCCTGGGACGAGGTATACCTGGGCAGGTGGGTGACGGTGGACCCCACGCTGGGACAGATGCCGGCCGACGCTTCACACGTGAGGTTCGTCGACGGGGAGCCGAGCGCCGGCTCCGAGATGGCGAGGCTCATGGGCAGGCCCCGCCAAGTTCAAGTTGTGGTGGGGAAAACCGAGGGAGAAGGTTAGAGGAGACCCATTGGCGTCCATCGAGATGAACAAGAAGGCAACCCTGTTGATACTGATCGCCGCGCTACTGCTTGGGTCTTGTGCCTCCAAGCGCGCGGCAGCCCCGGCAGCGGCAGAGGTGCCCCTCAGCCACTGGGACTACCGCACCGATGAAGGAAGCCCGCAGGCCGAGGCCTACTACCACTTCGCCCTGTCACGATACCACTACCTACACAGGAACTTCCTCTCCTCCCTACGCGAGCTCGAACGGGCCGTGGAGAAGGACCCCGACTCCTCCCAGCTGAAGTACATTCTCGCCAACATGTACCTCGGCCTCGGCAGGGTGGATGAGGCGCGGGGTCTGCTCGAGGAGGCCGTCCGACTCAATCCCGACCATGCACCGTCCCACGCCCTGCTGGGGAAGATTTACGCGCAGTCCAGAGAGGAAGGAATGCGTGAGCGGGCGGTGCGCGAGCTCGAGAGGGCCGTCGCCCTGGACGAGGGGAACGTCGACGCCCTGCTGCTGCTCGGCGCCCTGGCTCTGGATGGCAAAAAGTACGGCAGGGCCGAGCGCTACTTCGCGCGGGCCGTCGAACTGGCACCCGACGAAGCCAAGCCCCACTTCTTCATGGGCCGCCTCTACCTCGAGAGGAACGAGCTCGAGCACGCGGCCGCCGAGTTCAAGAAGGCACACGATATAAACGGCTACGACCCGACCATATTGATACACCTGGCAGTCGTCCTCGAGAGGCTGGGCAAGGTGGACGAGTCGGAGAAGCTGTACCGTACGCTCCTTGCGCTCTATCCTGCGAGCCCGGAATCCTATACAAGCTACGGCAGTTTCCTGTTCCGCATGAACCGCTTCGAGGAGGCGACGAAGCTGTTCAAAGAAGCCGAGGTGCTGGACCGCAACAACCCCTCTCTCAAGCTCAGGCTGTCACTGCTCTACATCGAGGGAGGCGAATACGATAAGGCCGTAGAAATACTTCAGCAACTGCTCATGTCGAACCCGGCAAACGAGAAGGCCAAGTACTACCTGGCGCTTGCCTACATCGAGAGCGAGCGGTTCGACGAGGCCCAGGCGCTGCTGAGCGAGTTCCGACCCGGCTCGGAGTTCTACGTGGACTCGCAGATACAACTCTCCTACCTGCAGGACAAACGTGGACGTCGCAGCGAGGCACTCGAGACCATCCGTCGGGCGTATGCCGAGAACCCCGACAACGAGCGTGTGGTCAATTTCCTCGGCAACCTGCTGCGCAAGTACGGCCGAGACAAAGAGGCCGTAAAGCTGTTCAAGCGCTTCGTCCGTAGGCACCCACGCAGCGAGACCGTCTACTACTCGCTGGCCGCTACATACTATACGCTCGGCAAGACGGAGAAGGCCATCAAGCACATGAGGAAGGTGCTCCAGATAAACCCCAAGAACGCCGATGCCCTCAACTTCATCGGCTACACTTACGCTGAGCAGGGCGTACACCTGGACGAGGCCCTCCAACTCATCAAGGAGGCGCTCAAGATAGCGCCCAACAAAGGCTACATCGTCGACAGCCTCGGATGGGTGTACTACAAGCGGGGAGAACTCGAGGAGGCGCTCAAACACCTGCTGAGGGCGGCCTCGCTCACCCCGGACGACCCCAACATAATGGAACACGTCGGAGACGTCTACCTCAAGATGGGTAACGATGAATCGGCCCTCCGCTACTACGAGAAGGGGCTCGAGCTGGAGACGGGCGACGACCAGGAGCTGAGAGTGAGGCTGCAGAAAAAGATTGAAAAGATACGGGGGACGATAAGCAGGCAGGACGCAACGCCCTAGTCCACGCCCCGCGGGGCGCTCGGCAGGGCTACTACTACTGAGAGACCGCGCGGACACCTGCGCTCGGCAGGTCATATCGCGCCATGGCGGTACTCCTTCGGTCGGCATCGGGTGCCGCCCGCCCGGTCCACCCAGTCCCTGATGCACCATGCCCATGAACAGCGAAGCCAGCAGAGTCGGAATCACCGAGCGCAACACCAACCACCTCCGCCACCCCTCGGCAGCCGTCACGGCCGCCCTCGTGCTCCTTCTCGCGGCCGGATGCGCCGCCCAACGAACCCGACCGCCCGCCACGGAACACCTTTCAGCCGCACGCCTACTCCGTACCATCGTCGAGAAAAGCTACGCCGTGCGCTCGGTAAGGGGCGTGGCACGAGTACACATCTCGACCCCCCGCGACGACGTCGTGTTCCGTCAGGTCACCGTCCTGCAGCACCCCGACACCGTCCACCTAGAGGCACTATCGGCGTTCGGAACCACCATGGCCGTACTCGACGCCCGGGACGGAAACGTAACCATAAGGACGCCCAGGGAAACGGTGTCGTTGGACGCCCGCCGGGCGATCGACCTCTCGACCCTCTATCCGCCACTCCCTCTCAGGGCGAGTGTGGAAGAAGTGGTGGCGTTGCTCGGAGGCAGAGTGCCCGGCCTGGTCGGGGTGACGCCGGACGAGATGGAGCTCAAGACCGACGGCGACCTCATCGTGCTGGTGCGGCGAAAGACGGAGCAGAATGAAGGGGGTACGGCCACCGTAAGGAGGCTGTGGGTGGAGCCCCGGAACCTGAGACCGGCAGGTGCGGAAGTGGCGTTCGAGGGGGGCCTGATCGTTCGGCTCCGCTACGGTGATTTCGTCTCGCTGGCAGGAGGTGGTTCGTTCCCGAGAAGGATAGAGGTCGAATCGGAGAGGTTCTCGATAACGATAAAGTATGCAAAAGATACCGAGCTTGGACTTGACACCGTCCCTGGACCCGAGGGTGAGGGATGAGCCCGGCGCGGCCTGTGGGTGCGGGCGCATGCACAGGCGGCTAGCGGCACCCTGAGATTGTTGAGATTGTAAGGAGACGGCTCGTTTCCGCTCGCCGCACCCCCCGGATCGCGGGCGGGCTGGTCGCTCGAACGAGCGTAATGGCGGTCGCAACGCAAGCCCGCCTCCCGTGTGCGGGGTCGGTTGAAAAAGAATGCTCCGCCAAATATACTCCCTTAACGCAAAGACGGCCCGCGATCCGAGACCGCCCCGCACCCGCGCGGGCACATGCAGGGAGAGGCGGAAGAGGACCGGTACGATATGAGAGTGACCAGGGAGTTCCGAATCCGAAACAGGCTGGGGCTTCACGCACGGGCGGCCGCTCAGTTCGTCCGCCTGGCCAGCAGGTTCAGCTCCGACGTCACCGTGACCAAGGACGGGTACGAAGTAAACGGCAAAAGCATACTGGGACTTCTTTCACTGGCCGCCGTAAAGGGTACGACCATCGTTGTCACCATTGATGGCGACGATGCCGAAGAAGCACTGAGCGAGGTGGAAAGCCTTATCGAAACGGGATTCGGCGAAGGGGTGGAGTAGCAAGTAAAAGCCGGGACCTCGCAGCGGCTCGGGCGGATGGGGGAAGAGGCGCCTCAGCAGGAGGGTGTCGTCACCTTACCCCGGCACCAAACTGGACTCCGCTGCGGCGGGCAGGTTGACCTTGACCAGTAGTCACTCTCACATAGACGCAGCGCGAGACCAACAGTATCTGGCGGGGAAAGATACTGCCGCGAATGGGTGGACGGGGCACATCAATCACCCTGAGCCACGATGCCATTTTGGCCAACGCCCGGCGCTAAGGACGACCTAGCCGTTGCCCACCAAGCCGAGGCGGCCGCGCACCACGCGACCTCGGCCGAAGCCAGATACCATCTGCCGCGCAAGCATCTCGTGACCAACGAGGGACAAAGTAGATCATACGCTCGGCACAGCCCAATTCGCAGCTCACAAAGGAGATGAAGATGAAATCCGCAATATGCCATCGGGAGCGGGGGGAAAGAGATGGAGACCATATTCGACCACATCCCGCGGGCTGAGGAC
>CAZXEJ010000023.1:0-37033 GCA_964639895.1 uncultured Spirochaetia bacterium | reverse complement strand
ACTTCCGCAACTTCTGGTTCCACACCGGCGACGCCGGTCGCATGGACGAGGACGGATACGTCTACTTCGTCGACCGCGTCAAGGACTACATCCGCCGGCGCGGCGAGAACATAAGTTCGTTCGAGGTCGAGAAGGTAGTCACCTCACATCCCGCCATAGCAGAGGCGGCGGCGTTCGGGATCAAGGCCGAAGGCGGCAGGTACGCCGAGGACGAGGTGATGGTCGTGGCCGTCAAGGAGAAGGGAAAGGACGTCGACCCGCTCGATCTGATCAAGTACTGCGAGGAGAGGATGCCATACTTCATGATCCCCTCCTACATAAGGTTCGTCGACGAGCTTCCCAAGACGCCCACACAGAGGGTGAGGAAGCACCTGCTAAAGGACGAGGGCATAACGCCCGATACTTGGGATATACACAAAGCGGGATACAAGGTGAAGAAGTAGGAGGCGATGTGACCGCCCCATCCGACGCTGACACCCCCCAGCGCGGGGACGCGAGCGGCACGGAGAGGCGACGCGCGGCCACGATGAAGAAGTTCGCGCTCATGATGCTCAGGGCGTCGCTGCTGCGCCCGGACCTATATGCCGAGGTCGAGAAGGACCGTAACGCCACGCTGCAGGCCTACGTGGTCGTGGTGATGGGCGGGTTGTGCGACGGCATAGGAAGCGTGGGGCTAGTGGGGGCGCAGGGGCTGCTGACGGGGGTGCTCGCCGGAGTCATCGGGTGGTTTCTCTGGAGCCTCGTCATCTATCTCATCGGGGTCAAGGTGTTCGAGCACCCCTCGGACATGGGGGAGCTGCTCCGCTGTACGGGATTCGCCTACTCGCCGAGCGTGCTGCGGCTGCTGGGTGTGATACCGGTCGCGGGCATATACCTGCGGGCCATGTCCACGGTGTGGATAGTGGCGGCGTTCGTGGTGGCGGTCAAACAGGCGCTGGATTGCTCCTGGGGCAGGGCCGTATTCATCGTGGTCCAGGGACTCATGGTCTTCCTTATAGTGTTCATCCTGATAAGCCTAAACTACATACTGTTCTAGCCTCACCGCTCGACCACCGGCCCCGGCAACGTGTGGCCACCCCCTAGGACGCCGCCCGTACCCTCGTGCCATGGGTTGAGACCCTCCTTACCTCCGAAGCTCCAAGTCAAGGCACGGCCGGGCCCATCGTCACGGAGGACACCGTCCCGGAAGAGGGCAGCGGCATAACCGAAACCGGACGCCGCCCATACCGTAGGCGGCTATACCCCTCTGGGTCTCCCGTCGACCCGACCCTGGGTAGGCACCCAGCCGTGCAAATCGGGCCGCAGCCCTTGGGCGCACTAAGCACGTAAATCAAGTAGATCCTGCAAGGTGAGAAGGTCCGAGCCGTCCTCTCGCGGCCGAGACACACTGTCCGCAGGTGGGTAAGTTGCGTACAAACCGAGGGCGCCGCCTCGCCCGAAGCCGCTAGGTACCCCCGACCCGAAAGGAAATCACGCGTGACCACCCGAACGACCACAAGCAGGATGCACCCACACCCACCACGGCCTCGCGGGCGTGGAGACCGTGAAAGAGAAAGCGACGACGGATATTGAAGTCACCAGGGCCTACCGAAAGCAGCCGGATCCCGCCCCCTGGCTCGCCCATCTGCATACGGGCCGGACGGAGGAGACGGTGGCCGCCCCATCACAGGGGCGGCCACCCCCACCGCCGGGCCACCGGACAACCGGCGCGCAGTGCTTCAATCCTCCAACAGGGGCGGACATCTCATCCCACGGCCTACGCCGTGGATCCGCCCACGCCCTTACATGAAAACAGCCGGAGGGTGAAGCGTTATACGGGCGCGCGCTTCAGGACCTCTACCAACCGCTCGAGCCGCTCGAGCTCGCGGCGGCGTTTGCCGTCCACGACGCCTTCCTCTCCGACCGAGCCGGCGCCCCCGAACCGGATACGCTGATACAGCTCCGTGATCTCGACGAGAACAGGCCGCCATACGTCGTTGGCTCCACCGTCGGCCGCCACCCTGGCGCAGAACTCCCCTGGGGTCTCGGACGGCGATTTCTCAAATCCCCGCCGCTCAAGTACGCCTACGGCCTCGGCGTAGAGAGCGGCGGCGCGAGAACCAACGCCCCGCCTGCGTGCGAGGGGACCAGCCGCAAGCAAGCCCTTGCGGCGCACCATCCACACGGCTCCTACGGCCGCAAATGCCACAAGGGCCGGAACCAGAACGCCGCCACCTGCGAGAAGGCGCCTTCCGCCGTACTCCACCCCCTTCATCCTCCACCACAGACCGCTCTCCACCCGCCTCAGAAGGGTCCTCTGGTCGCGGCGGGTGAAGTCCACCACGTACCTGCTCCACCTGTATCTGAGATAGTCGTAGTACGCCCCCACCACGGCGGGCAACCCCCGGGAGGAACCTTCCTCCGAGACCGCGGGGGTGGGATCGAAGGTAACCCAGCCGTAGGGCGGGAAGTAGGCCTCGACCCAGGAGTGTGCATCGCTTGCCCTTACCAGGTAGAAGTTGCCGAACTCGTTCCACTCCCCGCCGAGGAAGCCGTTTACAATCCGCGCCGGTATGCCCAGGGTGCGCAGCATTACCACCATGGCCGTGGCGAAGTACTCGCAGTGACCCTTCCTCCCTCGGAACAGGAAATCTTCAAGGGGGAACCCCTCTTCGCCCGGATCGAGCCTCAACGTGTAGGAGAGGTTCCGCCTGAGGTAGTTCCTCACCGACAGGGCCCGGTCGTAGTTGGTGCGGTCGGCGGCCGTTATGCGCAGTGCGAGATCCCTGACCCTGCCGTCCATGGGCGGCAACTGAAGGTATCTACGCTTGATAGGCGGGGGGTAGTCGGTCGCCGCCTTCCGCAGCTCGGCAGCGGTGGGGGGACGTACGACCGAATAGGCCTTGTATTCCATTCTCACACCACTTCCCAGCGAGAGAAAATATGAATCGTTCCGCACGCGCACCCTGTTTATACCAGTACCCACGAAGGCCACAGGCATCGAGGCGGCAAACAGCACGCTGCTGTCCAGCGGCTCCGTAACTATGTACTGCTCCACGACCTCGCCGGCCCCGGCCTCGGCCACGCGCAACACGCCGCCGTCGTCGGCGCGTACGAGGGCGTCCCCGCCGGGCGAAATACGCCAAGAGTGCCCGTCGAACAGATCGAGTGCCACGCCGCGCCAGTATAGGGGGGAGGGATGGTCCGCGCGGGGCAGGTTGGTTATCTTCACCCTCATGACGGGAGAGCGGTCGCGCTTTATCTCGCCTACACGCCCCAGTTCGACCTCATCCGAAAACCCCGTCCTCAGCTCGGTCGCCCCGGCGAACACACCGCTTACGTAGCCCGAACTCAGGCGGGGAACCGATACGAAGACTATGGAGGTGCCGATGAATATCGCGAAACTCACCCCTACCGCCATCGAAAGGAACCCCGGTCTGACGATACGGCTGTCGCCGGCGCGGCCGCGTGATTCACGCATCATGTTGAGGACGACCACCGCGCAGACGGCCACCGATACGTAGACGACGAAGACGACGGCATATCCGAAATCCACCGTCGCGATACTGCCCGCTAGGAAATGGAAGAAGCTCAACAGGTATATCTGCCCCACGTCGCGTAGGGTCTTGGGGCCGAGCAGTTTTATGACCTGTACGTATACGAGTAAGGTGATGAGGCCGTCCAGCAGCGATTTCCCCATCATCACGACGCCGGCTACGACGTAGAGGACCAACAGTACGGAGGCGGCCGTAAGGAGACCCGCGCCGGGACGAAGCGCCCTGCGGCTGCGCTCCCCCACGTAACTCACCGCGAGCGCAGCCAGGAACACCGCGATCCCGATGCGATCCACCTTTCCCGCCACGACAAGCGTCGCAAAACCCGTAAGGGCCAACAGATGGGTCAGCAGCACCAGGGCCCGCTCGACGCTCATCGAACCTCTCCCAGGTGAATGAGCTCGAGCTCCCTAAGCCGCTTTATCCTGTCCCTCAGCCTGGCGGCCTTCTCGAACTCGAGCTCCTTGGCGGCCTTCTTCATCTCGCGGGTTAGGCGCTCGATGGTGGGGCCGATCTTGGAGGGCTCGCAGTAGACCTCCTCCTCTTCGCTGGCCTCGTAGACGGGGATGTCGAGGTAGTCGCGGTCGTAGACGTCGGCCAGGATGTCGGTCACCCCCTTGCGTATGGTCTCGGGGGTGATGCCGTGCGCGCGGTTGTACTCGATCTGCTTGCGCCGCCTCCTCTCCGTCTCGGCCACGGCCTCGGCCATCGAGGAGGTGACCTCGTCGGCATAGAGTATCACCTTGCCGTGGGCGTTGCGTGCGGCTCGGCCGAACGTTTGGATGAGCGAAGTGGTCGATCGGAGGAACCCCTCCTTGTCGGCGTCGAGAATTGCCACGAGCGAGACCTCCGGTATGTCGAGCCCTTCCCTCAGAAGGTTGATACCCACGAGCACATCGAACCTGCCGAGACGGAGGTCGCGTATGATGCGTATCCGCTCGAGCGTGTCTATGTCGGAGTGGAGGTACTCGACCCGGACTCCGAGCTCGCGGTAGTACTCGGTAAGCTCCTCGGCCATCTTCTTCGTGAGCGTGGTGACGAGCACACGCTCGCCGGCCTCGACGCGTTTGCGTATCTCGGCCAGGAGGTCGTCCACCTGGTTGGTGGCCGGCTTCACCTCCACCTCCGGGTCGACGAGGCCCGTAGGGCGGATTATCTGCTCCACCACCACGCCCCCCGTCTTGGCCAGCTCGTACGGTCCCGGGGTGGCCGAGACGAATATCACCTGGTTGACGCGCTCCTCGAACTCCTCGAAAGAAAGCGGCCTGTTGTCCAGGGCCGACGGCAGACGGAAGCCGTGCTCAATCAGGGTGAGCTTACGGCTGCGGTCGCCGTGGTACATGCCCCTGAGTTGCGGTATGGTCTGGTGGCTCTCGTCGACGATGAGGAGGAAGTCGCGTGGGAAGTAGTCGATCAGCGTCCAGGGCGGCTCGCCCGGCCTGCGGCCCGAGATATGGCGCGAGTAGTTCTCGATCCCCGGGCAGAACCCCATCGTCGAAAGCAGCTCGAGATCGTATTCGACCCGCTCCTTGAGCCTGTTCCTTTCGAGCTCCTTGCCGAGCCGCTCGAAGTAGCGCAGCCTTTCTTCGAGTTCGCGACGTATGGAACATATGGCCCGTTGCATCTTGTAGCGCGGGGCCACGTAGTGGGTGCCCGGGAATATGGTCTTCCGCTCCAACTCGCGCACGACGCGGCCCGTCGTGGGGTCGATCTCCTTTATGGCGTCCACCGTGTCGCCGAAGAACTCCACCCTCACGGCGCGGCTCTCCTCGTGGGAGGGAAAGACGTCTACGACGTCTCCTCTGACACGGAACGTACCCCTTCTCAGCTCCGTCCTCGTCCGTTCGTACTGGACGTCGCGCAGTGCAGCAAGGAAGGTGTCCCGGTCGAGTTCCATCCCCACCTCGACTACGGTGAGCATACCGTAGTAGTCCTCGGGCGACGATATGCCGTATATGCACGATACGCTGGCCACGATTATCACGTCGCGCCGCTCGAAGAGGGCCGAGGTCGATGCGTGTCGCATGCGCTCGATACGCTCGTTTATCTGTGCGTCCTTCTCGATGTAGGTGTCCGTCTGCGGGATGTAGGCCTCGGGCTGGTAGTAGTCGTAGTAGCTTACGAAGTAGTTGACCGCGTTCTCGGGGAAGAGGTCCCGGAGCTCGCCGTAGAGCTGGGCCGCAAGGGTCTTGTTGTGGGCTATTACCAACGTGGGGCGGCCGACGTTGCGTATGACGTTGGCCACGGTCAGGGTCTTGCCGCTGCCCGTCACGCCCAGCAGGACCTGGTACTTCCTGCCTTCGAGTACACCACGAGTGAGCCGCTCGATGGCGGCCGGCTGATCGCCCCTGGGCTCGAAACGGCACGAGAGCTTGAACACCGACATGTCCTGCCGGCGCCCCGGCGGGTGGGAGGAACAACTAAGGCGGATCACCCCGGACGGGCGCCACGTATAATTCTACCACCGGGAGAACCGCTTAGGGTCAAGGGGACCCCGGACCGCTTGAGGCGCCGTAGGGGTGCGGGAGAGCGCCCGTGGACAAGTCGCGTACGCAGCATGGGAGAAGCGGGTTCAGTCGCCGGCCTGCCGGGTGCAGTCGTAGAAACGACGAGCTGCCGATGTTGCCTGGAACGCCTGACGGCTACTTGCCGCCCTTCAGGCCGTGTCTTGCGTGACGCGCCCTTATTTGGCGGAGCTTCATGCGCTGCTGGGGTGTGAGCACATCCCTTATCTCGAGCAGCATCTCCAGTCTCAACTTTCGGAGCGAGGAACGCGTATTCTCGACCTGGAGGGAAACGTTCCTGATCTTTTCGGACGAACAGTTTGGATCGACGGCGGTCTCATGGAGCTCCTTCTGCTGGCGGCGCAGCTCCATGCTGGTCTCCCTCATCCGCTTCACGTAGCTCTTGAAAATGTCGTCGATACGCCTCTCCTGCTCCGGCGTAAGTCCGAGCTCCTTCTTCACAGGGGGAGACTTCCACCACTTACGCGGTATCGGATCGGCGTAGGCGACGCTAATAGTATAGAGAGCCGTAATCAGCAGGACGAACGATATCGTAAAAGGTGCTCTCACCTTCTGTGTCCCCCTGTGTTTGTGAATCGGCCGGGCTTTCCCACGGCCCGTAGAGGTCGAGCGACTGCTGCGAATCGGTGCTGGCAGCGTCCAGGAGCAACAGGTCCTCGCTCTTTCGCGCCGTGCCGGCGACGCCCGTGGCGGCGACGTTACGCCCCACTTCCACGCCGGCCGGCCCGCGGGCGTTGAAAGCATTGAGGGCAATGAGGCTTGCGACCACCAACGTCGCCACCAAGGCCGCCGCGCCAAGGCCGAACCTCAGCGAAGAGATCGCCGAGAGAACGAAGTTCCTCTTGCCGTTCTCCTCGCTCTCGAGCCTGTTCCAGAACCTGGCCACGTATCCCGGGCTGGGCTCGACCTCCTCCCATGCGTCGAGCAGCTCCCACACCCTCCGCGACCTCTCGTAGAAGGCGCGCAGGGTGTGGGATTCCTCCAGAGACTTCTCGACGAACTTCCTTTCGATGTCCGTCAAGTCCCCGTCGGGATACTCCATAAGCAGTTCCTCGATCTCGAACTTATTCCGACTCATGGACTCTTTCCTCACTCAACAGATGTTTGAGTTTATCCATCAGCTTCATGCGTCCCCTGTGTACGTACGCCTTGACGGCCCCGACGCTGCACCCAATGACCTCGGCCGCCTCCTCATAAGAGAGCTGCTCGTATTTGCACAGCACCACGGCCACCCGTTCCCTCTCAGGCAGCGTGCCGAGCGCACGGTGTATCTCGGCACCGAGCTGCCTTCTATAAGTATACTCTGAAGCATCGGGGGCAGCCCCGTCGCCCAACTCGGCTCCGTAGGGACCGTCCTGAAGATCGTCGAGGCTCATCAAGTGGGAGTCCTTCTTGGAGGACTTCAGCGAGCTGAGGCATACGTTCGTGGCTATCTTGTACAACCAGGTCGAGAACTTCGCCTCGGGCTTGTATCTGCCGATGGACCTGTATATCCTCAAAAAAACCTCCTGCGCCAGATCCTCGGAATTCACCCTGTCATTCGTAAACCTGTTAATGTAGTTCACGACCGCCTTGAAGTGTCTGGTCAACAACTCATCGAACGCCGCCTTGTCGCCATTCTGAACCCTGCGTACGAGCTCGAGATCGCTGATCATCTGGTTACCGGCACGCTCTACCGTTTTATAACTCTCCGGAACTCCCACTTGTTTCAACCTTTGCTCGACGTGTAACAAACAGTATAATCGCACCACATCTGTTCCTCAAACGCCACCCCCCCAAGCGACCCTGCAGGCCAGAGTACAACACACCCCCCGAAGTCGAAGCAGATGGAGATCCTTACCGCTCCCGCGCCTCGACCCCCTACCCGTGGATGCAAGCCGCGGTGGCACGGCTCGCACCAAGCCGGGCAGCGGCGCTGGGTCGCGGCGCCGCCCCGTCTTCCTTCCCTGTCACGGCCGCACAATCGGGATGGTGTGTAGGTGTGCGGGGCGACACGGGGGACAAGGAGGTTTCCGCACACTCCCGTAGGCAAGCCCGGCCGTATATAGCAACGGAAGGGATGAGGTCACGTTCCGAAGGCCATTTGCAGGGATGGGGGCGAGAGGCAACGGCTCTTCATCCCCCATACTGGGAGGGCTGCATACGGCACAAGCCGGGGGGCAGCCGACGCGCACGGAGGCGTAGGCACCACGACCGTACCAAGTCCCGCGGTATCCCCACGAGGTGAGGACAGTAGCCCCTCCGACGCCCGCACCCCCTTTACGGCTGCATTCTCACCGCCGCACCGGCAAGGGCCCCGCACGATGACCCACACGACACCTATCCGTGCTCACCACCGGCGTTGCGAGGCACCGCAGCGGCCCGAGAGTCGGGGTGGAGGGCGGCTAGCTACGACCCATTTCTCGGAGATGCCCAGCGACCCGCGGCAGGGACGGCCGGCCGTTCTTGACAACCCCAACACAACCCTTAAGCTTAAATAGGCGATGATCTCCCCCTACTTGCCCGTGCTCCTCATGCTTGCAGCGGCCATCGCCACGGCCGTGGGAATGTGTGTCGTCTCAGGTCTGGTTGGGCCGCGCCGCAAGTCGTCCAGCAAGGAAGACCCTTACGAGTGCGGCGTCCCACCCGTCGGCGACACCCTCGCCCGCTCCACCATCAAGTACTACCTTATCGGCGCCCTCTTCATCCTGTTCGACGTCGAGGTGCTGTTCCTCTTCGCCTGGGCCGTAGTCTTCAAGGGCCTCGGGATGTTCGCCTTCATCGAGATCCTCGCTTTCCTCGTCATAGTGCTAGCGGGCTACGTCTACGCCCTCAAGGAGGGAGCTCTGGAATGGCTGTGAGTACCGGCACTCGTCTGGGCGGCGAGGGATTCCTGCTCACCAAGGTAGCGGAACTCGCCAAGTGGAGCAGGAAGAACAGCCTGTGGCCGATGCCGTTCGGGACGGCGTGTTGCGCCATTGAGATGATGGGTACGCTGGCCTCGCGATTCGATCTCGCCCGTTTCGGCGCGGAGGTGGCGCGGTTCTCCCCTCGACAGGCCGACTTGATGATTGTGTCCGGCACAATAACCTACAAGATGGCCTCCGTATGCCGCAAGATATACGAGCAGATGCCCGAACCCAAGTGGGTCATAGCGATGGGTTCGTGCACCTGCGGCGGAGGCCCGTTCGACAGCTACGCCGTCGTACAAGGGATAGACGAGTTCCTGCCTGTAGACGTCTACATAGGCGGGTGTCCCCCACGGCCCGAGGCATTGATCAACGCCGTGATGAAAATCCAGGAAAAAATCGCCCTCGAAGGAGCCCCACTGCGATGAGCATCAACGGACTATGGGCGGCCGAGGCCCTGAGCGAGCGGTTTCCCCAATGGGTGGTCGATACCCAGACCTGGAGGGGCGAGACCACGGTGATGGTGAGAGCCGAGGGGCTTCGGGAGATCGCCCGCTACATGAAGGACGAGCTGGGCTTCATGCTTATAGTGGATGTAACGGCCGTGGACTGGCTTGGCATCAAGCGCCCGCGCTTCGAGGTCGTATACCTGCTGCACAAGCTCGCCGACGAGTTCAATGAGGGAGGCCGCATAAGACTCAAGGTGCCCGTCGACGAGCACTCCCCCGAGGTGCCCTCGGTTACCACGGTCTGGAAGGGGGCCGAGTGGCTGGAGCGCGAGGTGTACGACATGTTCGGCATCCGGTTCCGGGGCCATCCCGACCTGCGCAGGATACTGATGCCTGAGGACTATGACCACTTCCCGCTCCGCAAGGATTTCGACGTCAGGAACCGCGAGCCCTCCAAGCGTTCGTTCAAGCGCGCCCTCAAAGAGGTGGGGGCCGACCTGAAGGGATAACGCTTCCACCCCACCGCGGGGGCAAGGTGGACGTAGATATGGAACGCATCCAGATAATAACCGAGGATACGGCAGAGGACGAAGGGACCCTCAGGACGGAGACGATCCTTCTCAACATGGGCCCGCAGCACCCCTCGACGCACGGCGTCTTGAGAGTGCTCCTCACCCTCGACGGCGAGACCGTGGTCAAGGCCGTCCCATACATAGGTTATCTGCACCGAGGGATCGAGAAGCTCTGCGAGCACATACGCTACCAGCAGTGCCTCCCCTACACCGACCGGATGGACTACGTGTGCGCCATATGCAACAACATCGGGTTCATATTGGCCCTAGAAAAGCTGCTCGGCATCGAGGACCGGATACCCGAGAGGGCCAAGGTGGCCGAGGTGATACTGTTCGAGCTGGGAAGGATCGAATCCCACCTGCTCGGAATCGGAACGAACGCACTCGACCTGGGCGCGATGAGCGTCTTCATGTACTGCTTCAAGGAGCGGGAGAAGATATACGACATACTGGAGAAGGTGTGCGGGGCGCGCCTCACTACGTCCTACCCTCGGGTGGGGGGACTGCCTCAGGACCTGCCCGACGACTTCACCGACTCGGTAAGGACGTTCCTCAAGCAGTTCCCTTCCACGCTGGCTGAGGTCGACAAGTTGCTGACGCGGAACAGGATTTGGATCGACCGTACACGTGGAGTAGCGGTGATATCGGCCGAGGAGGCGCTTGACCTGGGGTTGACCGGTCCCTCGCTCAGAGGAAGCGGCGTCCCCTACGACGTGAGGAAGGAGATGCCCTACCTCGACTACGAGACCTACGATTTCGAGATCCCCGTGGCGAGCGAGGGCGACGCCTATGCGCGCTACCTGTGCAGGATGGAGGAGATGCGGCAGAGCTTGCGCATCATCGAACAGGCGCTCGACAGGCTTCCCGACGGCCCCTACGCCGCCGACCTGCCCGAAGTGGTACTGCCGCCCAAGGAACTGGTCTACACCAAAATGGAATCCCTGATAAGGCACTTCGTGCTCGTCTACGAAGGGTTCAAGCCGCCCAAGGGCGAGGTCTACCATGCGGTCGAGAATCCGAAGGGAGAACTCGGCTACTACCTGGTGAGCGACGGCACGGGCGTACCCTATCGGATGAGGGTGCGGGCTCCGTCGTTCGTCAACCTGCAAGCGTTGCCCAAGATGGTGGAGGGCCGTTTTCTCTCTGACGTGATAGCGGCCATAGGAAGCCTCGACATAGTGTTGGGCGAGGTAGACAGATAGCACTCAACCGCAGCCCTACCCCACTGCTCTACACGTAAGAGGCCACGTAACCCGGCACGCAAGATGCTCGGGCAAGGGTCTCCCCGATGACGGTGCGGTCCACCTGAAAGGCCGTCCCTTCTGCAACACAAAGAGTCGCATTCCACTTGAAACAATCTACCGTCGACTGCGGTGCAAGACAGCGCAACAGCACAAAACGAAGTGTCCGCGACATAGCCGCCCCACCCTTCTGGCCGCGCGGCATGGAAAACGAGAAACCGGCCGTCCAAGCCTTCCTACCGCCGTTGACACGGATCCGCCCCCGACCTAACCGGCCCTGCGCGCAGGGGCCCACACCGGCCCCCCATGCGACGGCGCAACCTTTTTTACGGGGCCCTTACACGTGGAGAGCACGTAGAGCTACGAACCGTGCACGCACATCGCATCGGGACCCCCTGGCGGCCTTAGGAACACCGTACGCGCCCATCGGTAAGAGGCAACGACGACAGGTGCCACTTGCGCGGCCAACGGTGGAACGGCCTTGCAGTGGGCATACGCCCCCCTCTCATAGGACGTAAGACACCCCCCTCATGGACCACATAGTGAGCTCGGCGGCAAGAAGGCTGCCCCCATTTGGGGGGGCCGCACCGGCGACACCCATCCCGCCTCCCAACCGCCGGCGGCCCCCTGGGTCGGGGATCCGAGCGGTGGAAGGAATGGGACAGGCAGGACGCGTGCAGCAGCCCCCATTACAGGCAATACTCCTGTGTGAGGAAGCCTACTAGCGGCGGCTGTCCGCCCCCCCCTCAGCGCGCCCTTGGAAGGGGACTCGCCCCCCCTGCACGTAATTTCGCACCGACGGGCCCCGCCAGGCGGCAAGGGACAGCGGGGAAAGGCGTCCGGGGGATAGGGAGAGCATCCCCTCGCACGAGACGAAATCACGGCGACTGCACGGTAAGCACCGACCCCACCACGGGGAAGAAGGACCAAACACGAAAAATCTGGAAGTAAGTAGTCCAGACCGACCGGCTCTGCACGTAGGGACACCACTTGTGGCAAAAGCGGCTCCGGTCCGGAAATACAAGCCCGAGCAGCCTGGTTGCGACGGTTTGGGCGCGTGCGTGAAGGTACGTCCAGAGGGAAGACCCCCTTTCGCCGAAGGGGGGATCACCTCTTTTTCGCGCCGTCGGCCGAGGGTGCCCTTATAAGCTCCACCCCGCGCGGCACAGTGAACTTGAAGATCGAGTCGCGCACCTTGCCGTTTACCTCTATGTCGTTGAACTCGATTACGGTCTCGTTACCGAACGGGTCGTAGAGGAATATCTTTCTCACCACCCAGTCCGAGGGAGCCACGGCGATCACGAACCTGTTGATTTCGTCTCCGTTCACATCGGCGCCCTTGGGCTCGAGCTCGATCAACCAGTTTCCGTCCTCGTCCCTGCTGCCGCGGGCGGGAAATCGGTAGGTGAACCTTTCCTTCGCCCGTTCGAGGCCCTGCAGCAAAGTGGTAGTCGTCCTCCTTTTCAGGACGTCGCCGAGCGACGAGAGAACGACCTGGCGCTCGTCGTGGTTGTAATACCAGAAGCTTACGCCGTCGGAGACGATCTGGTCCCTGAAGGGGGTGTAGTAGTTCCACCGCATCTTGTACGGCTTCTTGAACCAGACCTCGCCCGTGGCCCTCTCCACTTTGTCGAGCGCCCTTATCACGGACGACTGCACGAACGAGGCGTGAAAGGTGTCGATGGTCGCGTACTTGCGCTCGATACGGCCGATCAGGTCATCGAGAGTGAAGGAGCCGTTGGCCGATACGGACGGGGGGAGAGAAAAGGTCGCCAGCGAGGACAACAGTGAAGCCAGCAGCAGAAACAACCTAACTTTCGTCAACACCTGTACTTCTCCAGAATCTCCTCGACGTCCACGAGCAACCCCCTTGGCTTGCCGGCCGCCTCCTGTGCCCCTACGATGCCGTCGCTCTCCATTAGCTCCACTATCCGTGCCGCTCTATTATACCCTATCTTGAGCTTGCGCTGCAGCATGGAAATTGAGACCTGACCCGTCTGGGCTATCACCTCGAGCGCCCGCACGTAGAGCTCGTCCCTCTCGTCCCCCGCCGAGACCGTCTCGTCCCCTGGCTCGGCGACGGTGATGGTCTCGTCGTAGCGTGGGGCCGCCTGGCGCCTCAGGTAGTCGGCCAGGCGCTCGCGCTCGCCGTCCGAGATCAACGCGCCCTGCAGCCTCACCAGATTGAACGTGCCGGGCTGCAGGAACAGCATGTCGCCCTTGCCGAGCAGCTGCTCGGCACCTACGGCGTCCATTATGATGCGCGAATCCACCTTGGACGAGACGAGGAACGATATGCGGGCCGGGAAGTTGGCCTTTATCAGCCCGGCCACCACATCCACCGATGGACGCTGCGTGGCCACGATGAGGTGTATGCCGGCCGCACGGGCCTTCTGGGCGAGGCGCGTTATCGTGTCCCCTACCTCACGGGCCGACACCATCATGAGGTCGGCCAGCTCGTCGAGGATTATCACCACATAGGGCATCCACTTATCCTCCCTCTCGACTTCGGGAAGGGAGAGGAGCTTGGAGTTATAGGTGTCTATGTCTCTTACGCCGGAGGCGGAAAGGAGCCTGTAGCGGTCCTCCATCTCGCGCACCGCCCACCTCAAGGCGGCAGCCGCCTCCCGAGGTTCAGTGACCACGGGATGGAGCAGGTGCGGGATGCCCTCGTATACGGAGAACTCCAGCATCTTGGGGTCTATCATGATGAGCTTGAGCTCACGCGGGGTGGCCTTATAGAGCATGCTCGCTATGAGTGCGTTCAACAATACGCTCTTGCCCGAACCCGTCGTGCCGGCGATCATCAGGTGGGGCGCCTTGCGGAGGTCCATATAGAAGGGTTTGCCCGAAAGGTCCTTGCCGAGGGCGAGGGTGAGCTTGGAGCGGCTCGATACGAAGCCCGGATCCTCGATGAGCTCCCTTATAAGGACGGGCTCGCGCGTATCGTTCGGCACTTCTATGCCGACGACGTCCTTGCCGGGAATGGGGGCGACTATCCTTACGCTTATGGCGCTGAGGCCCATGGCCAGGTCGCTCGCAAGTCCCGATATCTTGTTGATCTTTATCCCGGGCGCCGGCTTGTATTCGAACATCGTTATGACAGGCCCGGGCCGTATCTGCGTCACCTTGCCCTTGACACCGAGATCGGCGAGCTTCCTCTCGATGAGCTCGGCCTTGCGCAACACAGCTTCACGATCGACGTCGCCATCGACCCCCACCTTGGGATCGAGCAGATCGACAGGCGGGAGGGCGAAATCACTACAAGCAGGCGAAGTGACGGCGAACCCGTCGACGGGGGCAGGTCCGCGGCGTTCCTCCACGACTATGGGCGGAGTGTCGTCATCGAACGGAAGCGACGCCGGGTCGGGGCCGTCGTCACCCTCTTCACGGCCTTGTGCGGGAGAGAAGGCCCGCTCGATATGCCCGGACGGCGCATCGCCCGCGTGCTCGGGAAGGAGCTGGATCGAGACCATCGGCCTCGAGCGCCGCATCAGGCGGCCCAGTGGGGAACGGAGCCGGGCGGCCGCCACTTGGAGGCGGCGCCCCAGGGCGGCGCGGGACGACATCGCTTCCGCCCATTCGACCACCCGCACCAACGCAGCGCTGGCGGCCGAGGCGCAGAGATTGAGTGCGGCCGCAGCCAAGCGACGAAGTCTGCTGAACAAGGCGACCACGCTCAAGTTCATGACCACTATGAGACTGGCCGTCATCGAAAGCAAGGCCAAAACGTAGGAGCCAACCGTGCCCGAGACCTTTTCGCGAAGCAGGGTGGCGAGCACCGTGCCCACCCAGCCGCCCGGGGGTTCGTAGCCGAGGAGGGAGGAGTTGTAGTATAGCAGCCCCAACAGCGTGGTGGTACTTACAAGAAGGACGGGGATGGCCGCCAGCCGCACGAGCACCGCGGTCGTAAGCGCGTTGCGGAACAGCAGGGCCGCAGCATAGAACGAGACGAGGGGTACGATGAAGGCGGCCAGACCGAACGTCCTTCCCAGAATGCGGGTGATGAAGACGCCTGTCACCCCCATGGTACCCCTCACGTCCATCCCCGACTTGGAGCTGAAGAACACGAGGCTCAACAGGGAAAAAATACCAAGGGCGAACAGGAACGACGACGCAATCTCGCGCACGAGCGTGTAATCATCGACGTTGCCGAATACTCCCTTGTTCCTGGCCATACGAGACCGGCTCCGCACACCCCGTGCCCTCAACCGGGCGAGAACGACCCGTGGCCGCGCGCCGCAGACAGGTGGCACTCGCGGGAAGGGACGCCTGAGGGGCTCTGTTCAGGTATATAATATTATAGTCCAATAGCCGTTCCAATTTAAGACCCGACTTTAAAAATGCTCATCTAACTTATCCACTAACAAGTACAAATTTCGTTACACCTTGCCCTCATTGGCCTCTATCCGCAACTCCCTCCACCGACGCCACGTCACCGCCACGACACGCGAGCCAACCCATACCGTGCCGGCCGCACGGGGGGATGTGCACCCCCACCCAGCTGGAAGCATTTGACTCCGTACCATGATACGGGGTCTATACTTTATAGAGAAGGTATCGGGGAGTAACCGAGCCGCTCGCCGCAACGTAAGGCAGAGGGAGGGGACGAGGCTAGGACCGCGCGAGGGGGTCTACGCCGCGGCGTCCAGCGGTTTGGAACCGCACCCGCCCCTATCATCAGAGCCATACACATCCACACGGCAAGGAGGACGCAACCATGGGAGAGCCACTTAGAGAGGGGAACCGCTACCGCTGTCCCATCAAGGAGTGTGGCTGCGAGATAGTGGTTGTCAAGGGATCCGAGAACTGCCCGACGCTGGACCCACAGCCGCCCAAGTGTTGCTGCGGCATCTCTATGGTCAAGGTCGACGAGGCGACCGCGTCCTGAGCCGCCTCTCCGGCACAAGTGTCGGGTGTGGGCCGAATGCCGCGCAGCCGGGGGACGGGGATGCGGGGGGCCGGCTTTACAGAGATCTCAACTTGTTCCAGTAGCGAACGAGGCCCGATACGTTCATCCAGAACGGGTCGCCCAGCTCGTAGAGGGGTATCACGTCCTCCGCGGCACCCCTCTTCTTGAGCTCCTCTCTGAGCAGGGAGTCGTAGCGTTTTACGATCTCTTCCTCCTCGAGCCCCTCCTTCATGCGCGCGCCCACCCACTCGGTGAGCATGACGAGCATCTCTTCCAGTTCGTCCAGGTGGTCCTTCACGTCCGTATAACCGCCGAAATGGGTGGGATATATCATGGACGGACGGAGCGCCCTCAACCTGTCCAGCGACTGGCGCCACAACTCGACGTTTATATCCGGGGGAGGCGTCGGGGGCACCGGCGGGCCACTCTTTATCCTGATGCCGCCCACGTCGCCCATCACCACCACTCCGTCTATTACGTAGGCGTTGTGGTGGGAGGCGTGACCCAGTGTCTCGACGACTGTGATCTCGATGCGGCCGAACCTCAGCCTCTCGCCGTCCGAACAGGGACGTACCCTTTCCTCGTCGATCGGTTCTACCCTCCCCCAAAGTCGGTCCATGTCGTCGCCGTAAATGCGGAGGGCCGAAGCCAGAAGGCGCGTCGGGTCAACCAGATGCTTGGCGCCGCGCGGATGTACGTATATGGTTGCGCCGTGGGAGGCGAGCAGCCACGAGGCACCCGCGTGGTCGAGGTGGATGTGGGTGACGAGAACGTGGCGTATGTCTTCCACCGCGTAGCCGGCCCCTTCTATCCCCCGCTTCAAAGCCTCGAACGTGGTTGCAGGGCCGGTCTCTATCAGCACCGGCCCGTCACCGGTCTCTATCAGGAACGTCCCTATAACGTTGGGCTCGAAGAACTCTACGTCGATCAGTCTCATATCCATGGCGGTCTTCTGCTCCTCTCTGGAAGTCAAATACATATTGCCCGCATCGGGGGGAAATGCCAAGTAAGGCTGCTTCGTGCGGCTCGTGCGGCCAGAGATTCCGTGAATCGGGCTTGATTGAAGCACGAGGCGCACATGGTAGCACGGCACCCTGCTCCAGTCCGAGTCCTTCCCCCCTGCCGCGGCACACCGGCACACGGGCAGCCATCCCCACCCGCCGACGAGCCGAGTGCCCTACGCCGCCTCGGGAACCGCTGCGCCGTCTTCCAGCATCCGGCCCCCCACTCAACCACCCCCCGGAGGGCACGCCGAGGAGCACTCGGGCGCCTCGCCAAGGCAGCCGCGTTACGGCCCCCGCCTTGACAGGGGGCGGGGCGTTTGGTTTCATTTCATCAGGTATGGAGCCGCAGGGCATCGTCTTTCTCGTGGGCGCCGGGCCGGGTGAATACGACCTCATCACCGCCAAGGGCATACGCTGTCTCAGGGAGGCTGACGTCGTCGTATACGACTACCTGGTGAACAAGGCACTCCTGGATCTCACGAAGAAAGGAGCCCTCAAGGTATATGTAGGCAAGAAGGGGGGCGAGAAGGACTCCTCCCACCAGAAGCGCATAAACGAGATAATGGCCGAACACGCCCTGGCCGGCAAGCGGGTCGTCCGGCTCAAGGGAGGAGACCCCATGGTACTGGGACGGGGAGGCGAGGAGGCGCTCTACCTCGCGAGCCGCTCGATCCCGTTCGAAATCGTCCCCGGTGTAAGCTCGATCACGGCCGTGCCCGCCTACGCCGGCATACCGCTCACCCACCGAGGCAAGGCGTCGGCCTTCGCCGTCGCCACCGGACACGAGGACCCCGAGAAGGAGGGCTCCGCTCTCCCATGGGAAGCACTGGCCGCAGTCCCGACGCTGGTGCTGCTGATGAGCTACGCCAACCTCGAAGCCAACATGGAGAAGCTGATAGCCAACGGCCGCTCCCCCGACACGCCGGTCGCCGTCATCAGTTGGGGCACCCTGCCCCGACAGCGTACCGTCGTGGGCACGGTGGGCGACATAGCGCGGCGCGTCCGCGCAAGCGGCATAAGGCCGCCGTGCACGGTCGTGGTGGGCGAGGTCGTACGGCTCAGGAAAGACCTCAACTGGTATGAGACGAGGCCCCTGTTCGGCCACAGGGTGCTCGTCACACGCGCGCGCAGCGACGCAGGTCGGCTGGCGGTTCTGATCGAGCAGCTGAGCGGCGAGGCGGTCGTCATGCCCACTATCGAGATCGTCCCTCCCCCCAGCTGGGAGGAACTCGACGCGGCCATAAGGAACATCGAGACGTTCGACTGGATAGTGTTTACGAGCCGAAACGGCGTGGAGCGGTTCTTCGAGCGGTTGAGAAAGCTGGGCAAGGACGCCCGCGCCCTCGGGAAGGCGCGGCTGGCCGTCATCGGCGAGAAGACGGCCCTGGCGCTCGAGCGTGAGAGGCTTCGCGCAGACCTCGTACCCGAGCGGTTCGTGGCCGAAGGGCTGGTGGATAAATTCCAGCAGATCGAGATGGAGGGAAAGCGTGTGCTTATAGCGAGGGCCGCACGGGCGAGGGAATTGTTGCCCTGCAGGCTGAGAGCGATGGGAGCACATGTAACGGTGGCACCGGCCTACGAGACCAGACTCCCCGAGGAAGGCGAGATCGAGAGGCCGCTCGAGCTTTTGCGCTCGGAGAAGATAGACGCCGTGACGTTTGCAAGCTCTTCGGCAGTAAGAAACTTCTTTCGCCTCATCGAGGGTAGGGCCTCCCTCCCGGAAAGCACCGTATTGGCGTGCATAGGGCCCGTCACCGCCTCGACACTCAAGGAGTACGGTAGAGAGGCCGATATAGTGGCGACGCGCCACACAATGGAGGACATGGTAGAGGAGCTGGCCGCGTATATGAGCCGCGCCTCCGGTGAAACACACGCATAAGGGGGAATCCCGCTCCCGGCACCGGCCGTGGATCCCATCCCGATCCTGCGCCGTGCAACTTGCCTGAGATGCCCACCGTTTTCATCCGTTCCTCGCAGATCGACGGCGACTCCCTCACGGTCGGCGGAGACGACTTCAGGTACCTGAGGCGGGTGCTGAGACTGCGCGCCGGGGACGAACTCGTGGCTCTGGACGACGAGGGGCGGGAACACGTGTGCCAGATAACGGCCGTGGGGCGTAGGGAGCTCGCGGCTGTCATTCTGCAGACACGCCCGCCCGCGCCAGAGCGCGCACCCAGGATCACGCTACACCAGGGGCTTCCCAAGGGAGACAAGATGGACCTCATCGTCGAGAAGGCAACCGAGCTTGGTGTGGCAGCCATAGTGCCCCTCGTAACCGAGAGGTCGCAGGTCCGTACCACGCGCAAGGTCGAGAGGTGGAAGAGGGTGGCTGCGGCTGCGGCCAGGCAGTGCGGAAGGCGCAAGCCCCCACACATAGTCGAGCCCCGTTCCTACGCCATGGTCATGGATTCGAGGACCGGCGGTCGTCCCCCCCTGGGAATTTTGTTCTACGAGGGTGGAGGGGTGCCGCTCGGAGAGATCAAGCCCCGCGGCGAGGGGGTGGAGAGGATCGACCTCTACGTGGGCCCAGAGGGAGGGTTCAGCCCCGCGGAGGTCGAGACCGCACGCAGCCGCGGGGTCCAGGTATGCACCCTCGGTCCACGGGTGCTCAGATGCGAGACCGCATCCATCGTCGCCGTCACGCTCATCCAGTACAGGTGGGGCGACCTGCAACCCGCCTAGGAGGGCTTCGCCAGCAGCTTCGTCAGCTCGACCGCCCTCTCCTTCTTGCGCGCTCTCAGTACCAGGTACTCCTTTCTGCCTATCTCACCCCGCTCGAACCTCTCGTCGAGGCGCGCTATCTCCTCGATGAGCAGACTCCGCTCGGCCGCATGGACCCGGCGTTCATCTATCCCCTCCGACCCACGGGCGCCGAGTACACGGTAGGCGACGGCGGCACCCAGGACAAGCGCCAATACGGCCAGAGCGGCCCATGGGGCGTAGTCCTCCCACCTGAGAGGCAGGGAGACGTCCATCACCAGCCGCTTGCCGGCTGCTATATCTTGGGCGGTCCACTTGAGGAAACGCTCCCCCTCGATCTCGACCGCCTCCGGAGCACCGAGACCGCGGGGTGAGAGCTTTACGCCTCCACCCGTCGAGGAGAGCAACGTGAAGCTCGAGGTTGGATAGTGGAACACCTTCTCGATAGGCTCCGAGCGCAGGGGCACACGGTAGGTGTAGGCTACGCTCTTGACCCCTGGTGGAACAGGCTCCTTGGAGGCGAATCCATCCTCGGTGCGAGTAAGGCTCTCGGCATCGAGTCCTTCGAGAACAGTGACGTCCATGGCACCTTCAGGGAGAGAGAAGACCAGCGTCGTTCCCTCGTCGTTTCCCACCCATGTGCGTGTAGAATCGTTCCTTATGAACGTTATCTGGGCCACCACGGCGGCGTCGCCCGAGAACTCCACTATCATGTGGTCCACATCAACGCGGATGGGCGCCTCGCCCCTTACGGTTTCATATACTTTGAGGGCCACACGCCTGACCACTTCGCCGGGCAGGAACACCATCGACTCCGTGTGGTAGCGGGTACCGCCGTACAGGACCGAGACCTCGTAGCTGCGGTTCCACGGCAACCCCTCGAACCTGAAAGCGCCTGTGTCGTCAGTAGTCGTGCTCCTGCTCCAGTCTTCGACCTCCCCCATGTAGGCTGTAAGATTCACCTTCACCCCCCGGACGGGCTCGCCCGTCGCGCCATCCCTGACCGTGCCCTCCACTATCCCGCCACGCGCGGCCGCCGCAGCCGGTGACGGCTCGAATCCAGATATGTATTCGGCGATCCGTGCGGCGTCGCCAGGCGGTACGCCCAGCGTCGGCATGGGCGGATAGCCCTCGTTTGCTGGCATCCTGCCGATCTCGCCGTATATGAGGCGGGGATCCACTATCCATTTCTCGATCTCATCCCTGCTCCAACGGCCACCGACGCCCAGCAGGTCCGGGCCGACGAAGGCGCCTCTGCCCAGCGTATGGCACCTCGCACACCGATACTGCACGAAAAGAAGCGCCCCGGCCGGGCGACCCTTTGTCGCTAGTGCGGGGCTGGGAGCGGGAGACTCGGCCGGAGGCGAGGCAGCAGGGGCCGCATAGGAGACGACGGAGGCCCCTAAGATGAGAGACAACAATGATACCCATATGCATCTGGCTCCCAAATCAATCATTAGAACATCTCTCCCGCAACAGCGATAGACGCTTGAGACCGGATACTCTCCTCACACTCGTCGAAAGCAGGCAGGCTGAACATGCTGAGCCATGGTCGATGCGGGCGTCCTTTCAAGGGGTTCCACCTGACCGTGCGGCGGCCTTGCGCCTCAGGAGCAACACCTCCCGCTCGACTTCGGCCTCGGCGTCAATCCCCTCCCCGCCATCGGACGCGGACTCGCTACAGCCCGAGTCCGTGGCCCTCTCTCTCAGACGGTCGATGCGCTTCAGCACCTCTATCGCTTGACGCCGGTACCTGCCGTCCAGTTCCTCGTAGTCATCCTTGGAAAGCTTGCCTGTAGCGTAGTCGAACTCGATCTCTTTTATGGCATCAAGCAGCGACTCCTTCAAGGAGAGCAGTCTCTTGAGCTCACCGCTCCACTCGTCCCCTTCTTCGTCCCATCCGAGCGCCGGGCGACGGCGTGCACCACGAAGGAGCGGTACGGCGACGGCCATTCCAGCCGCCAACGCCAGCACCACTATCGTAACTACACCCAGCGTATCCACTTCGACTCCAGTGTGCTTACCTTATATGGATGTGCAGCCGACGGGGCGATCTAGCCTCGAGGCCGGACCTATGACTCCAGGGCCTCACCCTCCGGAGCCACAACGCTGTAACGCACGGCGACTTCCCTACGCCTGTCCAGCACGCTCGGCATCATGGTTATGACGGCACCGAGAACCACGACCAGTCCCCCAGCCCATATCCAGCTAACCATGGGATTCAACAGGACGACGAACGTGGCGCCGCCGTCGAGGTCGGCCCGAGTAAGTATGACGTAGAGGTCGTCCCTGAACGTGGATCGGAGGGCAACCTCGGTCTCCTTGTTTATGGCCCGATTACCCTGGTAGTTGAACAGGTTCGATTCCGGCCTCAACACCCCGAGCCGCTTGCCTCCCTTCTCGACGGCCAGCGTCGCGATGGTGGAGTTCTTGTGGGCGGTGCTCCGCCGCTCGAGGTCGAGGTAGGTGAGAGTGTAACCTCCTAACGTGACGCTCTCCCCCCGCCGGAGGAGGACCTCCCTGCGCGTGGAGAACGTCGAAGATGCGGTGACGCCGACCACTATCAACACGATACCCAGATGCACTATGTAACCGCCGTAGCGCCTTTTGTTCTTGGACACCAGACGCATCAGGGCCGTGACCGCACCCTCGCCTCGGCGCAACCTGACTCTGAGACCGCGCCAGAACTCGACGACGATCGTTACGAATACGAAAGCACAGAGGCCGAACGACGCCAAGGCACTCACGCCCCGCACGCCGAGGGCGACAAGCACCGCCACCGTGACACCACCGACCACGGTGGGAACAAGGAAATTTCTAACCAGGTTCGAGGGCGTTGACTTTCTCCACGACACCAGCGGGCCCACGCCCATGAGCAGTATCATGACGAGCCCTATGGGGACGGTCACGCGGTTGAAGTACGGCGGTCCGACGAGAATCTTGTCGCCGCTTACGACCTCGCTTATGATGGGAAACACAGTGCCGAGGAAAACGGCGAAGGCGGCCCCCAGAAACAGGAGGTTGTTGACCAGGAAGGCGCTCTCGCGCGAAACGAACGATTCGTAGGTGTTCTCGGTAGCCAGATCGTCCATCCTCCTCGCCACCCAGTAGAACGAAAACAACAGAACTGCGGCCAGCAGCGAGAGGAAATACGGTCCGATGTCGGACTGGGCGAAGGAGTGGACGGAGGAGATGATGCCGCTGCGGGTGATGAACGTACCGAAGAGTGCCAGGAAGAAGGTCACGATGACGAGCGTCATATTCCACTTCTTGAGCATCCCCTTCTTCTCCTGGATCATGACCGAGTGGATGAAGGCCGTAGCGGTGAGCCACGGCATGAAGGCGGCGTTCTCCACCGGATCCCACGCCCAGTAACCACCCCACCCCAGCTCCAGATAGGCCCAGCGGGCACCTAGAAGCAACCCCAACGCCAAGAAGAACCAAGCGGCGAGCATCCAACGGCGCGCAAGACGTATCCACTCGTCATCGAGCCGGCGGCTGAGAAGAGCCCCCATGGCCAAGGCGTAAGGCACCGCCACGCCCACGTAGCCGAGATAGAGACTCAGTGGATGGATCGCCATATAGATGTTCTGCAGCAGGGGGTTCATTCCACGGCCGTTCACAGGCGTGAAGGGGAGTCGCTCGAAGGGGTCTTCGACGAATCCGTTCAAGTAGAGGAAAAAGGCCATGACCGCAGACAGCACGGCTATGGCGTAAGCTATGATGGGAGAGTTGTAGGAGCGGCTCCTCCACGCCAGGAGTGCCATGTAGCCGGAAAGTATCCACGACCAGAGCAACAACGAGCCTGCCTGCCCCGCCCAGAGTGCCGTCACCCTGTAGATGTGGGGCAGGTCGAGGCTGGTGTTGGCCGCGACGTACTTGAGGCTGAAATCAAGTCTCCAAAGCGAAACGAGGAGAGAGAACGAAGCCACCGTAATGAGGAAGAACAGTACGCCGGTGGCGTTCCGGGCGCTGTCGATGTACTCGCGCCTTCCGCTCCGGGCCCCGTAGATGGAAACAACGATGGAGTAGAGAGCGAGCGCAAAAGCCAGAACGATCGAAACGTGACCAGTCAATGCCATGGGCTACAGCCGCTCAAATAGGTGGTGAGGAGTAGTCCTTACCTCCGGCCGATGGCACATCGGGCACGTTGCCGTCGCCCTCGGCGGGCCGGAGACCCTCGACGGACTCATACTTGGTAGGACACTTGGCAAGGAGCAGGTCGGCGTGGAAGGTGTTGGCCGGGGTGTACCTACCCTCGACTATGGCCTTTGCGTCGTCGGTGAATATGTCGGGCACTATGCCCTTGTAGTAGACGTCAATCGTGTTGCGCCCGTCCGTGAGGGAAAAAGCGAGCCCACCATCTTCGAGCCTGCGAATGGTGCCGGGGACCACGGTGCCGCTGACGCGCACCTTGTCGTTGTACACCTCGGGCGTCCGCGATAGCATCTCCTCTATGGTCAGGTAGTAGACGGCCGTCTCCTTAACGCCGGCATAGACCAGGTAACCCAGGGTTACGGCCACGATGACAACGGCCGCTACGAACTTGCTCTTTCCTCTCAGCATGGGTTAGCGTCCCTCTCCACCGATCACGTCGTCGCCGGAAGCACCACCAAGCTCCTCGAGCTGCCTCTTCAGCGAAGCGCCCTTGAGGTGCAGCATCAGGGAATAAGCGGCGATCGCTATCCAGAAGATGGCGTGTCCCCAGAAAAGATACCAGAAGTTGACCTTCATCGCCCCTCCATCCTTTTCCTGACGATCGACTCGACTCTGTCGGCCATCATCTCGAGATCGTACCTGCGTTTGAGAAACACCATGAGTAGCAGCGTGAAAGCCACCAACGCGCTGAGCAGTGCAACCCACATGCGCGACTCTATACCGCCGCCCTCGCCGCCGAACACCACAGGTGAGATGCCCCTCATGACACGGGCCGAGATGTAGACGAGCGGCAGATCTATGTAAGCCACCACGGCGAAGACGGCCGCAAACCTGGCCCGCCTCTGGCCACCGGCCGCGCTGGAGCGCAACAGCAAATACGCTATGTAGAGTACCCAAAGTATGAAGGTGGTGGTAAGCTGCGGATCCCACGTCCACCAGGCACCCCAGACAGGCCTGGCCCAGATGGAACCCGATACGATGGTAAGCGTGATGAAAAGGACCCCCACCTCGGCGGCGGCGAGCGCAAGTGCGTCCCACCTACGCTTCCCCGTTCGCAGAAACGCTATGCTGGCCACGAAGACCACGGTGAAGGCCACCGTGGCAGCCCACACAGCGCCCATGTGGAAGTAGAAAATCCGTTGTATGTGCCCCATCACTATCTCGGTCGGGGCGTAGAGGAACGCACTCCAGAGGGATGCGGCTACGGCGAGAAAGGTGAGTACCAACAGAACAGTCATTATGATGACGGCGGGGTCGTGTGTCGGCCTATCAGGGGCTCATTCCTCGATTACGTATTCAAAAACCACAGTGCATACGACAAAGAATATGATATCAAAAGAAAGCAACAGTTTCAAAGAACCTCCCCCGCCTCCAAGGCCCCTGCCCGAGAGCACCGACTCGGTGAGTCGCACGGCGCCCACCACCACGGGGACGACGACCGGGAACAGCATCACGGGAAGAAGCACCTCGCGCAGCCTCGTATTGGAGGAGATGGCCGAAAACACCGTGCCCACACATACGAAACCCACCGTGCCCAGGAACAGGACGAGGGCCAGCTCGATGGCGTGAGCCGTGAGGTCGACGTTGTAGAAGACTACCAATACGGGAAGCGTCACCAGCTCCACCGTACCTACGAACACGAGATTACTGATCAGCTTCCCAAGAAAGAGCACACTGCGGTCGGTGGGGGTGGCCAGCACGCCCATAAGCGCCCCACCGTCCCTCTCCAGTGCGAACGACCGGCCCAGACCGAGTGAGGCAGCGAAGATGAACGTTATCCAGACCACGGCGGGCGTGACAGCCGACGTGAGGGCCGGCGAGGAACCCAAGGCCACGCTGAAGACGAACAGTACCAGCACGGAGAACGTAAACATCCCGACGACGAGCTCCTTGGCCCGAAGTTCGATGAGCAGGTCCTTTTTCACGAGAGAGATGAGCTTTCCCATCGTCACACGCTTGCTCCGCTCCAGGAGACGCCACCGCCCGCGGCCCTCATGTAGATGCGCCTGAACTCGTCCGCTCCAACGGAGGCCGGGTCAATCTCGCACACGATCCGGCCCCGGTCCATGATGAGGGCCCTCTCGCACAGCCCCAGACCCCGCTCGACATCGTGGGTTGTCATGAGGACCGTATGCCCACGGCACTTGAGACCGGCCAGCAACTCGGTGAACAGAGCCGAGCCATGCTGGTCCAGCCCAGTGTAAGGCTCGTCCAGAAGCACGAGGGGCGGGTCGTGCACCAGGGCCCGTGCGAGGGCGACACGCTGCTGCATGCCGCGTGACAGCGACCGCACCAGACGGCGTGCCCAGGGGCGCGCCCCGACCAGCTCCAGCACCTCGTAGGCCCGCTCCCTCGCCCGCTGCACCGAGTAGAGGGAGGCGAAGAACTCCACGTTCTCGATAACCGAGAGCCCCGGATAGAGGTACGGCTCATGGGAAACGACCCCTATGCGCGCCCTTACGGCGAGAGGGGCCCTTCGGGCGTCGAGGCCAGCCACATATACCGTCCCCGACGTGGGCTTGACGAGGAGGGCCGCGATCTTGATGAGCGTTGTCTTGCCGGCACCGTTCGGACCGAAAACCGTTACGAAGCCCCCCTGCTCCACTTCAAGATCAACGCCTACCAGAGCCTCCACGCGGCCGAAGCTCTTTGAGACCGAACGCAGTGAGAGCGCCGTCGGAGCTCTATGGGTTGTGCTTTGCTGCATATGGCGTACTCGCTCGAACGCGCAGCCTCCACAAGAGACGGAACCGCCCCACCCCGTCCCATCATACGAAGGGCCACGGCGAGCCGAACCTATCTCTGGCAGCGAAGAAATCTTCCTTTACGATCTCGAGACCTTCCCCCGGCCTGCCACTTCGCACCGCCTCCTCGACCAGCATGTCGAGGAATCGCATAAAGTCGAGTTTGGCCTCGAACTGCGCCTTGGGATCGTCGAGCTTCCCCTCTCTCTCCATCACCTCGACGGCCTCGCTTATCATGGATTCCATCAACTGGCACACCTCGAGCGAGAACAGCAACCCGGCGGCAAGGGCGCGTTCCCTTGCGATGTGCCACAGTCTCTCGGCTACGTACCTTTTCATGGTGGTTTGAGTCTTTATGCTTACCGGGCCCGGGTGTGTAGAGATTATACCCGCCAAATCGGAACCCACTACAAAGGAGTCCGCCGCCGCACTCAGCGGTAAGGAGACCGCGGCACGCATCCGCTGGCTCAGCAGGTGTCAACTACCGTGGCTGCCACTCAACGCGAACCAGCTCTCGGGCGATACCCTCACGGCGAGTACTTCGCCCTTGCAGCGGACCTCCCCGTCCTGGACGAGCACGCAACCGACTACCGTCTTCCTACCCTCGACGCTGCGTACCGAGGCCCTGAGCTCGAGAGGGACGTCTATGCGTACGGGACTCGCGTAGGAGACGCTGAGCGAGGCGGTAACGTACCATATCAAGGGATCAGAATCCATCGACCTACCCTCCCTGCGGTATGCGTCCGCTATGGCAGTACAGATGGAGTGGCAATCGATAACGGTACAGATTATGCCCCCGTTCAGCAGATGGTCGGGACCGGCCTTGTGGAAGGGGCGGGGCTTCCAAAGGCACACCGTCTCGTCACCCGCCCAGTAGCTCTTGATGCGGAGGCCGTCCGGATTGGCCGGGCCGCAACCGAAACATTTGTTATGGGGCATGTGGTCCTGGATGTAGTCGGCGTCTCCCATCTTCCTCCTCGGCAACGACGCCGTTTTACGCGCCGCCAAGCTCATATATACTAATTGATGCTTACCATACCTGCAGGCCGGCTTCAAACCAGGCCGTCCCGCCGCGGGGAGGTGCCGTGATGAGATACCTACATACCATGTTGAGGGTACGCGACCTGGAGAAGGCGAAACAGTTCTACACCGAGGTGCTGGGCCTCAAGCTCCACCGAGAGACCCACTACGAGGAGGGACGCTTTACGCTGGCGTTCCTCGGCAGCGGCGGCGATACGGAGCCCTTCCTCGAGCTCACCTACAACTGGGACATACACGACTACGACAATGGAAACGCATACGGTCACATGGCTTTCGCCGTAAAGGACATCTATGCGGCCTGCGAGCGTATAGAGAAGGCCGGCGGTAAGATCGTCCGTCCGCCGGGCCCGATGAAACACGGCAAGACGGTGATCGCGTTCATAGAAGACCCGGACCATTACAGAATCGAGCTCATCGAAAGACCCGACGAACCCGAGTGAGCAAGGAGGAACCCACAGTGGCCGACGAAAGCCGCAATGTGGATACGACCTGCTCAGGTCGACTGAGACACCTCTTTGCCGAGATATTGGACCGCCGCTTCGACCGCCGTCCCTCGGAGGCGCTGCTCGGGAAGCTCGAAGCGGCCATAGAGAGGAGGGGCTACGACCTCCAGGACGAGGCCTTCATAGAAAAGATCGCCCTCGAGGGAAAGGACCTGCTCGAAGAAGCTTTTGCCGAGACGTTGAGCTCGCTGGAAGGGAGGACCTCGGCCGCAGGCGACGGTATGGCGTTGCCGGACGACGACCAGCTGGTGGAACTGTTCCTGAGAGACGTGGAAAAGGCGATAGACTATTACTACAACGTAGCCATATCGTTGCAGTTCTCAGAATCGTAGCCGCCCGCAACGGATGAGGATAAAGACGGCCCCCCTCGCCGAAACTCCATCCGTCGGGGGGGATGCCTCGCATGCGGCCGGTAGGAAAAGAAGGTCCACTCGGTCCGACGGTCGAGGGGGACACCTACACACGTCCCCCCGACACGTGCCTCACGGAGACCTTGCCCTGTTCCCGAGCGAATGTCGGGGGATGAGTGGGGAAGCATCTACCCGCCGTCGCCTACCACCGAGCCCCCCTCGCTTCGACGGGGATGCGGCATTTAGCATCACCCCGCGGCTTGACCCCCCTTGTGAGGGAGGCGTTCAGGCGCGGCTTAGGCTCCAACAGCGGCTCGCTACGCCGCTGCACGTCCCCGTAGCTGATCGTGACGCCATGCTGCCACGGTCCCGCCACCACCTCGCACCACCGTACCGCTTACACGGGAGCGTAGAAACATCGCTGCAGACCTTATCCACCGGGGGTCGGAGCGGCCGGGGACATAGGGGAGGGCCTGATTGGAGGCGGCTACTGAGCTACCGACGTTCCGTATCCTCCCATTGAGGCTGGGCACACCAAGGCGCCGCGGGACCCAGCACTTCGAGGAACCATGAAGGGCTAGCCCCTCTTTTCCATCGGTACGTAGTCGCGGTGGCCGTGTCCCAGATAGACCTGGCGCGGCCGGGCGATCTTCATCTCCTTGTCGAGCAGCATTTCCTGCCACTGGGCCAGCCAGCCGGCCGTCCTGGGGATTGCGAACATGACGGTGAACATGCTCGGGTGTATGCCCATGCTCTGATATATGAGACCCGAATAGAAGTCCACGTTCGGGTAGAGGCGGCGCTTTACGAAGTAGTCGTCTTCGAGGGCGATACGTTCGAGCTCCAGTGCGATGTCGAGCAGGGGATTCTTCCCCGTCACCTCGAACACCTCGTGGGCGATCTCCTTGATGATCTTCGCCCGCGGATCGTAGGCCTTGTACACCCTGTGGCCGAAGCCCATAAGCCTCGTCTCACCGGCCTCGACGCTCTTTATGAAGGCCGGTATGTTGTCCTTGGACCCGATGCGCTCGAGCATCTTGAGCACGGCCTCGTTGGCCCCACCGTGCAGGGGACCGTAGAGTGCAGCGATCGCGGCCGCCGTGGCCGAATAGGGATCGACGTGGGAACTGCCGACGCTCCTCATGGCGTTGGCGCTGCAGTTCTGCTCGTGGTCGGCATGGAGGATGAACAGGACGTCGATCGCCCTTTCGATCACGGGATGGGGGGTGTACTTGTTCTGTGCCGCCCGGAACATCATGGTGAGGAAGTTGCCCACGTAGCTCAGTTCGTTGTCGGGATAGACGTAGGGCTGACCGATGCGGTGCTTGTAGCAGAAGGCGGCTATGGTGGGCATCTTGGCTATGAGGCGGTACACCTGTATCTCGCGCACCTTCTCGTCGAATATATCCTTGGCCTCCGGGTAGAAGGTCGAAAGCGCTCCCACGGTACCGAGCAGCATTCCCATCGGGTGGGCGTCGTAGCGGAAGCCGTCGATGAACTTCTTTATGTTTTCGTGGATCATAGTGTGGTGGGTTATCTTGTCCACCCACTCCTCGTACTGGCTGCGAGTGGGGAGCTCACCGTAGAGGAGGAGGTATGCCACCTCGAGGAACGTGCTGTTCTGCGCCAGCTGCTCGATGGGATAGCCACGGTAGCGCAGCACGCCCTTGTCGCCGTCGATGAACGTGATGGTGCTCTTGCACGACGCCGTATTGGCGAAAGCGGGATCGTAGCTCATGAGCCCGAAATCGTCGTCGCTCACCTTTATCTGGCGGAGGTCCATGGCACGAATGGTGCCGTTCTCGATGGGTATCTCGTAGGTCTTGCCCGTTCTGTTATCCGTTATGGTAAGTGAATTTTTGGACACTCTGATTCCCCTCCTGCGTATTGCTGAACCCCTCCTCCCGGACTAAACGACCGCGCCCTTCCGCCGACCGCAGCCACAGCGACAGCCGTGACGCTCACCGCCTTATACCTATACCAGCACATACGAAATTTTCAACCGCTCCACTCACGAGCCCAAGCCGATTCCTCGCAAGCATGGACCGCCGACCGCGGCAAACCACGGATGCACCCGAAACGAGTCATCAAGATGGGGAGCTCTCAAGGCCCCACGCCAGCCGGTATATGAAGGCGGAGGCACTCCTCGCGTGTACCCGCACCCCGAGCAGCGACGGACCGCACGCAAAACACGGCGACGCCGACTCGCGCCGCAACGTCCCGGCCGAGCACGGCGGGCGGCGTGCTCGCCACAGCCGGCACGACCGCCAAGGAGTGACGCGGCGCTGACCACGTCGAGTACCCTGTGGGACCACCGTAGCGCGAGGCTCACCAACCCATTACCCCCACACCCCCTGGGCTGGCGTAACGCCCATACCGATAAGGGGCGAGAAGGCCCCTCACCGCGTTGCGCGGCACAGCCCCTACCACGGGGAGACGCCGCCCACATCGGCCACACGAACCACGGCGTAGGAGGGACGTCGGTGCTTACCCTCACATCGCGGACGCACAGGTGGCGGGGAGAATCGTCGGAAACCATCTGCTCCGTCGGTACCCAACCCACTCATATTCCCTTCTGCTACCCCCCCAGACGGATCGTCCCGTGCACGCAGGCCGCCCCCCTCCGCTCTCACCCCCCCACCTCGGCCTGCTCAAGGGTAAGACGGCCCTTGAGGGGGTCGACGGCGGCTATTCGGAGCTCCACCCTGTCGCCCTCCTTCCACTCACCCGGATTCATCGAAGGCACGTCCACGGTCAGCAGGTAGTCGGGCACGTAGACGCTCACGGCCCTCTCGGTCACTTGGCTCACGTAGCCCACCACCGACTCGCCCGTACGCCCGCGCAGGTATTTGTAGAGCCAGTAGCGCGTCCTCGCCCGCTCGACGGTCTTCTTCCTCCTCACCTCCCCCTCGACCTGATACATTATTCTCTCAAGCTCGTCCCTGCCGTAAGGGGGGTCGGTGCCGCGTATCGCAGCGACGAGCTGTCGTTGCATAACGAGATCGAGGTACCTCCTTATGGGCGAGGTTATCTGCACGTAGCATTCCACCCCAAGGAACTGGTGAGGCATCGGAAACGTGCCCAGCCGCGAGGGTCTGAGGTATCGCACTGCCCTCAGCGGATAGAGGGGGTCTTCGGTCTCAAGCTCCCTCACCTCGTCCGGCACGGGGTCCGTTATGTAGCGGTAGATGGCCGGTACACCCTTGTCCCTCAGGTACTCGCCGGCGAGACGGTTGGCGAGTATCATGCACTCGGAGACCACGACGTGGACGGGACTGTTCATGTAGTCCCTTCTCACCTTGATCTCCCCTCCCTCCACCCTCACCTTGAGCTGCGGCAGGTCTATCACGCAGCCGCCCGCCTCGATGCGATGGGCGCGCAGACGGGCGGCGATCTCGAACAGCGCCTCGCCCTCCACTCGGCCCCTCAACACCTGCTCGGCCCCGGAGTATGCGAGGTTTGCGTCGACTACTATCTTCGTCTCGGCGAAGGTGGAACTGGTCATGTTGAACTCACGATCGAAGTAGACCAGCAGTGAGACGGCCCTCTTGGGTCTTCCGGCGAAAAGGCTCAGAGCTTCGCGTATGAGCTTGGGGGGGAACATGTGCACGTGCCCCTCGGGCAAATAAACGGTCTCGCCCCTCCCCAGCGCCTCTTCGTCAAGGCGCGATCCGCGCCCGACCAGACCGGCCACGTCCGCTATGTGGACGGCCACCATGTAGCCGTCGTCGGTAGCCGTGATGGAGAGGGCGTCGTCCACGTCCTCGGTGGTCTCGTCGTCTATTGAGAAGGTCCATAGGGAGGAGAGGTCCAGCAGACCTGCCGTCGAGGGCTCCGTAGCCAGAAGTTCTTCCACCTCGCGCTCGACCTCCTCGGAGAAGGAACGTGTGATGTTGAACCGCTCGAGCAACGGGTCGTCGTCCTCACTCCACAGGCCGGCCTTGATGAGGAACTCGATCGCCTCTTCGACGTTCCGTATACCAACTTCGGACATGAAGCTCCGCGCCTGTGGAGCCTTCTCGTATTCGTCTAGGTGGACGACGAAGTTACGTACAAGCTCCAGGTAGTTCTTCACACGCTCGTCAGGTTCGACGGCCTCGCCCCTGACGACGGCCCTACCCCACGCCACGGCGGCCTTCTTCTCCTCGGCCCTACGCCTCTCGGCCTCCTTCCTGCGTACGATCTCCTCTACCTCGGCCAGCTCGCGCACCTCGTAGACGCCGTCCCCGCGCTTGAAGTAGGGGTTCTCCTTGTCGACGGCCCAGAACAGGGTCAGTTCCTCCCTGGGATCTCGGGGATCGGAACCGAAATAGAGGTCCGCGAGCTCGTCGAAGGAGACGGTATCGCGCACGCCCACCACGCATTCCCACAGCGTCCTTACATCCACCGTCTCGCGCGCGGCCTCGAGCTCTTTGCGCAGCGCCCTCAGCTTAAGCTTGAGGTCGGCCGGGTTGTCGGCGGCGTCGAATCCCATCTCAAGCCCCATCACCACGCGCGAGGGGTCGACGGCGATACGCCTGCCCTCTTCGGAGTATATGGTCGCCTCCGCGGCCGACAGGCCGACGAGCACCCCGAGCGAGGGCTCTCGCCTCTTCCTGAAGACGACCAGGTCCGATATGGAAGGGCGGGTTTTCATGGCATCACATCCTCACCTAACCGGCAGCACGTGTAGCGGCGACAACCCTCCTTGCGGCGCAGAGCGGCGTCCGGGGAGGGGGGTCGATCCTATATGCGCCGCAGCGTCTCCTCCCTCCACTTTCCCCTTATATACCCGTATGAGACCTGCGGCCCAGGGCGGCCCTTATGAACTCCCTGAACAGCGGGTGCGGATTGTGGGGATGGGACTTGAACTCCGGGTGGAACTGACAACCCACGAACCAGGGGTGTCCCTTGATCTCGACTATCTCGACGAGATTTCCGTCCGGCGACAGGCCGCTCAGGACGAGATCGTGGCGCTCGAACACATCGCGGTAGCGGTTGTTTATCTCGTAGCGGTGGCGGTGACGCTCCGATATCTCCTCCCTCCCGTAGGCTTCGTAGGCCTTCGTCCCCGGGCGTACCTTGCAGGGGTAGGCACCGAGACGCATCGTTCCACCCTTGTCCTTTATGCCTCGTTGCTCGTACATCAGGTGTACGACAGGGTCCGGAGAAGACTCGTCGAACTCGACCGAATGGGCGTCACGGAGACCGCAGACGTTTCGGGCAAACTCGACCACGGCCATCTGCATACCGAGACATATGCCGAAATACGGCACTCCGTGTTCGCGCGCGTAGCGGGCCGAGGCGATCTTGCCCTCGAAGCCGCGTTTGCCGAAGCCCCCCGGCACTAGTACGCCGTCCACGTCGCCGAGGAACCGCTCGGCCCCCTGCTGCTCGACTTCTTCGGAATCGACGTACTTTATGCGCACCCGGACATCATTGGCGATGCCGGCGTGGGTGAGGGCCTCATGGAGGCTCTTGTAGGCGTCCTTCTGCGCCACGTACTTGCCGACGACTGCAATGACCACCTCCTCCTCGAGCGACTTCCACTTCTCGACGAGCCTCACCCAATGGGAGATATCGGGATTCCGCGTCCACATGCCCAGGCTCTCGACGATTATCTCGTCCACTCCCTCCTTGTGGTATACGACGGGTACCTCGTAGATGATCTCGACGTCCTTGGCCGTGATGACGGCCTCCTGGCGCACGTTGCAGAAGAGGGCTATCTTGCGTTTTATCTCCGAGGGTAGGTAACGGTCGGTCCTGCACAGCAGCACGTCGGGCTGGATCCCGATCTGAAGAAGCTCCTTTACGCTGTGCTGGGTCGGCTTGGTCTTGAGCTCGCCGGCCGTCGCGATATATGGGACGTAGGTCAAGTGTACGTAGAGCGTGTTTTCCTTGCCGAGGTCGGACCTCAGTTGCCTTACAGCCTCGAGGAACGGCAGGCTCTCTATATCGCCCACGGTGCCGCCTATCTCGACGATCGCCACGTCGTTGGCATCCGTTATGGACAGTATGCCCTCCTTTATCTGATCGGTGACGTGGGGAATGACTTGGACCGTGTCGCCCAGGTACTCGCCGCGCCGCTCCTTCGTTATGACGGCGTGGTATATCTGGCCGGTCGTGATGTTGTGCTTGCGCGTCAGCTTGGCGTTGGTGAACCTCTCGTAGTGACCCAGGTCAAGATCGGTCTCGGCCCCGTCGTCGGTGACGTAGACCTCGCCGTGCTGGAAGGGATTCATCGTACCTGGATCGATGTTGAGATAGGGGTCGAGCTTCTGAAGCGACACCCTGAGACCCCGGCTCTCGAGCAGAGCCCCCAGCGAGGCGGCGGCGAGACCCTTGCCAAGCGAAGACATCACGCCGCCCGTGACGAATATGAACTTTGTCCTTCCCATAGCCCCCTCAGACCGTCCGCCACAGGAACCGTTGCGGAACCGCACGCCGAGCCGCGGCCCCCCTTGCCGCCCGCACCGACAATTGGTAGGTTATCATATCCGCCCGCCCCAATCAAAGCCTCGAACACCAGGCGCACCTAGGGACAGCGACCGGAGATCAAGCCCTTCTCTTCAGGCCCTCCAGGTACATCGTAAGGGCCTTCACGGCGCGCGCGCGGTGGCTTACGGCGTTCTTCTCATGGGGTGGGAGCTCTGCCATGGTGGCCCCCCGTTCCGGAAGGTAGAAGACGGGGTCGTAACCGAAACCGTGCTCTCCACGGGGGCGCTCGGCTATCAGCCCCGAGCACGTACCTTCGACCACCACCACAGAGCCGTCCGGGTAGGCAAGGGCGATGCAGCAGACGAACCTGGCCCGACGGTCGGCCACGCCTTCCATCTCGCGCAACAGCTTCTCAATGTTGGCCTCGTCCCCACCCCCGCCCGCGTAGCGTGCCGACTGTACGCCGGGACGTCCGCCCAAGGCGGCCACCTCAAGCCCCGAGTCGTCTGCAAGTGACGGCAATCCCGTGAGCGACAAGGCGGTGCGCGCCTTTATGAGGGCGTTTTCACGGAACGTTGAGCCGCTCTCTTCGATCTCCACACCGGGATGGAGGTCACCCAGCACCCTGAGCGACGACACGTAGGGGCGCAACAGTTGGGCGAACTCCCTCGCCTTGGCCCTGTTTCCCGTGGCAAGAACCAACTCGCGCAACATCACACCTCACCTCGCACTCCGTCCGCAAGGCGACGGCAACCGGCCGGGACACGCCCGACCCTCACTCGCCGAGGATCTCCTTCTGGAGTCTTATGAGCTCCATTATTCCACTTCGGGCCAACCCCACCAGCAGGTTCAGTTCGTCCACGCTGAAGGGCTTCTTCTCGGCGGTTCCCTGTATCTCGACGATGGCGCCTTCGGCGTTGACGGCGACGTTCATGTCAACTTCGGCGCGCGAGTCCTCAGAGTAGTCCAGGTCGAGCAACAACTCCCCGTCCACGATGCCCACGCTCACGGCGGCCACGAACGAGCGAACGGGGTTCTCTAAAATGATACCCGACTCGAGCAGGTAGGTTACTGCGTCATAGAGCGCCACGAAACCACCGGTAATGGAGGCCGTTCTGGTGCCGCCGTCGGCCTGAAGGACGTCACAGTCGACGATGATCGTCCTCTCTCCCAGGGCCTCCAGGTCGATGCAGGCCCTAAGCACCCTGCCTATGATGCGCTGTATCTCCTGGGACCTTCCGCCGACGCGACCCTGGTTTTGAACCCTTCGCGATCTCCTCTCCGTGGCACGCGGCAACATGGAGTACTCGGCCGTGACCCAACCCGTAGCTGTGCCCTCCAGATGGGGAGGGACGCCTTCCTCGATAGACGCCGCGCATATGACGCGCGTATCGCCCATCTCGATCAGGGCCGAGCCTTCGGCGTGCTTCATCACGCCGCGCGATATGCGCACTGGCCTCAGTTGGTCATTCTTTCTTCCGTCCTTGCGCTCCATAGTCGGTGGCAACCTCGTAGACGATGGATTGAACAGGGAAACAACCGATACCCGGAATCCCGTAAACGGGGATTCTCCGAGGGCCGGGACACAATATCGATTACATGAAATTTCCTACCGTGTAAAGATCAATCGGCGCCGCGCCCACCGGAGCCAGGCGAAGACCTCCCCAAAACAACGCCGAGATTGATGTGCCGCGCCCACGACGGCAGCCTGCGAGAGCCCAGCCGGGAGAGTGTCAGGACGAGCTACCAACAGTTACGGTAGAACGGCTGGCCCGCATGCAAGGACCAAGACGCCCGAAGCGAACCGCTACGACATGACACGGGCATTGGCACACCGAAGAGAATCCCTCCCGGACCGACACCCTACGGTCAGGCGACACGCCGGCCGCGGACCCGTTTGCAGCGGCGAAAAAGTGAGTGTCGGTCCGAATACGGCCACAACTCATACAATTCTCTCTTGAGCCGACGGGTTGCAGCTAATTCACATGATCAGGCC
>CAZXEJ010000022.1:0-37824 GCA_964639895.1 uncultured Spirochaetia bacterium | reverse complement strand
GAACCCACGAGGGCCGTGAGACCCTACCGGTTTTCGAGACCGGCGCCTTCGTCCGCTCGGCCACCCCTCCGGACGGGTACGGGATATTAACATTACCATCTACGGCCTTCCTTATCAAAGTCCTCTACGCATCCCAATAAAAGTGGCCGGCGCCGTGGCGCTCCAGCTCTTAGTGTTGCGCGTCGCCGCCTTGCCGCCTGTGGCCGCGTCGGGTGGCTATGACTCATACGTCCCACGCCACCTCATCTCGGCGTTCCCTGGCCGCCTGGGCGCCGGGCGCAACGCCGTCCCCCTTCCGGTTCCGCTGCACCTCTCGGTTTCCCACCCGGACACCCCTCGGCCCGCAGCACACCATCTTCTCCTTCGCTGGATGGGCGCAGTGCCATGTCTTGCCCACGCCCCGACGACCCGCCACACACCCACCCGGGGGGCGCCTTTCCGCTGACTGGCACCGCCATCTTCCCCGCCCCCAGTCCCGCCTCCCCCCACCCTCGGCCTGCCATCTCTCCACCTCTCAGGAACCTCTCCACCACAATAGAAGCCGCTTTTTTTCAACTGCGTAAGAGTCCCAACTGTGGCGCAGTCGCTTCCTGCGTTCCCCCCCTCTACGTTGCCGGTCGATAGAGACCGCGCCCTCGGCGTGTCTTAGAGGTTCACTGGATCCCCGCGCGCGGCCTGCTCCTCAATGCCGTCCCCCAGCACCATTACACCACCTATGAGCGACACCCATTCTTGGCCCGACTGTCGCGGCCGCCTCCACTACGCCTGCTGCCGCCGGCTGCTGTGCTCGCCCTCGGCTTGCGCACTGCCTTGACCACGAAGGATGCCCGCCGTCCATGTCGAGTGTGGCACCACCCTTGCGCGCCCGGTTGAACCCCGCTTCTGTGAACAGTCCCATCCACGGCGCTTTCGACGTGCGACCGCTCTCTCCTCTTCCCGCCTCGAGCGTCAAGGCTGCCCCCGCGACGGGCCGCCTGCATGATGGTCCTCCTCCCTGGACGCCGGGCCCTCGTCGCCCAAACTCAGGGTGTTAGTACTTCCCTCTCTGCCCGGCCACGGTGTGTTCCCTGTGGACTGCTCCTTGCGCCTCGAGACGGTGTGCAAAGAGACACCTCGCAACGTGTAACTGCAGGCGACGCCCCTCCCGCATGGAGAAGACGTTGCTTTCTCGCACCATCTGCCGCACCGAGCCATGGCCGGCGCTTGGCCTCGGGCGCAAGCTTCTGCACCCTTATGGACGGGAGGTGTTCCGGTAGGGATCCCCGGCCCGCTGCAGCACTCCAACCGTCGGCTCGGCACGCCCCGCTACACCTACTCCCGTGCCAACCCAGCCACGCCCGCGGTGCTCCGTAACCTACACGTCTCATTCGCCTTTCCACCCCTCTCTTTTGTTTGTTGCGGCCCTATCTCCGGGCTGCACTTCCTCCCCACTGCCCTACCGAGTGAAAGATGCTCTACGTGAAGTTAGGCGGCCCGCCGGCCCTCCGTTTTCCACTGCGTGTGCCCGGCCGCCCCAAGGCCCGGGCCGCGCTCGAGCTTAGCGGTTCGCCGCTTGTGCCGCGGCGTTCCTGCTCTCCTCTCCGCGCCACACCCACCCCCCCCGTACACCCCGACCCTCTTCCGTCTCCCTCCATACCGCGCCGTGCCTCCCTCTCCTCCACACCCGACGCTCGTAGCCCATTGGAGGGTGCCCCCCACGAAGTCGGCTTGTGCGCCGGCCGCCGAGGCGGGGAATGGGTGCGGGTTTCGTGATAAAATCTATAGGATGCGCCGCGCGCCTGCCTCGGTGGAGCGGTGGCCTGCGCGAGCGGCCGGGTGAACATGGGTTACCTAACCGAGAGAGCCAAGGAAGAGATAAGGCGCCACGTCGCAGAGGCCGGCGGCAACGAGGTTTTCTTCGTCGGGGCCGTCGACGACGACGGGGCTGTCGACGACGTGCGCGTGATAGCCCGCGGCAACGAGTGGGCCGTGCCGGCGGTCTTCGAGGCGGCCTCCTGCGGCGAGGTGGTGATACACAACCATCCGGGCGGGGTGTTGACGCCGTCCGAGGCCGACATCGAGCTGGCTTCGGTGTTTGGCAACCGCGGCGTGGGGTTCTTTATCGTGAGCAACGACGCCTCGCGCGTCTACGTGGTCGTGGAGCCCACCCAGGCCGAGCGAGTGGAGATGCTCGATGCCGACGAGCTCGCCCGCGTGCTCGAGCCCGGCGGGGCGGTCCACTCCGTCCTGGGCGACGCCTACGAGCGCAGGGACGAGCAGCTCGAGATGATGCGCGCCGTCGTCGAGGCGTTCAACGAAGACCGCATCTCCGTCATCGAGGCCGGTACCGGAACGGGGAAGAGCTTGGCCTACTTGCTGCCCGCGATCTACTGGGCCCGCACCAACAGGGAGCGCGTCGTGGTCTCGACCAACACCATCAACCTCCAGGAGCAGCTCGTCCACAAGGATATCCCCCTGCTGAGGAAGGCCCTTCCCGAGCTGGGGTTCGAGTTCTCGCTGGTCAAGGGTATGTCCAACTACGTCTGTCTGCTCCGGGCCGAGGCCGCGCGCGACGCCGGAGCGGAGCTGTTCGACGACGACGAGATGGATGCGCTGGCCGACATACTGGACTGGACGGCCAACACCGAGGACGGGTCGCTTTCGGACCTGCCCTACGTGCCGCCCGAGAGCATCTGGGACCGGGTAAACGCCGAGAGCGACAGCTGCCTGCGCGCACGCTGCCCCCACTACAGCGGCTGTTTCTTCTTCAAGGCTCGCCGTCGGATGGCCGCGGCCGACATCATCGTGGCCAACCACCACATGGTGTTCTCCGACCTGGCCATAAAGGGGGTGGCCGACGAGAGCGCCTACGGGGTGTTGCCCCCCTACACCAGGATCGTGTTCGACGAGGCGCACCACGTCGAGGAGGCCGCCACCGACCACTTCGGCACCAGCGGCACCAAGCACGGCCTGCTTCGCGTCCTGAGGCGGCTGGTCCGCAAGGCACGGGGCGGCGGCGGTGCGAAGGGGCTGCTTCCCTACGTCCTGGCCGTGGCACCCACGCTTGAGAGGTTCATGCGCAAGGGTATGGTCGACGCACTGGTCGAGACCGTGGGAGAGCGGTTCGTCCCCGCCGTCGAAGGGGCCGTGAGGGCGGTCGAAGAGGCGTTCGATGCCCTCTACTCCTTCGGCGTCGAGTCGGCTGACGGGCCGCAGCAGCGGGACGACGGCAGGGGCGGGGAGTTCAGGCTGCGCGTGACCCCCGCTCTCAGGCGGCGCCGCGGCTGGGCCCGCCTGGAGGAGGTGTTCCAGCGGTTGAGATCTTCGGTGCGCGAGCTGGCCGAGCACGCAGCCTCTGCGGCCGAGACGCTGCAGCCCTACGAGGGCGAGGGCGAGATTGTGAAGATCGCCGTCGAGTTCAGGAGCAGCTGGAACAAGCTCAACCACTACGCCGACCTCATCCACGGCTTCTTCTCCCCCGACGGGGACGGCTACGTCCGCTGGATGGAGGGCCGTCTCGGCCGGGGCGGGGTGGTACTGGGATCGCTGGGGCTCTCGCCGCTCGACATCACGCGCGAGATGAACGAGCGCCTCTACGGGAGCGCCAGGACGGTGGTGTTCACCTCGGCCACGCTGGCCGTGGGGGGCGGTTTCGCGTTCGTGAAGAAGGAGCTCGGCCTCGAGGGACTGGGCGACCGCGTGGCCGAACACCTCGTCTCTTCGCCCTTTGACTACGCGAGGCAGGTGTTGCTGGCGGTGCCCGTAGACATGCCCCTTCCCACGGAGGACGGCTACGCCGACGCCTTGGCCCGGATGGTGCTCGATGCGGCCCTTGCGGCCGGAGGAGGAGTGCTGGTGCTGTTCACCTCCTACCGTGTGCTCGACGATTGCTACGGCCGCCTGGCCGGGGAGCTCGAGGCCTCGGGCATCGAGGTGCTGCGCCAGGGTACGGAGCCCCGCAGCAGGCTTATGGAGCGGTTCAAGCTCTCGGGCAACGCCGTGCTCATGGCCACCGACAGCTTCTGGGAGGGAATAGACGTGCCGGGCGAGGGGCTGCGGCTCGTCGTTATAACGCGTCTTCCATTCAAGGTGCCGACGGAGCCCGTGCTTGAGGCCAGGGTCGAGGAGATGGAACGGCGTGGGCTCAACCCCTTCATCGAATACACCGTTCCCAAGGCCGTAATAAAGTTCAAGCAGGGCTTCGGCCGCCTCATACGGAGCCGCGACGACCGCGGTGCGGTGCTAGTGCTCGACACCCGTATAGTGAGCAAGAACTACGGGCGCTACTTCCTCGATTCGCTCCCGCGCTGCACGGTACGCATCGACGATTCGCTCACCGTGCTCGACGAGCTCCGCCGCTTCTTTGCCTCCGGGCCCGCCCCTTCGGAGGGCGATTGACACGGGGGTTCCGATCGTTTAGACTTTTCCAGTATTTTTAGCAAGTTAGGAGGGCTTCAAACACATGTCTGCATCCTCTCGCATAATTCCCGTCAACATCGAAGAGGAGATGGTCGATTCCTATCTCAGCTACTCGATGAGCGTCATCATAGGACGCGCCCTCCCCGACGCAAGAGACGGCCTCAAGCCCGTCCATCGCCGCATACTCTACGGCATGCACGAGCTCGGCAACGAGTGGAACAAGCCCTACAAGAAATCGGCGCGCATCGTGGGCGACGTCATGGGTAAGTTCCATCCCCACGGCGACGCCGCCATCTATGACGCCCTCGTGCGCATGGCGCAGGATTTCGCCATGCGCTACCCGCTGGTCGACGGCCAGGGCAACTTCGGCTCCCTGGACGGCGACCCGCCGGCCGCCATGCGCTACACCGAGGTCAGGCTCCACCGCCTGGCCGGCGAGATGCTCCAGGACCTTGACAAGGAGACCGTGGACTTCGTCGAGAACTATGACGGCAGCACGCTCGAGCCCGTGGTGCTGCCCGCCAAGATACCCAACCTGTTGCTCAACGGCTCGTCCGGCATAGCGGTCGGGATGTCAACCAACATACCGCCCCACAACCTGGGCGAGGTGATTGACGCCGTCGTGGCACAGATACGCAACCCCGACGTCACTGTCGAGGAGCTCATGCGCTACGTACCCGGCCCCGACTTCCCCACGGGCGGGATCGTGTTCGGCACCCAGGCCATAAGGCAGGCCTACGAGACGGGCCGCGGCGTCATAAAGGTGCGCGCGCGGGCGCTCATAGAGAAGCAGAAGAAGGGCGATCGGGACTGCATCGTTGTGACGGAGGTCCCCTACCAGATCAACAAGGCTCGGCTCATAGAGAAGATAGCCGAGCTGGCTAAGGAGGAGCGGATAAAGGGGATCGCAGACATAAGGGACGAGTCCGACCGCGAGGGCGTGCGTGTGGTGATAGAGCTCAAGAGGGGCGAGAACCCGCAGGTGGTGCTCAACCAGCTGCTCAAGCACACGCCGCTTGAGACCTCCTTCGGCATCATCCTGCTCGCTCTGGTGAACAACCAGCCGCGCGTGCTTTCGCTCAAGGGCCTCATACAGTGCTTCATCGATCACCGCAAGGAGGTGGTGACGCGCCGGACCCGCTTCGAGCTCCGCAAGGCCGAACAAAGGCTCCACATACTGGAGGGGCTTACGAAGGCGCTCGACCATCTGGACCGTGTGATACGCACGATCCGCGCATCCAAAGACCCCCGCGAGGCACGCTCTAAGCTGATGGGGATGTTGTCGCTAAGCGAAGTTCAGGCCCAGGCCATACTCGACATGAGGCTTCAGCGTCTCACGGCACTCGAGCGCGACAAGATAGTCGAAGAAAGGAAACAGCTTGTGGCCGAAGTCAAGCGCCTCAAGGAGATTCTCGAGAAGGAGGAGCTCCTTATGGGGATCATCGTCGAAGAGCTCGAGGAGGTGAAGGACCGCTACGGGGACGAGCGGCGCACCGAGATAGTGGAGAACGTCGAAGAGCTCTCCATCGAGGACCTCATAGCCGACGAGGACGTCGTCGTCACCATATCGCACGAGGGCTACATAAAGACCACCCCGCTCAGCATATATCGCAGCCAACGGCGCGGCGGCAAGGGCAAGCGCGGGATGAGCACCAAGGAGACGGACTTCGTCGAGAACCTCTTTGTGGCCTCGATGCACAGCTACGTGATGTTCTTCACCAACAAGGGACGTTGCTACTGGCTCAAGGTGCACGAGATACCCGAGGCCGGCCCGACGGCCCGCGGCAAGAACATCGTCAACCTTCTCGCCCTTCAGAAGGACGAGAGCGTGGCCGCCGTCCTGCCAGTGCGGGAGTTCGAGGAGGGGCGCTACCTGGTGTTGGGCACGCGGAAGGGCATGGTGAAAAAGACCGATCTGATGGCCTATTCCCGGCCCCGGACGGGAGGCATAATCGCCATCGAGCTGGACGGTGACGATGAACTCGTGGGGGGGAAGATAACGGACGGCGACGACGAAATACTGCTCACGACCCGTTTCGGCCAGGCCATAAAGTTCCGCGAGACCGACGTGAGGGCCATGGGAAGGGTGGCGCGCGGGGTGATAGGCATACGTCTGCGGCCGGGGGACGAAGTGGTGAGCCTCGAGGTGCTCGAGAGTCCCGAGGCGCAGATCCTCACAGTTACCGAGCGCGGCTACGGCAAGAGGACGAAGTCGTCCCAGTACAGGCTCACTCAGCGCGGAGGCAAGGGGGTTATAACGATACGGGTGACCGAGAAGGTGGGCAACGTCGTGGGAGCCCTGCAGGTTGTGGACGATGATCAGATAATGCTCATCACGACGAAGGCCAAGATGATAAGGATCAATGTGTCGGAGATAAGGCTCATGGGCCGTAGCACGCAGGGGGTTAAACTTATCGAGTTCGACGGCGACGAGAAGGTGTCGGCGGTGGCCAGGGTGGTCGAGAGATGCTGAGAGTGAGTAGTCGTAGAAGGCGGCTCATGGAGCGGGAAACGGAATTCGAACCCGCGACCTTCTCCTTGGCAAGGAGACGCTCTAGCCAACTGAGCTATTCCCGCCCGCCAAGATATAATAATTTGACAGCGTCCCGTTGTCAAGGCGGCCCGCATCAGGGTGCGCGGGGCGGTGTTTCCGGAGTTCGAAGGTATGGAAGCAGGTGACAGGAGCGAGCACCTCGCCGGTGTGAGGAGGGCCGTGATCAAGATAGGAAGCAGCGTCCTCACCACCGAGGGAGGCGACATCTCCGAAGACGCCTTCGATACGCTGGCCGCCCAGATTGCCGCCCTAAAGGCCGGCGGTGTCGAGCCCGTGGTGGTCTCCTCGGGTGCCATCGCGGCCGGCATGAAGAAGCTAAAGCTCCAGAGGGTGCCGAGCGACGTGAGCCTCAAGCAGGCCATAGCGGCATGCGGCCAGAGCTCGCTAATGTGGTACTACGAGCAGGCGTTCTCCCGGTACGGTGAGCGCGTGGCCCAGGTGCTGCTCACCCGGGACGGCCTGTCCGTAAGGAAGAGGTTTCTCACCGCCCGCAAGGCCATGCTCGCCCTGCTCAGGATGGGGGTCATACCGATAGTCAACGAGAACGACACGGTGGCCGTCGAGGAGATAGTGCTCGGCGACAACGACACGCTGGCCGCCTACGTCACGAGCCTCGTGTCGGCCGACCTGCTGCTCATGCTCACCGACCGCGACGGCTTCTACGACCGCGATCCCGACCGCTGGCCCGACGCCGAGGTGATACGAGTGGTCGAGGAGATAGACGAGGCCATCGAGCTCTCGGCCGGCGACACGGCGGGCAGGGCCACGACCGGTGGGATGAAGACCAAGATAGGGGCGGCCAAGATAGTGAGCGCCTTCGGTGTTCCGACGGTGATCGCCAACGGCCGCAGGCCCGGAGTGATAGGGGACGTGTTCTCGGGCCGCCCCGTAGGCACGCTGTTTCTGCCATCGCGTGAGAAGCTGCGCGGCAGGAAGCAGTGGATAGCCTACGCTCTCACCCCGGCCGGCAGGCTGGTGCTCGATGCGGGCGCCGTAAGGGCGATCGTCGCCGGAGGCAAGAGCCTGCTTCCATCGGGCATAAAGGATGTGGAGGGCAGCTTCGGGGTGGGCGAGCTGGTGAGCTGCGTCGACGAGGAGGGCCGCGAGGTGGCCCGCGGCCTGTGTTCGTACGGCTCCGACGAGATAAGGCGCATCGCCGGCAGGAACAGCTCCCATATAGAGGAAATCCTCGGCTACCGCTACGGCGACGAGGTCATACACCGCGACGACCTGGTCGTACTGGTAAGACAGTGACCGCGCCGCCCCCCGTAGAGTACGCCCGCAGGATTGGACATGTCTCGAAGAACCACCCGACGATCTCCCCCACCGGGGCCGCTACGGCGGCTCGGCCTCCCGATAGGGCTTTACGCCTTGGTGGTGGCGGCCTTCGCCCTTTGGTCGTGGTTCTTTCTCTACTCCACCCCCGAGGACGTGGAGGTCGTGATCCCACGCGGTCTCACTCTGGCCGCTACGGCGGAGGTGCTCGAAGAGAAGGGGGTCGTAAGGAGTGCCCTCGCCTTGAGACTCTACTTCCTGTGGCACGGCACCGACAGCAGGGTGGTGGCCGGCGAGTACCGCTTTCCGGCCGGCGTCACCCTCGGCGACGTACACCGCATGCTGGTCGAGGGAAGGGTCGTAACCCACAGGGTGAGCATACCCGAGGGGCTCACCATCGAGCAGACGGCGCGGCTGCTCGAAGAGAAGGGGGTGGTCCCGAGCAAGGAGTTCATAGCCGCCGCCCGTGACCCCGCCCTGGCACGGCGCCTGCTGGGCGTGGAGGTCTCGAGCCTTGAGGGCTACCTCTACCCCGACACCTACGCCTTCGCGCATGGTGTGGGGGCCAGAGCCGTCATACGCCGCATGGTGTCCCGCTTCAAGGAGGTCTACGCGTCGCTCCACCACCCGCCCACCGCGCTGAGCAGGCACGAGATAGTGACCATAGCATCCATAATCGAGAAGGAGACGTCGGCTCCTGAGGAGCGTCCTCTGATATCGGCGGTGATCCACAACAGGCTCAGAAGGGGGATGAAGCTCGAGTGCGACCCGACGGTTATATACGGCCTGGGTGCGGGGTTCGACGGCAACCTGCGCCGGAGCGATCTCGAGAGCGACAACCCCTACAACACCTACGTCCACGCCGGCCTGCCGCCCGGCCCCATAGCGAACCCCGGCCGCGCCTCGCTCGAGGCGGCGCTCAACCCCGCACCGGTCGACTATCTGTTCTTCGTATCCATGGGGAACGGAAGGCACAAGTTCTCGCGCACCTATCGTGAGCACGCAGCCGCCGTGCGCCGCTACCAGATGGGGCGGTGAGCACGCGCCGCCTCAGGAAGGGATCGTCCTGGGGGTGAACACCTTCTCGAACGGGTCCGGGCGCGATAGGTTGATCCGTGGGGGCAGCACGAGCCTCTTGGCCTTGCGCTCGATCTTTATCGATCCGTCCTTCTTCCTCGACGCGATGAACTGCGATCCGCGGGTCTCCTCGGATATGATCTCCAGTATGCGGGGGAAGTTCTTCGAGCCGATGAAGATCGAGTGTATGCAGACGCCCAGCTTTTTTGCGCGGAACCGCTCGTTTACGACCTCGCAGTCGCCCGAGGTGGGGATGCCGTCGGTGATAAAGAGGATGTGCTTGTTTCTGAGACCGCGCCCGCGGAACTCGTTTAGCGCGTCCTTGAGGGCGTCCTCGTAGTTGGTGTTGCCCGAGCACTCGGTCCTGGAGGCGCGCTCACTTATCCACTCGTAGTCGCGCGTGAAGAACTTGCCGTTGCGCTTGTACTTGTAGGACTTGTGGTTGAACTCCACGTAGCCCACACGCATCCTCTTGGCGCGGGCCACCTCGAGCACCCCCTTGACCACCGACGAAGACCATTCGCTGTAGACCCCCATCATCGAGGTGCTCACGTCGCGCAGGATGGCTATCTCGCCCCCCAGCATCTCGCGCTCCCGCTTGTGGACGCGGGGCAAGGTGGGCGTGGTGTGCTCGGCCCAGAAGAACGCCTCGAAGGGGTCGATGTCTTCGAGCTCGTCGAAGTTGTGCATCCTCTTCCAGCGCCGGGGCAGGCCGCCGGGATGGGGTGCGTCGAGGGCTATGTTCCTCTGTATGTGGCCCTCGAGCGCCTTCATGATGATCTTGACGTTCTCGGCCACCTCGGTGTTCTTCTTGCCCGTCCCGAGCCACGTCTCGTCCTCTTCGCCGGGCTTCTTCGACTTGCTCCCGTAGACCTTACGCGGGGTGCGCGGTTTGACGTCATCGTCGCGGCCGTCGTCGGCCGGCTGGCCGTCGGGAGAGCTTTCGGCCGGGTCGTCGCCTTCGGGCTTGAGCTGCGGGGAATCGTCGGCGAGGTTTTCCTTGAGCTCCTTGAGAGCCTCGAAGAACGTCTTGCGGGCCTGCTCCATCTCGTCTGGCTCGTCCCGCTCCTCGCCCTCGGGGCTCGACTGCTTCATCTCCCCGCCGGAGGGATCCTCGTTGAACTCGGAGGACTGCTCCTGCTGCTGCTCGCTGCGCTGCTCCGATTCAGTTTTTTTTTTGTCGACCGTCTCTTCGAGTATGCGGTCGATCTGGCTGAACACCTCTTCGGGGACGCGGAAGGCCGTCATGTACTTGAGCGCCTTGAGGTCGTCCAGCGTGCAGACCGTACGGTTGTGGAGCAGGGCGTGGGCCTTGAGTATCTTGAGCGACTTGACGAAGAACGTCCTGTCCGAGATGAGGGAGTTCGACTCGTCGAGACCGAAGTCCTCGATCAACGTGGAGGTGAATTTCAGCAGCCCCTCCTGTACCTCGTCGGGTACCTTCACCGTACCGAGTCGCTCGTAGTACTCGTCGAACACCTCGGCCTCGATGCGGGCCGGGATGTCGGTCTCGAGCGGCTTTTCGGCGTATAGCTTGAGCACCTGTTTGGCCTCGTCCCAGCGCTTGCTGTAGGACAGGCCGTGTGACTTTATCTGGAGTACGAACCTGTCCAGGTTGGCCGGATCGAGCGGCTCGTTGTAGTACTCGTCGGCCGTCGGGTTGCTGGTGGCTATGGCCGTAAGCAGCGGTATCCTTTCCTCGCCGAACTTCCTCTCGTTCAGGATGCGCAGCAACACGTTGAGCGACTCACCGGGAGCGCGTGAAATGTCGTCGAGCAGACAGATCTGCGCCGTCAGGATGCCGCCCTTTACTATGGACTGGCGAATCAGTTCTCCACCGCCGTTTCCGGCGGCCTCCTTCGAAATAACCAGGTCGCCGATCAGCTCCGAGAGCCTGGTGTCCCGGTGGAGCTGATAGAAGAAGAAGTTCAGGTGGGCCGACTTGGCGATTATCTCGGCCAACATCGTCTTGGCCGTACCAGGGGGGCCCTCGATATAGATGTGCTCCCTCGATATTACTCCCAGAAGGAGTGCGGTCTTGACGTCGTCGTGACCGACGACGAGGTTGTCCATCTCTTTTTTCAGTTCAATGAAGGGGTTAATAGACGTCATCTACATTCTCCACCCAAAATTGATCTTCGACGGGATGTGCGAGATCGGGCATCGTCTATGTTTAATATTACACAATATGTATTTTTAATCAATTTCCCTAACTACCCTGTCCCGGCCGCTTCGCCCCACGCACGTCCGATGACGTGTGCGGCTCGGCCGCTCGGGCTGCCCTCCCTCAGCTGGGGGTGCCGCGGCTCCCACTCCACCGGCCGCCCTGCCCCCCAGCTCATGGCTCGGCCGCCGCTCCTTACCCCTTGCGTGGTCGGCCCTTGCCCGTCCCGGTGGCCTGTTGCAGCGGCTTCTTCCCTCCGCCCCCCTCACCTCAGAACCCTCCTTAACGCCCATGTTATGGCGGCGCCCGTAACGAAGCCCCCCACGTGCGCCCACCACGCGACGCCCGGCCCCGTCGAGCCGGCCACCGTCGAGCCGAGGCCGAACAGGAACTGCATCACGAACCATATCATCACGAACACCACGGCGGGCATCTCCACCAACGTGAAGAACAGGAAGACGGGCACCAGCGTGATTATGCGTGCCTGGGGGAACAGTACCATGTAGGCCCCCATCACCCCCGAGATGGCCCCGCTCGCCCCCACCATGGGTACCGTGGACGAGGGGTTGATGGCTATCTGGGTGAGCGCAGCCCCGACGCCGGCGGCCATGTAGAAGAGCACGTAGGGGCCGTGACCGTAGCGGTCCTCGACGTTGTCGCCGAATATGTAGAGGAAAATCATGTTTCCTGCAAGATGCATCAGCCCGCCGTGGAGGAACATAGAAGTGAGCAGCGTATGGAGTCCACCCACGGAAGCGGCGTGGGAATAGAACAACGCCGCCGGTACGAGGCCGTATCGGTAGAGGAAGGGCCGGAGCTCGGGGCCCAGCGATAGCTCGTAGAAGAAGACCAGCACGTTGAGGGCTATGATCGCTGTATTTACGACCGGGAAGGTACGCGAGGGGTTTTTGTCTCTGATGGGAATCATAGGTAGCCTAAGCTTATTTTACACACGGGTCGTTGATTTCAAAAGCGCATCGGGTTTACTATGGCTAAAGCGGGGTGTCTTGTCCAGCGAGGCGCTCCCCGCCGCCCCTCCCGTAGCGGAAGGGGCGTCCATGAAGTGGAGGGTATGGCCGTGAGCGATGCAGGCGGCGGAAGCGATGGGTGCAGCGTGCTGAGGACCGATCTCGCCCGCTGCCTGGGTGGGGTGCGGCTACTTCTCGTCGGGGTGGCCCCATCGTTGTTCGAGGGCGGAGACGGCGACGGCGCCGCCGCTGCCGGGGCGCTGCACGCGGCACTCGAGGTGTTGCGCATGGCGGGTGTGGAGGTGCGCTTCCTGGGGGACGGACGGTCGGTCGGCGGGGAGGGGACGTTTGAGGTGTTTGCGGCCCAGGGGCTGGAGGTGATCCCGTTTCCCTCGGGCGACGGTGTGGAGTCGTACTACGAGCGGCTCAAGGCCGAGTGCGGCCTCGAGGACGGCGAGGTGGCCGTCCTGGCCACGAGCCCGGACGACCTCCCCCTCGTGCGGCGTGCCGCGTTCTCGGCCTCGCCGGCTACGGCGCCCCTCGAGGTGAGGGCGGAGGTCTACTACGCTTCGCCGCAAGGTGGCCTGGCCTCGGTGGCGGAGATAGCCGGACTCATCGCAAGGGCGCGGGCGTCGATGCAGGGCTGAAGAGGGGGAAGGCCGGCAATGGTGGGGACGTGACAGTGGGCGCGCGGGCCGGCCCACCATCTCATGGAACGGTCGCCGCCGCCTTTGCGGAGCCCCTTGGCTCGGTGGAGGGTATCGTGGAGCGCCACCGTAGCGTGCCCGGGCACGGCCGAACGACGCCCCCCTGGAGGTGTTGGGGCACCTTACGTGTGGTGTTGCATTTGGTTCCCGTTCTCCCGCTGCTCGGGGCCCTCGAGCGAGGTTGCAGCGATGGAAGCAAGCCGGCTTACGCGGGCTATAAAGGAGCGTGCCCTCGAGGTGGGATTCGATCTCGTGGGGATATGTTCGGCCGAGGCCTATCCTGAGGGACGGTTCCTCGCCAGCTGGGTGGAGGCGGGCTACGCGGGGGAGATGGACTACATGAAGCGCGACCCGCGGCGCCGCATGGACGTACGCCGCGTGGTGCCGTGGGCTGTCTCGGTCGTCTGTTGCGCTCTCGGCTACAACACGCGGGCTCCCCTATCCCTTGAGATCGACCGGGAAGGAGACGCCGTGGGGTGGGTGTCGCGCTATGCGTGGGGGGACGACTACCACGACGTGATGAGGCGTATGCTCAGGGAGCTCGAGGAGTTCATACGCCGCATCGGTCCGGAGGGGACGAGGACCAAGAGCTACGTCGATACGGGCCCCGTTCTGGACCGCCTCTACGCCCGCTACGCCGGCCTGGGGTGGTGGGGCAAGAACACCTGCATAATAAACGAGCGTATAGGATCATGGGTGTTCCTGGGCGAGGTAGTGACAGATATGGAGCTCCGTTACGATTCCCCCGTGCCCGACCGCTGCGGCACATGCACGCGTTGCATAGATGCATGTTCCACGGGGGCGCTCGTAGGGCCATACGTGCTCGACGCCTCGCGCTGCATCTCGTATCTCACGATAGAACTCAAGGGCAAGATCCCCCCGCAGCTTCGTCCGGCCGTGGGGAGCCACCTGTTCGGCTGCGACATATGCCAGGACGTGTGCCCCTGGAACCGCAGGGCGCCGGTGAGCTCGTTTGCGGCATTCCGGCCGCGGGATGGTATGGTCGCCCCTTCGCTCTCAACGCTGGCCGGCATCGATCCCGAGGGGTTCAGGGAGCGGTTCAGGCGCAGCCCCCTCAAGCGGGCCAAGCGCCGCGGCCTGCTGCGCAACCTCATGGTGGCAATGGCAAATTCGGGACGCAGCGATCTCGCTCCGCTCGTGACCGAGGCCCTGGGCGACGAGGAGCCGCTCGTCAGGGCACACGCCGTCTGGGCGCTCTGGAGGCTCAAGGGCGAGGGATGCCGTCCGCTGCTGCGGCGTCTGCTTTCGAGCGAGCGCGACCCGATGGTGGTGGAGGAGATAGAGTGGGTGCTAGGCCGCAAGGACGGTGGTGGGCGCCGCAGCTCAGCTACCCTTTGAGCGCGCGTCCGAGAACAGGTTGGCGAGCGCCTCTATGGTGGCCGGCTCCTTGGTTGCGACCTCCATGTTCTCGTCGATGTGTTGCGGCGAGCTCATCCCCACGAGCGAAGAGGTTATCCCCGGTATGGAGCGCGTGAACTGTATTGCCCTCTGGGCGTCCGTCCTGAGGCCCTCCAGGTGGGTTGCGATGAAGGGGGGGAGGTTTGTGGTGAGCTGGCTCTGCAGCAACGTAGAGCTGGCCACGACGTGGATGCCCAGCTCCCAGGCGGCCTCGAGCAGCGATACGGCGGTACCGTTAACCATCTGATTCCTGCTTACCAGGGCTTCGGGCATGGCAAGGTTGAAGGGGAGCTGTACGAACCTCATGTGGTGTTCGTCCCCGGCGACTCCCTTTGCCACCTCGGCTAGCTCGCTCAAGCTGAGGTAGAAAGGCGAGTTGGGATCCTCGCGGAACCCCGACCAGGTGGCCGCGCCGTAGAAGCGCAGCCTGCCCTCGGAGACGAAGCGCTCGAGCAACGCGAATGCAGCCTCGATCCTGCCCATGAACGTGCCGCGCTCCACTTCGTAGAGCTGTTCCTCGGGGTTGTGTATGTAGTACAGGTCGACGGCGTCGAGGCCCAGGTTGGAAAGGCTCGTCTCGAATTGGTTCTCCAAGAAGGAGGGTGCGATGCAGTGGGCGCCGCGTACGATGTCGTCCGTCCCCGTGAGGACGCCCGTATCCAGATATTGTTCCCTTATGTACTGGGCCGCGTCCTGAGGGGGAGCACCGTCGAACGGTATGTACCCACCCTTCGTGGCCACGAACAGCTCGTCCCTGCCCACACCGCCCGTGTCCCACATTTCCTTGAACGCCGCCCCGAGCGCACGCTCGCTGCGCTGGAAGCGGTAGTTGATTGCGGTATCGAACACGTTGCAGCCGAGCCCGACTGCACGGAGGGCCGCTTCCTTGTAGCGCTGGTCGGTCGCATCGTCTATGCCGCCGAGATAGGTACCCATCCCTATGGACGATATCTTAAGACCGAAGGCGCTCCTGTAGTGAGAGGGTGGAATCTGCGGGGCGAACCTCCCTGCATAGCGCTCCGTACCTTCCTTCGTAGCCAGTGTTCCCATTCTGAGGTTGCCTCCCCTGTTTGAGTGTATCATACACCACCCCGGCTACCCTGTCTAATTGGGCGGCCGGCTGTGCCAGGGGTGGGAATCGGGGTCCGGCTGTGAGATAATGGACATGCGGGTGGTAAGTAGCGGTTGACAGAGGGTGCGGTGCTCAGTCATATTTAGTGTAGCTAACTATCAATCAATTCTCAGGGAGGACGAGCCAGATGGCCAAAGAGCGCAACGGCGCAGTGACACTCAAGGGACAACCGCTGACTCTGGTCGGCGAGGAGATAAAGCCGGGTGACAAGGCGCCCGATTTCACAGTCTACGAGGGGCTCGGAGCTCCGCTCACCCTCGCCGATCTGGCAGGAAAGGTCAAGGTGTTCAACGTCGTGCTGTCCATCGACACACCCGTGTGCGACGCGCAGACCAAGAAGTTCAACGAGGCGGCCGCAAACCTTCCCGAAGACGTCGTCATCCTCACGGTGAGCATGGACCTCCCGTTCGCGGCCAAGAGGTATTGCGCTGCGGAGGGGATCGACAAGGTGAAGGTCGTCTCCGACTACAAGGACGCCTCTTTCGGTGAGGCGTACGGTATATTGATAAAGGAACACAGGCTACTTGCGCGCGGCATCTTCGTCGTCGACAAGGACGACGTCGTACGCTACGCCGAATATGTGCCGGAGATAACGCAGCATCCCAACTACGATGCGGCACTGGATGCGCTGAAGGGGTTGGTTTCTTGATGACTCCCTTCGTTCGGCTCCGGCAGCCGTTGGACGGTGCCGCCATCGCGGGGAGGTGAGCCATGGGTATCGGAGACATGTTGTCGAAGCTCTTCGGGGGAGGGAGAAAAGACGATGGGGTGCGTTCCGTCTCTAGTGCCGCGGGGTCTGAGGCCCCCGCCGACACGCAGCCAGGCGGTGCCGCAGCAGCCGGAGGAGGTCGCGAGGGAGGAGAAACGGTGCGGACCGGCCCCGGCGGGCCGCTGGCCGGAGCGGATGCCTCCGGAGGAGGGGACGCCGACCGCGCACATCCTGAGCTCACCAAGGAGCTCGTGCTCAGCAAGCTGAGCGAGATATACGATCCGGAGATACCGGTCGACATCGTGAACCTCGGTCTCATCTACGACGTGGAGATCGAGGGGTCAAAGGTGCACGTGAAGATGACCCTTACGTCGCCGGGCTGTCCAACGGCGGCTCAGATAGCGCAGGAGTGCCAGTACGTGATCGAGGAAATCCCCGGCGTCGAGGAGGCATGGGTCGAGATAGTGTGGGACCCGCCCTGGGACCCGAGCAAGATGAGCGAGGAGGCCAGGATGAGCCTCGGTTTCTGATGACGCCGGCGATGGTTTGCTCCGGCGGGCGGGCCGATTGCAGGGTAGGGGGGACATAGGGGGGAGGTTCGGTCCATTCCGCAGTTCTTGAGGAGGAGATCGCACATGTCGCGTATGCCGCAACCTGGTGAGAAGGCCCCGCTGATCGAGGGCGAGACCTATGGGGGGAAACGCCTCTCGCTTGGGGACTACATAGGCAAGAACGTGGTTGTGCTCTATTTCTATCCACGGGACAACACGCCGGGGTGTACGAAGGAGGCGTGCTCGATGAGGGACGGCATGGACAGGCTGAGGGAGCTCGGTGTGCAGGTGATAGGGGTTAGCACCGACAGCGTGGCCTCGCACGAGAAGTTCCGCGACAAGTACGGCCTCAATTTCCCGTTGCTGAGCGACAAGGACCGAAACATCGTACGCGCCTACGGGGTGGAGAGCGAGAAGGGTACGGCGAGGCGGGTGACGTTCCTGATAGATAGGGACGGCGTCGTAAGGCACGTATGGACCAAGGTCAATACGTCCGGCCATGCCGACGAGGTGTTGCGGAAGATTGAAGAGCTCGGCCTGGCAAAGGAATCCTAGGGGGCGCTCGGCTGCACGTGCAGTGAGTGCCGGCGCTGGCGCAGGCTTCTAATGTAACCCTACTTCCGCACCCGCTCGGCCCGACGGTGGGAGGGCGGGCGCCTCTCTGGTAGGTGAGCGGCAGGCTGGGGCGGCCACCGAGTGTCATGATCAAGCATTCACGAAACCCGCCGGCTACGCCGGCGGCGGTCCAGGGCCTTGACCGGCCCGTGGCCGTTTCGTCGTGTTTGACGGACGCCTACTGTGTGCGAGAGCCGCCGCCCGGACATATCCCCACCCACGTCGATGGGCCCCGTGCCGTATATGCGGGGCGTGTAATAGGAAGGGCGGTAGAGCCCAGGCGCGAGTACAGCCGCATCCTCTTGCTCGCTGGGCCGCCTTCACGCCGTGTCCCGCTCACAGCTAAGGGGGTGCTTTGAGATGATGGGGGATGTATATCGAGGAGGGATGCTGGTTACGGGCACCGACACGGGGGTGGGCAAGACGGTGGTTACGGCCGCCGCCGCCTTCTGCCTGGCGCGAAGGGGTCTACGCGTGGCGGTGATGAAGCCCGTCCAGACCGGGACCGACGAGGGCCATCTGCCCGATGTTCTCTTCTGCTACGGGGTGCTCGGCGTTTCGCCCGAGCTGCCGCGCGTGTGTCCCTATATGTTCCGTGCCCCATTGGCCCCAATGGTCGCAGCGCGGATGGAGGGGGCCGAGGTCGATCCGGCCCTTATCGGCCGGATCTACAGGGAGCTGCTCGACGAGAACGATGTCGTCCTCGTCGAAGGGGCGGGTGGGGTGAAGGTTCCCCTTCGGGAGGGCTACTTCTTCTCCGATCTCGCCCGTGACCTTTCACTCGAGGCCCTGGTCGTAGCGAGGCCCTCGCTGGGTACGATAAACCACACCCTTCTTACCATCGAGCACCTGGAACGCGCCTCGGTACCCGTGGTGGGAGTGGTTATAAACGATTTCCCCCGCCGTCCCGACATCGCCGCACGCACCAACCCCGCGCTGCTCGGCGAGCTCACAACCGTGGATATAGTTGGCGTACTTCGCCACGACGATGCCATCGAGGTTGAAACGGGCCGGGCGGGGGACCTTAGGAATGAAGCTCCGCGTGCCCTGGCCTCGCGCCTGGGAGGGGGGTTCTCGCTACGGGCGTTCCTGGAGCTGATTGCATGAGGCTGATGGCGGAACAGAGAGAGGCGCACCGCTCAGCCCCCCCTCTCACCCCCCCTTCAGGGGTGTTCGCTTCATAAGTTAGATACGTCTTAGCGGGGCCTTGACCGGTTTTCGTCTGGCCCGCATGGGCGAGCACGCTTCAATCCGCTCGTGTTGGTGCAGTGATTTCCCCTTTCTCCCCATCTATAACCGACTGTAGCCGTACCGAGGTTCTCCCCCCGACCTCAGATCCCTACTCCCATGGCGGGGTCAGCGGTATGGATGCGCTGTAGCGGCACGCGTCGCTGCCGCCGACTGAGAGGCGCGCTGAAGCAGGTGCACCATCGTTTCCCCCGCCTACTTTAGCCGGCGGGACGGAGCTTCCCCTCCGGGTCGCAGTGGTCATCCACCCTCGTCCCCTTGCAACCCCTTGACCCCGTCGGCCCCACCCTTGGGGCGGCGGCCGCATGTTTCGCTCCTTCCAGCAGAAGGGGTGCGGTACATTGCGGCAGAGGCGGTTGCACGCACAGGCACGCGTCGGAGGTGGAGGGCCGGGATGTGACGTAGATGAAGAGCTGATGTGGAGTAGCTACCGCTCTCGTGCTCTGATTCGGGGGGAAACGCAGGCACCGTCACTCTATATCCGTTGACGGCCTCGCTCGGTCGGGTGTATCGACCGCGGGCTATGGGATTTCGTGTGATTTTCCGTCAAGGATTTGTCAACTCCGGATTCGCATGGTATGCTCGTCCCTCGGCACGGACACGGGGGTTGGCTGCCCGCTCCGGCGGGGTTCCTTGACAGCAAACGACATTGTGATATAAATAGTAGCCCGGTACGGGGCGCGGGTAGACACTGGGGCTTCTCAGCAGACAGGTTAAGGGATTCTCCGATGGCTAACAGGCTGAAGTACCTACTCTTTTCCCTGGCGTTCCTCCTCTTGGTCGTTCTCACCCTCTCCTACCTTCTCGAGAGAAGAGCCGAAAGCGATACGGCCGGGCCCGCGCAACCGATCGCCTTCAGTCACAAGGTGCACGCCGGCGAGAACTCCATCCCCTGCCAGTACTGCCACAGCTATGCGCACAAGGCCGAAACGCCGGGCATCCCCTCGTTGCGGGCGTGCATGGGGTGTCACAAGTTCATAGCCGGCAGCGATCGCAAGTACGACTACAACGGCACCTCCATCAACTTCAAGGAAGAGATAAAGAAGCTCAGGGGTTACTGGGAGCGCAAAGAGCCCATTCCCTGGCGCAAGTACCACTTCGTTCCCCAGTTCGCCCGATTCAAGCACCAGCCGCACATAAGGGCCGGTTTGCAGTGTGAGACGTGTCACGGTGACGTGAAGACGATGGACGTCGTAAAGCCCGTCCACGTCATCAACATGGGCTTCTGCGTGAGCTGCCACAGGCAGAGGGAGATGACGCAGGAGGAGTTGGCCGCCCACGCCGCCCAGGGCAAAGAGCTCACTTACATGAGGGATTGCGTCACCTGTCACTACTAGGCCGGAGAGCGAGGAGTGTGAGATGTCACAATCGAGCAACAACAACGAAGGCGGTCTGCGGCGAAGGGATTTCCTTAAGATAGTAGGCGTCACCACGACGACGGCTGCCGTCATGGGCGGGTGTTCGTACGAGACCGTCGACCGGCTGATACCCTACGTTAATCCGCCGGAGGATCTGGTTCCCGGCATGCCGAAGTTCTACGCGAGCACGTGTCGCGCCTGTCCGGCCGGGTGCGGAATCCTGGTCAAGAACCGTGAGGGCAGGGCGATAAAGATCGAGGGCAATCCCTCGTCCCCTATAAACAAGGGAACGCTGTGTGCCAGAGGGCAGGCCCTTCCGCAGGAGCTCTACAACCCCGACAGGCTCCGTGGCCCCGCCGTGAGGAACGGCGACGGCAGGATGGAACCCAAGTCGTGGGCCGACGCCGAGGCCGCGCTCGCAGCACGCATCGAGGAGGCCGTCGCCAAGGGCAAGCCCGGCAACATCGTCTTTCTAACCACCCATGTGAGCGGTACCTTCGCCTCGCTGCTCAACGAATGGCTCGACGCCGTGGGCGGCCGGCTTGTCACCTACGAGCCCATATCCTACGCTCCCCTGCTCGAGGCAAACCGTATCACGTTCGGCATCGCCAGAATACCCACCTACCGGCTGGACGAGGCCGATTTCCTCGTCTCGTTCGGTGCCGACTACCTGGAGACGTGGCTCTCTCCGACTCAGTACCAGTACCGCTACGCGGAGATGCACTCGGTGCGTGGCGAAGGGCACGGCGTGTTCAAGGGCAAGTCCGTCCACGTCGAGGCGCGCCTCTCGCTAACGGGGGCGAACGCCGACAAGTGGATCAAGGTGAGGCCCGGAACCGAGGGGTTCCTGGCGCTGGGCATCGCAAACGCCGTGATAGAGAAAGGGTTCGCGCGCACCTCACCTGACGAGCGCTACCGTATAAGCCGTCTCGTCGCACCCTACACACCCGAGCGCGTGGCCGAAATATGCGACGTGCCGGCCGAGACGGTGACCTCGCTCGCGCGCTCGCTGGGCGAAGCGTCTCGACCGCTCGCCGTAGGCGGGGGAGCCGCCTACACGACCACGGCCGCGACGGACGCCATGGTGGCCGTCAACCTGCTCAACTACCTGCTGGGTGCCGTGGGCGAGAGGGTCGATTTCTCGGCTGCCCAGACCGTGGGCGAGGCCGGATCCTACGCCGAGATGGCCGAGCTCATAGAGTCGATGAGGAAGGGCGAGGTGGACGTCCTGCTTGTACACGACGCCAACCCCGCCTACTCGCTCCCCGCCGAGGCCGGCTTCGCCGAGGCCGTGGCCAACGTTCCCTACGTGGCGAGCTTCTCGAGCTTCCGCGACGAGACCTCCGCACACGCGCACGCTTTACTGCCGGACCACACGACGCTTGAGAAATGGGACGACTACGTGCCCCAGGATGGTGTGAGGGCGCTCGTGCAGCCGGCCGTGGTGCCGGTGTTCAACACCAAGCAGACGGCCGACGTGCTGCTCTCCGTCGCAGGCAGGGTGAGCAGGCTGAAGGGCCGCTTTTCCGTACAGACCTACTACGACAATCTGAGGAACACATGGCGTGCCCTGCAGGCGCGATGGGCGCCGGGTGTGGATTTTGAATCCTTCTGGCAGGACGCCGTGCGCCGTGGCGGCCTCTACTACGATCCCCCACCCGTACGCGTCTCTCTCTCTTCACGCCTCGACCGCTTCACCTTCAGGGAGCCGGAGTTCAAGGGTGACGGCCCCCTTTACCTAGTCGCCTATCCATCCTCGCGGCTCTACGACGGCAGGGGTGCCAACAAGCCCTGGCTTCAGGAGTTGCCCGATGCTCTCACGACGGCCGTATGGGATTCGTGGCTCGAGATACATCCCGACACGGCCCGCTCCCTGGGCGTGAAAGAGGGGGATTTCGTCAAGGTCACTTCCCCGCAGGGGAGCCTCGAGGTCCAGGTGTTCGTCACCGAAGGTATAAGGCCCGATACCGTGGCCGTGGCGCTGGGCCAGGGACACACCTCTTACGGCCGCTACGCCAAGGGCAGGGGGGTGAACCCGGTAGCGATACTGCCCGCGGCGACCGACGCCCGCAGCGGCGCCTATGCGTGGCTTTCCGCTCGCGTCGAACTCGCCCCTACAGGAAGGAGCGCACAACTCGTAAAGACCCAGTATTCGTTCTCCCAGGAGGACAGGGCTATAGCCCAGGCCCTCTATCTGACCGAGGACGGCTACCGCCAGGACGGCCACGAGGGCGGCAGCCACGGCGAGGGCGAGTATGCCGGCTTCTATCCTAGGCGCAAGTACGTGCAACACCGTTGGGGAATGGCGATAGATCTGGATAAGTGCGTCGGGTGCGGCGCATGCGTCGTGGCGTGCTATGCCGAGAACAACGTGCCCTTCGTCGGTAAACGCCAGATAGCCAAGCGGCGCGAGATGTCTTGGATAAGGATCGAGAGGTACTACGAGAAGGGGCAAGACGGGGAGCTGGAACTGAGATTCATTCCCATGACGTGCCAGCAGTGCGAGAATGCCCCATGTGAGCCGGTCTGCCCGGTGTTCGCCACCTATACCAACCCCGAGGGGCTCAACGCCATGGTATACCCGCGGTGCGTGGGGACCAGGTACTGCTCGAACAACTGCACTTACAAGGTGAGAAGGTTCAACTGGCTCAAGTTCGATCTGCCCGAGCCGCTCAACTGGCAGCTCAACCCCGACGTCACCGTGCGTAGCGTGGGCGTCATGGAGAAATGCACGTTCTGCGTTCAAAGGATAATGTATCAGAAGAACGTGGCCAAGGAGGAAGGCAGGACGGTCAGGGACGGCGAGATAGAGACTGCATGCCAGCAGACCTGTCCGTCGAAGGCGATCGTTTTCGGCGACATAAACGATCCCGAGACGGTGGTGTCGAAGGTGTCCGAAGATGCCCGCGGCTATAAGGTGCTCGAAGAGGTGAACGCACAGCCTGCCATTTCCTATCTCAAAAAAGTCAAGTGGGACAAGGTGTGATGAGCCAAGCGATGACGGTTACTTTCAGCAAGACCAACGCGGCCGTGATGCGGATGCTGGAGAAGCCCGGCGCCAAGTGGTGGGCCGTATTCGTCTTCGACCTGCTGGTCCTGGCCATAGGGGCCGCGTGCTTCATATACCAGATGCGTACCGGCCTGGGAGTGGCCGGCTACCGGCACCCCGTTTTCTGGGCCGTCTACATAACGAACTTCGTCTTCTGGGTCGGTATCGCTCACTCGGGCACGCTGATATCGGCCATCCTGTATCTGTTCCGGGCCCGTTTCAGGATGTCCATCTACAGGATAGCCGAAGCGATGACTGTGTTTGCCGTGGCCACGGCCGGCTTGTTCCCCATCATCCATCTCGGAAGGCCTTGGCTGTTCTACTGGTTGTTCCCATATCCCAATCAGCGAGAGCTGTGGGTCAACTTCAAGTCCCCCCTCATGTGGGACGTCTTCGCCGTGGGCACCTATGCGACGGTGAGCACGTTGTTCTTCTTTGTCGGCATGATCCCCGACCTTGCGGCCGTGCGCGACCGCGCCACGGGGTGGTTGAGGAAGGCCGTCTACACGCTGCTCTCGTTCGGCTGGAAGGGAAGCGCCTGGGAGTGGAAGCACTACACCAGGGCGTATTTCTACTTCGCCGCCTTTGCGACGCCGCTTGTGATCTCGGTCCATAGCGTGGTTTCCTGGGACTTCGCCATGGCCAATACGCCGGGGTGGCACTCGACCATCTTTCCGCCCTACTTCGTGGCCGGCGCCATATTCTCCGGCCTTGCAATGGTCATAACGCTGGTGGTCCCTCTGAGAAGGATATTCCACCTCGAGGAGTTCATAACGCTCGACAACTTCGAGGGGATGGCCAAGCTCATCATTCTCACCTCGCTCATAGTGACCTACGCGTACGCGGCCGAGGCGTTCATGGCCTGGTACAGCGGCAACCCGGCCGAGAAGGCCCAGTTCCTCTACCGTGCAACCGGTGACTTCGCCTTCTTCTACTGGACGATGGTTCTGTGTAACTGTGTCTCGCCGATATTCCTCTGGTTCAAGCGTGTGCGCCGCAACGTCAAGGCGCTCTTCATCATATCCATCTTCATCAATCTCGGCATGTGGCTGGAGAGGTTCAACATCGTCGTCATCTCGCTAGCCAAGGAGTTCGAGCCGGGTGCGTGGGGCATATACAAGGTCAGTCTCGTCGAGATGGGCATAACGGCGGGCAGCTTTGCATGGTTCATGATGTTCTTCCTCCTCTTCGTAAAGACCCTGCCGGCCCTCTCCATAGCCGAGATCAAGGAGATCCTTCCGTTGCCGCTCAAGAAGGAGGGTTCGCACGGATGAAGTACCAGCAATGTGTGGTGGGAGTCTATTCCTATTTCGATACGCTTCGTGAGTCGCTCGAGGGATTGACGAGGGCTGGTTTCAAGAACCTTCGTGTGTTCTCTCCGATGCCGCATCACGACCTTGAGCACTTTGTGGAGGGCCCCGAAAGCCCAGTGAGGTTCTTCGCCCTTTTCGGGGCGGCGTTAGGTGCTTTGTGCGGCCTTACGCTCACCATACTTACGGCGCTGTCTTGGCCCCTGCCGGTGAGCGCTAAGCCCATAGCGGCCGTGCCTCCCTTCATGATAATAGTGTTCGAGCTCACGATCCTGTTTGGTTCCCTGCTCACGCTGGCTGGTATGCTCATCAACTCACGCCTGCGCCGCGACGTTCCGTGGCAGTTGTACGACCCCCGATTCTCTGAGGACAAGTTCGGTGTGGCCGTCGTCTGTGGGGACAACGAGGTGGGTCGTGTTGAGGAGATCCTCCGCCAAGGAGGGGCCGAGGAGATAAAGCGCGAGGGGGTACGCGGCTAGTCTAAGCAGAACGGGTGAGGACGATGGAACTGTTCAGAGGAAGGTTTAGAAACGCTTTACTGTTGACGCTCGTCCTGCTGGGGTTCGTGTTCCTGGGCAAGGTGATGGGCGTGCCGTCCTGGACCAGCGACATGTTCGTCCAGCCCGCCATCAGGCCCTACATGATGCCTCGCGGGCGGACCAAGCCGCTGCCGCTGCCGCCCAAATCGATCCCTGTGGGGGCCGAGGATGTGGGGGTGACGCGCAATGAGCTCGCTTCAATAAAGACCAACCCGCGGCCCTTGACCGCCGCCTCGCTCGCCCGCGGCGAGCGACTGTTCGCCACCTACTGTTTCGTCTGCCACGGCAGCGCCGGACGGGGCGACGGCCCCGTTATAAAGAAGGGGTTCTACCCGGTCGATCTCACCTCGCCCGTGGTCAAGTCGCGTACGGACGGTTACATCTTTGCCTACATAAGGATGGGCGGCCTCGTGATGATGCCGCGTTACGACGAGTTCATCTCGCCGGACGAGGCGTGGGACATCGTCCACTACGTTAGAAAGCTCCAGGGCCTCGTCGCCGAGGGCGGAGGGCGCAATTGATTCCTGCACTTATCGGGTTAGGGTCACACGAAAATGGATAACGCAATCAGAGAAGACGTACTCAACAAGAGACCGCGCAACATCCCGCTGTGGTACGTGAGCCTGCTCTTCCTTGCGGTGGTGGGGGCGGTGGTGGCCTTCGCCACACAGCTCATGGGTCCTAGGGCCGCAGACGCGTGGCGGATATTCCTCGTCAACTTCCTCTTCTGGACCGGCATAGCCCAGGCCGGCGTGGTTTTCTCCTGTGCACTTCGCATAGCACGCGCCCGGTGGGCTGGTCCGGCGTTGAGGATAGCCGAGGGGTTGGGGGCGTTCCTGCCCGTTTCGTTCCTGCTTCTCATCGTCCTTCTCGTCGGCGGCAAGAGCTTCCTTCCCTTTGCGACGGAGCCTGAGCTCTACGGTCACAAGTTGGCGTGGCTCAACTTCTCGTTCGTCGCCGCGCGCCACGTGGTGGGGCTGCTGGTGTTGTTCTTCCTCAGTCTGCTGTACGTATACTACTCCCTCCGTCAGGACCTGGGCGGTGTAGACGGCGACCGTTCCCTGCTGTGCTCGTGGATATCTTCCGGATGGGGAGGCGAGGAAGAGAGGCGGCGCTGCTACAACAGGCTTCTAAGGCTGGCCCCCGCCATAGCGTTGCTTTACGCCGTGCTGTTCAGCTTCGTGGCCTGGGACTTCATGATGTCCCTCGACCATGAGTGGTACAGCACCCTTTTCGGCGTCTACTACTTCGAGGCGAGCTTCCTCGGTGCCGTGGCGTTTACGGCGTTGCTTGCGGTTTTTCTCCGCAACAGGCTGGGGCTTGCCGACTACGTGACGCGGGTGCAGTTCCGTGATCTCGGCCGCCTCATCTTCGGTTTCTGTCTTGGCTGGGCCTATCTGTTCTTTTCCCAGTTCCTGCCCATCTGGTACGGAAACATGCCCGAGGAGGCCGAGTTCGTCATAAGGCGCGTACACGAGCAGCCCTACGAGACGGTCTCGTGGGCGGTGATAGTGGCCTGTTTCTTCTTCCCGCTGGTGGCCCTTCTGCCCCGTACGAACAAGGTTGTCGGGCCCATCTTTGCATTCATCACCACCGTTATACTGGGTGGTCTGTGGCTCGAGAAGTTCGTGCTCGTGGTTCCGGCGTTCACGGACCGGTTCCACATTTCGCTCGCCCAGTGGGTGATTACCGCCGGCTTCTTGGCTCTCTTCCTGCTTGCGTTCACTTTCTTCGTACGGTCGTTCCCGCTCGTTCCTGTGGGCGACCCGCTCTACGGCGGCAAACAGCGTTCAGGAGGCCATTGAGATATGGAGATGGAAAAGGAGATCGTAGCAGCCTCGAAGGCCTTCACGGTGCTGGTGACCCTTGGTGCCTTGGGGTTCGTAGCCGTCGTGGCCGTAGTCTCGCTTTTCGGCCCCAAGCTGCCACCGTTGTTCCAGGGTTGGTAGGTGGGCGCGCTTTCCTCTCTCCGGCCGGCGTGATGCCCGAAGCGGTGGGATTCCTCTCGAGTGCCGCCGCCGTCATCCCCTCCCAGTGTGCAGTCGCGCGTAGTCTAAAGGTCCCGGCTCCCGGATGAGGCGGTCTCGTATGTAGTGTCATTGTGCTGAGAGCGAACAAGGACCTCGAGGTGCGGGAAGGCGGAGGAGGGATGCCCCGCGGCTGCGGCGGGTCGGTTCGTTCGCCGGCGTGTGCTGCACCAGGCGATCGACGGCCCTCCTCGATGAGATGCGTGGGGATGGGGAATGGCGGCGTTGGCCGGAGAGGGTTTCGGTGGCACCTCGGATCGCCCCCCTTATCTGAAAGCGGCCATCACTTCCTTTGCAAACAGTGCCAGCGTTTCGGGTTTCGTCGTGTCGGAGAAGAATATGGTGAACTTGCTTATTCCCCTCGATACCTTCTCTTTTATCCTCTCTATGCAGCCAGGCGGCGTTCCCACGATCCCGGTGCTCTCGATGTCGCCGAAGAAGCCGTAGCGTTTCTTGGCTTTCTGTAGTTTCTCTTCCAGTTCCCCTTGTGTCTCTGCGATCACGCACACCGTCTGCTCGGACAGGATGAGATCTTGCACACTGCGGTTGAATCGCCTGCAGTGGGTCTCTAGAACCTGCAATTTGTGCTCTATCTCTCCAGCACTGGTGGCCGGGCAGTTCCAGCCGTCGGCTACCTCGGCCACTGTGGGCAGTAGGAACTTCTCACCGGCCCCTCCTACGATAATCGGTGGATGGGGCTTCTGAAGAGGCTTGGGGTTGCAGTACGCCCCCTCGATACGGTAGTACTTGCCGGCGTAGGAGGGGCAGTGCTGGGTCCACATGGCCCGGGCTATAAGCACCGCCTCACGCAACCTCTCTATCCTCTCGCGTGCGCCGGGGAATAGGTAGCCGTAGGCAGTGAACTCTGGCTCGTACCAGCCGGCCCCGAGGGCAAACTCCAGCCTGCCGCCTGATATGTTGTCGAGCGTGGCGGCCATCTTGGCCAGAAGGGAAGGGTGGCGAAACGGGGCCGCCGTGACCATAACGCCTAGTTTCGCCCGGGATGTAACGGGCGCGAGTGCCGCTAGAAGGGTCCAGGCCTCGAAGATATCCTGATCCGGGGCGCCCATCCCCAGCAGGTGATCGTAGAGCCATATGGAATCGTAGCCGAGCTCGTCGCACAACGCCGCTGCCTCTCGGACATGGGCGAAATCGGTCTTCTCCTGCCGTATCATGACTCCGAATTCAACTCTCGCCATCCCATCCTCCGGGTGCCATGGCTTGATCCGAACAATTTAACCCATCTCCGCCCGCCGTTCAAACCCGCAGTCGGTGAAGGCCGCGGCAGAGAGAAGTTGGTTCTCTGTTTCTCTGCTATCTACGGCCCTGCCTCGGGCGCCGCGTCTTCCCGCTATGCGGCCCGGGTCAGTGACCCCTTCTCTGTTATGACGGTGTCTCCCCTGCCCTTTTGTGGCTTGCGAGCGGAAGCCCGCGTAGATTCCTTAGCAGGATGTCACATACGGTCCGCGTCCGGTCCTGTGCCCGCGCTTTTCCTCGAAGCCTATGGATCGCTTCGTACCATCCCGCATCGGCGTCTCTCTTCCTCGGGTCCCCGCCGCGCAAGGGACGGTGGAGAGGTGGCAAATGTTCACTTATGAGCGTTTCCGCCGCCCCTCTCAGTACACTCTCTATCGAGCCGCTTGCATAGCATGAGCTCCCTTTCCACCCATGGTACACGGTGCCCACGAGTGCTCACCGCTTCCGCGACCGCCACGGGGTCCCCTCAACCCCCTGCACGGCCTCCAACCTGGGCGCCTGAGGACTGCCATGCTGCCGGCAATCTTCCCCGCCGACTAAGTTGGGGCACCGGCCCGACAACCCCACTCGGCATGGAAGGGGCTCCTCTTCTTCCACGACTCCCCTTACACTACGTGCCGTTGTGGGCCAATCATTCCACTTCACGGCGGACACGTCGCATCCCGCCGCTAGTGGAGGATAGAGAAAGCAACAGCCGCCCCGTTTCCCCACCGCAGTTGGATACCCTCGCCCCCATATGGGGTTTTGGCCCCGGTTTGCTGCTGCCCATGTCCCTCCCGCCACCCACGCCTCTCCTCCCCGCCGGACCCAGCGGCGCGACACCTCCTTGCTGCCCGCCGGGATCGGAGCACCATCGCGGTAAGGCATCCACCGTGCCGGATTCCCGCCAACTGCGTACCTTTACTCTCTATCCCCCCTCGCCGCCGCACTCCTTCCTCCACGCGCCCCCTATACGGCTTGGACCCCACCTTGTGCCTGTGCACGCCACCACTCTACGCCGCGCCTCTACCCCCACTGCGGTTCCCCCCTGCTGCTGCCGCGTCACCGTAGCCTCTGCCTCATGCCTTGTGCATGTCCCCCTTGTTACGCTCTCCCATGTAACCGCGGCTCCCCTTAAACGCCTTCGCTCTCCCCTGACCGCGTCCCCTCCGTGCTCCGAGAGCTCCACCATCGCTCTAGCCGTGAACACCGCATCACGCTTCTCCCCTTCGTCCCGCCGAAGTGCCTCGGACACAGAAATGTGAACACTGGCTCCTCCAGCCGCCCCGCCCGAAGGCGGTCCCACAGGGGGCTGTCACGTTCGTCCTCTCACGTGCCCACACCGTCCCGTTGGTGGTATCATTTTAATGCCCACCGGTTCTGGTCTGAGTATGAGGCCGTCAGGAGTGCGCGGCCGTCGTGTTCGCCGTCGAGGGAGGTGAAGTCTGGATGAGTGGCAATGTATCGCGCTATGCAGGTATAGTGGTTGTAGCTCTCTTCCTGTTTTTCGCTGCAACGGGTGTACATACCCTTGCACTTAAGGAAAAAAACCGAGCCAAGGAACACACCAAGATGGTAGTGATAAAAACCACTTTGGGCGACATCAAGGTCGAGCTGTATCCCGACTTGGCGCCCGTTACGGTCGAGAACTTTCTCGCATACGTAAGAGACGGTTTCTACGACGGCACCGTTTTTCACCGTGTGATACCAGGATTCGTGATCCAGGGTGGTGGTCTCACAGCATCCCTGGAGCCCAAGCCTACGCGGCCTCCCATAAAGAACGAAGCCGAAAACGGTCTCCATAACGAGCGGGGCACGATTGCGATGGCCAGGACTGCCGACATCAACAGCGCAACGTCGCAGTTCTTCATCAATCTCGCAAACAACCGATTCCTGGACCACGGCGAGCGCGACTACGGCTACGCCGTCTTCGGCAAGGTGGTCGAGGGCATGGACGTGGTGGACAAGATAGCCCAGGTGCCCACGACGACGAAGAACGGGATGCAGAACGTACCGGTGACGCCGGTGGTGATAGAGACGATAGAAGAGGTCAAGTAGCGGAGACCATTCGCCGCAGGTATGTGTGAGGCCGCCTTCGGTAGAGTGTGCGAAAAGGATTACCACTGTCTGTGGTGGAGCCCTTTTGTCATCCCTTCGAGGGACGGCTTGCCGGCTCGCTAGTGGGCGTAGGTCGATGTTTTGGGATGATGAGACCAGCCCTCTCCGCCGCTTCGGGGCGTGTCTTCCACGCACGGACGTATTCAGCAGCGCTTCGGGACAGGGATTTCATCCCTTCGGGCCGGCATCTTTCGGTCTAGTAGGTGGCTACGATGAATGATGAGAAGTTCACATACAAGGATGCAGGGGTCGACATCGAGGCGGCTGAGTCCTTCGTGGAGAGGATCGTTCCCCTGGTGCGATCCACCTATGACGACCGCGTCGTAGGCGGCGTGGGGGGATTCGCCGGGCTCTACGCGCTCTCGTCCTCGGCGGACTCCCCATTGCTCGTAGCTGCCGCCGACGGGGTGGGCACCAAGCTCAGGGTCGCCATTGAGGCCGGCGTCCTTGATACGGTGGGAATAGATCTTGTGGCGATGTGCGTAAACGATCTGGTGACCTGCGGGGCGCGGCCGCTCTTCTTCCTCGACTACTTGGCCGTCGGAAGGCTGGACGTCGCCCGCTGCGAGGCTGTGGTGCGGGGTATCGTGGAAGGCTGCCGCATGGCGTGTTGCGCCTTGTTGGGGGGTGAGACGGCCGAGATGCCGGGATTCTACGGCGCGGACGAGTTCGATGTGGCCGGCTTTGCCGTGGGCATCGTGGAGCGCGACGGCCTGATAGACGGCTCACGCGTCGAGGAGGGGTACAAGGTGGTCGGGCTCGCCTCTTCCGGCCTGCACTCGAACGGCTTCTCCCTTGTAAGGAAGGTGCTGTTCGAACAGAGCGCCTTCGGTCTCGACGACCGGCCCGCCGAGCTGGGGGGCGCCACGCTGGCCGAGGAGTTGCTCAAGCCCACCCGTATCTACGTAGGGGAGATTAACGACTTCCTTTCCGCGTTCCGGCCGGCAGCCGCGGCCCACATAACCGGTGGAGGCCTCGTCGGCAACATACCCAGGGTGCTGCCCCCCGAGTTCGGCGTCGATCTCGACGCGTCCTCGTGGAGTGTACCGCCGGTGTTTGGGTTGGTGAAGCGGCTCGCGGGACTCGACTGGGACGAGATGTACAGGACGTTCAACTGCGGTGTTGGTATGGTCGTGGTACTGCCCCCGGAGGAAGCCGAGCGGCTCGAGGTCGCCGTCTCCGACCCCGCGTACGAACGCTGGACCGATTCTATCATCGGGGTGATCGGTGAGGTTGTAAGGGTCCAGCCCGGCGGCGAGAGGGTGGTTATACACAACCGCCCCTGACGTGCCAAGGGGGCACTATCGCGTGACGGACCAGTATCCAAGCCTGTAGGAGAAGACGGCCCTTACATTCAGCCTTTCCAGGCCCCAGCTCTTGGGGAAGGGGTAGAACGGCGCCGCCACCTTTATCGCCCTTACGGCCTCTTCGTCCAGACGGGCGTGCAGAGAGGAGTTCAGTATCTTGACCCCTTCCAATTGGCCGTCACTCCTTATTGTGAAGACGAGGAGCAGTTCGCCCTGTTCGCCCCTCATCACGGATTCCCGCGGGTAGGTCCAGACGGATTCTATCTTCCGCTTCAGTTTCATGAAGTAGGAGAAGTACTTGAACTCGGTGGTGTTGAGATCGACCGTGTCTTCCTTGGGCAGGTTTCTATCCCCCAGGAACTCGGGTCTGCTCTGTTGCGGTTTGCTGGGGGGAGGGAGGGCGGGTGTCTTAAGCATCTCGTCCACCGTAGGTGTGCGCGGTGCAGGCAGCTCCGGGCGCTCGATCTCTCTGGGAAGCGAGGCGACGAGCGGCTTTTCGGCCGCCTTCTTCTGTCGTGGTGGGCGCTTGGGAGCAGCGGTCTCCTTCGGCTTGAGGGCGGGTTTCGCCTGTTTCTTGGGTCGCGTGAACTTACGCTCGACGGAGGCTACCGCTCCACGGCGGGTGAAATCGTCCTTTACGGTCTGTTTTTTTGCGCGGTGAGACCGCTGGGCCAGGCGCTCGGTTTTCTCGGGCGGCTTGGTCTCTTTTTCCGGGGGCACGGGAAACTCGGTTATCTCGATGAACTTGGGTTTAACGGCCACCGGAGCCCGTCGTGCCTCGTAAGATGAAAATAGGAGGAACAACAGCATGAGCAGCAGGTGTGCAAGCACTGAAGCCAGCACGAACGGAGCCAGCCTCCGGCGCTTCTTGCTCGTTGCTACATGACCCGGTTGGGGCGGCCTCTTCGGCATGGACTCTTCCTTGTCCCTGCGATCCTGGGAATGATTCAACCTAACATTAACTTAACACAGCTCTGTTGCTTGTGGTATCGACTCCACCATAAAATCTAATGTTTCCGCAGCGTACTTTCCACCCGCTGCCCCGAGGTGGATGCGCCGTGAAGGCGGGGTGGGTTGCCGGGTCGGTCCCCTGAGGTGCGGCGGCGTGGGGAGCGTGTGCCATGGGCGGCGGGTGTCCACGCCGACATCCCCGTGACGGGGGGTGATAGGCACGGCGGTTCCGAGGAGAGGGCCGACGAGGGGGTGTGCACCCGCCTCGCTCAAGATTGGCGGAACGACGGGGCGCTGTCGCCGGTGTTTCTCCTTGGCACCAATGGGGGAAGGAAATCGCAGGGAGGGCATCCTCGAGGGGGGTAGGGTTCACGCCCTCTCCCCTTGATTCGCCTGGGCGGTTCTATCCTTCCCACGCCGCTAGGGTGGTTGTATGGGCCAGCGGATAGCGGCGCCGCCGAGGTTGTGCCTGTAGCGTGCCTGCCTTCATCCAGAGGACCCCTCACGGGCGGGAGGGATTCCTTGAAGGGGTATCGGGCCTTTAGTATACTTTTCATACGGACCCATCCCACGCACGATGAGCACATGCAGAAGGCCAGCGAGAAGACAAAAAAGAATCGGACCGGGGAGGTCGCGGCACCTTCCCTGCCCGTGCCTTCCACTTCTCTCGAGCGCTATCTGGCCGAGATAAGCCAGTATCCCGTGCTCTCGCGCGAGGAAGAGCTCGAGCTCGCCAGGCGCTACCGTGAAGAGGGCGACCTCGAAGCTGCCCGTAAGTTGATCACCTCCAACCTCCGCTTCGTCGTCAAGATTGCAAGCGAGTACAAGAACTACGGCCTCAACCCGATGGACATAATCCAGGAGGGCAACATCGGGCTTATGCACGCCGTCAAGAGGTTCGATCCGACGAAGGGGTATCGTCTTATATCATACGCCGTCTGGTGGATAAGGGCCTACATACAGAACTACATCATAAGAAGCTGGAGCCTGGTCAAGATAGGGACCACGCAGGAGCAGCGGAAACTGTTCTACAAGCTGCGATCCAAGAAGAGGGACCTCTCGCTCGCGGGCGAAATGCTGGACGAGAAGGACTACGACAGGCTGGCCCGCGAGCTGGGCGTCAGCACCGAGGCAGTCGAGGAGATGGAACAGAGGATGAGCTCCAAGGACCTCTCGCTCAACGCCGCGCTCAACGAGGACGTAACCCACCTGGACTTCCTAGAGGAAGAGGGTATGGACCAGGAGGAGATCGTTGCCAAGGCCGAAGAAGAGAGCCTTCTGCGCAAGGGCCTTCAATCGGCCCTTGGGAAGCTCAAGGACCGCGAGCGCTACATCCTGAAGCACCGTGTGTTGAGCGACAATCCCATGACACTCGAGGAGCTGGGACAGAAGCTCAATCTCTCGCGTGAGCGCGTAAGACAGATAGAGAGCGGGGCGCTGAGAAAAGTAAGGAGCGAGCTCGAAAAGAGCGGATTCATCTGAGCAGGGGCCGTGCACCTCTGCGGCCTTCTCCCTGGCCTCCCGCTTCGAGGCGCCTCATCATCGGCGAGGGGTGTCGCTTCCTCACCAACCCAGTCTTCCGTGGTGCGGTCGTACCGGCCCTGATTGGGATGAGATGTATGTACCGGGGAGCCCTGGGACTCACGCGCTGATGACGGGGCCTCCGTGCTCTGCTGGTTGCCTCGGGAGCGTACGGCCTGGGGGTGCCGTCTCTCTTTCCGTTCGTCTCATCATAGACGACAGGCGGCCATCGTTACACCCGGCGGTAGTGCTCTAGGCCGTCGCCGCTCGAGAGGCTTCTTTTATCGTTTCTCACGTGTTATCATGCTGTGATCGACCCTTACACTGCTTTGTGAGTGTAGGGTGGAACGGTCCAGATCACACGCCGCTCCGTTTTTCCTTCCTTCGTATCCTGAAGCTCGCCAGATTGTCTGAGAGATGCGCATCCTCCGCGCATCCTACGGGCACAGGACCACCGTACCGTCATCGGCCGTCATCTCTTCACTCCTCGTTTCCTCTTCTGATCGGTGCCGGAGCGCCTCATCGCTCGGGTGCTCGGTTGCGGCATTTAGGGGACAGCGCGATCACAACTATACCCTTGCGCTAGCCGTGTCCTGTGCGGGGGGGGCGGAGCACCCTCTACGCCCTCGTAAGAAGGAGAAGTCCGCGGGTTCCAGGAGCTGGGGGAGGCCGTAGATGGTTTCGATGGGGATCGAGACGGCTGATGCAGTGCGCCCGCACTTGGCCCGGGGCTTCTCTCGCCGGAAGCTCCACGGACTTGGTGTAGGAACGGTGTCTCAACGCTGCTTGGCCGCCCGTGTGCGCTCCTTGCGTTGCGGCGTTCGGGAACACGCCGCGACCCTTTCAAGCATGTGGAGCGGCTTAGGGTACGCGCTCTGGGGGTGACGGCATGCTGGAGCACCCCACCTGCAAAACGGGTTCTCCCCTCATGGGCGAGGTGTGTGCTGCTCGGTGGGACGAACGCCTCGGGATCCTCGTCTCCTTCCCTTGGCGCACCTCTTCTTTGATGCCGTACTCTAGGGGAGGCTTGAGAGGTCTCAAGCAGCCGGGGTCGGTTTCCTTTGCGGGATTCCCTGTCGGCCGCTAGGTGAGGAGAGCCCCGGCGTGAGGGGGTGCCGGTCCATTCGACTGTTTCGCGCACACAGGCGTGGGGATATTGCCGCTCCCTCAAGCAGCCGCCCCTTTGAGCCGCCGTGCCGACTGAAGGGGGGCCGTATTGGGTGCGGCCGCCTACTACATCAGTGGGACCTTTCGGCTTTCACTACGCTGAGGGCGGCGTCTAAGGCCTTGCGCAGGTTCTCGGTCTTCGTCCCGCCGGCCTGAGCGAGTTCGGCCTTGCCGCCTCCGCCGCCGCCTATGATGGGGGCGAGCTGCTTTATGAGGCGGCCGGCATTGAGCTCGTCGTCCACGTCCTTGGTCACCCCGACCAGCAAGTAGGCCTTGCCGCCCTTTCGGCTGCCCAGCACCGCCACGGTGCGCGTCAAGCGACCCTTGAGGTCGTCCCAAATGGTGCGCAGCTCGCCGGGAGTGGCGTCCTCGATCTCGGCCGATAGAACCTTGACGCCGTCGATCTCTCGGGTGGCGTCGACCAGATCCTGGGCCTTCTTGCGGGAGAGGGAGGCCTTGAGGGATTCGAGCTCCCTGCGAAGGGCCTCGTTCTCCTGGACGAGCTTCTTAAGCCGCGCCACCAGCTCGCCCTCGGGCACCTTGAGAAGGGAGGCCGCTTCGTGCAATCTGGATTCCTTGTCCTTGAGGTGGCGCCAGGCGGCCTCGCCCGCCACGGCCTCCAAACGCCTCACCCCTGCGGCCGAGGCCGTCTCGTGCACGATCTTTATGAGACCCGCTTCTCCGGTCGTGTGCAGGTGGGTGCCGCCGCAGAGCTCCTTGCTGTAGTCGCCTATGGTGACCACCCTCACGCGGTCGCCGTACTTCTCCTCGAAGATGGCGGTCGCCCCGCTCCTTATGGCTTCATCGTAGGGGACGTCGGTCTCGACGACGACCTCGTCGTCTAGCCTCACTCGGCGGTTGATCACCTCCTCTATGCGCGCCACCGTCTCGTCGTCGAGCGGGGAATAGTGTGTGAAATCGAACCTCAGCCTCTCGGGCGCAACCAGCGAGCCCGCCTGCTGGACGTGGTCGCCCAGGAGCTCGCGCAGGACGGCGTGCAGTATGTGGGTGGCCGTGTGGTGGGCCATGGCTCCCTGCCTGTGTGCGCCGTCGACGGCGAGTCGCACCCTGTCTCCTACGCGCAGCACGCCGCGGGTCACGGTGGCAAGGTGGACGGTCAGGGTGGGGATGGGCTTCTTGGTATCGACCACACGGGCCACTCCACCCGGGGCCTCGATCGTGCCGCGGTCGCCCACCTGGCCGCCCGATTCCCCGTAGAAGGGTGTTCTGTCGGTTATGAGTTCCACCGTCTCGCCCTCGCGAGCCTCGTCTACGGGTGTGCCGTCCCTTATGAGCGCCTTTATCTCCCCTTGGTCTTCGAGGCGCTCGTAACCGGTGAACTCCACCACGAGCCCGCCCTCGAAGATGTCCTTGTAGATGGGGGTCAGCTCCTCGGATTCTTGTGCCTTCCACGCCAGGCGGGACCTCTCGCGCTGCCTAGCCATCTCGCGCTCGAACCCCTCGCGGTCGACGCTGATTCCGCTTTCTCTCGCTATGTCCTCTGTGAGATCGAGCGGGAACCCGTAGGTGTCATAAAGCTTGAACGCCACCTCACCGGGCAGCACTCGACGGTGCCGGGCCAGCTCCTCGGCCAGTATTTCGAGTCCGCGGTCGATCGTCTCGAAGAAGCGTTCCTCCTCGCCCTTTACGACCTCCTTTACGAACTCGATGCGCTCTTCGAGCTCCGGGTAGGCCTCGGCCATCAGGTCCTTGACGACCCCCGTCATCGCATAGAGGGCCGGGCGTTCGACGCCCAGCCTGCGTAGGTGTCGTACGGCGCGGCGCAATATTCGCCTCAGCACGTACCCCCTGCCTTCGTTCGAGGGCACGACGCCGTCGGCGATGAGGAAGGTGACGGCGCGCGCGTGGTCGGCCACGACCCTCATCGATACGTCGTCGGCACGGTCGCGCCCGTAGGTGCGGCCGCACACCCTTTCGACCTCGCGTATTATGTCCTTGAAGAGGTCGGTATCGTAGTTGCTCCTCACCCCCTGCAGGACGGAAGCTATGCGCTCGAGACCCATGCCCGTGTCGATGCTCGGGCGGGGCAATGGAGTGAGGGTGCCCTCGGCGTCACGGTTGTACTGCATGAACACCAGGTTCCAAAGCTCGAGGTAGCGTTCCGAGTCGGGGTCTTCGACCAGCGTGGGACCCTCGCCGCCGAGGTCGTACAGGACCTCCGAGCACGGCCCGCACGGGCCCGTGTCGCCCATCGACCAGAAGTTGTCCTTCTCGCCCAGCTTGACCACCTTGTCCCGGGGCACGCCGATCTCCGAGACCCAGATGTCCAGGGCCTCGTCGTCCTCTTCGTAGACCGTCACCCAGAGCCGCTCGGTCGGAAGGCGGAACACCTGGGTGAGTAGCTCCCAGGCGAAGCCTATCGCTTCGCGCTTGAAGTAGTCGCCGAACGAGAAGTTCCCCAGC
>CAZXEJ010000021.1:0-38029 GCA_964639895.1 uncultured Spirochaetia bacterium | reverse complement strand
CGGCCAGATCGGTGGCGAGTATGACCAGCTCGGCCATGAGCCAGTAGGCCAGCGTGAGCGATCGTGACCCCAGCTTGCTGCCCACCAGTTCAGGGAGCGAATGGCCTGCTATGCCAAGCTTGCCCGACAGGTACTGGAACAGCATCGCCATCGCACTCGACATCCAGATGACCCACAGGAGGTCGTAGCGGAACAGAGCGCCCCCGCTTATGTTGGTTCCCCAGTTGCCCGGGTCGATATAGGCCACGCTCACTATGATCCCGGAGCCGAAGAACAGCCGGAGCTTCGGATCGTGGACGAGGCGTACCAGGTCTTTGAGCGTCTTCATTCCGGCGTACCTCGTTGCAGGGTGCGCTGCGTGCCTCGGGCCGGCGCGTTCGCCGTAGGCACACCTCGCCGCGGGTGCGTGGCGGTTCGTCTCGTTGCGTAGGCCTCCACTCGGACGAGGGAGGTATGCGCTTTGTTTAGAATATACTAACGCTCGATTTTAGGGAATACAAATTTAGGGTGCCCAACCTTTCATCCCCTCCCATCCTCTCTGGAGCGGACGCTGGTGACGGCCCCGGCCCCCTGCACCCTGCCACCCGAGTGTGTATGGGTACATTTTGGGGGAAGAGGAGCCGAAAAGTGTAGGCGGGTTCCCACCGGGTAGTACGATTGAGTACCGCGATCGCTTCTCCGTCCCGGCTGCGCCCCGGAGAATGGGTGGGCCCGCCGGAGCACGTCGGTCCCCCTCCCGCCGTCCAGGCGGTACGTCGTGGACGCACCCAGCGGGGGTTGGTGGAGTACGCCGCGGTCCCCCGAGCCGTCCGTCCGCGGCTCTACTTCTTCCTCCCCGCAGAGAGGAGGTCGGCGCCTTACGTACGTATCTCACTCTCCGTCGATGGATGTCGGCTGCGTCGCCTCAGAACCCCCCAGAGCCGGGGAGTCGGCCGCTGCGACGGATGGCACCGCAAGGTGAATCTTCGCTGCTTGCTCTCCGTTTGTCGCACTCCGCGGCGGGGGAGGTCCGGCAGCACCGCACCCCTGGAGCTGTCTGGGGGTTTTTGGTGCAAGGAGGGCGTTGCTTTCGTTGCGGGGCTTCTCTGTCAGGCGGGTTGGGCCTCGCCCGCTGGTAAGTCCTGCAGGGTGTGCTCTTTGAGCATGTAATAGAGGAGCGGCACCAGCGTGCGCGAAAGAAGCGTCGCGGCCACCTCGCCCGCCATGAGCGAGATGGCCATCCCCTGGAAAATGGGGTCGAACAGTATGACGGCCGCGCCCACCACGACGGCCGAAGAGGTGAGCAGCATGGGGCGGAACCGCACGATGCCCGCTTCTACCACCGCCTCCTTGAGGCTCATCCCCTCCTTGAGTTTGAGTTCTGCGAAGTCGATCAGTATTATGGAGTTCCTCACCACTATACCCGCGCCGGCGATGAACCCTATCATGGAGGTGGCCGTGAAGAACGCCCCCAACAAAGCGTGTGCCGGCAGTATGCCGATGAGCGATATGGGTATCGGGGCCATTATCACCAAGGGGACGCTGAACGATTTGAACCATCCGACGACCATGACGTAGATGAGCACCATGACGGCCGCGAACGCAACGCCAAGGTCGCGGAACACCTCGTAGGTTATCTGCCACTCGCCGTCCCACTTGAGCGCGACCTCCCTCTCCAGCCGGGGCTCGTGAGTGAACAGCTGTTCTATCCGGCCGCCCCCTTCAAGGGCGAGGCGCTCGATCCGCGGCTTCATCTTAAGGATGGCGTATATGGGGCTTTCTTCCCGGCCGGCCACCTCGGCCGTCACGTACACTACTTTGTGTAGGTTCTTGCTGTAGATGGGCTGCTCGATGGCTTCCTCCTTGACGCGTACGAGCTCGGCGAGCGGCACCGCTTTGCCCCCAGGCGTAGTTAGGGTCACGTGCGCGAGATTCTCCAGCCTGTAGCGCTCCTCGAGCGGCGAGCGCAGCACTATTTCGACTGGCTCCTTGTCGTCGGCCACGTGGACGAGTCCCGTCGCCGAGCCCCCGACGAGGGTGCGCAGCGTGTAGGAGACGGCGTCGGGTGAGAGGCCGTGCATGGCCGCCTTTGTGCGGTCGACCTCGTAGATGATCCTCTTCTGCGGGGCCACGGCCGACCAGTCGGCGTCGACCACGCCGGGGGTCGATTCGAACACCTCGAGCACCTTGCGTGCGGCCGCAAGTTGGGTTTCGTAATCGGGGCCGTATATCTCGGCCACGAGCGTGCTCAGTACGGGTGGTCCCGGTGGCACTTCGACCACCTTGACCCTGGCCCCGTGACGACGTGCTATCTGCTCGATGCGTGGGCGCAGGGCGCGTGCAAGGTCGTGGCTCTGCCGCCGGCGCTCGTCTTTGGGCACGAAGTTCACCTGTATCTCGGCTACGTTGCTGCCCTCTCTCAAATAGTAGTGACGGACGAGGCCGTTGAAGTTGAACGGCGCTGAGGTGCCTATATAGTACTGGTAGTTTTCCACCTCGGGCACCGTAGCCAAGTAGTCCCCTATCTCCTTTACGACGGCCGCCGTCTGCTCGAGCGTCGTCCCCTCATCGGTGTCGACGACGATCTCGAGCTCGCTCTTGTTGTCATAGGGAAGCATCTTTACGATCACGGCCTTCACCAGCAGCAGGCCGCACGAACCGAGCAGCAGTGCGGCCACCACACCCAGAAACGTCATCCTCTTGCGCCTGTTCTCGATCAGCGAACGCAGGTTGCGCTCGTAGAGGGCGTTGAACCGTGCCATGAGGCGGCTTTCTCCGCCTCCTGCGCCGTGCACGCCCCGGCCGCCGCTCCTCCACCGCAGCACGATGTTGGCGAGCCAGGGGCTTATTATGAACGCAATGAGCAGTGAGAGCACCATGGCGGCCGTGGCCCCGATGGGGATGGGTCTCATGTACGGTCCCATAAGGCCCGAGACGAAACCCATGGGCAGCAGGGCCGCTATGACGGTGAAGGTGGCGAGGATGGTGGGGTTGCCCACCTCGTCCACGGCCCTTACGGCCACCTCTACCGTCGCCTCCTTTGCGTCGACGAAGTGGCGGTGGATGTTCTCCACGATCACGATGGCATCGTCGACGAGTATGCCGATCGAGAATATGAGCGCGAACAGCGTGACTCGGTTCAGCGTGTAACCGAACATGTAGAACACCAGTATGGTGAGGGCCAGTGTGACGGGGACGGCCACGGCCACCACGATCGACTCGCGCCAGCCGAGGGCGAGGGCGATGAGCACGGTGACCGAGAATGCGGCTATGAACATGTGCTCGAGCAGCTCGTTCGATTTTTCCTTGGCCGTATCGCCGTAGTTGCGTGTGACGGTGATCTCGACGTCTGAAGGAATGAGCGTTCCCCGGAGCGCCTCGGTCTTCTCGAGCAGCCGCTCGGCCAGGGTGGTGGCGTTGGTGTCCTTCTTCTTCGCTATGGCTATGGTCACGGCCTCTCCGCGCCTGTGCTCCCGATGGGAGCCGCGCGCGGGCACCTCCATGAGCACGTAGCTGTCAGGCTCCTCGGGACCGTCGGTGATGGAGGCGACGTCCCTCAGGTAGACGGGCCGTCCGTCCTGGACGCGCAGTACGACGTTTCCGAGTTCGTCGGCACTGCGGATGAAGCCGCTTGTGCGCACGGTGAGCTCGCCATCTTCCCGAGGCAGGCTGCCCGCATCGAGAGAGACGTTGGCCCGCCTGAGCACACCGGCCACGTAGGCGGGATCCAGCCCGTAGGCCCTGAGGCGAGCGGGCTGGAGGTCGATCCTTATCTGGCGTCTCCGGCCGCCCGTTACCGTCACTGCGGCCACGTCCTCGTCCTTCTTCAGTGCGGCCGCAAGCTCCGTGGCCACGCGCCTCAGCGAGAAGCCGTCGTAGCGCTCGCTCCAGAGCGTGAGCGTCAGCACCGGCACGTCGTAGATCGATTTGGGCTTCACCAGCGGCTGTGACACCCCGGGGGGGGTGAGGTCGTAGTTGGACATAAGCTTGTTGTAGAGCTTGACGAGGCTGTCTTCCATGTCCTCGCCCACATAGAACCTCACCACCACGAGGCTCCGCCCCGGCATGGAGGTCGAGTATACGTACCTAACCCCCTTTATCTCCCACAGAAGGCGGCTCATCGGCTTCGTCACCCGTTGCTCGACCTCTTCGGCCGTTGCCCCGGGGTATGAGACGAAGACGTCCATCATGGGCACGACTATCTGGGGCTCCTCTTCGCGGGGGGTGATGAGAAGGGCTGCCGCCCCTGCGGCCAGTGCGGCCACGACGATGAGGGGGGTGAGCTTGGATTGTATGAACGCTGCGGCTATCCTGCCGGCTGTACCCATCGGCCCTCCTCCGGGATTGCTACCTCTTGGGAATGCGCGCCCCCGGGGCGGCTCCCTCGATGCCTTCCGTCACTATGGTCTCCCCCGCCTCGAGACCCGCCACCACCTCTACCTCGTCTCCCCATACCTTGCCAAGGCGTACGAGGCGGAGTCCCAGCGTGCCGTCGGGCCCTACCACGTAGAGTTCCCTCAGCTGGCCGCGCCGCACGATGCCGCTCCGCGGCACCAGCAGCGCCCGCCTCGTTCCCACCCGTAGGACTGCCCGCGCGTAGAGGCCCGTACGCAGGCCGTGGGCGTCGTCGATGTCGGCCTTGATGAGCACCGTCCGCGTCGAGGGGTCGACGCTCGGTACGATCTCGCTTATGTGGGCCGTCCGTACCTCTCCCAAGGCGTCGATGTGCAGCTCGACGGTATCGCCCACGCCGAGGCGACCGGCGAGTTTCTCGTCGACCTCCATCTCGGCCCTGTAGCGGGAATCGTCCTCGACCCTGAAGAGCGGGCGGCCCGGCACGGCCAGCTCGCCCCTCTCGACCGACTTGGCCGTCACAACCCCGTCGAACGGCGCCGCGATACGCGTGTAGCCCAAGCGGGTCCTTGCGGCCTCGAGTGCGGCCTCGGCCCTTTCGGCGGCCGCCGAAGCCGACTCGTAGGCGAGGACGGCGACGTCCTTCTTCGTCTCGACCCCTTCCATCTCGTGTCGGGAGACGGCCTTCTCCTCGTAGAGGGCCCGGTAGCGCTCGAAGGTGGCCACGGCGTAGTCGCGTTCTTTGGCCGCGGTCAGAAGCGCGCGGCGGGCTTGGTCGTAGGCGCGCTCGGCCTCGACCACCATCTGTGCCGCCTCCCTGTCGTCGAGCGTTGCCAGCACCTGGCCCTCGGTGACACGGTCGCCCTCCTTGACCGATATCGACGTTACCGTGCCCCTCGTGCGGGCCGAGATGTCGGCTACGCGCACGGCTCTCACCGTGGAGGCGAGCTCCACCTCGATGGGCACCTCGCGCAGGGAGACGGTCATGACCGCGACGCCCTCGGCCGTGGGCACTGTCGTTGGCCTTTCGCCCTCAGGTCCGCATGACGCGCTCAGCAGTACCAGTGCTGCGGCAGCCGTTGCCAGGATGTATCTCATCGTCCCGTCTCCTCGATGCGGTTTCGCAGTCCCAGTTCGTCTAGCAGCGTACCGCTCTCAAAGAGCAGGCGGTACTTCGCCATCAGGTAGTCGTTCCGGCTGGCTACGACCGAGGCGCGCGCACGGTCGAGGTTGAGCTGGGCGTCCAGGAGATCGACCAGGGGCGCGAGAGAGTTCTTGTAGCGCAGCTCCACCAGCCGGGCGCCCTCTTCGGCCGTCTCCAGGGCGGAGCGGGCCAAATCGAGCCTCTTGCGTGCCTCGTCGACGGCCAGGTACGAATCGTACAACACGAGGGCCACCCTCTGCTTGAGGCCTTCGACCTCGCGCTCGGCCTCCTTCACGCGCGACGCCGCGCGTGCGGCCCTGTAGTGGCGCGCCCCGCCGGCGAAGATCTCCCATCGCAGTGTCGCCATGACGCTCCAGCTGGTTCCCTCCGAGCCGAACGGGCGGTCCCGATCGTTCATCTGGAATGAGGCGCCGAATCCGACCGTGGGCAGGTAGCCCGACTGCTCGGCCCTGAGACGCCTCTTTGCGGTCTCGTACCACATTTCGGCCGCCCTCACGTCATCCCTCCCGGCCGAGGCTTCTCGGTAGTGGGCGAAGTCGCCTATCTCTATGTCCGGGACGTCGCCCGCAGCGTCGACGGGTTCGGTGTCCCCCATGGTTACGGCCAGGGCCATGCGCGCGACTTCCAGATCCTTGCGGGCCGAGACCTCGCGACGCAGCGCCTCGCTGAGGGCCGTCTTGGCGCGAAGCACGTCGGAATAGAGGCCTAACCCGGCCCGCTCCCGCGCCCGTGCGATGCGCAGATGCTCGCGGGCGTCCTGGACGCCTTTCTCAGCCACCTCAACCATCCCGCGTGCCGTAATCACCCGAAGGTAGTTCTCGATGACGGCCAGCGCCGTCTCCTCGCGCTTTCTCTCGTAGCCCAGTCTCGTGGCCGAGTAGGCGCTTCGTGCGGCCTTCGTGGCCATCACGGCCTGGGCGTGGAATATGGGCTGGAAGAAGGAGAGCGTGGTTTGGAAGTCGCTCACAGGGGATGGGTCGTTGAGCGATGAGATGTCGAAATCGGACTGCGAAAACCGCTGCTGGTTGAGCTTGGTGCTGAACACGGCGGGCGGGTTGTTGGTCCGGGTGAACCGCTCGGAGAACTCTACGCGTGGCAGCAGCGAGCTTCTCACCGCCCCCACGCGGTGGCGCTGGGCGTCGACGAAGTACTCCATGGCGGCAAGCTCGCGGTTGTGTTCGAGCGCCGCGGCGACGGCTTCGAGCAGCGTGACCCCCTCGGCCCCCGCCTCGGGGGATGCGGCTACGACCGGAGTCGCCAACGCGGCAAGGATAAGTGCGACCAGGAGAGATCGGTTCGTCATCGTCGTAGGAGAGCGATCCGGCCGGGCCGGCGCTTCGGATTATGATAATACAGCGGGCGTGGAATGAGAAGCGCTCCCTCGCCCTATCGTATCGTCACTTTGGATGGAGACGCCACCCCGGTGGATGCAAAAACCCCTTCCTCTCCGCCCTGAGGGGGCGGGAGTAGATGCGGGCGCCTGCCCCTTTTTTCGGTTGTTGTACGTCCCAGTCATGGTGGGCGACGGGCCGCTCCCTCCTACACCGGAAGAATGCGGTATCCAGCAGGGGGCGCAAGGCACATCCTCCCCAAGGGAAGGTTGCGCCCGGCAACCCGTGCCCTCGGGGGCTCGTGAGAACAAGACCGCTTCGCCCAAGGCCTGAATCCCGGAACCCCGGGCCTCGTGGGGCGCGCGGCGGCGGAGAGCCGGCGGAGTGCGGTCGGTTGGGTGAGGCGAGCAGGCGAGCTAACTGTTACGGCCTCAGTGCCGTACGGCGGCCCTGTCCGCTCACGGTGAGGAGCAAGAGCAGCGTGGCCAGGCCGGCCAGCGCGGCACCCACCAGAAACGCCGTCCTCGCGCCGCGCGCCATCCAGAACAGTCCGAACACGAGGCTGGCCGGCAGCGACGCGAGCCCCACGACGCCGTGGTAGAGGCCGTAGGCCTTGCCCCGTTCTCCCTCGCCCGCCATCTCTGCCACCAGCGCGCGTTCTGCGCCTTCAGTGAGTCCGTAGTAGGCTCCGTAGAGGACGACCAACATCCAGAACCAGCCCGGCGAGGGGCCGGCCGTTGCTATGCCGGCGTAGACGACCGTATATACGAACCAGCCGAGCACTATGGACTGTGGTCGCCCCAGCCTGTCGGCCAGGGTGCCTCCAGGCAGGCTGAAGGCGATCTTCGAGAGGTTGAGCGCCATCCACATGGCCAGCATCGAGCCCAGTCCGGCCCCCAACGTGGTCTTGGCGTAGAGAATCAGGAAGAGGTCGGAGCTGTTGCCCAGCGTAAAGAGACCGACCGAGGCAAGGTATAGGTAGTACCTGCCGGGCAACCGCCGCCCTGGTGGTTCGTGTGCGCCGTCCATGGGAGCGGGGGTGGCCGGCCACGGTATCTCCTTCACCTTGGCCGCGAGCGTTACCACCGCGCACAGCCCCGGCACCACGGCCAGAGCGAACAGCCACCGCATCGCCTCCATCTCTTCGGCCGTCGCCACCTCTCGTCCGCCGTGCCAGATGGCGTAGCCGAGAATGGGGTAGAGCAACAGAGCCGAGGCGAGCGGGCCGCAGACGGCGCCGGCGTGGTCCATGGCCCGGTGGAAGGCGAACGCCAACCCCCAGCGCGACGGCTTGACCGAGGTGCTTATCAAGGCGTCTCGCGGCGCCGTCCGTATGCCCTTTCCCGCGCGGTCGAGGAAGCGGAGCACGATCACGTGCCATCCCGCCGTGGCCAGCGACATGAACGGCTTGGTGAAGGTGGAGATGGAATACCCCAATACGGCCAGGCCCTTGCGGCTGCGTATCCTGTCGCTGAGGCGGCCGGAGGCGATCTTGAGCAGGCTGGATGTGCTCTCGGCGATGCCGTCCATGACCCCCAGGTAGAGGGCCGCCTGCTGGGGAGTGGTTAGACCGGCGAGGAATGCCGGTATGAGGGGATAGATCATCTCGCTCGATACATCGGTGAAAAAGCTCACAACGCCCAGCATGAGGACGTTGCCGCCGAGCATATCGGCGAGGTGGCGCAGCCTGCTCGAGACTCTCTTCATCCCTTCGTACTCCGTAAGGTGCCGTGGCTCGGTGAGGCGGCCGGGCCGAGCGCGGGAAACGATATTTTATTACCTTTTCCACCCGGCGTAAACGCCCCGTGCGGGGGTCGCTCGGCGGTGGGATCGCATTTGTGTCTCTTCCGGGGCTTGCTCCCCCACGGTATGGGGCGCGTATACGGCCTGCCGGGGCAGGCGGAGCTGGAGCGGCGGCAATGGATGTGGTGCCCCCTCAATCACGGCCGCGTGGGGCGGTCTCGGAGGCGGGCTTGGACTATAGGCGCTTGCCGTTTCCCCACACCTGGAAGAAGCGTCGCGGTTTGCACCCCTCTTTTCGGCGTTACGGTCCCGTGATGCGGAATAAGCGGCTCTCTTGTCCTTTGTGTCCCTGCACCCCCATCCTTCCCCAGGTCGCGCGGCCGCGGCGCGCACCAACGGTGTACCGGCTGGCCCCTTCCCCCTGCTCATCTAGTCTAGGCCGCCGTTTCCCAACCGGCTTTCCTCCGAGTGGTGGTGTTGCACCGCCCGGTTGCGTGAGTATCCTTACTTGGCGTAACTTGGCGTAGGGTTGATACCGCCTTCCCCTCGCTCGGGCCGTCGGCCGCATACGGTCGAAGAGCGGAACGTGGTGGCCGTTCCCCCGCCCGCTGCCGGCGGGCTCGGCGGCATGAGGCTGCGGCGGGGGGAGTGGTTGGGTGTGGGAGGAGGTTACATCATGGCCGAGGACTACGACATAGCCGGCGTCGTCTTGGCCGGGGGCAGGTCACGGAGGTTCGGCTCCGACAAGAGGTTCTTCGAGCTCGGCGGCAGGACGCTCTTCGATATAGCATGCACCAAGGTGAGGTCCGTCGGCGCCACACTCTACGTGGCGGCCGACGAAGTGTTCTTGAGGGACGCGCCGCTTCCCGACGGGGCACGTTGCGTGGTCGACGTGCGCGAGGGGCAGGGGCCGCTCATGGGCGTCTATTCGGCGCTGCATGCGATCGAGGAGAGGGCCTGCCTCGTGGTGCCGGTAGACATGCCCTTTCTGGAGCCGGCCCTGCTGCGCCATCTGGTACGGCTTGCGCGCGGCCGCGATATCGTGGTGCCGAGGCTCGAGAGGCCGCTGCCACTGCCCGGCGTCTACGGCAAGGGCCTGTTGCCGCTGATGGAGGGGGCCATGGGCCGGGGTGATTATTCGCTCGTCTCGCTCATAGGCGCCGCCGAGGCTCAACACGGTATCGACGTCGCCTACGTGGACGAAGAGGACCTCGCCTCGTTCGGCGATCCCACGCTCATGCTGCGCAACCTGAATACGCCCGAGGATGCGGCTGGTCTCGAGTAGGTGAGCGGACCTTCTATCCGGCGGAGTCCGGGGCGGCAGCGCCCCCCGGGGGAGGTGGGGGGGGTAGGGTGGCGTGTGAGCGCGTTACTTTTCGTACCGGCGATTTTGTGTAGAATCTTTAAGGCGGCAAGCGGCGTGCCCTTCATCCCTGCTTTCGGCCGAGGTTATGGGTTACAGGTTTCTCACCTACGAGAGTCTCGAGGACGGCCACCTCATACCGGGTCCCGACCTGGCGGGGGGTGTGGTGGGTGCGGTATTCGAGTTCCGCGGCGTCGTCCGCGCCGACCTGAGGGGAGGCAAGAGGGTCAAGTCCATTCACTACGAAGCCTTCGAGGAGATGGCCGAAGCTGAGCTCGAAAAGATAAGGGACGAAGTGCTGGATAGGTTCGACGTCAACGATGTATTCATCGTGCACCGGCTGGGTGAGATAGCCGTGGGCGAGGCGTCCCTCTACGTGCGCGTGCTCTCGCCCCACCGCAAGAGCGGGTTTGCCGCCGTCGACTACGTGGTGGACCGCATAAAGGAGACCGTGCCCATCTGGAAGAAGGAACGTTTCGAAGACGACAGTACGGCGTGGAGGTGACAGTGATGCTTGATGTAAGCGACAAGATAGTCACCAGGCGGACGGCCACGGCCAGGGCGGTGGTCAGGGTGTCCGAGGAAAGCATCGAGCTCATAAGGCGCAAGGAGGTTCCGAAGGGGGACGTGCTGGAGATGGCCCGCGCGGGGGGGATAATAGGGGCCAAGAGCGCCTCGCAGCTCATGTTGTTCTGCCACAACATACCGGTAGAATGGGTGGACGTCGCCGTCACGCTTGAGGAGGGAGCGGTTGTGGTGGACGTGACGGCCAAGACCACCTACAAGACGGGCTGTGAGATGGAGGCGCTCACCGGTGCCAGTTGCGCTGCCCTTACGGTCTACGACATGCTCAAGCCGCTGGACGGTACGCTGGAGATCGAAGGGGTCCGCTTGCTGAGTAAAAGCGGCGGTAAGTCTGATTACCGAGACGCACCACACGAGGGATTCCGCGCCGCGGTGCTTGTGTTCTCGGACGCGGTCTCTTCGGGCAGGAAGAAGAAGGATACGGCCGCCCAGGCCGTGCTTGCCAAGCTGCGGGAGGTGGGAGTGGAGGATGTGGAGTACGTCGTGATGGGCGAGGACGCCGACGAGATGGCCCGCCGCGTCGAGGAGTGGTGCGCTGAGGGCTACGATCTGGTCATAACGCTGGGAGGTACGGCTCTTACCTCCGGCGACGTTGCGCCCGAGGTGCTGAGGCCGCTTCTTGACCGCGAAGTGCCTGGCATCATGGAGGCCGCCCGCGCCTACGGGCAGGACCGCACACCCTACGCCATGCTGTCGCGCGGGCTGGCCGGCGTGAGGGGCCGTACGTTGGTACTCGCCCTGCCGGGCTCTACGCGCGGGGCCGAGGAGTCTATGAACGCCCTCTTCCCTTACGTGCTCCACGCCTACAGGATGCTGCACCGCTAGGTGTGGCTGTTACCTGGGCGGACTGGACTCGCGGTGAGGGTCACACCGCCGTGGGGCCTACGCGACCCGAGGGCTTGGGCTTCCTCCATGCCGTGGGGGGGGTGTGTAAGCGTCCTTGAGGGCGTCTGTCCTCCATGCCGGGGCTGAGTGGGCTGAGACCGCTGGGCCTTTGTCCGATTCTCCCTTCAGGCGCCACGACCGTATATACCCCCTCCAGGGTTTTGACGGCCTTCTCCGCATCGCCCCTCCCGTACGCCCCTACGCCCCTTCTTCGGTGCCGTTTCTGTCGAACAACATTCCGAGCACGTAGGCCGCGCACCCCACGGCGAACCCCAGAGCGACGGAGGCCAAGGCCACGATGGCGCCCGCCGTTACGAGGACGAAGACGTACTCCTTGGCGGCCGTCACGTCGCGTGCCGCCAGTGCCAGCTCGATGCCCGAGAAGACGAGCATGGCGCCGAGGATGCTCACCGGGTAGGCCGCAAAGAGCGGCAGCAGCGATGCCCCCAGCAGCAACCCTGCGGCCAGCTTGAGCACACCGATTATGATGACGCCGCCTCCGGTGCGTGCGCCGAACCTGTACTGGCCGGCCAGTCCCCCGGAGCCGTGGCACATCGGCATCGCGCCGAACCAGCATCCCACCAGGTTCATGAGACCCACGCTTACGGACACCTCGCGCGTCGTGGCCTTGCGTTCGGGGAAAAGGTCGCCCGAGAGGGCACAGACGGCGATTACGGAGTTGAGCGTCGTAAGCGGGATCTGGGGGATGGCTGCACGCAGGGTGCCGCTCAGAAAGTCGGCGGCATGGAGTTTGACGAGGGAAGGGAGGTGGAACCCCACCTTTAGCGTGGCCTGATAGGTGCCGGGCTCCAGGTAGAGGAGCACAATGCCTCCTGCAAACAGCAATAGCGCCGCCGGGACCCGCCTGTTGAAGAACACCACCATTCCCAGGGCGCCCGCCGCAACGCCGGTGAATATGCTGTCGTAACCCACCACTGTACCCGACGAGGCGACGAGCGATATGCCTTTGTAGATCAGCTTGATGCCTATTCCCAGCTGCAGGCCGCGCACCAGACACATGGGGATCAGGCGGTTGAGCCGTGTGATGAGCCCCGTGGCGCCGAAGACGAATATCACTCCCCCCGTCACTATGCCGGCCGCCACTATCTCACCCACACTCAGGCCTTCGCTTATGGCCGTGGCGGCGATGGTCTTCATGGGCTGGACGGCCATGGGAATACCGAAGAAGACGCCGCTTATGATGTTGAACAGACCAGCGAAGACAAGGGCGCTCGACATATCGAGGCCGTTTATGGTGACCATGCCGACCAGCAGAGGGATGAACGTTCCCAGGTCGCCAAGCGAGCCGGACAGCTCGGCCAGGTTGAACTGCATGGCCTTGATGTTCGTTACGTACTTGCGGAGCATCTCTGCGCTCGAGCGGCGCCGGTCGGAGACGGTCGCGGCGGCATGCACGGGGGGAGCGTCGGGCTCCGGTGTGCGGGGGACCTTCGATTCGGTCTCTAGCCGCCCATGTAGTACATGGGCTGGTACCTCCCCTCCTTTCGGGCGGCGATCCCTATATATCCGACGGGCTTTCTGCGCACAGCCTCGGCTACGAGACGTGACAGCTCCTCGTCGTCCGCCCCCATGCGCAGAGGACCTCTGAGGTCGTATCCCCGTGGCGAGTAGAGGCACGCGAACAGCTTGCCGTCCGTCGTCAGTCTCACCCGGTTGCATGCCATGCAGAAGGGATTGGACGTCGTAGGCAGCACGCCGACACGGTACCGGCCGTCCAACACGTAGTAGCGGGCGGGATCGGAAGGGCGCGTGGCCGGGTCGTACTCCACCGTATAGCGGCGCCGCAGGGTCTTGAGAATCTCCTCCTCGCGCACCACCAGCTCGGGCTTCCACATCCCCTTGCCGTCCAGGGGCATGAACTCGATGAACCTCAGCGTCACGCCCACCCCACTGGCCCACTCGACGAGGTCCACTATCTCGTCGTCGTTGACTCGCCGTATGAGCACGGTGTTTATCTTGACCTCGAGACCCGCTTCGAGGGCAGCCCCTATGCCGTCCAGTACGTCCCTGAGATCGCCCGACGTTATCTTTCTGAACCTCAACGGACGGATGGAGTCGATGCTTACGTTGACGTCGTCGAGGCCGGCCCGCCTGAGAGTGGAGGCGCGCGGGGCGAGAAGGGAGCCGTTGGTGGTGAGTGAGATGCGACGAAGCCCCCAGCGGCGGAGCGAAGCCAGCTCGGCGACGAGCGAGTCGAGGCGGCTTCGTTCGAGGGGCTCGCCTCCGGTTATCCGTATCTGGCCCACGCCGAACCCCTTTACGAAGACGGAGGCCAGGCGCCGTATCTCTTCGAACGTGAGGATCTCTTCACGCCTCTTGTGGTCTGGGTTGAGGGGCATGCAGTAGATGCATCGGAGGCTGCAGCGGTCGGTGACGGATATACGTAGCTTCTCTATAGTCCTGCCGAATCCGTCGCGCAACCTTTGTCGGTCCATCTTGCAACGGCCCTCCTGATAATGCTGTGTAGACCTCTCGTCTCCCCCCCTCGGACCGGTTCCGGCGACATCCCGGTTTCCACCAATTGAGGAAGAGCCTGCCGTTACGCAGATGCGAAGGTGATTCTACCATACGATCCCCCTCCGGAAAAGGGCGGTCCTGGGGGAGGGTGCTTCTTCCCAACTGAACTCGCGTGAGGATGGGGGTAGGGGCATGAGGTGCGGCGGTACGCTCCCTTCCTGTGGCGGTGGGCTCGGCGCTTTCGTCGCTACGTGAGGGAGCTTTCCATAGCGGGGTGACATCCTGAGTGGTTGTAGACCGACTATGGTGCAACAACCAGGGAGGACGCGCGATAGGGGTGAGGGTTCCGCCTTGCAATGGGCCCGTGGTGGGCCATAATTATCTTCGTGTTCGATATCATGCGTGGAGAGGGTCTGCACAGGTGATAACGGTAGCCGAGGCGCTGGAGCTCGTAAGAAGCAACACGCGCCCGCTGGAGGTTGAACACAGGCCTTTGGAGGAAGCGTGCGGCCTGGTGCTTGCCGAAGACGTGGTGAGTCCCGTCGACATCCCCTTTTTCACGAACTCGGCAATGGACGGTTACGCCGTCCGCAGCGCCGATCTGGCCCATCCCCACTCGGAGACGGGCGTGGAGCTCGCCGTCAGGTGGCAGGTCAAGGCCGGCGATGCTCCGTCTTTCACCGTGGGCAGGGGTGAGTGCGCCCGCATAATGACGGGCGCCATGTTGCCCGCCGGCGCCGACGCCGTCGTAAGGCGTGAGGACGCCGTGGAGAAGGGCGGACGTGTATGGATACGCCGTCGCGTCGAAAAGGGGGATAACGTGCGCCGGAAGGGGGAGGAGGTAGCGGCCGGCCAGAAGGTGCTCAGGCGCGGCGAGCCGGTGACGCCTGCTGCGGCCGGCCTCTTGGCTGAAATGGGAGTGGCCCGTCCGGCGGTCCACCGCAACCCACGTGTGACCGTCGTGGTGACGGGCGACGAGGTTGCCGCACCGGGCGAGCCGCTCGAGGCGGGCAAGGTGAGGGATGCAAACACCTACACGTTGCGTACGGCTCTCGAGTGCGAAGGGTTCGAGGTGGCGGCCACATACCGGGTGGGCGACGACCCGGTTGCTCTGGCCGACCGGCTGGCCGAGGGGCTCGCCCGGGCCGACGTCTTGCTCGTTACGGGGGGAGTGTCGGTGGGCGACTACGACTTCGTCAAGGGCTCGCTCGAGCGGTTGGGCGTCGAGCCCCTATTCTGGAGGGTTGCGCAGAAGCCCGGAAAGCCGCTTTACTTCGGCCGAAGGGACGGCAAACTGGTGTTCGGGCTTCCAGGCAATCCGGGTTCTGCACTCGTCTGCTACTACGTCTATGTGAGGGAGGCCCTCTGGAGGATGAGGGGGCTGGACGGCGTGGCTGCGCGGGAGCTCGAGGCCGTGCTCGACGGCGAGGTGCGCAAGGCGGCCGGCAGGACGCAGTTCGTTTTCGCACGTATCGTGGGCGGGGAAGGCGGCGTACGGGTGGTCCCGGCTGCCAAGCAGGGCTCGAACATGTTGTGCTCACTCATCACTTCGGACGCATTGGTCGTGGCGCCGGCCGAAGAGACGCACCTTCGGCGCGGTGTGAGGGTGAGGGTCGTGGTGCTGCCGGGTCTGGGCTGTGCCGCCCGGTGGGGTGGGCGGTCTCTATGAGGTTGCGGAGGCGGGCGGCGGTCCCATGCTCCTCGGGAGCGAGCCGTGGACGGCCGGGCTTGACGTCGTAAGACGGTGTTGGCCTCTTCCTGCCAGGGAAGCCGGATGTCGGAGCGGCGCGAAGGCGGGATGAGACGCGTCGCGCGACCTGTTCCGATGTGCCGCCGTTCCTCCCTCGGTGCCGCCTACGGTATGCGGCCCCCGCTTACCGGAGGGATGAGAGCTATCGTGTCGCCTTCTTCAAGCGTGGAGTCCCCGTCGACATACTCTCGGTTCCTGGCCACAAGGGCACGATCGACCATCTCCGACGCGCCCGGATGGAGCCGCTTTACATGATCCAGAAGCCTTGATACAGTCGTCTCCGAGGGGATCTCCAAGCTCTCGGCTTCAAGGCCGGTCGCGTCCCTGAGGACGGCGAAATAGAGGACCCTCACCTTAATGGTGCTCATTCCGTGTTCGGGGCGGCCGAGTGGGTGTAGAGGATGCGAACCTCTGCCCTCGCTTGAGCGGCATGCGTCGCCCTCGGCTATCATCCTGCCATCTTCGGCCCCATCCCGCAAGGGGGGGTGGGTGTGCCGTCATGTGGATTTGGAGCGGGCGAGCCGATGCTTCTCACACCTTCTGGTTCGGCAAGGGGGGAGTGGTCGGGGCGTCCGGTGCAGGTGCGAACGGCCATACGGCGTCGCGTGTCTCGGGCCGCTTCCCTTATCCCCTCGGCTCGCCGCAGGAGCCGCGGCGCGTGTTACTTTTCCTTTTCCCACCCACCTCTTAGCGGCCTGCCGGCAGGGGTGCCTCGAGGCTTGCGTCACAGGGGCCGCCGTTTGCCCCTCGGTCCTTTTCTGGTAGATTATTCTTCCCCGCGGGGGGGATGGGCGATGAAACTCACTCGCAGACGGCTTCTCTGGTTCTTGCCCCTTCTCGTCCTTCCGGTCGTGTTCCAGCTGGTTCGCCTTTTCGACTTTCTCTTTCCCAGGCGCCGTCCCCCCTTCAGGTATGTCCGCCCGCCGGGGGCGGGGCCCGAGGAGCGGTTCCTTGCCGACTGCATTCGCTGCCGCGCATGTGCCAACGTATGCCAAGCCGGTTGCATCCGTTTCTTCACCCTTCTCGAGAGCCCGCGCCTCGCCGGAACGCCGTATCTGAACACACGCCTTCGCTCGTGCAACCTTTGCATGAACTGCACCCACATCTGTCCCACAGGGGCGCTCTCTCCCATAGAACGCGACATGGACGAGATCGCCCGGCACGTGCGCATGGGTACGGCCGTCGTGGTGAAGACCAACTGCCTGTCTTACAACGGCAGGATATGCGGCGTCTGCCACGACGCGTGCCCCCTGAAGGGGAAGGCCATAACCCTGGTACCCAGGGCCAAGCCCGTCGTCGACGAAGACCACTGCATAGGGTGCGGCCGCTGCGAGGAGCGTTGCCCGCAGTTTCCGTCGGCCATAATGGTCGTGGCCGGGAGGGGAGGTCGCCATGCGGCTTAGGGTTCTTCTGCCTGCGGTGAGGCGCGTCATACAGGGGTTTGTCCTGGCGGTGTTGCTCTTGAGCCCCCTGTTCCAGCTGGTACGCACATACCATCAGAACCCCTATCCCTATCCGCGCTCACCCGTCTTGCGCTCGGAGTCCGCGGAATCGTTTCTCACACGCTACGATCGCAGGCTGCGCCGCCGCCTCCAACCCCTCTACGACAACGTCTCCGGAGGGCCGTACTCGCTCAAATTGTTCCCCTTCATCTTCGCTGAGCCTCTAACCGTAGCCGTCCACGCCGTGGGCTCGCTGGCTCACCCGCGCTCATGGAACGCCGTCTTCCTCTTCACCTTCGCCGTAGCCATGGGGCTTGCCTTCTTCCTGGGGCGCGTCTACTGCGGCTACGTGTGTCCCATGTCACTTTTCTCGTCGCTCAACCAGAGGCTGCAACGCCGGCTCTTCGGCCGGCACCTGCGCGGTCAACCGCCCGTCCGCGCCTCCTTGCGCCGTGGCCGTCTCCTCTACGTCGCCCTGCTCTTCGTCGTCGTAGGGACCAACCCCATGGTGTTGCAGTACCTTCTTCCCCCTGCGCTCGTCCAGCATGCGGTATCAGACTTCGTTCTCTGGGGCGGATGGACCGTGTGGGGTGTGCTCGTGCTCGGCGTGGTGGGGTACGAGTTAGCCCGTCCGGGCCATTTCTGCCGCTACCTATGCCCTACGGGCATCTTTCTCAGCTACGTCGGCCGCCGCAGGTTGGTGCGGCTGCACCATGTGTCGGGGACGAGTTGCCCCAAGGAGTGTACGGTATGCGTGGACCGCTGCTGGCTGGGGCTCGCCCCGAAGACGTGGATCGAGGACCCGAGGTGCGATCTGTGCCTGCGGTGCATGGAGGGCTGCCCTTCGCAGCGCATAGGGCTTAAGGCCGCGGTGGCCGCCGCTGCCGTGGTGTTGCTCCTGCTCGCAGCGCCCTCGGGTCGGGCAATAGCCGAGGGGCCCCACGAAGGGGAGGCCTACTACGAAGAGCTCGCCGTCAAGACGTTCTACGAGGGGGACGCCGTCGTAAGAGGCGAGGACGGTTCCGAGTTTGAGATCTACTACGCCGTGGCGGGTAGGACGAGCCGCGAATACGCCCCGGGCAAGCTCACCTTCTACGTGCACATACGAGAGGGGGGGCGCATATTCGATGCCCCTCTGGATATAGCCGTATACAGCCGCACCAGGCTTCAGGCCAGCGAGCGCTTCTCCACCGTGACCGATCCCATATCGATAAGGCGTCGAAGCACATATGCGATGGAGTTCGATTACCGGCCCTATGAGGCGTACAGGTTCGTGATAAGCTCCCCGGAAGGGAGGTTTCCGCCCGTCGACGTGAGTTTCCGCTATCCTCCGCGCAGGTTCTGAGCACCCCGGGACTTGGGGGAGAGGGGATTTGACCGGAATTGTTCCGCTACCCCTTTACATCCGATTCCGCTCCTGGTAGATATTTTACCAAGGTGTCTCAGCACCGCTCGCCTAAACCGGGAAGGCGGGCGGATGGGGCTTTTTAATAGTTGGCTCATGCTGATGACACCTGTTCGTTGTACCGACCACGCCGCCTTTCCCGCACCGCCGCTCAATCTTCTTGCGGCGGGTGAAATCCTCGTAACAATCGGTTGCCGTTGTATGGGACGCGAAGTCCCCCGCCGGGACGTCCGCGTCCTGACCGTGTTGTTGCGTCCGGACGGTCGCGTGGCCGACAAACCATAGACCAGGGAGGAGGAACCAATGTCCGCAACACGTCACCTGCTTTCCGCTTTGGTTGTGTTTGTATCGGTCTCATTCGTGTGCCTGCTTGGTGCGCCGTGGGCGCGGTCCTCTGAGCTGGACGGGGCCGTCGATTCGTTCATCGCCAACCACGTAAAGGCGGGCCTCAAGCTCAGGTTCCGCAACGAGGCATGGAGCACGTTCGACCGTCAGACGACACCGCGGGACGACGTCTACGACTTCTTCCTCGTGCGTGCACGCGGCTATGTGGACGTGACGTTCGACAACGTCAAGTTCCACGTGATGGGACAGGGCGTGCAGGCCGTCGACTTTCCCACCAACGGCGCCTTCGGCCCGGGTGCACTATACTTCGCAGCCAGCGGAGCCGACCAAGACCCCGGGGCGCTCTACCTGGCCGAGGCGACGCTCGAGGTGCGGGGCCTGCCGGCGGACGGCTTCTACATAAAGCTCGGCCGCATGGGCATTAAGGAAGGGACCGAGGTGCTCTACGGAGATCCCAAGTTCGACTGGGTCAAGAAGGTCCGCCTCTCGGAGAGGCTGATCGGCAACTGGGACTGGGTCAACATCGGCAGACGCTATGACGGCGGCTCGGTAGGTTTCACGGACGAGTTCATCAACGTCAACGTGCTCGCCGTGAACGTGCTGCAGGGCGGGTTCGATTTCGACGACGGCTACAAGTGGCTGGACAACGTAGTCATTGTGGGCGGATCGGTTACGCTCAAGCGCGGCGTGCTCGTTCCCGCCACCGAGTTCCGGGTGTTCAACTACTACTACTACGACAACCGTGACCCGGCCAAGGCCCTGGCCGGCGACAATCTGAAGCTCAACACCTTGGGCGGTAACGCCGTGGGCGTCTACGACGTGGGGGGCGGCCAAGTGGACGCCATGCTGTGGGCGGCCGTCCAGTTCGGCGATTTCGGCACACTCGACCAGATGGCCTACAGCATTATTGCCGAGCTCGGATACCAGTTCGTCGCCTATCCGTGGCGGCCGTGGATCAGGGTGGGCGTGGCCTATGCCTCCGGTGACGACGACCCCACCGACGGCGACAACAACACGTTCTTCAACATGGTGCCTACGAACCACAAGTTCTACGGCTACATGGATTCGTTCGCTCTCAGCAACCTCATCGACTACTACGCGCAGATCATCCTGGCCCCTGCACCCCGGGTGAAGTTCATCGTCGACGGCCACTACTTCAGGCTGGCTTCGGGTGACGAGGTGTGGGTGGCCGGTTCTGGCCCGTTCAACAACGACGTGTTCGGCTACGCCTTCATCGCCCCGGCTCCGGGCAACACCGTGGACAAGAACATGGGCGGTGAACTCGACCTCACGCTGAAGTACAAGCCCGTGAAGTATGCCGCGCTCGACGTGGGCTATTCCCACTTCTTCGGAGCCGACGGCGTGAGCGCCGTGTTCGAGAAGAAGGATCACATGGACTGGTTCTACGTCCAGGCCATATTGAACTTCTAACGCAAAGGAGCCCTGCCCCCGGGGGGTGGAAAGTACGGGCTGGGAAAGGCAATATGGGACAATCAACGGTATGAAAAACAACCCACTTGGGAGGTGACAGGATTATGAAGGGTCAAAACGGCAAAGGCGGGCGCCTCAGCCTCGAGGAAGCAAGGCGCTTGGAGATTACGGACAAGCCGTCGTCGGCGTTCGATTTCTTGAACGCCGGAATCGGCCGCCGCGGGTTTCTTAAGGCGTCGGCCGGGATGGGGATTGCGGCCACGGCGCTGGGCGCGGTGATGGGGGCGCGGAGCAAGAAGGGGTTTGCCCAGGAGGAGTACGAGCTCACGAATAATACGTCGAAGACCAACCTTCTGTCGGCCTGTCCCTACTGCGGTGTCGGCTGCGGCACCATCATACAGGTAAAAGGCGGCCGCATCGTGGGTGTCATACCCGATAAGGACCATCCCACGAACAAGGGGCTTCAGTGCATCAAGGGGCTCGCCTCGGCCGAGGCCATTTATGTGGACAGGCTGACGAAGCCGCTCATCCGCAAGGATATGTCCGACCCCATTACAGGACATGTATCGAAGACCAAGGGCAGCTTCGATCCCAGTGACTTCCGCGAGGCCACGTGGGAGGAGGCCGAGGAGCTGGTGGCCGACAAGATAGTGGAGATAATAAACAAGTACGGTGGCAACTCCGTCGGACTCTACGGTTCCGGGCAGCTCCCCCTCGAGGCGCAATACCTGGAGAACATCCTCATGAAGGGGGTGATCGGCTCGAACACCATCGAGGCCAACGCGCGGATGTGCATGACGTCTGCCGTGACCGGGTACTTCAAGACATTCGGCTCCGACACTCCGGCCACCTGTTACGACGACATAGAGTTGGCCGACATGATCACGTTCTGGGGCCACAACGCACGCGGCTCCCATCCCATCCTGTTCTGGCGCGTGGCCGACTACAAGAAGCTCAAGAACATACCCACGCTGGTCGTCGACCCGCGCCGTACCGGCACCGTGCAGGGACTGGAGGAGATAAACCCGGGCAACTCTTACCACTTCCAGACCATAAACGGCGACATCTCCATCCACAACGCCCTGGCCTACGCCATACTCGAGAAGTACCCGCGCGCCGTCGACTACGACTTCCTGCGCAAGTACGTAGTCGGCTGGGAGGACTACATCGAGAAGGTAAAGGCCAAGTTCGACCCGAAGAAGGTCGAGCACATGACAATGGTGCCGGCCGAGGACATCTACAAAGTGGCGAAGGTGTGGGCCGAGGCCAGCATCAAGGGCAGGGAACGCGGCCGCGGTGGGGTGCTCACATTCTGGGGTATCGGCTACAACCAGCACATACACGGCCAGAACAACACCGTGAGCCTCGTCAATCTAATGGCGCTCACGGGGAACATCGGCCGTCCCGGCTGCGGGGCCCATTCGCAGACCGGACAACCCAACGCCATGGGTGAGCGGCTGACGGGTGGCCTGACGGGACGGCTCCCCTTCAACGAGGGGCTGGGCAACGTCGCCCACCGGCGCAAGATAGCCGAGCTGTGGGGTATTCCGCCCGAGCGCCTCGACAAGGTGGCGTCCCAGAGCAACCAGGGCATGGCCATCGGCATGCTCGAGCGCGCGCTGAAGGGCGAGGTGCACGCGTTCTTCCTCATCTACGCCACCCACATCGACCTGCCCGACAGCCAAAACCTCGTCCGGCCGGCGCTGGCGCGCTGCTTCACCGTGGCGCAGGAGATCTACCGCCACGCCCCCAACAACCTTTATGCCGACGTGATACTGCCGGCGGCCACGTGGGGCGAGTGGGTGGGAGGCGTCTACATACAGTCCGAGCGGCGCCTCTACGTGTGTGACGGCACAGCCAACCCCATCAAGGGAACTAAGCCCGACCTCGACATGGTGATCGACAAGGGCAAGCTCATCGCCCGCAAGCTGGGGCTCGACGCCGACCGTATATTCCCTTACAAGAAGAAGGCCAACGGCTTCTACGATCCCGAGGAGGTATTCCGCGACTTCGTCAAGGCCTCCAAGGGTACGGACGCCGATCTCACCGGCATGCTCGAAGTCGAGAAGATGACCGGCAAGGGGCTCTACCAGCAGCTGCGTGACCTGCGCGGCATACAGTGGCCTGCTCCCACGGCCGAGATAGCGATGAAGGGAGGGGCCAAGCGCCGCTACATGGGGCAGGAGGGCAACTGGCCCGACAAGCCCTACGGTGCCTTCCGGAAGAAGGACGGCAAGCTCCACATGTTCTTCTGCGACCAGGACTACTCGCAGCGCGAGGAGATAACGCGCCAGCTCATGCGTATGGGCGAGGACAAGGGCTTCTATGCTATCGACAACATCCCGCTCCTCGTCAAGGCGCGCGACATGGCGCTTACGCCCGAGCTGCCGGACTTCGAATACCAGGGTAGGCGGTGGGACGAGGTGCCCAAGGACAAGTACCCCTACTGGCTCGGCCTGGGTGTCGTCTACGAGCACTTCCACACGGCCAAGACCATCCGCTCCGGCACCACGCGCAAGCTCGTGCCCGAGCAGTACATCGAGATGCACCCCGACGACGCCCGCGCCCTGGGGGTGAAGGACGGCGAGTGGGTCCGCGTGGTCACCAGACGCGGTGAGTACCAGGCCCGGGTATCGATCGGGCTCGATTCCGTCGTCAAGCCCGCCAGGAACACCGTGCCCAAGGGCTACATGTTCAGCCCCTGGAACCTGTCGGTGGCCGATTCGGCCGACCCGAGAAAGAATCGGTGGCTGGTGAACGCCGTATCTCACAGGGCGTTCGACCCGGTCTCGGGCCAGGTCGACTTCAAGAAGTTGGCGGCCAGGATCGAGAAGATATAGGGTGTCCCAGGCAAACGAAAGTGTGGAGGTTTCGATGATGAGAAAGACGGTGTTCATCGTAGTAGCGCTGCTTGCGGCGGTGGGTTGCAGTCGGGTATCATCGAGTGACGCCGGAAGCGGCGCCTCGGTCGCGGGGAAGAGGGTGGCCCGCACGGCACTCGACCCCGCCAAGGTAAAAAACGGCAAGAGGATATTCGATCAGATGTGCGTCGCCTGCCATCAGCCCGACGGAGTCGGCAAGCCGGGCATAGCCCCCAGACTCAACAGCCCCGATTTTCTGGGTCTCGCGAGCGACGAGTTCATCAGAACGACCATCCTCGAGGGCCGTCCCGGAACGGCCATGATGAGCTACAAACTCATCCCGCAGGTGGCAAAAAACGTGGACGACCTCGTCGCCTATATCCGCTCCTGGCAGTACGACTACGCCAACTTCACCGACTACCACGTCGACTGGAACAAGAAGATCAAGGGCGACGCCGCCCGGGGCCAGCAGCTGTTCCGCCACTACTGCGCCTCCTGCCACGGTCACAACGGCGGCGGCTACGCCGACGGCGGCGCCGGCCCGGGCATAGGGCTGCCGGGGTTCCTTAAGGTGGCCTCGGACGACTACATAAAGAAGACCATACAGATAGGCCGCGCCGGCACGGCGATGAAGCCGTTCGGACACGGCCGCGGTCTGGCCAACATAGATGAGAAGGACATCGACGACATCGTGGCCTATCTGAGGAGCCTTGAATGAACCGAAGGCGGTTCTTGGTCGCGCTTCTCTATGCGTTGCTCCTGTTCGTGCCGGTCTTCCTCATAGCGGCAAGGAGGAAGACCGGCCGCAGGAGGACCTTCCTGCGTCCGCCCGGGGCGCTCGAGGAGGCGCGCTTTAAGAAGCAGTGCATAGGCTGCTTCAAGTGCGCCACCGCCTGCCCCAACCAGTGCATAGAGATGGCCGGCTTCGAATACGGCTTCGAGAACGTATTCACGCCGGTGATCGTGCCCAGGCGCAAGGGGTGCACGCTGTGCATGAGGTGTACGGAGGTATGCCCGACGGGAGCGCTGCAGCAGGTGCCCCGCGATCTCGAAAGCGTGAGCAGGCGGGTCAAGATGGGCACGGCCCACGTGGACAAGGACCTCTGCTTCTCGTACTTCGGACGTACGTGCGGCGTGTGCTACAGGGCGTGTCCGCTGCCGGGCAAGGCGATGAGGGTGGGGCTCTACGAGCGGCCCATCGTCGACGCCGACCAGTGCGTCGGCTGCGGCCTGTGCGAACAGGCCTGCATACACATGCCCCAGGCCATAAGGGTGCGTCCCGCATAGGGGGGGAGGTTGTGTGAAGAAGAGCCGGAGGTTCAGGGTCAAGTGGTCGTGGCTCCAGTGTGCGAGGTACGCACTCCTCTTTGGGGTGGTGCTGTTCTTCGTCCTCGTCCCCCTGAGCAACTGGTACGCCAACAACAAGCTTTCCTACAACCATCCCCATCTGGTGGGCCTTGCGAGCGGCCCCGTCTGGGGGTTCGTATACTCCGTACTCGATAGGTTCTACTCCCTCTGGAGCGACCCCATCACGGCGGCCACCTCGAACAACGGCTCGCTCTGGGCCTTCACGTTCTTCGGCATACCGCTTTCGGATCCGGTGGGACTCATCTCGGAGTTGCTCAACTCGGTGGAGTTCCCCGTCAATTACCTGCTGGGCGGAGTGATACCTTTTCTGGTGGCCCTCGTTCTGGGCAGGGTGTTCTGCGCGTGGCTGTGCCCGATGACGTTGCTCTACGGCGTCACTAGCCGCATACGAGCCGTACTCCTGCGCCTGGGGGTACCGCTCTTGAGTGTGCAGATAGAGCCGCGCACGGGGGTGGTCGTTTTTCTGGGCGGCCTCGTTCTCGCCCACCTGTTCGGGGCCTGGATATGGCATTTCGTACTTCCCTACATATCGTTTACGCACGAGATATTCTCTTACATCGTATTCTCAACCCTCACCGTTGGCGCCTATTTCCTGGGGGCTCTACTGGTGCTCGACGTGGGGCTCATACCGGGGCAGTTCTGCCGCTCCGTATGTCCAACCGGGTTCCTCCTCTCGTTGATCGGCAGCGTGAGCGTCCTCAGGCTCCGGGCGAACCGCCCCAACTGTCCCAGCACGTGCAAGGTGTGCAACACCGTTTGTCCCATAGATCTCTTCCCCAAGGAGGGGAGGCTCTATTCCTGCCATCTATGTATGAAGTGCGTCGACCATTGCCCGCTCGGCAACATCGCCCTGGCCTTACACCCCCTGTGGAGGCGCCTGCCTGTTGTTGCTGCGAAGGTGTCGGGGACCGTGAAGGTGCATGATCATGTCTAAGAGATATGTAACGCTTCTTGGCTGTGTGGCCGCACTAGTCATCGCCTTGGGTTGGGCGCCGCCGTCCCGCGCCCATCACTACAAGGGGTTGCCCCACTACAACTACTTCGACAACTACCCCCAGGTGCCCTACCTGGAATTCTCGCGCGAGACCCCTCGCTACGCAGTCTACATGACCGTGTACAACTTCCAGGGCCTCAAGCGCGAGCAGGTGGAATCGCCCGACGTAGTGCGGTTCTACCTATATATATACGACCTGGACGCCGACACCGTCTACAAGGGTAAAGCGAGCTTCGAGATATTGTCCGACGGCAGGACCCTCTACCGTACCGGGCCCGTGATGCCCGAGCAGGAAAGCATCTACGTCATCGAACACAAGATCGATGCCGAGGGCGACCTTGTACTCAGGGCCAACGTGCTCTCGCCCGACGGGACACGCTCGACGGTGGACGTGCCGTTCAGGCTGGAGAAATCGTTTTTCCAGCGCTACTACGTAATCATTTTGATCGTGCTCTTTTTCGTCGCCGTCTCAGTTATCAAGGTTGTGGCCTCGCGCCGTGGGGCGGAGGGCCGTACCGCCGAGGAGGGCTGATCCGCCTCCCTTGGCCGCGGGACTCGGGGTGGAGCCGTCATGGTATCGCAGGTGCTCTGGTATGCTGCCGTATCGTTCTTCGTTCTCGTGGGTCTTGTCTGTGCCCTTCGGCGGCCGCCGGGCGGTTCGCGGTGGAGGTTCGATCTGTTCCGTCTGCCCGGCTTGCGGCGTGTCGTCAAGTCCACCTACTTCCCCTTCCTGGTTCGACTGGTTCCGGCCGCGTTGTTCGTGTTCGTGGTGGCCACCGGCCTCCTGGGTAGGAAGTACGGAAGCCTAGCCGCCCCCTTCACCTGGCTCTTCTGGTGGACGCTTCTAATCTTCTTCGTGGCCTTCGGAGGCAAGATATTCTGTGCGGCCTGCCCATGGGATTTCTTCGCCAACCTGTTCCAGTTCGGCCGGCCCCACGGCTCCAAGCGTTGCGCGGGGGGGCTCAACCGCAAGTGGCCGCGGGCGCTTGCCAATACCTACGTGGCGGTGGGCTTCTTCATCGTCTTCACCTGGCTCGAGCTCGGTGTGGACATCGCACGCAACTCCTACCTTACGGCCCTGCTCGGCCTGGCCGTCGTCATCCTGGTCGTACTGTTCGCCCTCGTCTACGAGAGGCGCGCCTTCTGCCGCTACGCCTGCCCGGTGGGCAGGATCAGCGGTATCTACGCCCAATTCTCCCCCCTCGAGCTGAGGCGCCGGGACGAGGAGGTCTGCCGCCGTTGTCGTACCAAGGACTGCATCCGCGGCACCGAGCGTTCGACGCCGTGTCCCACCTGGGAGGTGCCGTTCCGCCTTGAGCAGAACACCTACTGCATTCTCTGCACCGAGTGCATACGCTCCTGCCCCAACGACAACCTCACGCTCAGGGTACGTCCTCCGGCCCTCGACCTGCACAACCTCGCTACCTACCGCTTCGACGAGGCGCTCCTCATATGGGTGATACTGGTGCTCACCTTCTTTCACGGGTTGACGATGACGAACCTCTGGTCCGAGTGGACGTCGCGGCTCGGCTCGTGGCTTGGAACATCACACGTGGGGTCGTTCACCGTATTGATGTCCGCCTTGCTCGCCGCGGCCGCGGCCCTCTTCTGGTCGGTCGACGCCGCACTGCGGAAGGTCTACAACCGGTCCGGACTCTCCCACAGGCTGGTCTACGGTTTCGTTCCCATTGCCCTCGGGTACCATATAGGGCACAACACCATGCACGTCATGCGGGAGATAGCCTATCTCGTGCCCGTCCTCAACGACCCCTTCGGCTTCGGCTGGAACCTGTTCGGGTGGCGCGATTATGTGGCCGGGCCGCTCGCCGACCACGGCACCATGGTGCTCGTCGAGGTAGCCGCCATATGTGTCGGCTTCTACTTCTCGGCCTCGGTCGTCCGTTCGCGTGCGGCGAAGCTCGCCGCCGAGGAACCCACGCTGGGGCCGAGGGGCGGTCGCGTCCTGTATGCCGTTCATTTCGCCCTCCTCTTCCTGTTTGGCGTGCTGGCTCTGTGGCTGGTGGCGCAGCCTATGGTGATGAGAGGGGGCATGTGAGGGTAGGGGACATGGACAGGAGAGACTTCTTCAGATTCGGTTTGAGAAAGGGTGGCGAGGCGTTGCTCAAGGCGCTTGGCCATGTGATGAAAGCCACGGTGAGGCGCTCGCTCCTGCGCCCGCCGGGGGCGTTGAGCGAAGAATCGTTCCTGCTCGCGTGTACGAGGTGCGGCGATTGCAGGGACGCCTGTCCACATGGCGCCATCCTGATGGTTGACGTGGTCACGGGGGGTGCCGCTGCGGGCACACCGTACATCGATCCCTACCATCAGCCCTGCCTTTACTGCCAGGACATGCCGTGCGTGGCGGCCTGTGAGCCGGGGGCGTTGCGTCCGGCGGGTGCGGGGTTGCTGCCCCGGATAGGAGTTGCGAGCGTGGCGCTCGAGCACTGCCTTGTGACGCAGGGCCAGTACTGCGACTACTGCTTCGGCACATGTCCCACCGGAGTGGAGGCCATATCAAGGGACAAAGAGGGGCGGCCCCGGATAGATGCCGAGCGCTGCGTCGGCTGCGGCAACTGCGCCTATATATGCGTAAGCCAGACGGGCAAGGCCATAACGGTGACGCCCCTCTGAAGACGGCAGGCGGGAGGTGCGGTTCGTGGTGGGTGGGTCTCCCGGGAGGCTCGAGAGTAAGCGGCGCCGCCGGCGACACCGGTGAGGTGGAACATGCTGGCTACCGTGGGCTGGCTTGCGGCTGCGCGATGATACCTACCACGGCCGCCATAGTAAGCGGCGGCGTTGACATCACGTCGGCGGGGGATCGAGACGGCTGCTACTACTGCTTGATCTTTCTCTTCCTCACAGACTTCGAAACTACGGGCCCGAAACCGTCTTCGGCCCGCAAAAGGAGGGCCGTCCCATCCCATCCAATCCCGTCCCTTCCCTGGAGTACGCTCACGGCCTGCGCAGGAGGACGTACGTCCGGGTGATGCGGCGAGGCGGGTGGGTAGTGGCGGGGGGGCGGCGCTAAAGACCGTTTCAACGCTCAGCGCACCGTAGGGGCGGCGGGCAGATAGATCTATTCTCCATTGGGTCGAGCCTCTAAGGGCCACTGCACATCTCCTCGAAGCGGGCCGGCGAGCAAGTACCGTAGCGCAGGCGTTCCACGACGCGATTTGGTCGGTGCGGTGGGCTGGTGCCCACATGGGAGACCGTCGTCGTGAGGCGTTTTATGTGGTCGGGAGCGAGATGTGCCGAGCGGTTCTCATCGGCCGGTCCGACCGAAATTGGGGAGTGCAGGGCGGAGTGTCTCGGCAAAGGGTGGGATGTGGCTTGCTCCGGTGTCTGGGTGGAATGAGGGCGTTTCTTTATGTGAACCTCGCTTCCGCCCGGCTGGTCCGCGTCGCCTCCTGCGGGCGGAGTTCTGGAGGCGACGGATGCGCTTCATGTGTTGATAGTCTGTGGCGGCTTCCCCGCCGTATAGCCGTCTCGCCCCCTAGGGGGGTGATGCAGGTCGAGGCGGATGGCGTGTCTCCCTCGGGAAGGGCTCCATTAGAGGGAAGCCTGCCCCTCCTGATCATAGGATGAAGGGGCGGCGGGCCGATAGGGAGACCGGGTGCTTGGCCGTATATGGGGGGGCGGCCGCGGACGGTGAACGCTGCAACGGGTCACCCGCTTCGCTGAGCGCCTTCCGCTCCCTAGGGTGTAGGGAGGAGCTGTACTTAGTATCGATATCGTGGTGCGATTGTTTGCTCCACGGAGGGATGCCCTCACTCATGTTTTGAGATGCACGGCATGAAAGCAGGGTGTGTCTGCGTCATCCATCCACCCGGCCTCGCCTGGCGTCCATCGTGCGGTTTTTTTGATGGCTTACATCACCTAACTACTCCTCGTCTTCCCGCCCCTCCCTTTCGGTCGCTTGTCCCGGAGGACCTCCCCCATTCTGCGCGGTGCACCGCTCCCTGCCGCCCCCTCACCAAGGCTGCTCCCCCCGAGGCGGCCTTTCAGCAGGTTCCTTCGGTTAGCCGTCTCGCCGCCCGCTTGAGGCCCCTTCTTCCCAGCAGCCCAACAGCGATGAGTGCTGGAACGAGCAGGAGCGAGCCGCCGGATGCGGCGGCTCCGCCTGAGACCATGGTGCATCCCCCGCCGCCCCCGCCGCGGACCGATGGCGATGAAGGGACCGAAGTCGGTGAGGCAGAAGGAGTCGGAGTTTGGGTGGGAGTTGGAGGCGGCGTGGGAGAAGGCGTGGGCGACGGTGATGGAGTGGGCGACGGCAGAGCGGCCTGCACGGCTGCAAAGGCGTCGACGAGTCCGTATCCCGATACGACGGAGAAGGCCCGGGCCTCGGCCGGCGAGGTTCCCCCCGTCCTTGGGTTGGTGAGCAACGTCCCTACCGGTCCGGCCGCCGTCTCGTGGAGTAATCTTTGGACGTCGCCGGGTGCAAGGTCGGGGTTTGCCTCCAGCATCAGCGCCACGACGCCCGCCACGTGGGGGGCCGAGGCCGAGGTGCCGGGGAACTCTCCTGGAACCGGCGCGCCGAATCCCCCGGCGCCCGTCACCGACACCCTGTCCGGTGCGACGACATCCGGTTTGAGCCTCTGCTGGAAGGTGGGGAAGAACACAGTGGAAGGCCCCCTGGAACTGAACGGCTCGAGCGTGAACGGGTCGGAAAACGGAACGGCCCCTACGGCTATCACCCCTTCGACGGCCGGGTGGCCGAAGATGCTGTCCTCCTCAACGACGAAGGCGGGGTCCAGAGAGGGGCATGTGGTGAAGAGCTCCAGCTCTCTGGACTGCCCGGAGAAACGGTTGATGTAGATCTCGAAGAACTCCGCCTCGGAAAGTACGTTGAAGGCGAATACGCTTTCGATGGGATCGTCGTCGCCGTCTTGGACGTCGGTGCTGCTGTCGATTAGGATGGGTCCAATCGAGGTCTGCTGGACTACGAAAAGGTCGTAGTCGTTGCCCGAAGCACCGAACGGGTCGTTCCATTGCAAAACTATATTGCAGAAGCCCAGGAAGGGGAGTACGAATTTCCAACTCGTATCGCTCACGCCGCCTGCGGCGAGACCGAAATCGTGGTTGTCTCCGGCGAATCCCCCGATCGGGCTGTCGGAGGAGGGATCGGTATCCACATAGGGGGCCTGGTAGTGCTGCAGTGCGTCGTTGCCAGCGGCTGATACGAATACCACCCCCTTCTCCACCGCACGACGTGCTGCCTCGGCGACAGGACCGTCTTCGAAGTAGGGCTCTCGGGAGAAGCCGAGATCGTCGACTACCACGTCCACGCCCACCACGTCCGTCAGAAACCCCACGGACGCGATGAACTCAAGACTGGTTGCCGGTCCCGAGAACGCAAGCTCACTCCCGGGGGCGACGTCGTGGACGATCTCCAGAATGGCCGTCCCCTCGTCCCCCGTGCCGGGACGGCTGGGGTCGACCGTTATCAAGGAGGGCAGGTCGCCGGTCGCTTGCGAAAGGGACAAGCTGTCCACGCCGTCCGATATCACGCCCACTCTCACGCCCGTGCCCGTGATGCCGAGGATGTTCCTTACGTCGTCGGCCCCGATCACGATGTCTCCTTCCGTGTTTATCGACCCCGACTTCGGTACGGCGTAGTCGGGCGGGGCGACTCTCTTTACGAAATCCTCCGCGGCGATCGCATCAATTCGATCGAAGGGAATCCATCCCTGCACTATGGCGTACTCTCTGTTTACGACCTCTATCCTCATTCCCTCTTCTCTCAATCGCGCCGCTTTCTCTTCGGTCGCCTCATCCAGGTAGACGTAAACCTGTATGTAGCCATCATCATCCACCCTGACGAGCGGGGTCGAGAGGGCGCGCAGCCCGTATCGCTTCGCCTCGCCTCTGGTGACACCCATCTCTTTCATCCTGGCCAACACATGCTTGAGGGGGGCGCTTATCTTGGACTGATTCTCTTTCTCCAGGGTCTTGGTCTGGGGGAAGTATCCCATCGAAAGCTCCAGTGCCGTGGCCGCTCGTATCGTGCGAAACATTGGTGCGGCCACGGTGGCCATGATGACGATCAACAATGTGGTGGTTCTCATCTCTCTTCCTCCTTCCTGCGTCCGTGTGAGCGTTGTGTCCACTAGTGTAGAACGGTTCCGGAGGGGGTTGAGAAAGGGCAATGTTTCTGCAATATTGAGAGTTGTGGGCCGGGGTGCGGAGTGGTTTCCCTCTCACCATGAAGCGGGCCCGGGGCGCCCGACCCGGTCGACGACGGGGAGGTGGGTCATGGCAAAGGCGATGCTGGTTACGGTGGGCAAAGGTGGTACGGTCCATAAGGCCATAGTTCGCTCGATAAGGGTGCAGAACCCCGACCGCGTATGGTTTCTCTTCACCCCCGGAAGTAAGGACACGGTCCAGAAGGTTATCCAGGTGTTGGGGTTGGATGAAGAGAGATACAGGCTCCGGGAGCACGGCTGGGAGAACCGCGTGGACAAGCTGTGTGAGATCTACGACCGCGTGCTGGACGAGGTTTTCTCCGAGGGGTTCAGGGCCGAAGAGGTGGTGGCGGATTTCACCTCCGGGACCAAGCCCATGTCGTGTGCGCTATTCGCCGTGGGGCTGGCAAACGAGATAGATCAGATGAGCTACGTGGCGGGCGAGAGGGACGAGCACGGCAACCCCGTGGCCGGCACGGAGTTTCCGGTGATGCCCTCTTTCACGCGCCTCTATTTGGAGATGAAGTTGCGGAGGGTGCCCGAGCTGTTCAACACCTACCAGTATGAGGCGTGTCTCCTGCTGTTGGATGATTTCATGGAAGGGATAGAGGATGCCCGACTCAAGGAGAAGCTGTCCTTCCTTCGCCTGTTGGCGGAGAGCTACATGCACTGGGACAGGTTCGAGCTCGACGAGTGCTTTGGCAAGCTCAAGGAATTGGGGCGGCGGTACCGAGATTTGCTGGAGGCCTTCGGGCTTCGTCAGGCGGTGGCACGCCACAAGGCGCTGCTGGCCGTCGAGTGTGGAATTCGGGAGGATACGAAAGGACCGACCAAAGACGGGTTGTACTGCGTGGAGAGATTGGCGGACCTCTTTGCCAACGCCTTAAGGAGGAAGCCAAGTACGACGACGCCGTGGCACGTGCATACAGGGCTCTCGAATATCTGGCCCAGCTCTGCCTCTTCGAGAGGCACCACATAGACAGCGGGGATGTAGACGTATCGTCGCTCGAGGGCAAGGTGGATGCGGACATCACGGCCAGATACGTGGAGAAGTCCAGGAGAGAGTAGCGGAGGACGTGTGAAGCTCGGTCTCTACGAGTGCTATGAGCTCCTGGCACGGCTGGGAGAGAAGATAGGGACACGGTTCATGTCGGAGTATGCCGACAAGCACTCGGCACTGGCCAAGTACTACAACACCAGGAACAATTCCATCCTGGCCCACGGTTTCGATCCCGTGGGGAAGAAGGCGGCCGAAAGGTTCATCGACGTTGTAGGAAGCTTCATGGATTCCTACTGCCCAGATTGGTGTGACCTGGTCGCTAGGTTCGAGTTCCCGAGGCTGCCCGAAAAACTAAGGCTTTGACCTTCCCCGCCCGCGCGGTTCGTCGCCCGATGGAGGGGCCGCAGACGGCGCGCTCAGGCCGCTTCCCCCCCTCGTCCACGCGCTCGCTCTCACGTGATCCGTGCCGGCCACGGCGCCGGGGGGTGGCCGCCGTTTTTCCGGTGCGTGGCCGATTTAGGTGACCCCCTTGAGTTCCTGTGTGGGCTCGGAGGGAGACCGGCATGTGCCGGTGTGTCACCCGCCTTCTTTAGGTGAGGCCCTCTCACGGCGGGGGCGGGCACACCTATGCCTGGGCCCCCGGTCGAGTGGTGGGGGCATCACGGTTGCTACCGCCAGGTACGGGACCGCTTGGCCGGGGCTTTGCGGCCGGCTGTGATCCGGCCCCTACCTCGGGAGCTGAGGCCGGGTTTGGGACCGCTGCGGCGGCCGGGGATGTAGAGGGGGTGTAGCGGGCGAGGGATGCAACCCCGCCACCTTCGGCTGCGGCGCCCCACCTGCTGTGTGGTTGGAGCCGGCTGGGGCGTCCGCCCTCAATATTGTGGAAACGTTGTGTGCCGAGGAGGCGGGGCGTTTACCCGTTAGACTCTATCGAAGGATGATAGAGGTGGTGTTCGCATCACTGCTCGAAGGCATTGCCGGGCTTGTCTTCGACAAGGCGCTGAGGGCTGCCGCACGGAGGGGCAAGCCTCGGCGCCCCTTGCCGGTAGGGGATGGTGATGCGGGGAATGTTCCGGTTGGAGTGGGGGTTCGACTCGGTGGCGAGCTGGGTGAGCGACTGCTTTCATCCTACGCCTCCTACCTCGAGGGCGGTGATACGGCCGCTCTCGAGGGCTTTATCGCCGACGTCGGCGATGACCGAGACGTCGTGGTGGCACTCGAATTTTCCAGGGAGATCGGCGACGACGTCTCCATCCAACTGGGGCGAAGCGTCGAGTACACGCTGTCCACCGTGGGACAGATTCCCGTCCAGAGGTTTCCACGGCTGGCCGCCGAGATATCCTACTTCATAAAGATAATCAACGCCGTACACCGGGCTCCCAGGATACATCTGCTCTTCTCGCTCCCCTCGGCACTTGCACTGCAGCTGGGTCAGCACCTCGGTCTCTCCCATTACGACATCGTGCCGTACCACTTCGAGGGAGGACGCTATCATCGCTTGCCTCCCCCCGCCAGAGAGTCGCTCAGGCCCGTGGGCGAGGAGGCGTAGCGTTCCAATGTGGGACCGACTGATACCCATCTCGCTGGTGGCCGAGCTCGCCTACTGCGAGAGGAACTTCTACTATCGGGCCTGCGAGAGGGTGGAGGATGAGAACGCCTACACGGTCGAGGGTTCGCTGCAAGAAGAGAGGAGAAACGAGAGAGAGCGGCTTGCCCGCGGGTACGGCCTCCAAGTGCGACGGGTGATGTTGTCGTCGGAGAAGCTCGGCGTCGTAGGCATACTGGACGCCGTTGAGGAGGCCGACGACGGGGTGTTGTACCCTGTCGAGTACAAGCGGGGAAGTGCCGGGGAGTCGCGACACCACGCGGTGCAACTCTGTCTTCAGGCGATGGTGTTGGAGGAGAGTACGGGACGCCCCGTCACGCACGGTTACATCTACTACTCGGCTTCGAGGACGCGGAGGAAGGTCGTCTTCGACGCCGCCCTCAGGCGTTACGCATTACGTCTGGTTGAAAGGGCGCGCGAGATCCTCCACCACGGCGAGGTGCCTCCGCCGGTGGCCGACGATAGGTGCCGTGATTGCGCGTTGCTGGCCGCGTGCATGCCCTACGAGACGGCCGTCATGAAGGAGGAGGCTCCCCCTCCGCCTATTCGGCGCATTGTGGCGGGGGCGCCCGAAGGGGTGGTTCTCTACGTCGATGAGCACGGCGCCTACATAGGCAAGCGTGGGGGCAGGCTCGTCGTGACCAAAGGAGGAGAACGCCTCTACGAGGCGCCGGCCTTGAGCGTGCGCCAGGTGGTCATAGCGGCCAACGTCAACATATCCACGCAGGCGCTGAGGTTCCTGCTGCGCATGAACGTTGAGATAGTGTACATCTCCAGTAAGGGCAGGTTCGAAGGCAGGTTCGTGCCGGAGCAGAACAAGAACTCGCTGCTCAGGATGTCTCAATACGGGGTAGCCTCCGACGAGCGTCGGTCGCTGGGGTTGTCAAGGCTTTTCGTGGCGGGGAAAATCGCAAACATGCGTTCCCTCCTCATGCGGCACAATCGCCTGTCCGGCGACCTGGAGACGTCTCGTGCATGTGCCCGGCTGAAGGCGCTCGTGCGGGGTGCCGCTGCGGCCGCGACCAGAGACGAGTTGCTGGGTATAGAGGGCGCCGCCGCAAAGACCTACTTCGCCGCCTACGGCAGACTGTTCCGGCGCGGGTCGCCTCCGTTTGATTTCACCAAAAGGACCAAGCGACCCCCACGCGACGAGGTGAACGCAATGCTCGGGTTCGGCTACACCCTACTCGTCGGTGAGGCGGTGGCGGCCCTCAGCATCGCGGGCCTTGATCCATACATAGGGTTTTACCACTCCTCTCGATACGGCAGACCGGCCTTGGCCCTTGACCTGATGGAGGAATTCCGGACCGTAATAGTCGATTCTCTGGTTGTTGCACTTGTTAACAAATCCATGATCGACCGGGGCCACTTCGTTGCCAAGTACGGTGGCGTCTATCTAGACGAAAAGGGGCGGGAGACCTTTTTCCGCGCCTATGAGGAGAAGATCAACACCGAGGTGATACATCCGGTGTTCGGCTATAGAGCCCCTTACAGGCGGGTGATCGAGATCCAGGCCCGGCTGTTGGCCAAGGTTGTGGCCGGAGACGTGCCGCGATACATACCATACAAGATGAGGTAACCGCCGTGAAGAACGTCTTCGTTGCCTACGACATCCGTGACGACAAAAGAAGGAACAGGTTGTTCAAGATGCTCGAGGGGTACGGCGTTGCCGTTCAGTTGAGCGTGTTCGAATGCGTGATCAAGGTGGACGATCTCATGAGGCTGGCCTACCGGGTGCAGCGGATAATAAACCACGAGGAGGACAGCGTATTGATGATGGAGCTGTGCCCGCGGTGCCATGGAAGGGTGAGGAAATTGGGTAGGACCCGGGAGGCGCATGGCGGGATGACCGTTATAGTTTGAGCTTGACTTGACGGGATGATTTTCCTAAGATGGTGTGGGGGGGGCAGGCGGGTGGTGCCTGATCTTTGACAACCCGGCGTTTTGATAACGAATTTCATCGCGGATCGATGGCGTGCACGAAAGGCGGGGGATCCGCGCAGGAAAATTTTGTGTGGTTACGGTAGGTTGTAAAGGGAAGGTTGGCCGAGAGGTCCTCAAGTGGTTCGCGGAAGAGGGGTTCTCGCAAAGTGTGTGTCAACTCCCTGGAATTACAGCGAAAAATCGGGGTACTGTGGAAGAATCTCTAATTCCCTCCGGGAATTGCGACTATTTCCTTACCTATATCTTCAAGGATGTCGGATACGTCTAACCATCCCGTGGAAGAATCTCTAATTCCCTCCGGGAATTGCGATACGCCTGATAGAGGCTACTGCCGTAAATGGGGGCGAAATCACCAACCGGTGAGTACGCCGCTCTGGGCCGGCTGGAGCCTCGATCGCAGAATAGGGTGAGTTCTAGGTGCTCTGTGCCCGGATACATGGGATGCCGAGTGTTACTCGTGGGGCTGGCCTCGGGGCAGTAACGAACCCCTCGAAAGAGTGGAGGTGGTTTCCCGGCCTCGCGGCAGTAACGCTTGTGCTTCGGGACGGCTTCCCCGGCCGCCGTGGAGACGGTACGGTTGGTTTAGAAGTGGGGAGATGATGTGAGAGCGCGATTGCGAGCCCGTACACTGACCTTGATAATTCGTAGAAGCTATTTGCAGGTGTGGCTCCCCGCACCCCGTGCCTACTTTCCCTCCAGGGTGTCCTCGCCGGGGAGGGGTGCGAGTTTCCCTCGGTGTGTTGCCGGCCCTCTGTAGTGTGGGAACGGCGTTACTTGCTTAGTCGTAGGACCGCCCTTGAGCCGCCCGGTCCCGCTTACCGACGGAGCCGGTCTTTGGGGATGGGCTGAAATACTCGGCCGCGGCGTCTGCAGGAATGAGGCCAGACCAAGGGTCGATTACTTTCCATTGGAGCCCTCGATTTCTACCACTTGTCCTTCTCTCCAGTTGGGGCTGTGGGAAGCGACGACGACGGCGCCGAGGCGGGGATCGAAGAACGCTATCGCTGCGGCCGGTGAGCCGTGCAGGCGATGCAACGCTATCCCGTACCTCCAGAGGGGGGCGCGTCCCTCCACCACCACCAGCGACCCCCGGGGGATGGGCGGCGGCGGAGGCAGCGGTTCGTCGGGCGTTATGGGTTCATCAACCCCGATGTGGTAGAAGACGTATTCCGGCATCACTTGTTTCCCTTGCACTTGAGATTGCAGATGAGCTCCTTTATTTTCTTCTTGATCGTGGGCGGAGGCATCGGTGACTTTCTGTAGCCGGCATGTCCGATGTCGTTTCTTACCTGGGCGATCTCTTTCGCCTTTTGCTCGTCGGCTTCGTACCACGCTTGTTCGGCGTCCTTCCGATGTCGGCACGAGAAGGCCTCGTCTCCCGGGCAATCGGAGCTGGGATCGGCGTACTGGTTTATGTAGGCCTCGCGGATGGTGCTTGCGGCCTCGGCGTAGCGTCCCATCTCGTAGTACAGGAGAGCGAGTGACTTGAGGGCCTTTAGGCCTTCGGTTTCCGAGAGCCTTGCATCCGTTGTCAACGGGCTTACGAGCTCCTTTATCCTATCCAGGACGTCCGACAGCGGCGGTATGACGGCCTCCACCGTTCCCCTTGCGGCATCTATGGCATCGCAAAGGGTACGGCTGCTGGACTGTCCCAACATCAACGAACCCGTCCGGACCGTTTCGAGATCCTCGGCAAACCTGCCCAACGCTTTGCCGAGGTCGTCCAGGCTGGGTTGCTTGCCTTTCTTCCCTCCCACGGCCCACTCTTTCCGCAAAGCCCTTCCTATTGTGGTCGTCGCGGAGGCCAGCCCTTTCCCCC
>CAZXEJ010000020.1:0-39245 GCA_964639895.1 uncultured Spirochaetia bacterium | reverse complement strand
GGCGACTCTCCCAGGGGAAGTGCAAAAACAAATGTGGCACCACTCAACCGTCGCCCATCCCGCCCACCACTGTAGAGACCGCACCCCGGCAAGGCGACGCACGGACCCTTCCCCGCGAGGCCCAAGCCGTGACGCCCCTCTCCTCTTTTTCCTTTTTCCCCCAATGCGCAACCCCCCTCAGGCCGCGCGAGGCCCATGGGGACCGCACACATCACCCCCCAAGCGCCCCTCATAAGCAGCCGGATCCTACAACGACGGCACGCCTTACGACAACGTAGGGGTGGTGGAAGACCGTGGAGGGGGAGCGGCCGGTCACCCTCCACTGGTACCCAGCGAGGCCGTTCCAGGTACCATAACCTAAGGGAGCGATATCGAAGTGCGCCCGACATCGGACACGTGGTTATCGGAGCTCTACATCACGCTGGGTGCCGCAGTCACGGCGACCTTGCTCAGGTATTTCGGCACCTCGCACCTGGGCACGGTCGAACGCATAGTGCACGATGCGTTCCTCAGGGCTGCGGCCTCCCGGCACCGCCGTCCACGCGGTGGGGAGCCGCGACAGACTGTGTGGCGCAACGCCTGCCGCATGGCCGTCGAGGTGCTCACCCGGCACGCCGAATGTGATTCCAAGCGATACGAGGTCATGGTTGAGCACGACGGAAAGTGGAGCCCGCCACGGTTCTTCATCATAACCGAGGCGGCGGACGACCTGGCTCGATACGTCCTTTTCGTCACCCACCCCTCCCTACCGCGTCCCACGGCCCGGCCGCTCGCACTCAACGCGCTCTTCGGCCTGAGCCCCTTCCGCATAAGGAACATCACGTGCCACACCGGCGAAAGCCCTGTGGCACTGTTGATCGAAGAGGGCAAGGGCCGCATCGCGGAGCACCCGCTTCCCGACGTACAATCGGCTGCGAACCGCCCTATGGAGCGGTGGGGGGCCCACGCGGCCGATATCCTATGTGAGGCCCTCACTCTGTGCTACGACTACGCCGGCTTCACCAACGGCGAACTCACCGCACTGTGCGAGCTGTCGGCGAGGCTTGCCGCCGAGCTCGCCCGACTCATCCCCTCACCCCCACCCTCGCTCTACGCCTTCCGCTCGCTGGCGCTCTTTTACTCGTCCATGGTGCCGGGCCGTCTCTCCCGCCACAGGCCGGCATCCGACTTCTCCTCCCACCGCCGCAGGCTGTGGAACCGCCCGCGCATACGCCAGGCGGCGCGGCTGCTCGAGAAATCGGCCTGCGGTACAACCGTAAGCAGGCCGCACCTCGAAGCCGCCATCGCGGCGGCCCACGCCTTGGCACCCACGGCCGAAGAGACCGATTGGGGCAGGATCGTCTCCCTCTACGACACCTACCTCTCGATCCACCCCTCGGAGGAGGTCGCACTGGGCCGCGCGACGGCCGTAGCGCGGCTGGACGGAGCCGACGCGGCGCTCGACGCCGTCCGCGGGGTGGACGAAGGTGCGCTGAGGGGAAGGGAGAAGGTGCGATACCACCTGCTTCTAGGTGACCTCTACGGCGGCACAGGACGCCTCGGCCGCGCCCGGCGCGAGTATGAGAAGGCGCTCGATGGATGCCCGGACATGACGCTGAGAGCCGAGATAGAGGCAAAGGCGAAGGCGCTGTGAGGAGCACCGACGCGGCCGCCGCGGTCCCGTCCGTAGGGAGGGGTTACATCGAAGGTGCTGAGACCGACGTATGCGGCGCGGGCGGGCGGTATCAAGTCACGGCGAAACCCACTGCGCCCGGGCGGTCCGCACGGCCCCCCGCATCCAGCCACACCGCTGGGCGCCACGCGGAAGAGCGGCGTGGGAACGGCGGCCCTCGGCGGGGGGAACACCCGGGCGACCCAGAAGGCTGAAGCCGCGCGCAGCGCCCCAGCGGATGGGGTCGTTCAATGCCGGGAGGAGTTGCCGGACCCACCCACGGCACCTCTATGTTGTGCTATGTTGTGTATCGACGAGGCCCAGGACAGGGGGAGGGAAGGCACGTCTAGCCCAGGCGTGGCATGCTCCCGCGGGTGCTACGGGTGCAGGCACGGCGCCGGGGTCCGACGCTCATGAAGGGGTGCGGGCAAGGGTTTGATGGAGAGTCTCGAGGAGGGTCTCGGCCGAGAACGGCTTCCACAGGAAGAAATCGTATTCGTCCCTCTCCACCCCCTCCATTCTATCGGTCTCCTTGAGGCCGCTCATGAGGATCACCTTGACCCCAGGTTTGACCTTCCTCAGTGCCCGCAATGCGGCGACACCGTCCATAACCGGCATCATCACGTCCAGCACCACCACGTCCACCTCATCCGCCGAACGGGCGAAGAGAGCGACGGCTTCGGCGCCGTCGGCGGCCGTCATCACCCGGTAGCCGTTGGCCTCCAGCGTGGCCTTCGCCACCTCGCGTATGGATTTTTCGTCGTCGGCCACCAATACGAGCTCCCCCTTTCCTCCGGCCAGCTCCCCGGCGGCGTCCTCGTCGGAAGAGGAGTCGGCGGACTCGTTGGCGGGCAGGTATACGTTGAAGGTCGATCCCTTGCCCGGCTCACTGTAGACCTTGATGAATCCGCCGTGGCTCTTTACTATGCCGAACGTAGTGGACAGCCCCAGGCCCGTTCCCTTGCCGGGCTCCTTGGTGGTGAAGAAGGGATCGAAAATCCTCTCCAACACGCTCTCGCTCATTCCCACACCCGTGTCGGAGACGGAGATGACGATGTAGCGGCCGGGACGGGCGTCGAGGTTGCGCCTAGCGTATTCCTCGTCAAGCACTATGTTGCGGCCCGAGATGGTGAGGACGCCGCCCTGCGGCATGGCGTCGCGGGCGTTGACGCACAAGTTCATCAGCACCTGATGGAGCTGGGTCGGGTCGCCGGATATGGTCCACAGGTCGCGTGGGACGTCGACCACTACCTCGATGGACTTGGGGAAGGTCTCGGTGAGTATCTTGTCAATCTCGCGGATGATGTGTCGCAGCTGCTACACCTCGCTCCTCGACTCGACGCCGCGGGCGAAAGAGAGTATCTGCTTGACAAGGTCCGCCCCCCTGTTGGCGCTTGCCTCGAGCATCTCGAGGATCGTTCGGCCGCTGTCGTCGTCCACTTTGGTGCGCAGTATCTGAATGGACATCATGATGGGCTGGAGAATGTTGTTCAGGTCGTGGGCGATCCCGCTTGCGAGCGTCCCCAGGTTTTCGAGCTTCTGGGCCCTCAGAATCTGGGATTCGAGCATCTTGCGCTCCGTGATGTCGTTGTCGATTATCAGCACCGCCTTGGGCCGGCCGTTCTCGTCGAGGACCAGCGTCCAGCGGCTCTCGACCACTATCTCGCGGCCGTCCTTGGTGACCTTGGCCAACTCGCCCGACCACTCGCCGCTGGCCAGGACGGCAGAGAACGCTTCCTTGGGCACGGGTACAACCTCCTTGCCCAGGTTCTTCCCCATCACCTCCTCGGACTTCCAGCCGTAGAGACGCTCGGCCCCCGCGTTCCAGTAGCGTATGTTCTGCTTGAGATCCGTAACCAGGATGGCCTCGCGGGCGTTGTCGAGCAGGGCGGCCTGCTCCTTTATCCTGCGTTCGGCCTCCTTGCGCTCGGTGATGTCCTGGACGACGGCCATGCCGCCCATGATACGCCCGGCTGCGTCGCGCAGCGGGGCAGTGGTGAGCTGCAACCACAGCTTGCGCCCGCTAGTGGTGGCCTCGTACCACCCCTCCTGTGAAGTCGTCTCCCCTTCGAACACCTTTTCCATGGCGGGCAGGAACTTCTTGTCCTTGAGCTTGCGCATCTCGAGCCCTATGACCGCGTCGCGGCTGGTGTCAAGCATCTCGACCAGGCGGCGGTTGCAGTTCGTTATCACCAAGTCGGTGTCGAAGAGGTAGACGCCCACCGGGGACTCTTCGAACAGCGTCCTGTACTTCTCCTCGGATATCTGCAGCGCCTCGGCCCGCTTGGCGTTCTGAATGGCACCCTCTATCTGTTTGGCCACTATCTCGAGAAGCTGCAGCTCGTCCTCGTCGAAGGCGTTCTTCATGTAGGAGTGTATGTGGATGCATCCCACCGTCTCGCCGTCGTAGCGTATCGGCACCACCAGGTAGCTCTTCGAACCGGCGGCGCGGCCGGCCTGGACCAGGGCGTCGTCCTCATCCACGTCGGGTATGTAGCGGGACTCCTCGTCGAAGATCACCCTCCAAGTGGCCCCCTCGCCGTAGGGGATTTCACTCGTCTCTTCGAGCAGCCGCTCGTCGTAGCCGCGCTGGGCCACGATACGGGCCTTGTCCCCCTCGACCATGTATATGGCCACATGGTCGACGGCATCGATCTTCGAGCTCAGCGACTCGACGGCGTTCTCGAAGACCTCCTCGAGGTCCAGCGACGTGTGCACCAGCCGCGTAATCTCGCTGATGATCTTCTCGTACTCGCTCTTTTTTCTCAGCTGCTCGACCGTTTTCTCGAGCGCCATCTCGGCCCGCTTGCGCTCCGTGATGTCGGTGACGAACCCCTCGAGCACCTCCTCGCCGCGCATGGAAAGTACCTTGCGCCCCTGCTCCCATACCCATTTTTCCTCGTCGCGTGCCGTGCGGATGCGGTAGGTGAGCATGTAGGGGCGCCCATGGGCTACGGCGCGCCTTATCTCCTCAAGGACGCGCCCCCGGTCGTCGGGATGTATGAGGTCGCGGTACGACACGCTGCCGCCTAGGGAGAGATCCGAGGGCTCGTAGCCAGTAAGATCTCGACACCCCTCGCTAAGGAGGAGCATCGTCATAGGGTCGTCGTTGCGGCAGCGGTATGCCATGCCCGGGAGGTTGCTGAGCAGCGTGGCCATGGCGCGCTGGCTCTCGCGGAGCTGCTCCTCCATCCTGTGCCGCTCCGTCACGTCTCTCAGCGTGGCGAGGTATGCGCCACCACCCTCCCACTCGATCATGCTCACGTGCATCTCGGCCATCCGGTGCCCCCCGCCGCCGTTGACTATCTCGATCTCCGTCTTCTCGCCGGCCACGAGGGGAAACCCGAAGTGAGTGCCGACCAACTCCTCGTGAGTGTGGCCGAACATCGACTCCGCCGAGGGGTTGGCGTACCTGATGACACCCTCGCCGTCCACCACTATCAGGGCGTCGGGATTGCCGTCGATGATGGCCGTTATCATCTGGCGGTGCTTGGTGTTCTCCTCGCGGAGCCGCTCGAGGCGGTCGTGAACGCTCAAGAAGCGCCGGCTCCAGCGCGCGTAGGCAAACAGCTCCTCAGGCTCGAGCTCGTCGAGGTCGATCACGGCGGCACCGAGCCGCCGCCCGTACCTCTCGGCAAGCCGGCGGTGCTGCTCCGAGCCGCACACCACCACGATGGGCGAGGAGGTGGTCGAGGCAAGGCGCCCTGCGGCCCGGCCGACTTCGTCGCAATCGGAGCCTGCAACCAACAGCACCGCATCGAAGTCCTCGGACGACAGAGCCTCCAGGGCTGCTTCCAGCGTGGGAACCTTCACGGTATCGAAGGGCGAGGCCTCAGAGCTTTCGAGCACCCTCTCGACACATCGTGTCTCTTCGTCTCCTCCGCCCAATAGAAGCACCCGGCAGGGGACGGGACACGCCGGGCGCTCCGCTTTCTTACCGTGCTTGTCACTGGGACTCATGATCCACCTGCCGCAATCAACCTAGAAACCTTCTGGCCGTCGCAGGACACGGACGGCGCAACGGTGCAGTCAACCCCCTTCACTACTTTTCCACTAGACGGAGCTGGACTAACCATAAGCCACGCGCCGCTCCATACCGCTCCTCCTCCCACACCCACGAAGCCGCAACGGTTTTGCCTCCCGGCCCCCATCCTTCCCGCGTCCTCGGCCCCCGGCTCTCCCCTCCCGCGCGCCGTCCCGAAACGGGGCGGGTCCATACGATGCCGCACGCACGACCGCCTACACAACGCCCCCCGACCACCCGGCCTTCCCCACCCGTTGGATGGAACCACTTTCTCCTCGGTGGGACTGACTAATCGAAGATCGCGCTCAGCAGCGTGTCTGCGAACTGGAAGCTTCCTATCACCCTTTTGCACGGCTTCGGATGTACGCGCACGAGGGTGGGAGTGGCCAAAACCTTGTTCTCCACCGCCTGGAACGGGTCCTTGAGCACGTCGATGACGAGAAGTTCGTAGTTAGCCGCGTACCGCCTCTCAAGGAAGGAACGAACCTGCTCTATCGTAGACACCGATCTAGGAGTGCGCCCAGCCACGTACAACCTGAACATGTACTTCATATCCATTACTCGTCTCCGCTTCGAATCAGACGCTTTCGACCGGTCCTGAGAAAACGCTTCTCACCAGCAGCTCTATGGAATCCATTCCGATCGGCTTGTTCACCAATTCAAAGCTGATGCCCTCCTCCTCGAGTTTGCCCAGCTCCTCTATGTACTCCCCTTCGAACGCCGTCACGATGTAGACGGGCACCTCCGCATCGAGCTTCCTTATCTCCCTGAGCGTCTCAATGCCGTCCATCCCCGGCATCTTGAGATCGAGGAAGATGAGGCCGTAGCGTCCACTTCGCACCTTCTCCACCCCTTCCATTCCGGAAGCGGCCGTATCCACCTCGTGGTCGCCCTCCTCCAGTGCCAGCTCGAACGCCTTCCTCACGCTTTCGTCGTCGTCGATAACGAGGATCCTGTTGGGCATCTGCGTCACCTCCTCCCTACGCATCCCGCTTCCGCCTGCTCCCTGGGTCCTTGGGGGAGTTCCACGACCAGCCTGGTGCCCTTTCCCGGTTCACTCTCGCACATGATGGTACCTCCGTACTTCTCTACGATGTTACGGCAGACCGCCAACCCCAGACCCGTGCCCTTGCCGACGGGCTTCGTCGTAAAGAACGGATCGAACACCCGCGGCAGGTCGGCCGGATCAATCCCCTTGCCGTTGTCTTCAACGCTTAATCTAATCATCCCGCCCGACTTCGCCACCCTGAAAACCACGCGCGGGTCTCTCACGCCTTCGAGCGCATCGATCGCATTGACCAGCAGGTTGAGCACCACCTGCTGCATCTCCCCCTCGTCGGCCATGACGTAGGCGTCCGCGTCGCCCACCTTTTCGACCTCTATCCCCATGTCGTGCAACCGGTAGGTGACGAGACTCACGGCCCGGTCGATGACGTCGAAGAAGTGGACCCTTGCAAGTTGGCCGCCGCGCCGCTCCATGTGGGAGAACGTGAGCAGGTTGCGCAGTATGTCTATGCAACGCAGCATCTCCCGCTCGGCGTTACGCAGCACCTCGTAGCGCTTGTCGTTGGGGTCGGTGTGCTTGATGGCATACTGGATGAAGTTGAGTATGCCCATGGCCGGGTTGTTCAGCTCGTGTGCGATACCGGCCGCCACAAGTCCGACGGCGCTCATCTTCTCCGACTGGATGAGCTTCTGCGTGGCGTCCCTGAGCTTGGTGTGGGCGGCCTCTAGCTCGCGGTTCCTCTCGATCAGCTCCCGCTCGGCCTCGCGCCTCTTGATGGCCTGGGCCAGCACGTTGGCCGCTCCAACTACGAACGACATCTCGTCGGGCGTGAACGTGCGCCGGAGCGTGGAATATGCCCCCAGGACGCCGTAGACGCCGCCCACGCCCTCGATCGCCGTAACCACTCCGCTTCGTATGCCGTAGTGCTCGAACAGCTGCGAGCGCGAGTAGCGCTCGTCGCTGGGGAGGTCCTCGATGACCTGCGCCCCCCTGTTGGAGAGGGCGTACCACTCGGGCGTGCGGGTCTCGACGTAGAGACGGCCCGTGCCTTTCATGCCCGGCACCCATCCAACGGCCGTCTTGACAACGAACTCCGCGCGGGGTCCCGACCGGTACTCCAGAACCTTGGCGTACTCGACCCCCAGCGTCTCGGCCACCACCTGGGTCGCGGCCTCGAACAGCTCGTCGAGCTCGACTCCACCCACGGCCATCTCGCCCAGCATGACGAGGGCCGAACGCTGGTCGCCCCTCTTTCGCAACTCCTCCCGCGAGCGGGCGAGCGACTCGGCGTAGCTTGCGTTGCCTATGGCCACCTCGAGCTGGCGGGCGACCATCTCGAGCATCTGCAGCACCCCTCGCGTGACCCCCCCCCGCCGGGTCGAGGTCATCGCTATGCACCCCACCACCCTCTCGTCCATCCTGAGCGGTACGGCCAGGTAGCTCTTTATGCCTGCCTCACGGCCCGCCGGCCCAATGGCGTCGTCTCTGTCGACGTCGTCCACGTAACGGGGGCGGCCCTCCAGCATGGACCTCCATACGAACCCGCGCGGGCGGGGCACCCGACTGACACGCTCCTGGAGCCAGCGCGGCAGCCCCTGCTGCGCCTTGAGAACCGCCACCCCCTCGCCCTCGACCAGGAATATGGCCACGTGTTCGACCTCTTCGATGTTGTCCCTTATGGCCTTGACGGCATTCTCGAGCACCTCCGAGAGGTCTATGGTGCTGTGCACGCTGCGCGTCACCGTGGCCACTATCCTCTCGAACCTGCTCTTCTCCCTCAGCTCCTCCAGATTGCGCCTTAGTTCCTCCTCTCTCTCCCGAAGCAGCTCGTTGCGCCTGGCGTTTGCTATGGCTATCTCAATGTGGCGTGCCACCCGCTCGAGCAGGTCTATCTCGTTGCCGCTGAAGGCGTCCCTGCGTAGGGAGTTTATGTCGATGCATCCCACCGTCTTGCCGTCCTCGTGGAGCGGGATGGCCAGGTAGCTCCTCGTTCCCAGCTCCCTTCCGGCGCGCCCGATGTAGGGGTCGTTTTCGGCGTCGGCCACGTAGCGGGTCCGGCCGTCCATTATCATCCGCCACGTGAACCCCACGGGGTAGGGGATACGGCGCACCCTCTCGACGAGCCACGTGGGATAGCCGCGATGGGCCCTGAGGACGGCGGCCTGCCCGTCGACGAGAAATATCCCTATGTGCTCGACGCTGGGCATGTTGGAGTAGACGGCGTCGACGGCACTCGAGAGCACCTCATCCAGGTCCAGCGACCTGTGAACGGTGGAGGCCACGGCCTCGAGGATGGCGTCGTATCTTATCCTCCTTTCCAGCTCCTCAAGGTTGGCCCTGAGCCTGTTCTCGCTCTCGCGCAGGGCGGCCGTGGTGCGGGCGTTGTCAATGGCGAGCTCAATCTGGCGGGCCACGGTGGCGAGCAGTCCGAGCTCGTCCTCACCGAAGGCATCGGGCGTGAGTGAATTTATGTTGATGGTACCTATGCTCACGCCGTGTCGGTCCTTTATCGGCATGCCCACGTAGCTCCGCGTACCAACCTGCCGGCCCGCGGGCCCTATGACGTCGTCCTTCGTAACGTCGGCCACATACCGCGGCCTGCCCTCGATGAGCACCCTCAAGGTGAACCCCTTCGGATAGGGGATGGTACGGACCTTGCGTATGAACCACTCGGGATAGCCGCGCCAGGCCTTGAGGACGGCGTTGGTACCCTCGACAATGAAGATGGAGACGTTGTCGACGGCCTCTACGTTGGCACTCAACGCCTCGACGGCGTTCTCGTAGACGTCGTGCAGGTCGGTCGAGGAGTGAACGGTGCTTGCCACCTGGTTGACGATGGTCTCGTAGCGGCTTTTCCTCTCCAGCCGCTCGACCTTTTCGCGAAGCTCCTCCTCGCTCCTCGTCATGGCTTCGGCGCGCATCGCGCCCGCAAGCGCAACCTCGACGTGTTCGGCCACCAACCTCAACAGGCGCTCCTCGCCGGGGCCGAACTCCTCGCCCGGCCGCGAAGCCACCGTGAGGGCGCCCACGACCGTGCCGCCCGAACGCAGGGGATACCCCATGACGCAGCCGGCCCCAAGCACACCGCAGAGTTCCGAGGCCGCCCCGTCTCCCTGGCACGAGCCGCCTTGAGGACTCCCCTCGAGGATGGTTTTCCACACGAACCCAACGCCGAACGGCAGACTGCCGAGCTCCGTTGCAACGTCGTCGGCCATACCCCTGTGGGCGCGTAACACCGCCCGTCCGTCGCCCACCATGTGGACGAAGGCGCACTTGACGTTGCACCGCCGGCCCAGCTCATCAGTCAGCAGTCCGACGCTCCCCTCGAGAACGCCGTCCACCGTATCGGAGCCGCGAATCAGGCGCATCAGAGGACGGAGTATCGCTTGGAGTTCCTCGACGGCTCCAGGGGGGGGACCGTCCCCGGCCGGCCTGCCCGCCTGAGAGGGAGACGACGGCTCCCCTTCGTCGGCGGCTGCAAGCGAGAAGTGCACACCCGCCGGTGCAAGCGCCCCTGCCGGCGAGGGCGGAGGCGGCGCCCCGGTGCCGATGCGACGGCTGAGCGAGACGAACCATGAATAGAGGGGAAAGACGAACGAGACCACCAGGGCCGAGACCAGCGCCGCCCATAGAAGTGCGGTCCCCCCCCGCCACCCGCCGGGGAATATAAAGACGGCGGCTCCCACCGCCAGGGAGGCCGCCGCCGCGGCCGCAGCGGCCACCTTGAGCGTCGACCTTCGCGGTATCTGCTGCCGCATCGCTCTACCCCCTCTCTCAGACACGACTCCACACCATGGCCGGGCGTCCCGAGGCGGCTTCGGAATCGGCACGGCACACCCGGCCGACGACGATCGCGCCCTTCTTGGCTCAGAACACAACCGTCGCCACGAAGGTTGAGGATCTGTTCTCTGCAGCTACCTCGTTCCTTACACTCCCCTGAACGAAAAAACGCCGACTGTGCTTTCCCTAAAAGATACAACCATTTTCGCCGCAATGAACACCGAGAGCAACTAAATACTATATACGATGATACGCATGAGAAGTCAACATCTTAGATTTTCTACGGCTTCTACGGCGCCAACATCCACCTGCGAGCCGAGCGGCAAGCGAGCCCGCGGTCCAGTGAGAGAGATTTTTGTAGGACTTTTGTAGGACCAAAATCGGACGTAAACTTTAGGCGGGCAATGCCGACGGCATGATGCGACGCTGCAAGCGGTGGTTGAGCTGGGGTCGGCACTGCACATAACAATTTGGTAAAGGCGCGAGCGAAAAAGCCGAAGGAGTAAATATATGATGTCGAGGGAAACCCTCTCGAGAGTGCTCGTCACAGCCCTTACGATAGTGCTCGCGGCGATGCTCGCCGCCGAGTGGGGGCTTGCCGTTGAACCGCCCCCCCATGCGCTGGAGAAGAAAGGACCACAGCGGGCCGCGGCACAAAACGTAGACGACCGCATCCTGGATGCGGTGGAATCGCTCTATCGGAAGGGGGCGGCCTTCTCCTCCACATCGTCGGCCGGTGCTCAAACCCTCAGGGCCGGGACGTTGAGGATCACCGAGAGAGGGGAGATCGAAGTGTACGTCTACGTCACCGAACTCACCCCCGACGTGCTTGCCGCTCTCCGGGCCGCCGGCCTCACCGTAACGCTCAGCAACGCCGACTACGGCGTCGTCCAGGGCACGATACCCTTCGACAAGGTCGACGATCTGGCCTCGCTCGATTTCGTCGTCCGCATCACCCCTCCACACTACGGCACCACCCGCTCCGGCGCCTTCATGACCGAAGGGGATTCCATAATCAACGCCGACCAGGTGCGCACCCTGCTCGGCTTTACAGGCTCGGGCGTGCGCGTGGGGGTCATATCGGACGGCGTCGACAGCATGGCAGCGGCGCAGGCCACGGGCGACCTGCCGGACGGCATAATCGTAGGGAGCCCCGGAAGCGGCGACGAAGGGACGGCCCTGCTCGAGATAATACACGACGTGGCCCCGGGTGCGGAGCTCGCCTTCTCGGAGGGGTTCTCCACCAGTCTGGCCTTCGTCAACTCCATAAACTTCCTCGTCAACACAGCACAGGTTGACGTCATAGTGGACGACATAGGGTTCCTGAGCCAGCCCTTCTTCGAAGACGGCATGGTCGCCCTCGAGGCCATGCAAGCCGTGTCCCAAGGCGTGGTGTTCGTCTCCTCGGCCGGCAACATGGCCGACCGCCACTACCAGGCCCCGTACACCGACACCAACCCCTCGGCCTCGGGAGGAGTGGACGACCTGCATGACTTCGGCCTTGCGGCCGGTGGCGCCAGCGATACGTCGCTCTCCATACTCACCACGGGTGGGATCACCATCGTGCTGCAGTGGAACGACCCCTTCGGCTCGTCGTCGAACGACTACGACCTGATAGTGGTTAACGACGCAACCCTCGAGACGTTCTCGAGCACGGCCATCCAGGACGGAAACGACGACCCCATCGAGTACGTCTCCCTACCCGAGACGTCCACCCCCCAGTCCTACAGCGTGTTCGTAAACCGTTACTCCGGCGAGCCACGCACGCTGGAGATCGCCTTCACCGACCCCGTCGTGCTCACCGAATACAATGTCGCCAACGACAGCGTCTTCGGCCATCCGGCCGCCGAGGGCGTTATCGCCGTCGGAGCCGTGCCGGTCTCCAACCCGCTCTCGGTCGAGCCTTTCAGCTCCAACGGTCCCGTGACCATAACGTTCCCCACGCCCGAGAGCAGGCTCAAGCCCGACGTCGTCGCCCCCGATGGCGTGACGGTCTCGGGTGCGGGCGGCTTTTCGACCCCCTTCTTCGGAACGTCGGCCGCAGCCCCCCATGTGGCTGCCGTAGCGGCCCTGATGCTCGAGGCCGACCCTTCTCTCATACCCGAGGAAGTGGCCGACATACTGAGGAACACGGCATCGATGGCGGGATTCACGCTGATATTCAACGAGGGCGGGCTTATCGAGACGAACACGGCCACGTACAATACTGCTTCCGGCTACGGCCGCGTCGACGCCGAGGCCGCCGTCGAGGCCGTACTGGCTGCCGCTTCGCCGACACCGACGTCCTCACCCACACCGACACCCACTCCCACACCGACGCCCACCCCCTCGCCCACTCCGTCCCCTCCACCACCGACGGGCAACTCCGGAGGCGGCTCGGGGGGAGGAGGAGGTTGCAGCCTCGGAGCGACGGCCGCACAGGCGGCACCACTCCCCTTGCTCCCGTGGGCATGGGTGCTGATGCCGCTTCTCACCATTGCGGGGCGCAGGCTTTCGAGGCCGCGGGGGAGTCGGCACGGTGAAGGGTCCATTTAAACACCGGCCTGTCTCCTGGTAGATTTAGTTGGCCCACTAGTCGGGGCGCGAGGCGCTCTGCGGACTTGCCGGCTACGCCCGGGCGAACAAGAGGCGACCTCGCATCGTAACGACCCCTCTTCCGAGGATCGGCCCCGTGGAGGCGTAGTCGAGTACGCCTCGGGGCCGGCCGCGTAATCGGGGGTAGAAAACCGCGGCGCCAAGACGGACCCGTAAGGGGAGAAAACCGCCGTGCAGCCGAGCAGACGATTCCTACACGCCGTCCTGATGGCAGGGGCCGCCGGTTGCCTGCTGCTGGCCCTCGGAGGCGGGCTTGTCCGCCTGGGCTGGCCGGTGGGCCCGCCGTGGACCGCAGCCGCATCCCGCCATGGGGTTCTGATGGTATCGGGATTCCTCGGCACGTTGATAGGACTCGAGCGTGCGGCTGCGGCCGGATGGGGATGGTCGTACATGGCACCCGCACTCAGCCTTGGCGGTGCGACCCTCGCCGTGGCCCTACCCTTCCCTGCGCCGGCCGGGTGGGTCCTTGCAGCATCAGCCCTAGTGTTGGCGGCGACGCAACTCCTTCTGCTGCGCCGCCACTTGGCCATCTGGTCGTGCTCGCTGGTGGGCGGGGCGCTGTGCTGGGCGGTGGGGAACGCGCTTTGGGCCTGGGGCGCACCCCTCCAGGCAGCCGCGCGTTGGTGGGTGGCTTTCCTCGTGCTCACAATCGGGGGCGAGAGGCTCGAGATCGGCCGCGTGCTGCGCCCGGGCCTGCGCGTCAGCGGCACCTACGCCGCGGCGGCGGCGTTGGTGGCGGCGGGAGCCGCGGCAGCCTGGCCCGCACCCACCGTAGGAACCGCGTTGCAGGGAGTGGGGTTCCTCGTGCTCGGCCTGTGGCTCTTAACCCACGACGTAGCGCGCCTTTCGCTTCGGGCGGAGGGCCACAAACGGTATGCGGCCTGGACGATGGCGGCAGGGTTTGCGTGGCTCGCGGCGGGCGGTGCCGTGGGGCTTGCGGCCTCACTTGCTCCCGCGGGGGGCAGCATCCCCTTCGACGCCCTGATACATCCCGCGCTGCTCGGCTTCGTTTTCTCCGCCGTGTTCGCCCACGGACCGGCCATTTTCCCGGCCCTCCTGGGCCTCACGGCGGGCCGCCCCCGTCACGGGCCATACTGGGTACCCGCGGCGCTTTTGCACGCTTCGCTGCTCCTCCGCATCGGCGGCGACCTGGGGGGCCTGCCCGGAGCCGTCCGCTGGGGCGCTCTGGGGAACGCCGTCTCCATCCTGCTGTTCCTGGCCCTAACGGCCGTCTCCACGTTAGTCCCGGCCAAGTCCGATCCCCCCGTCCCCGGCATCCAATGAGAACCGACGGCCGCCGTGCCCCCAGGTAGAGGGAGAGGGCGAATCATGATATAGTTTTTGGACGGACGGGCACTTCCACGCCCGGGAGAGACACCGACATGAAAGCCACGCCCCGCGGCCCAGACTTCTCACGTTCGCCGTTCATCGTAATATGGGAGGTGAGTCAGGCGTGCGACCTTGCGTGCGTCCACTGCAGGGCGGACGCAAGGCCTTTGCGCTCGCCCCTGGAGCTCACCACGGAGCAAGGGTTCCGGCTGATAGACCATGTGGCCGAGTTCGGCTCCCCCTTGCTCGTGCTCACGGGGGGCGACCCACTCAAGAGGGACGATCTTTACGACCTTATCTCCTACGCCGCGGGCAAGGGGCTCAGGACGGCCGTATCGCCCAGCGTGACGCCCCTCCTTACGCCCGAGGCGTTAAGGAGGTTCAAGGAGGCGGGCGCGGCACGCGTAGCCATCAGTCTCGACGGCTCCACGCCCCGGATCCACGACTCTTTCCGTGCCGTGCCGGGCAGCTTCCGCAGGACCGTCGAGGCGCTCGACGAGTGCCGCCGAGTGGGCATTTCGCTCCAGATAAACACCACCGTCACCCGCCACAACTTCGACGATCTCCCCCGTATCGGTGAGCTCGTAGCCGGGTTCCGTCCCGAGCTGTGGAGCGTATTTTTCCTCGTCCCCACGGGAAGGGGCAGGTTGGAAGACGAGATAAGCGCCGAGGAGTTCGAACAGGCGTTCGCCGTCATGCACGAGACCGGCCGGCGAGGCGGGTTCCAGGTGAAATCGACCGAGGCGCCCCACTACAGGCGCTACCTCCTGCAGAAGAAGGCCATGCCGGTCAAGGAGCGCGGCGGAGGGGACGACCCCATCGGGCGTGCGCCGCTCGGAATAAACGACGGCAAGGGATTCGTTTTCATCTCCCATACGGGCGAGGTCTACCCGAGCGGGTTCCTCCCCCTTTCGGGAGGAAACGTGAAGCGGCAGAGCCTGGTCGACATCTACCGCCACTCACGGCTGTTTACGACCATAAGGGACTACTCGCTGCTCAAGGGCAAGTGTGGAGTATGCGAGTTCCGCCACGTCTGCGGCGGCTCGCGGGCCCGCGCCTACGCCGTAACGGGCGACTACATGGAATCTGACCCCTACTGCGCCTACCTACCCGGCCCCTACCGTGAGAAGGCGTCCGAGCGCGGCCTCGCCCGTTTCGGCCCTTAGCCGGACCCCACCCCAGGGTGTATGGGGGGACTGGCTCGGGCCTACCCCCTGTGCTCAGTCACGCCGGCCCCGACCTTCCGTCAGGGAGTGGAGAGGGCGTTTGCCTGAGATGAAGGTGCTCATTACGGGAAGGCCTGGAGTGGGCAAGACCACCGCCGTCTTGAGGCTGGTCGAGCATCTCCGTGCACGGGGCGGCGAGGCGGTGGGCATCTACACGGTCGAAATCCGGGGAGAGAGAGGAAGGCTGGGGTTCAAGGTGGTGGACATCGCGCGGCAGAAGGAAGCGGTCTTCGCCCACGTAGACCTGCCCCGCCGAAGGCGCGTCGGCCGCTACGGCGTCGACACGGAGGCCTTCGAGGCCGTGGCCCTGCCCGCGCTCGATGCCGCCCTGGAGGGCGGCGCCGCCGTCATCGTAGACGAGGTGGGAAGGATGGAGCTCTTCTCCCGCGGCTTCCGCGACCGGGTGGAGCGGCTGTTCGAGAGGGAGGGCACGCTGGTCGCCACGATACCTTCAAAACCGATTCCCTTCGTGACGCGTCTTATGGAGAGGTACCGTCCCTTCGTGTGGGACCTCACCCCAGAGAACAGGAACGAGGTGGTCGAGAGGCTGCTGCGGCTGCTGGACGGACCGAGGGGGTGAGGCGCTGCGGCGAGGACCACGCCCATCGCCGCGCCGGTCAGGCGGCAAGGAGAAACCCATTGAATAGACGTGAGCGACAAGACGCAACCCATCGCTCTTCAGAGGTTGCGGAGCGACCGCGGGAGCTCGTATTCGTATACAACGCAGACGGGGGCCCTCTCAGCACCGTGATGGATGCGATCCACAAGGTGCTCTCACCCGGCACCTACCCGTGCTGGCTGTGCGAGCTCACCCACTCCACCTTCCGTATGCGCACACGGTGGAAGAAGTTTCTCAAGGAGCTCGATGCAAGGTGTGAGTTCCTCCACCGCGATCGGTTCCGCGCACTCCAGGACGCCCCGGACGTGCGGCTTCCCGCCGTCTTCGCCCGCCTCGGGCCGGACGGCCGGCTCGAGGTGCTGCTCGACGCCGAGGAGATCGAGGCCTGCTCGAGCACGGAGGAGCTCGAAAGCGCCCTTCGCGCCCGGCTCGGTCTCCGGCACGGGGAATGAGAGCCCCTCCACCCCACGCCCCCCTCCCGCCACCGCCCGAGCGCCTCGCCGTCGCGGCCCCATTACCAGACGGCGCGCGTTGTGATATTCTTGGGGTACGGACCTACTCCAACCCGACCAAGAAGGAGGTCGCACCCCAATGAGCAGTTTCATCGACAGGATGGTGCGCGCGGCGAAGCTCGACACCAGCCTCTACGAGGAGGTCGAAGCCGACACCGGTGCAACGCTTGAGGCAATGGCCGTGGTCGTCCTTGCGGGGGTGGCGGCGGGCGTGGGCACGCTCACCCGGGGCGGCGTAGAAGGGCTCGTCTGGGGGACGGCGGCTGCTCTCATAAGCTGGTTCGTCTGGGCCTACTTGACCTACTTCATCGGTACCCGCCTGCTGCCCGAGCCCCAGACGAGTGCAGACGCCGGCGAGCTGTTGCGCACCATTGGGTTCTCGAGCGCCCCCGGCATAATCCGCGTATTGGGGCTCATCCCCGGCATAAGCTCGATCGTGTTCCTTGTGGCCGGCGTATGGATGCTCGTCGCCATGGTCATAGCCGTAAGACAAGCGCTCGACTACACCAGCACTTGGCGCGCCGTCGGGGTATGCGTGATAGGATGGTTGATTCAGGTCCTGGCGCTCGCCCTGTTGCTCTCCCTCTTAGGCGGACGCGGGGGAGCGTAGGCCACCGATGCCGCCTGCCAACAAGATGGTGAAAGGTAACCCCCGTGGTGCCTACATGCTTGTTATAGAGCTTCGGCGGCCTCGACGCATAGCGGTGGGCCGCCTCGGCCGTCTTCGTTTCGCAGCCGGACTCTACATATACTGCGGAAGCGCCCTGAGAGGTCTGCACGCACGGATCAAGCACCACCTGGCCCCACGGTACAAGAGGCCGCACTGGCACATAGACCACCTGCTGCGCCACGCCCGGGTGGTGGATGTGCTCGCCATCGAGAGTTCGGTCAACGCCGAGTGCACGCTGGTACGAAACGTGGCGGCTCTAACCGGCGCCGTCCCTGCAGCTCGAGGGTTCGGATCAAGCGACTGCCGCCGGCGCTGTGGAAGCCACTTGCTTAGGCTCGAGGGGTTCTCGGACGCAGAAGACGTGGCACGCGCCCTCCGCCCGCTGAAGCCACACCGATACCAGGGGGCTCGACCTTCCCGTGGCCTCTCCAAAGGCGGAGCGGCGGGAACAACGCCGGGGGGGACATCTGCGGCACGGACCGTTCCCCAAGGGTTGAAAGGGGGCACACGTCACCGACCCCGGAGGCAGGAATGCCTCGCCGCGTGGGAGAGGGCTGGGTGGGTGCCAAGCCCTTAATCGTGCGCGCGGGCATGTGGGCGAGCGCCGCCGCCTCTGGCCGTGCACGGCAGCCGTATGAGCAGGCGGAGAGAGAGCACGGACCGAGGGACTCCATCAAAGCTCCTGTTTCACCCACCTCACCCTTCCCATCACGTACTCTAAAAGCTTCTCGTACGATACCGAGAACGGTGGATAGATGGGGTTGTCGGCCTTGATGATGGCGTCGTCGGTGCCGAGGAAAAGCCTCCTAATGGCAACTCCCTCATAGGGGATCCACAGCGCGTATACGCGGCCGCTTTGCACCTCCTTGTCACCGGAATCCACTATCACCACGGCCCGCTCGTTTATGGTGGGCCTCATGGCGGCGTCGGAGACGAGCAGGGCCGTCGCCTCGGGCCTGGCCACTCGGGCGGGCACGACCACCCTGCCCACCGCGGTCTCGCCCCGCAACACCCTCTCTCCCATACCGCCGGCCGGTGGATAGACGTCCAGGCACACGAAGTCGTCGCTACCGTCGGTCGAGGTACGAAGCCGCGCACTGTCCTCGCCGGTGAGCAGCCACCCTGGATCACATCCCACCACACGCACTAGCCGCTGGAGAAAGTCGGCCGAAGGGACGCGGTGCCCGTTTTCGTATTTGCTCAAAGTTGGATAGGATATGCTTAGCTGAAGCGCTAACTGTTCTTGTGTAAGACCCGCCTGTATCCTGACGTACCTTATCCGGCCACCTATGGTCCTACACATAACGTGGAGACATGTTGACTCCTCTTATCCATTCGACTATAATTTAGCTCGGCAGCCGAACAGCGTAAGTCTCCATGTGCCTAGAATACTTCCAGCCGACGATTATAGCAACCGTAAAGGTGGACGTAGTACCTTTTGGGGACATGTCCCATCCCGAGGCGGAACCGAAGCGTGCATGCCGCGGCCTGAATAAGTTCAAGGGGGCGGGCCGGCCACACTAGAGGTGGGGGTAATGTATTAGGCATGACGCAAGGCCGTAGGAAGGGACACCCACCCCGTAAACATGACCCCTCAGGAAGCCCCCACCCACACGGCGATACTTCCCAGCACGTCCTTCCGTCCGAAGGGGCCATTCCCTACGACGACTCGTTGCAGAAACTGCTCGACATCGTACCCGACCCTCTGGTCATCGTCGATCGCAACGGTACCATAGCCGCAGCCAACCGCTGGATGACGAAGCTCTTCGGCTACGACGTCGATGAACTGGTGGGCAGGCCCCTCTCCATGCTCCTGCCCGAGCGCTGTCGCGCCTCCCACGCGGGTCGGATGGAGGCCTTCTTCGCCGAGCCGCGGACCCGCCCCATGGGAACGGGCCTCGAACTCTTCGGCCTTCGCAAGGACGGCACCGAATTCCCTGTAGACATAAGCCTCAACCCGGTCGCAACCGACGATACGACGCTCGCCGTTGCCGCCACCGTGCGCGATGCGACCCCGCATAAGAAGATGGAGGCGCTGCTCAAGGAGGAGGCCAAGGTGCTCGAGGCCATAACGGCCGGAAGGCCCCTCGAAGAGACCGCGGTCGAGCTGTGCGCCGCCTTGGAGCGGTTCTTCGCAGACGCCCACGCCGCCGTCTTCCTGCTGGACGATGGTGGAGCGGCGCTACGGTTGCTGGCCTCCTCGCCCGGGGCGCCGGATATAGGGCGGATGCTCGAGGGGGTAGAGCCCCACACACGACGCGGCCCGGTGTGCGCCGCGGCCCTCGAGGGCAGGGCCGAGCACAGTACCGACATAGCCGCCGACGACAGGTGGCCGCCCCACTACCGCGACCTGGCCCTCTCCTGCGGCTACAGGTCGTGCTTCTCCCACCCCGTGCTCTCGCGCGACGGCACGCCGAGGGGCGTGGTGGTGGTGCTGCGTCGCAGCACATGGGAGCCGAGCGACCGCGACCGCGGAGTGATCGAGCGCGCCGCCCACGTCGTCGCCGTCGCCGTCGAGAAGCGTCGCGCCGAGGAGGAGCTCGAGAAAAGATTCGAGCAGCTCGAGAAGAAAAAGAGCTATGAATCCATAGTGAGGACCGTCATCGAGGGCATCCACAGCTCGCTCGAACTCGACGCCATCCTGCACAACGCCGTCCGCGCGATAGTGGACAACGTGGAACGTGTGGACTGCGCCGCCATCTACATGGTCGAAGGGGACGAAGCCGTGCTCAAGGCCCATGTAGGATATCCGGAGTGGTTCGTCCGGCGCACGTCCATTATTCCCCGTGGGCGCGGCCTCACGTGGCGGACCATCCTCGACGCCGCCCCCCGCTGCGTCGGGCGGATCGGCTCCGACGACCCGATCGGGCCCGCCGGCCGCGAGCTCGGCACGAAGAGCTACATATCGCCCCCATACGATACGGCGGCTCGGCCATAGGTTGTCTCAACGTCCACTTCTTCGAAGAGGACGCCTTCGACAGCGAGGAGGTGGCCTTGCTCGAAGTCGTCACGCAGCAGCTCGAGGTTGCGATCGCGAACGCCAAGCAGGCCGATCTGGCCAGGGAAAGCGAACGCCGCCTGGCCGAGGCCCAACGCATCGCACACCTAGGTCACTGGGTGTGGAACACACGCACGGGAAGGGTGTGGTGGTCGGACGAGGTCTACAACATATTCGGCATCGAAAAGAGCGACTTCGACAACACCTACGAGGGGTTCCTCGAGCGCGTACACCCCGACGACAGGAAGACGGTCGAGACCAGCGTGGCCGAGGCGCTCGGCGGCGACAGCCCATATGCGGTCGATCACCGCATCGTGCTGCCCGACGGAACCGTACGCATCGTCCACGAGAGGGCCGTTCTCAAGCGAGACGAGCGCACCGGAGCGGCCGTAATGGTGGGGACCGTCCAGGACGTCACGGAACAGAAACGCACCGAAGAGGTCATAAGGGAGCAGGCCGCTCTGCTCGACAAGGCCCGCGACGCCATATGCGTAGTCGATCTCGAGGGCGACATCATCTACTGGAATCCGGGTTCCGAGAGGGTCTACGGGTGGACGGCCGAGGAGGCCGTGGGCCGCAACGTGGCCGAGCTCCTCGCCCCGGACGACGAAGAGGATACGACGGGTGAGATCATCAAGGCCGCCCAGAAAGAGGGGGAATGGACGGGCGAACTGGTTCAGGTCACAAAGGACGGAAGGCGTGTCACGGTCGAGAGCCGCTGGTCGCTGGTTACGGACGAGCGCGGCCGTCCGAAGTCCATCCTCGTCATCAACACCGACATCACCGAGCGCAAGGAGCTGGAAGCACAGCTCCTGCGCACTCAGAGGCTCGAGAGCCTTGGGACACTTGCCACCGGGATAGCACACGACCTGAACAACGTGTTCCAGCCCATACTGCTCGCCCTCCAGCTCCTACGCGCACGCTCCCACGACAGGCGCACGGAGGAGATCATCGACACCCTCCAGGCCAGCGTCAAGAGGGGGTCCGACCTGGTCAAACAAGTGCTCGCCTTCGGCAGGGGTGCCACATACAAGAACACCGCCCTCGACCTGAGAGGGGTGATAGAGGAGCTGACCAACATACTGCGCGAGACGCTGCCCCGCTCGATCGAGATAGTAAGCAACATCGACGAGGGGCTCTGGACCGTAAACGGCGACCACACACAGCTCTACCAGGTGTTGATGAACCTGTGCCTCAACGCCCGCGACGCCATGGCCGAAGGAGGAACGCTCAAGCTGGTGGCGGAGAACACCGTCGTCGACCGCCATCAAGCCGCATCGGCCGGTCTGGCCGAGGGCGGACGGTTCGTCGTCGTTACCGTCAGCGATACGGGCCACGGCATACGAAGAGAGCTCGTGGACAAGATATTCGACCCATTCTTCACGACCAAGGAGCCGGGAAAGGGCTCGGGCCTAGGGCTCTCGACCTCCTACAGGATCGTAAAGGACCACGGCGGGTTCATCACGGTCGATACGGAAGAGGGCGCGGGCACCACGTTCAAGGTCTACCTGCCGGCCACAACCTCCGGCGACGAATCGGAGCCCGGCGACGAGTGCAAGCCCATGGCGGGCAGGGGAGAGCTCATCATGGTCGTGGACGACGAGGCCTCCGTGAGAGAGGTTACGAAGATGGTGCTGGAGGACAACGGCTATAGGGTGATGGTGACCGAGGACGGCGTCAAGGCGGTGGTGCTGTTCGCCGAGCACCACGACAAAGTGGATGCCGTCGTGCTGGACATGATGATGCCCCTGATGGAGGGGCGCTCCACTATCAAGGCGCTAAGGGAGCTTGACCCGGCGGTAAAGATCGTGGTCGCAACGGGTGTAAAGAACTACGTCGAGGCCGACACCCTCGAGGTGGAGGCCGTACTGGTAAAGCCCTATTCCACACACACTCTTCTCAAAACCCTGAGCGACATCCTCAACCCGACCCCCTAGGACCCCAATCGAGGGGGCGCGTGCGGCCCGCATACCCTCTCCACCGCAGACGGGACACCTCCTCGTAAGCCGCCTCAGGCGCAAGCAATAGCCAACCACACCGCCGTATTCTATAATAGTTCCATCCACCGTGCCCGCTCCCCCATCGCCGGCGTGGGTCCCTTGCACGCAGAGTGAGCGGAGAGGGAAGCGAGACCGGGCACGCCCGATGGGTGTACGTAGCAGTGCCAGGGAGTACACGACGGGACCGCGCGTCCCGAACGACGGCCCTCCTCATCGCCGCGGCGCTTGCGTTGGGGCTCGCCCCGGTATTCACAGCGGCCCCGCCCTCCTGGGCCGCCGGTGTGGCGGAGAACAAGGTGAGTCCCTTGGTGCGTGAAGCCGTAAGAAGGTTCCAGGGGCTTTCCAACACACGCTCCGAAGGCCCGGAGTCACCACCGCGCGCTCTCTCCACGCCGCTCGTCCAGGTGGACGAGGACGGCAACGTGCAGTGCTACGTCTACGTCACGCGCCTTGACGGCGAGACGCTCTCTCTGTTGAGGAGGGGGGGCATGAAGGTGGAGATCTCCGACGTAGACCACGGTATCGTACAGGGCTGGATACCCCTCGAGGAGGTGGGCGAGCTAGCCTCGCTCGATTTCGTCGTACGTATAGCCCCGCCCGTCTACGCGCGTTTCGGCACGGGGGCCTGGACGACGGAGGGCGACGCACTGGTCGGGGCCGACCGGGTAAGAAGCGAGTTGGGACTCACCGGCTCCGGCGTCCGCGTCGGAGTCTTATCGGACGGGGCCGACAACCTAGCCGCAGCCCAGGCCACGGGCGACCTTCCCCCCACGGTGACGGTAAATCCCCTACGCCCCGGCAGCGGGGACGAGGGAACGGCGCTCATGGAAATAGTTCACGACATCGCCCCGGGGGCCGAGCTCTACTTCTCCGGCCTCAGGACAAGCCTCGAATTCCTGGCCGGAGTGGACTTCCTTCTTGATGCCGGCGTCGATGTCATCGTCGACGACGTGATCTTCTACGGAGAACCCTTCTTCGAAGATGGCATTGTGGCCGACCGGGTGCGCTCGGCGGTGGAACAAGGGGTGATCTACGTGACTGCGGCCGGAAACGACGCCGACCGTCATTACCAGGCCCGCTACGTGGATACAAACCCCGCGGCCTCGGGCGCCGAGGACGACCTGCACGATTTCGGACTAGCCGCGGGCAGAGAACCGTCCTCGTGGCTTCCCCTGCTAACGACTGGTGACCTAACGATTGTACTGCAATGGAACGACCCCTTCGGAGCCTCGTCGAACGACTATGACCTCTGGGTCGTCGACACCGAGACCCTCGCGACGACGACCGGTTCGACCGTACAGAACGGAAACGACGATCCAATAGAGGTGGTCTACATTCCGCCGCTCGACGAGCCCGCCCTGCTCGCCCTCGCAGTAGACCGCGTATCGGGTGAGCCGCGCGAGCTCGAGATATTCTTCAGCGGCCCCGTCCTGATCCAGGACTACAACGTCCCCGGCGACAGCATCGTCGGCCACCATGCCGTGGCCGAGGCCGTCACCGTTGGGGCCGTACCGGCCACGGAAGAAGGTATCTGTTCACCCGCTGCGGGCCCCTGGGAGGTGGAGGAATTCAGCTCGCGCGGCCCCTCGACCGTGTTCTTCCCCTCCCCGGAAAAAAGGCCCAAACCCGACGTCGTGGCTCCGGACGGCGTAGCCACGTCGGGAGCGGGCGGCTTCCCTAATCCCTTCTGCGGCACCTCGGCCGGCGCCCCCCACGTAGCAGGTATAGCCGCCCTTATGCTCGAGGCCAACCCCGGGCTCGCCCCCTCCGAGGTGAGCGTGCTGTTGAAGGAGACTGCACTCGACCTGCCGTCGCTCGCCCCCATGGAGACGAGCGGCAACGAGCCATCCGGATCGGCGGCACCGAGCAGCGCCTGGGGATGGGGCCTCGTGGATGCGGTTGCGGCCGTCGAGGCGGCGGCCGCTGCCACCCCTACCCCCACTCCAACCCCCACGCCGACACCATCTCCCCCCTTGAAAACGGGCGGTGGTGGAGGAGGCTGTGCGCTAGCCGACGCACCCATGAACGGGGCCCCGCTTCCACTGGAGTGGGCGGCACTGCTTGTTCTGCTGCGGCGCGTGACGGCGAGAGCGGTGAAGGAGACGTAGTGCGGCAGAAGAGGTGAGGCGCGAGGGGGGACCGGCGCGATCAAGCCAAAAATATGCCGAATGTGAATGTAAGATAAGATATATTGCAATCGACCTTAAATCGAGCTAGAATTTGGGGCGATGGAATGTGGGAGGATTGAGGATGGTCTCTCTCACCACTTCCTAGTAACAATCCATAGGGGCTTGGTGTGCCCTCAACTCCAAGTCCTGGGGAGGATCCAACCATGAACAGAGCGCTCATATCCGTAGCGACGCCCATAGTCTTGGCAGCGGCGCTTGCCTTAACGCCCCTTGTTTCGCCGGAGAAAGCTTTCGGGGGAATCCCCACGATTTCCGGGATACCTCGGACGGACCTTGGTGCGCCCGTGCTGGTCAGCTTCTGGGACTTGAGGGGCGGCAGGACCAGCATGGTACAAGTTACCAACCCCAATCCCACCCCGCAGCGAATCCACGTCCAGGTATTCACCGCCTCCGACCAGGAGTGCGCCGAGTTCGATTTCTTTGACGACCTCACCCCGTTCGACACCCACGTGTACGATTTGTCGGCCCTCACCCGCAACAACGGCTCTCCCCTGGCCGCTCCCGACCTCTCCGGTGGACACGGCATCCTGGCGGTGCTTGCCGTCGGGGCGGACGATTCCTTCGATTCAAACGGCACTCTCACGGGCAACTTCACCGTCGACGACCCCGCCGGATACCGCTACAGGACGAACTCGGCCGGCTTGTTCGCATCCTCCTCCCCACGCATTCCAGTGTTCTATTTCAACTTCAGCGATCTCGGAACCACAACGTCAAGCGATGTGGTAATCGTCCCCCTCGTGAGGAATGGAAACAGCGTCTTCCCCATCCCCAGCGTACTACGGGTCACACTCTTCGACGAGAACGAAAACCCCATTTCGTGCCCCGACCTCTTCTTGGGCTGCCCCTTTGGTGAGCCATTGTTCCCGGGAATCGAAACCGCGCTCGACTTCGGCATCAACGAGCTGATAGGGAACAGCCAAGGGGGACCCTCGATGTGTTTGGGTTCGGAGCCGGCGGGGTACGTGGAGCTTTCACTCTCCTCTATCCCTTTTGGGGGCGAGGGCTTAGGCTACGCAGGCTTCGTGGGGCTCAACAACAACGGAGACTTCGGAAGCATGGATTCCTGGTATGTCGTTCCTCTGCCGCCTCTATAGCACAGGGCGTCCATGCAGATGGAGAGAATACTCATTAGTCTTCTAAAGATAGAAACGGGAGGACAAACGATGCAACCGAAAATACTCAACATTACGACGGCAAGGGTCGCGGTGACCCTCGCTTTAGCCGCGGTGTTGGCGATTCTGGGATGGGGATCCACAACGATGGCACAGAGCATCTGTCCAGGAGTGTCTTTCGACACCGGGTGGCTCAGGTTGGACGCAACGGCAGGTGTCCCGGAGCCGGATTTCACCGCCGGGTTGCTGGGGACATTCGAGACGTCCTCCCCCGACGGAGCCGTCTACGGCGACCTCGACTGGCTCTACAACTCCAAGGCCTCAGGAGTTGCGCCTACCGGCACCAACACCACCACCACTGCAGTCCAAGTGATCGGCTGGTGGAGCCAAAAAGGCGGGAGAAACACCTATCTCCAATACACCAACACCGCCTTTGCTAGTGAGCATTTCACAGCGCTGGGAGGGGTCACACCCACGGGGGAGGCATGTACCCAGTCGGATCCGGGCTGTCTGCCCGCCCCGCTGAGCGTCCACGTCCAAATACTGGATGAAAGCTGTCTAGAGATAAAGAACTTCTGCGACTTATATACGCCGGGCGACACCCATATCTACGACTTCGGCGACCTGGTCACGAACACCGGCCAGGACATAACGGAGAGTGTCCTCCAGGGCAAGGAGGGGATAGTGGTCATAACCCCGGTGGTGGCCTGCGGTGTCGACAACCGTGCTATCAATTTCCCCAACTTTTCCACGCCGACGAGACTGTATGCCACGGAAAGGATACAGGACGCGACGAACAGAACAGAATACGGGGTCAACCTCTGGAGAAGAGGAACGATCTCAACATCACAAAGTACATGCCCAGACACAGTCGTTCCCTCGGGAGCCGAGATACTGGACGGCACGGTGTGCTTCTGGGAGAATAATACAGTGCCACCCCTGGTGCTGGATCAGAACTTCTCCACCAAGCCGGACTCCATCGCGGCCCGCAGCGACCTCGTCCTCCTCAGCATAGCAGACTCGTACAGCGACGTCCCGACGCAGGGCTACACCCCTGTGGCCGCCAACGCGACATATTTCCCCGACATATTCGACGCCGACGAGCAGATAGAGAGCTGCCCGCAGTTTACGGCTTGTTTCGCACGGTTGGGTATAGACGACGCACTCCCAGTAAGCGACACACCCCTGCCGACACCAACGCCCACACCTACTCCCTCGCCCTCGCCCACAGGCGGTGGCGGCACCGCTTCACCTTCGCCCTCACCCACAGGCGGTGGCGGCGGCGGTGGCGGATGCGCCGTAGTCGGTGTCGTTGGAACGGGCACGGCGGCTGCCAACGTGGTGCTGCCCATGTTGTTGCCTGTATTCGCCTTGGGACTGGGAGCGTTGAGGAGAAGGCGCCGCGGCAAGTAGCGAAAACGGCGTATAAAGGCCGAGGGGGGTCCGGTTCCCACACCGTGACCCCCTCGGCACTGCCCTCAAGCGCCTGCGCCGGGACGCAGGTCGTTCTCCCCTGAGCTTGTTCCCGTCTACTCCACACCGTAACATAGCGTCTCCGAGCACCGCCAGAGAGACGTCACACCCACAATGTACCTTGCCGCAGGCCGAAGCTCCCTTCATAGCGCATCCGGCCGCGGCCCTATCCGCTGTCACGGAACCCGTGGGCGCCTGGGATGGAAGCCCGCCCCTAAGGTGGTCGAAGGCGGCAAACCGGACGGAAGGGCCAAGGGGGGGCCGCTTCGACCTTCATCGATCAAGCGCCTGAGCCCCACCCCGCCGTGAGCCCCCCAGAGACGCCGCGGCCGCACGGGGCGTACCACCGATCGCAAGCAGGGGGAGAGGCGGCTTGGCGTCCCTTATCACATTGCCCACACATACCCCCCTCTCTCGAGCGGCCGCCCTCGTCGGCACTTCCTCCAGGGCCTTGGGCCGCCCCCGCAACTGAACACGAAACCCGAGAGCCTTACCATGGGGCGGTTTCGATCGCGCCACGGGGGACGAAGCGTCATTCGACTGCACTTACGGCAACAAGCACCAAAGCATGCCCCCCTCACACCGCCTTGGCAACGGCCGGGCGACCGAACCGCGGCATGGCATGTCACAATACCCATCTTCCCCTTGAGCCTTGGATGACCGCGGAACGCCCATACACCTCGGCGCAATGCCCCTCTCACGCTCCGGTCGTGGAAACTCCCAGGACGGCGGCCCCACGCGGCCGCGCACGCCGCTGAGAGCGCGGCCCCGGAATACGCATCTCTGCTCAATGGGGCCTGGTTACAGTAGAGTCCGGCTTCACCGCATCAGAAGCGCCATCCAAACGCCCCCTCCACCCAGGGGGTGCAAGACGGCACGGACCGAGAGGGCCGGGGGCACGGGCAAGGACGTCGGCACGACTGAGCCCGGCACGCCGTTTAGGACCCCTTACCATCCAGCTGTCTTGGGAGTATATTTTAGGTATCCAAATTATGAACTTTTTCACCACTCTCAACATTCCGGACCTCCTGGGGAGCCTCAAGTGGTTTCGGTCGATACGCGGGGAGCTCCTGGCGTTGATAGAAGAAAGCGACGTCCCCTATCCCATGGAGGTCAGATTCATCCACGCCCTACACGGGAGCATCAAACCGTCCGACGCCTACATACTTAAAGCCCTCTTGGAAAAACACAGAACGAGGACGATCCTCGAGGTGGGCTCTTTCCTGGGCCTCTCCACCAGGTGGCTTCTCGAGACAACTTCCCCTTGGGACGCCCGTGTGACCTCGGTCGACCCCAACATAAGACACCGAATCTACGACAATCCCAGACGGTTCCTCGAGAAACTAAACGCCGACTTCGTCCCCGGACGGCTCGAGATCAAGACCGCCTTCTTCGGCAACTACGACGAAGGCGTTTACGAAGACTACGAGGCGTTCGAACCGCGCCTAGAGCGTAGGGAAGTGGATGGGATCCTGAACAGCATTGATAAGATCGACGGGACGTGGAACAGAAAGTTTGACTTCATATTCATAGACGGAAACCATTCCTACCGCTCGGTGATGGACAACTTCCGCAACGCATTGGCCCTTCTGGGAGCAGGAGGCTCCATAGCGTTCCACGACCCGCTTACGTGGGAGGGGGTGTACAAGGCGCTCGAAGAGCTGAAAACGAGTTACGCCGGAAGGGCCGAGGTAACCATACACGGCAGGGTGGACAAATTCGTACTGCGATATCTGATGAACCTAGCAAACGACGGTATCGGCCTCTTCACCCTGAAGAACACCTGAGCCCGCCGGGGCCGTGCGGTGCCGCAAAGGGGGCGGCACGCTGTACGGCCGGACCCGCCTCGGGGTTAAGGCCCTCCCGGCCAACCTTCATCCTTACCGGCTGCCGATCCCTTCCACATCACGGCCCCCACGACGACCGGCATCGCAACCGTCCGAGTGCGGTGGGATAAGCAGGGGGGGGCTCCGTGGGAGGAGCGCACCGGCTGAAGACGCGTCGCGGCGGAGTCTTAAGCTACGGTATAGGCAGGCTTACCCCGCAAAGGCCGCGCGGGCACGTAACTTACGCATTTCCGGGAAGCCGGATAAGCGCCGTACCCGCCACGGAGGGCCGGCCGGCGGCTAGCGCCCTCCCCGCGTACGACGGCGAGGTGCGCAAACGGCGGCGAGAAGCGGTAGGTGGTGCGGCGAATATGACCGGCCGGTGAAGGGGGATTCAGCCGAGCGGCCGCCCCAGGCCCGCCGCACGGAGCGCCTCCTCGTCCGGCCCACGGCCGGCGCAGCAATCGGCGGGAGTGCCGTCGATCACCACTGCCGGGACCGAACGGATCCCGAGCTCCTTGGCCCGTTTCGCCACCTGCGGATCGCGTGTGTCGAGAATGCTGACCTCGCAGGAAGGACAAGCCACGCGGTTTACCAAGTCTATGGTCTCTTTGCAGACCGGGCACTCCGCACTGAAAACCTCGACCTTGCGTTTTACGTCCATCGTTTACACCTCCGTTGCGGTATACGTCACCAACTCCACTCCTTCTCATCGGGCCGTCGTAGCACCCCCGCCGGCAGCACAGGCGGAACAGGAGTCTCCCCCGGGTGACCTGCGCGGCCACACGTTCCAGGCGGAGGCGACCAGCAGCAGTCCCACACCGGCGTAGACGAGAGGGGGCGCGGGCAGGAGGAACTTCCCCACCAGCACGAGCCCTGCAGCCCCGAGACCGACGAAGAAGGGCCCGAATCCTCTCCGCGAACGTGCATTGTAGGCAAGGGCCGCTACGGCGATCACAAAGAAAAAGGACGTCAGGGCCAACATGTAGCTTCCCTTCAACAACACGCCGAGCCCCAGAGCACTCAACAGCCCCGCGTAGGCCGGCCAGCAGAGGGGACACGTCCCCACGGGAAGAAGCGACGCTCCCAGCGCGGGCAGGACCGGCAGCGACAATCCCCATACAGAACGGGACCGCGGCGATGGATCGTCGTCCGTCCCGCTCTTGCCGCCGACGGTCCTCAACACGCGTGCGATCATCTCCGCACTTGGCGCGCGGCGCAGTCCGCCCGCGGGGTCTCCGTACACGCGACAGCACGACGCCTCGTCCTTCGCCGGGATCTCTCCGGCCACGTCCTTGCCTTCGACCAGGATGGTGGGCGAGCCGTAGCGGCGCACGTAGGGGGGGCTCGACGGATCCCCGCGCTCCCACTCCATCCACTTGGGCGCCATACCCAGCTCGTCGAAGGCCTTCTTCAGCTCGGCCCTCGCCTCGTCTACATTGGGGCAATCTCTGTCATATATGAGCTCCACCTTCGGGGCCATATCGGTCATATCTCTTCCTCCAACACGTCCAGTATGGGACACTCGCACGCGGGGCCCTCACCCACACACCTCTCGACCAGCTCCTCAAGGGCCGACCGGATCCTCTGCAGCGATGCGATCTTCGCCTCGACGTCCCTGATCTTGGCCTCGGCCCGACGGCGGATGTCCTCACACGTGGTCTCAGGGGCGATGCGCAAGGCGAGAAGCTCCTTTATCTCCTTCAACGTAAAACCCAGTTCCTTGGCACGTCTTATGAAGCGGATACGCCTCACCGTCTCAAGGGGATACTCCCTGTAACCCGACCCCTGCAACCGCGCCCTGGGCCTCTCAATCAGGCCCCGTCGCTCGTAGAACCGTATGGTTTCCACGCCCACACCCGCAAGACGCGCCGCCTTGCCTATGGTAAGTCCATCCATGGTTCCCTCCATCGTTCTATCACGTCGCATCCATCCGATGAAATAAGTATAAACTCCGTACCTTGGTACGGAGTCAAGCACTTTGTCAAATTGATTTCGCATCCCATCTTAAGGACTATCCCTCTGCCGGAGACAAACGAAGACAGACCCCAAAAATAATGAGGTGCCCGGCTACAAGGAGGCCCAAAGAAGAGTCAGAAGGCCGTACCCTTTCCTCGGGACGATGGGCACCTCCTAAGCACCGCGCGCGCGGGATACGTTCCCCTCGGTGTATGCGCCCCCCATGGAAGAGGAATGGACAGCAACGTAACGCAGTGCGAATGGCCAGCGCGTACCACGGAAGCCGGCGCAGTCGCAGAGATCCGCCGAGTGCACGTCAACAACGACCTGCGCGGCCGTGGGGCATTGCGCGAAGCGGGCGGCCTCAAGACCGCCCGCTACCTCATTGTGGCCCCCCTAACGGGGAGGGGCGAATCGGGTCCGAGACGGCCCCACTCGTCGCCGCTCAGGCCGCGTCACGACGTGCAAGTGCCATCCCGTAGGCGCAGCCGCCCGGTAGCCCGCCGAGCCGGGGCCTGCTCCAAGGGCCGAGCCGAGCAGGGGTTCCGCCGCTTGAGGGCCGTGGCCATGGGAGTGAGCGAGTCCTCGTCTCACGGGGTTCAAGAGTCCATAGGACATGATAAATAAACGGGTCCCACCCCGCTTCGGGTGTGGCGTTGCCTCGAGCTTCCCAAAAGGGCCAACCCGGGACCTGATGGCCCTGACCTGCCGGGGGAGGAGGCTCGGCTAAGGTCAACGCACGCCGCCGCAACCACACCGGTTTGACCCACCGCCTATGTGTACACAGGCGCCGGGTACTCGGAGCGGCTCGGCACGGATATCTCCAAAAGTACACGCAATCGAGGTGACACCGTTCTCAGGGGCGGCGGCCCTTTCTGACAGTGAATGTATAGTCGCCCTTCGTCCTGTGTCCGTCGCGCGATACGGCGATCCATATCACGCGGTAAACCCCAGGGGACAGATCCTCCAAACTCACCTCGAGCACCCGCGGGTCCGCGGAATCCACCCGGACGTCCCCCCTGTCTACACGCTCACCGTCGGCGCTCACCACTTTCAACTCTGAAGATCCATCCAGCGGGGCGTCGAACCATATGCGTACCCGCTTGGGCGGGCCGTGGAGTGTCGCTCCAACGGCGGGTTCCGCACGCTCGGGCGTCACATGTCCCGACGCCGGCAAAGCGAGGAACAACACCAAAACGGCCGCGCTCAAGACCGATGCACTACGCGCTGCAACCAAGCTCATATTCATGTCCCCCTCACCTGATCAACGGCCGTCCCAGGCTACGTGGAAAGATGTCGTCGATGAGGAAATGGACGAGCACCAGCACGCCCACGTCCCCGGTCCTTCGGCCGACCAGGGGCACCTCGAGCTCGACCCCGAGCTGGAGGCGCCTGCCCACCCATACGACGCCCGGGTTGACGGATCCCGCGGTGTCGCCTGCGCTTCCCCGGTTGAGTGCGGTCTCGAGCGGAAACTCCACGAGCAGTATCATGCGGTTCAGGGGCCTGACGAGCCCAAGGTCCCTGACGAAGGACTGCAGATAGGAGAGACTGTATTGTACGGTGAACCCGTAGGCCGCCACCAGCGGATGGCGCTCCTCCCCCTCGTGCTCCGTGCCCTCGCCTCCACTGTGAGCGGCTCCACCACCGCCGCGGGTGGGAATCTCCAGTTCCAAGGCAGAGGTAAGCGCAAGGGGCCTCAGGAAGCGGAACGAGGCCGGCAGGTCACCGAACCCCTTGCCCAAGAAGAATGCGGGCGAGAGTACGGTGAACTCCTCGGCGCCGACGGAGCGATCCCCCGTATTGCCGATGGACGTCTCGAGGCCCACCGATACGACGGTCTCGTGCGAGGCGCTGGCTAAGAACTGGTACTTGAACCCCACTTCAAGGTTGTCCCACCCATCCGCCGTGCCGCCACCGCCGGCATCCACGAACCTGTACGCCGTTGCCACCGATAGCGCAAGCGACGGCGTGATGCGCTTGGAATACTCCACCGAGAACTCGGTAGAGACGACAGTCCCCTCTACGCCCTCTCCCTCCTCCTTCCTCGTACCGGCAAGCAGAGAGAGCTCGTCAGATACGAAGGGATCCTCGGTGGCGAGAGCAGAGGGGAAAAACCGCTTGCCCACCACACCGTGCGCCAGGGCGGGAACGGTAACGAGGAGTGCGATAAGCAACGCCCCACCCGTCATACAGACACTAGCCGCAACTCTTTTCTTCATAATACGATACGTCCTCCTCGTCGCACCCCGACTCAGCACGGGGGAGGGCCGCCGTCCGGCCCTAGGACGACACGGCCCCACGATCAAGAGACGACGCCACCCCTCCGGCGGGTACAGGGCAACGACAACTACGTGAGGGATGGATGAGAAAGCCGCGGCCGCCCCTCAGCGGTCACGACGCCCTAAAGGGAGGAGAACGTACCGGTGGGAGGTCGCGCACGTGCTCCTCTACAACGGGAGCGGGGCGGAAGGGTACCCCCACCGGTCGAGGAGGAGGGGTGCACCGCACCAGCCCCGGACTTGTAAGCGTAGTGGAAGAGGCCTTCAGGCAATACCCGTAGAGAGGGCACGTGGTGTAGAGGGTAGGCACCCCATTCTTGCCAGCTGAGGGCAAGCCGTAGTGGAGCAGGTGAGGCGTCGCACCCGCCACGAGGACAAGCACTATCAAGGCCAACGCGATGGAAAGACCCCTCGCGGCCGCCGCTTCCGGAAGCGGGCGTAGAGCGCCACCCGAGAGAAAGACGGCCACCCGTTGTGAGCTCGTGCGTAACATCCTCCACCCAACATACTTCGGTTACCTTAACCATGCAACCCCTCTCGCCGCCATGGAAAGCGGCGATACGGCACGGCCCCTGGCACATGTGGGCCTACCCTTCCCTCCGACGCTTCCTGGTTGGGCGGCCGGAGGAGAAGGCGACAACGGAGGTGCGCCCGAGAGAGGGCCGCAAGGGGTGACAACGGCCGGACAAATGGTAGCGTCCACACAACGGCCGCCGCCCCACCGAAGGACGACGCCCCCTCGCCGCATCCATGGAAACGGCTACGTGACATGGGGAACGTCCCTTGAGGAAGAAACCCGCGTGTTCCATCCTTACGATCAACACCGCAGGACGCGGCGGCGAGGGAAGTTAGGCCACTGCCGACGACCGCCGTACGGTCGAGAGCGACGGGGGCCGATTGCTCCGGATCCTCCCTCCCCCCGTCGGAGGAAGGCGGCAAGGAGGGACAAACCCCTGGGGGGTGCGGTCGATACCACTTGCTTGACCTGGATGCCCGTCACCTACGTCCATGGCCTGAAGCCGCCCTCATCACTACGGCTGCTCAGCCGCGCCGGTGCAAATGACCCCCTTCCCGTAAAACGGGTTCTCCCTATCAGTACCCACACTGACCCCTCCACTCCCAGCGTAGGCCGCCCGGGGAGAGAAGAAGTACGCCGGCACCCTTGTAGGGGCCGCCGACGAACCGCAGCCTGGGTCTCCACACCGCCACTCCAACAAGAGCAATGAAGGCCGGGGGGATAGGGGAAGCGGCGCTTTAGAACGACTGCGGAGCGGGCGGCCTCAAATCGCTCACCTCGAGGGCGCTAGAATATTGGGACGGATAACATTCGTCCCTAACTTTCGAACATGGGAAAACTTGCAATCCATTTGTACTTGTGATAGTATCGTTTCCAGTCGAAGGAGGGGGAGGTGAGTGAGGTACGCCCCTATATCTCAAAAGCTTAGCCTTATCCCCACAATAGTCTTCTTCCTACATTTCTCCTCTTAGGTTCTCCTCCTGGACGCTACACTGGCTGTATGCGTTGAGGGTGCATCCCGAATAAAGATTCCGATCAATTCGGCCCCCTCCGTAATAAAACCCGCTTGAGGAGGTGTGGTTCAATGTCAAAACAAAGTCCATCATGGGTGAGCTGTGCCCTGGCAATGAGCCTTGTAATGGCCGTAACCCTATTGTTTTCCGTCAAGACCGTCAAGGCCGGGGACGACAATGCGCTACAGACGGATGTTTCGACGGCCTATCTGATAAGTTTCTGGGATCTCCGTGACTCAAGGAAGAGCTTTTTCCAGGTCACAAACACAACCTCTTCCCCCGTACAGATCCACATCCAGGTATGGAACGCCGGCGACCCGACCTGCCCCGAGTTCGACTATCTGGACGATCTCACTCCGTTCGACACTCATCTCTACGACCTCGGCAATCTGGACAGGAACAACGGCCAACCACTCGCCCCGCCGCAGTTTGCAGGAGGTCACGGCATCGTGGCGGTGACAACGGTTGATCCCAACGATCCTTCGCGGACCGCCGGCAACGCCATAATAGGCAACTTCAGCGTAGTGGCCGAAGGATTCGAGTACAGAACCAACTCGGCCGGCTTCCAACAACCGGCCGAAAAGGGTGGAGGCCAAAACAACCCCAAGAACAAAGTGGACAACGAATCCGGCCCCAAGGCGTTCAACTTCAACACCGTGGACGGTTCCACGTTGTCCGACATCGTTCTCTTCACCGCGGACTACCTTGTCCGTACTCTTGGCGTGACCGCCGGAATATTTCTGGAAGACGAACCCTACGAGCTGGTGCTGGTGGACGAACACGAGAACGTCCTTTCCTGCCCCACTGTGACTCCCACCTGCAATTCCGATCCAGCCATACCGTCCGTCATAGACTTCGGTATCAATCAACTGGTGGTCAACAGCAAGGGGGGACCCTCGCTTTGCCTAGGTACCGACGCCGTGGGACAGGTCGTGATCGATACGGTCGATTCGGACGAGGGGGATTTCGTCATCGGATTCATTGGGCTCAACAACGGTACTAACACGGGAAGCATGGACATAATGTTCAACGCTCCCACGGAGCTCTTCGACATACTGCCTTCGCATGGCTCGGGAACGGGGACGGTCCATGATCCGATCAGGCCCCCCTCGGATGATTTCTAGATGCCATCCGGCAAACCCGACGTCGACGAGGCTTTTAGTCATCAACTCGGAGGATAAGTCATGAAAACACCATGGATAAAGAGTTCATTGATCGCCGCCGCCTTGATAGCGGCAACACTCCTGCCCTCGGTAGCCATCAAGAGCGCCAGGGGAGACGAAGTGTGTCCCGGGGTGCCCTTCGGCACCGGCTGGTTGAGGTTCGACGTCGTCCTCCCCTCCTCGCCTCCAAACGTCGTCCTGGGCCTTCTCGGATTCTTCGAGACCGACGGCTCCTTCGTCCACGGCGACATCGACTGGATGTACAACAACGGTTCCTGGAGCGACACGACGGATGCCGAAAGCAGGATAGGAACCAACACCACCGCCCCTGGCACACAGCTCATAGGATGGTGGAGCCAGAAGGGGGGACGGAACACCTACGTCCAGGTGACGAACGAGGCCACCGTCTCCGTCCACGCCAACAAACTGGGCGGAGTCGTCAACGGCGCGCCTTGCGACCCGGATGTCGACACCTCTTGTTCAGTCGCTCCGGTGAGCATCCACGTCCAGATACTGGATGAAGACTGTAACGAGATAAAGAACTTCTGCGACACCCTGACACCGCTCGACACGCACGTGTACAACCTCGGCGACCTCGTCTCGAACACTGGTCAGGACATAACGGAGAGCGTGCTCCAGGGCAAGGAAGGCACGATAGTTATAACACCCGTCGTCTCCTGCGGAGCCGACAACCGCGCCATCGAGTTCGAGTTCCTCCATGCCACTGCCAGGACGATCGATACCGTAAACGCCGTGGACTACGGCGTCAACCTGTGGTCAAGGGACGCCGCCACCTCGTCCACTACAAGCAGCAGCACCCCCGATCCGAGCAGCTCGGGCTGCGAGACGGAACTGCGGGACCTGACGTCCGCACTGGACACCGGGGGCAACGCGAGCGGAACCGCATTTGTGCTCGACGGCGGCACTTTGTGCAGACTGCGCAGGATGGACATAGACGATTCCACCTCGGGTCCGGGAACGAGCATGACGACCCTGCTTAACCAGAGCTTCAGGACCCTGCCCACTTCGACAGCCATCAGATCAGACGTAGTGATCATCAACTTCGCAGACGACTACGGCCTGAACGCAATAACCCAAGGCTACTTGCCCGTTCCGGCCGTGGCGACGTTCTTCCCCGACATATACGACGATCAGGAACAGGTCGAAAGCTGCCCGCAGATAACGGTGTGCTTCGCACGGCTCGGCGTCGATGACGCCCTGCCTCCGAGCGACGAGGCTCTTCCCACACCTACTCCTACGCCCACTCCCACACCTACCCCAACGCCTACAGGTGGCACCGAGTCTCCCACTGCGTCGCCCACCAACGGTGGCGGTGGCGGCGGTGGTGGTGGATGCGCTGTGGCCAGTATCGCCGGAGCAGGCACGGCGGCCGCCAACGTCGCACTACCCCTGTTGCTGCCGGCATTCGCCGTGGGACTGGGGGCGATGAGGAGGAGGCGCCGCAGCAAGTAGTAAAACGCTGCACACAGGCCGACGGGACCCCGCTCCATCCGACCGGGCGCTTCCGTCGGCCCTCGTTGCAGCCCCGCAGAGTGGAGGATTCACCCACCCTGCATATATTCTCCACACCACGGCCGAGAACCTCTACATCAATGACGCTGCCCCTCCTGCCGGCGGGCGCCCGGGCCGCAGGGCATCTCACCGCATCCCCGGCGTGCACCAGCAATAGTGCCCCAGCGCGCCCACAGAGCGCCCCAACAGGACGTTCCAACGCGTAGGAGGGGCTTGAAAATCGATCCAAGCAACCACTCTCGGACAACGTCGCTAAGGCGACCAAGTGAATGTGGAATCCGCCCGCGGGAAGAGCCCCCGGTACGAGCAACCCCACCGCCCCCGCGGGACGAAGGGCCCTCACGTTGAATGGGGCACGTCCACCTCCCAGTCCTTCCACACGGTCCCCTAGGCGCGTGGGCTACAGCCACCTACGAGTTGGGGGGTAGGAACCCTGCATCACTCCGCCCAAGCGGATGACCCGCCCTCACACTCACGCATAACAAAAAAGGGGGAAATGGGTGCTCTGTACCGTAGGCACCACACACCGTACGGATTGAGAGAGAGGACCTGCTCGAAATGAAGGTGCACCGCCTTTATTCTATCGCCGGGCACGGTCAATGCCGCTGCAACCACCACCACACCTGCGTAACAAGTAACTAAGACCGGCACGCAGCGGAAAGGTTGAAGAACTTCCCTCCAGCACCCACAGACAAACGCCCGCCCCTCATCGCCACCGGTCGAGAAGACAACACCCGTTGCGGCCCCGTACGAAGCGGCTTTGGGCCGATACCGTCGGCGCCGGCACCCATCCAGAGGCAGGGGGACCAAAAATAAAGGGGGGTCTGCCGCATGGGAACGGAATCGCCGGCAACCTGCGGGGAGGGAAAGGGAACGCGGCAGTGCTCTACTGGGGTGAGAGGCCGCCATCGGGATCACGCCACGCGTTAACCGCCGTACTAGCAAGAGGGTGGGGGTGTAAAGGCGAGGCGCTATGACGGGAGGGAAGTCGACCCCTGCAAGGGTACGGGCCGTTGATTCCTTAAAGGCATCTCCGGCTGAGGGGAGGCGCACCGAGTCATGCGCGGAGGCAGGGAGGCTCGCCGCAGGCGGGGTGACGCGAACTGGCTCCAAAGCCGACACCGACAGTCCGCGAGGTGTCGGCGACATGGGCACCCCGGTGCGGAGGCGGGAGGGGCAGGTCGGCGCCACCACCGTGGCCGCCTACGCACCAACCAGCCCGCAACCAGCGTTGCTTCTGAGAACGTGAAAGTGTCTACCGCCTCGCCCGCCACCTGCCACACCGTATCGCCGTTCTCGCGGAAATAGACCTCGGCGCGGGTGGCTATGTCCTGGGGCAGCGTCCACGTGAGCACCCGCGTGGCGGCGTTGAAGGAGAGGTTGCTCACCGGGTCGGGATCGGTAAGCGAGGTATCGGGCGGTATGTCGCCCGGGTCCGAGGGCACCCCGGAGCCCGCCTTGTATGTGTAGGCCGCTTCCACGTAGCGGATGAGCGTGAGCGTATGGCGGCCCAGGCTGCGGCCGGCCTCCACCACCTCCCACTCGGCAAGCGCCCCGTCCAGCCCCAGCGAGGGTACCACCACCTTCACACGGTCGCCCTTCCTGACGCCGTCCCCGTCGGTGCCCACGGTGATGCGTAGCGTGCGCGCGGCCCCCTGGAGCCGCTTGCGCCTGTAGTCGAGCACACGGTCGGCCGTAGCGGGCGAATAGACCAAGGGGAGCTCCACCTGGCGGTCCGTCCCCTTGGGGTTTGCTGTACGGGTGAGGG
>CAZXEJ010000019.1:0-40151 GCA_964639895.1 uncultured Spirochaetia bacterium | reverse complement strand
ATATGTTTAAATAATTGGGGTGCAACGTGGGAGCGGCGGTTTCGTTGCCTTATCCTTCCAAGACCATTGACAAACCGCTACTCGTCTCTCTCTCCGGAGAAGTTTAGAGGGGGTTAGAAGGGCTATGATTTTCGATACCATTCTGGGGTGGTTTTCCAACGATCTTGCCGTCGATCTGGGTACGGCCAACACCCTGGTCTACGTAAAGGGCGAGGGCATAGTAGCCAACGAGCCCTCCGTAGTGGCCATACGCGAGGACCACTACCGCGGCGGCAAACGCATACTGGCCGTTGGCAAGGAGGCCAAGCAGATGGTGGGCCGCACCCCGGGCAACATCAAGGCCATCCGGCCGCTCAAGGACGGCGTCATCGCCGACTTCGAAGTGGCCCAGAAGATGCTCGAATACTTCATCCGCAAGACGCACAACAACCGCAAGAGCTTTGTCAGGCCCCGCATAGTGGTCTCGGTGCCGATGGAGATCACCGAGGTGGAGAAGAGGGCCGTGAGGGAGTCGGCCGAGGCCGCAGGCGCCAGGGAGGTGTACCTGATCGAGGAGACGATGGCCGCGGCCCTGGGGGCCGGGATACCCATCACCGAGCCCACCGGCAACATGGTGGTCGACATAGGGGGCGGCACGGCCGGGATCGCCGTCATCTCGCTGGCCGGCATCGTTGTGACCAAGTCCGTCAGGGTGGGCGGCGACAAGATGGACGAGGCCATCCTCCAGTACATAAAGAGGGCCTATAACATGCTGATCGGCGAGAGGACGGCCGAGGAGGTGAAGATAAAGATCGGCACCGTCCTGAGGGACCAGGAAACGGGCACCATGCTGGTCAAGGGCAGGGACCTTGGAACGGGGGTGCCCAAGACGATCGAGCTCAACTGCGAGGAGATACGGGAGGCGCTGCAGGAGCCGGTATCTTACGTGATCGAAGCCATAAAGCAGACGCTCGAGAGGACCCCCCCGGAACTTGCGGCCGATCTAGTCGACAACGGTATAATGCTGACCGGTGGGGGGGCGCTGCTGCGTGGCCTCGACAAGCTGATAGCCGAAGAGACGGCCCTTCCCGTCAATGTGGCGGACGATCCCTTGACCTGTGTGGTGCTCGGCTCTGGCAAGGCTCTCGACAATCTGGACGTGTTGCGCCAGATAAACGCCTTCTGAAGGTAGGGGACCTGAGGCCTGGACGGGCGCCCGGCCTGGCGGGCTCGGGTACGCGGGGCGGCACGCACTCTGCGTCCACTCCGCCTGAGCGCGCAGGGAGGAACCATGGGGATCATAGGGAGACATCCCGTCGTCGCAGCGGCCTCGCTGTTTGTGATCGCCCTTTTCGTCAACACCCTTCCCCCCGCACCGCTTCCCGTAGGCGACGTGGCGACGAGAGGGGCTCTCACTCTCGGCTACTACCCTCAACGCGTGCTCGACGCCGTGGGCAGGGCGGTGGTCGGTGTGTGGGACGGCTACATGGAACTCGTGGGAGTCAAGGAGGAAAACCGCAGGCTCAGGGAGCGTCTCAAGGTGCTCACCGCCGAGAACGCCCGACTCTGGGCCGCCGCCTACGAGAACGCGGGACTCCGCCGGATGCTCGCCTTCAAGCGGGCGGTGCCCTACGAGCTTCTTGCGGCGACCGTGATCGCCTCGAGCCCGACGGCGTTGCGCTCCGAGATGGTGGTGATAGACCGCGGCGAGGCCGACGGCGTGGCCCCGGGGATGCCGGTGGTGACGGGTGAAGGGGTGGTGGGCAGGGTGTTCGCCGCGGGCAGGGTCTCTTCGCAGGTGATTCTCATTACCGACGGGGCAAGCGCCGTCGACGCAGTGGTCCACCGCACGCGCACGCGCGCGATAGTGAGGGGGACCGGTAGGGGCTGCGTGATGGAATACGTCGAGGATCCTTCCGTGCTCAGGGCGGGTGATACCGTGGTCACCTCGGGCAAAGACGGCTTCTTTCCGCGCGGCCTGCTCATAGGCACCGTCGAGCGTGCCGGGGGCGGCGGGCCCGTCGTCGTAAGGCCCGCCGTCGACATCGATTCCCTGGACGGCGTCTTCGTCCTTCTCAGAAGAGCGGGGTTTCCGGTGGCCCATGAGTGAACACGCAAGAGCCGTTCTGCTACTGGTGTTGGCGGTGCTTCTGGTCTCGCTGCAGACCACCGTCCTTTCGCCATCGAGACTGGGTGTGCTGAGCCCCGACCTCAACCTCGCCCTCACCGTGGTGCTGGCCGTCACGGCCGCGACGCGGGCCGAGGTTGCGTTGGGCCTCGTCAACGGTCTGCTGCTCGACGCCCTGTCGGGACTGCCGCTGGGTGTGGTTACGCTCTCGAGGGCGAGCGTCTTCATCCTCGTGCGCTCGCTCTCGCTCAAGTTGTTCCTCCGCGACAACGCTTCCATCGCCGTACTCGTCGCCTTCTCCTCCGTCTACGTGTGGGGCTTCGTGTGGCTCGCCTTCCTGCTGACCGGCAGGGGCCTCCATTACTCTCCGGCCGGCGTCGAGCTGGCCCGAGCCCTTTCGACGTCCCTATTCTCGTTGCCGCTCACCTGGGTTGTGAGGAAGCACTATGCGTATCTATAGGAAGAACTTCCTGGTCGCGCTCGTCGTGCTTGCGGCCTCGTTCGCCGCCCTCGTGGGCAGGCTGTGGTACTTGCAGATAGTGCGTGGGGACGACTACGAGAGGTTCTCGCGCACCAACCGCGTAAGGCTCCTCAAGCTGCCGGCCCCGAGGGGCAGGCTGCTCGACAGGAGGGGCCGTGAGATAGTGGGCAACCGCCAGTCCTACGACCTATACGCAGTGCCCGACACCGTGGTCGATCCCCAAGGGCTCGCCATGGAGCTTGGCGCGATAACGGGTATCGACCCCTCGCTGCTGCAGATGAGGCTGGAACGCGGCATGAGGCGCCGCCGCTTCAGTCCCGTCCTCCTTGCGAGCGATGTGAGCCGCGACCAGTTGGCCCTCGTTGTATCGCGCGGCAGCTCCTCGTTGCGCGGTGTCGAGGTGCGGGTCAACTACGTGCGCAGCTACCCCTACGGTTCGCTGGCCGCCCACCTGCTCGGCTACGTCGGCCGGGCCAGCCAGAGCGACCTCCGCTCCAATCCCCGACTCGACGTGGACGACGTCGTCGGCAAGGCCGGGATCGAGAGGATGTTCGAGCGCTACCTGCGCGGCAGAGACGGCTTCGAACAGGTTGCAATCGACGCCCTCGGACGAAGGGTGCGCGATACGCTCTTTGCCAGGGACCTGGTGCGGGTCGAGGGACGGCCGGGGGCCGACGTGGTGCTCACGCTGGACATGGAGCTCGAGCGCGCGGCCCGGCGTGCCCTGGCTGACCGCAGGGGGGCCGTCGTGGTGATGGATGTCCGCACCGGCGAGGTGCTGGCCATGGTGAGCAACCCCTCCTACGATCCCGGCCTGTTCGCTGCGGGCATGGACCCGCGGACGTGGTACTCGCTTTCGTCTGACCGCTCCTTCCCGCTTCTTAACCGCTCCACACAGGGCATCTATCCGCCCGGCTCGGTGTTCAAGATCGTCACGGCCCTGGCCGCCCTTGAGGAAGGGGTCATCTCTCCCGAGACGGTGTTCTACTGTCCCGGCTACTACACGGTGGCCGGCCACAGGTACGGCTGCTGGAGGAGCGGAGGGCACGGTTTGACCGATCTGCACAAGGCGCTGGTCGAGTCGTGCGACGTATACTTCTACAACGTGATAGAGCGGCTCGGCATAGACAGACTGGCCCCCTACATGCGTTTGTTCGGCTTCGGCGTGCCCACCGGTATCGGCCTGGCCGAGGCCCGGGGCGTAGCGCCCGACCGACGGTGGAAGCTCCGCGTCGTAGGTAGTCCCTGGTACTTCGGCGACAGCGTAACGACGGCCATCGGCCAGGGTTACGTCGTGGCCACCCCACTTCAGGTGGCCGTGATGACTGCAGCCGTTGCAAACGGCGGCAATGTGATGAGGCCCATAATCGTAAAGCAGGTGGTGGACCGGGGAGGGGTTGTGGTGGAGAGGTTCCGGCCGGTCGTGCGGCAACGGCTGCCGTTCAGCCCGGAGCATCTCGACGTGGTGCGAAGGGCGCTCGAAGGGGTGGTCAACGAGCCCAACGGTACGGGTCGTCTCGCCCGTCTCGACGGCGTCGTGGTGGCGGGCAAGACGGGCACGGCGCAGGTGGTATCGATGGATGCCGCCGCTTCGGGTCGCGGCAGGAGGGACCACGCGTGGTTTGCGGCCTATGCCCCGGCCGACGATCCGGAGGTAGCCGTCGTGGTGCTGGTCGAGCACGGAGGCGGCGGGGGCAGCGTGGCCGCACCCGTTGCGCGCGAGGTGCTGAGGGCGTATTTCGATTCCGCCAGGGAGGGGAACTCGTGATAGGTCGACCGGACCTCAGAAGGGCGTTTCGTGATTACGACTGGCTGCTTCTGGCGTTGGTGATGGCCCTGTGCGCCGTGGGTCTTCTCAACCTCTACAGCGCTTCTTACCAGACGGGGCTGCGCTCGTTCTACAGGCAGCTCGTCTGGTTCGTCCTGGGTGCGGGGGCGTGCGTGGGGGTATCACTCGTGGGAACGCGCACCCTTTACCGATACTCCCTCCACGCTTATGTAGGGACGATCGTTCTTCTGGGGATGGTCCTGGTAGTCGGTACGGAGGTGAGCGGGGCCAGGAGCTGGATCTCCATAGGCGGCCACCTGTCGTTGCAGCCCTCGGAGTTCGCCAAGATAGGCCTCATCATGGCGCTTGCCAGGTTCTACAGGGATCGGCACGAGGTGCGCCCACTGGGGTTCGGCGACATAGTGCGACCGGCGGTCCTCGTGGCGGTGCCGGTGGGGCTTGTGCTCCTGCAGCCCGACCTGGGTACGGCGCTCGTGATGATGCTCGTTGCCGCCACGGTGGTACTGTTCATGGGGGTGCGCCCCAGGCTGCTGCTCGTGCTCGGCGTACTCGGGGTCGGCGTGGCCGCCGCGGCTTGGCGGTTCCTGCTCAAGGGGTATCAGAAGGCGCGCATCCTGGCGTTCCTGGACCCCTCGCGGGACCCGCTGGGGTCGGGTTACAACGCCATACAGTCCCAGATAGCCATCGGCTCGGGCAAGTTGTTCGGCAAGGGCCTGCTCCAGGGCTCGCAGACACAGCTGCGCTTCCTGCCGGAACAGCAGACCGATTTCGCCTTCAGCGTCGTGGGCGAGGAGATGGGGTTCGTGGGCTCGTTCCTCGTCCTGCTGCTCTATTTCCTCATCATCCTCTGGGCGCTCGATACGGGGAGCAAGGCCAAGGACCGCTTCACGGGCGTGTTGTGCGTGGGGGTGGCGGCGCTGTTCTTCTGGCACCTGGTGATAAACGTCGGCATGGCCACGGGGCTCCTTCCCGTGACCGGGGTTCCGCTGCTGCTTTTCAGCTACGGCGGCTCGTCGTTCCTTACGGCTATGCTGGGCGTCGGGTTCGTCCTCGGCGCACGACGCGGCGGCAGGACGCCGGTGTTCGCGGGCGGATGGATGTAGCTCCGGCCGGCGGGGGGGTGGGGGCGGAAAGGCTTCGGTGCGTGCCTTGGCCGTCCCTACCTCGGTACGGGGGCGCTACTTGAACGGGCGGGGCCGGCGTATAGAATAGATTGAAGCGGGAGGTGCCATGGAGAGTTACGAGAAGGCGCTGGCGGAGCTCAGGGACATAGTGAACAGGCTCGAGGGCGGCGAGCTCACGCTGCAGGAGTCGCTCGAGCTGTTCGAGAAGGGTATCGAGCGGATAAGGTTCTGCAGAAAGAAGCTCGAAGAGGTGAGGAAAAAGGTCGAGGTGCTGGTCGAGGAGGCCGGTGGAGGGTTGAGGAGAGAGGAGTTCGAGCCCGATGAGTAGGAGGTCGAAGGACGCCGAGACGGCGGCGGGCGCAGGTGAGGGGGTGAGCGGCCAGGAGGTAGAGCGCTACATCGAGGAGAAGCGCGCCCTCGTGGACGAGTGGCTCCGGCGCTACCTGCCGCCCGTAGAGGGGTCGCGGACGAGGCTTGAAGAGGCCATGCGCTACAGTGTCGAGGCCGGAGGCAAGAGGCTCCGGCCCGTGCTCTGCATGGCTGCGGCCGAGTCCGTGGGGGGCCGCAGCGAGCGGGCCCTTCCCGTGGCCTGCGCGCTCGAGATGATTCATACCTACTCGCTCATCCACGACGACCTTCCCGCCATGGACGACGACGCGCTGAGGCGCGGCGTGCCCACGAACCACACGGTCTACGGCGAAGCCGTGGCCATCCTGGCCGGCGACGCGCTTCTTACGGACGCCTTCTACGTGATGGCGCACTACGGCCTCGAGGCTGGTCTGGCGGCCGAGGTGGTGGCGGCCGTCGTGGCCGACATAGCCCGCGCCGCGGGCTCGGCGGGGATGGTCGGCGGGCAGGCTCTCGACCTTGTGCTCTCGGGGGCCCGCGCCTCGCTCGATGAGGTCGAGCGCGTCCACCTGCTCAAGACCGCAGCGCTCATGGAGGGAGCCCTCGTGGCCGGCGGCCGCGTGGGCGGGGCCTCGGAGGGCGAGCTCGGCGTGCTCCGCAGCTACGGGCGCGCCCTCGGCCTTGCGTTCCAGATAGTCGACGACCTGCTCGACATCGAGGGCGGCGAGCAGGTGGGCAAGGAAAGGGGTATGGACGCCCGCCGCAGAAAGGCCACCTATCCGGCCGTGGCGGGCCTCGAGGAGGCCCGCCGCAGGGTCGAGGTCCTTACCGATAAGGCGGCCCGCGAGGCAGGGCGCCTGGGGCCGGGCGGACGAATACTGGTGCAGATGGCTCGTTACCTTGGCAGAAGAACGTACTAAGGGCAGGAAGAGGAGGGTTGACCAGCTGCTCGTAGAAAGGGGCCTTGCGCCGAGCCGCGCGCGCGCGAGGGCGCTGGTCATGGCGGGGCGTGTGAGCGTGGGGGGGCGCAGGGTGGATAAGGCCGGCGCCATGGTGGACGAGGCGGTCGAGCTCGAGGTGGCCGCAGGCCGGGAGTACGTGAGCAGGGGCGGGCTCAAGCTGGAGGCGGTGCTGGAGAGGTTCGGAATCGACATGGTGGGTGCCGTCGTCATAGACGTCGGGGCCTCGACGGGCGGGTTTACGGATTGCGTGCTGCGGCGCGGGGCGGCGCGCGTCTACGCCGTAGACGTGGGCTACGGCCAGCTGGACTGGAAGCTGAGGCGTGACGAGCGGGTGGTGCTGCTCGAGCGTGTGAACGCCCGTTACCTAGGCAGGCAGCACGTGGGCGAAGAGGCCGATGCGGCGCTGTTCGACGTCTCGTTCATATCGCTTACGAAGGTGGTGCCGCCCGTGCTGTACCTTCTGAGGGAAGGAGGGGTGGTCGTAGCCCTCGTAAAGCCCCAGTTCGAGGTGGGCCCTCGGCATGTGGGCAAGGGCGGAGTGGTGAGGGACGAGCGCAGGCGCCTTGAGGCCGTCGCATCCATCGAGCGGTTCTTCGCCGAGAGCGGCCTCGAGGTGGCGGGCACCATGGCCTCCCCCCTCTCCGGCGCGAAGGGTAACCAGGAGTATTTCATCGTGGCATACAAGCGCAGCCGCAGCCCAAGGGAGGTGGAGTGATGGATGACGAACGCACGGAGGCCGTTCTTCTCATCGGATCGAGCGAGACCAACCCCGACATATACTACAGGACACGCTTCTTCGTGCCCGACCCGTGCGTCTACTTCGAGCACGCCGGCGAGCGCGTGCTGCTTCTTAACGACCTCGAGCTAGACCGCGGCCGCAGCGAGGCGCGCGTCGACTTGGTGCTGCCGCTCTCGGAGCTCCGCCGCCGGATTCCCTCCGGGGCGCGGGCGCGGGCGGGGCTTGCACACCTGGCACACGTCGCCCTGCGTGAGCGCGGCGTGACGAAGCTCATCGTGCCCGGCGATCTGGCGGTCATGTACGCAGACCTGTTTCGCTCGCTCGGTTACGCACTCAGGGTGAAGACCGCCTTTCCCTTTTTCGCCGAGAGGGTGTACAAGAGCGAGGAGGAGGTGGGCCACATACGCCGCGCCCAGTTCGTCACCGAGCGTGCCATGGCCCTTGCGATCGAGATGGTGTCGGCGTCCGACCCCGTCGACGGCGTGCTGCACCTAGACGGCGCCCCCCTCACGTCGGAGCGGCTCAAGGGCGAGATAAACGCGTTCCTGGCACGAGAGGGCTACACGGCCACCCACACCATCGTCTCCTCCGGTGCTCAATCGGCCATGCCCCACCACAGCGGTACCGGCCCCATCGCCGCCGGCGTCCCCATCGTCATAGATATATTCCCCCGCTCGCAGGAGACGGGCTACTGGGGGGACATGACCCGTACGGTGGTGCGCGGCCGCCCCACCGACGAGGCTCGCCGCATGTACGAGGCCGTCCTCGAGGGCCAGCATCTTGCGCTGTCGATGATACGCGCCGGCGTAGCGGGAAAGGAGGTGCACGAGGGAGTGATGGAACTGTTCCGCCGCCGCGGCTTCGAGACGGGGGTGCGCGACGGCAGGATGGAAGGGTTCATCCACTCTACGGGCCACGGGCTCGGGCTCGAGATACACGAGCACCCGCGTATAACGAGCGACGATACGGTGCTTGAAGAGGGAATGGTGGTCACGGTGGAGCCGGGCCTCTACTACGAGCGTGTGGGAGGGGTGAGGATCGAGGACGTGGTCGTCGTGACGGCCGACGGCTGTGTGAACCTCAACACCTTCCCCAAGACGTTCGAGGTGTGAGGCGGCGTGGGGGCGGAACGGCCCTGGGGGCGTCTCGTGCCGGGGTGTTCCCTGTGGCCGGGTACAGGTGGGGGGTACCGCTCGGCCCCTTGCCGTCGCCCCTGGGGATATATTGGGGCCGTCTGCGGCGGCTACACGCCCCCGTACGAGCCATCCGCTTCCGACGGGACTGATGCTGCGGCATTTCGACCCTTGGGCTCGGGCGGGAGCGGGGTAGGGGTGCATGATATAATAACGGTTTGCCCGTACAGGAGACCAGACGGAAGGTAGCGCAGATGGATCAGACGGAAAAGAAGAGAAAGGGGTTCGACGACCTCGTGGAGCTGTCGCGCAGGCTTCGCAGCCCCGAGGGTTGCCCGTGGGACAGGGAGCAGACGCTCGCCTCTCTTAAGGGTTACATCATCGAAGAGGCCTACGAGGTGGTCGAGGCCATCGAGTCCGGCGACGCCGATGAGCTCAAGGAGGAGGTTGGCGACCTGCTCTATCAGACGGTGTTCGTGGCGCAGATTGCGGCCGAGGAGGGGCTGTTCGATGCGGCCGATGTGGTCGATGCGCTCTACTGGAAGCTCGTGCGGCGCCACCCCCACGTCTTCGGTGACGCAACCGCCGCCAACGCCGACGAGGCGCTCCGCATCTGGCAGGGGCAGAAGAGCAGGGACAAAGAGAGGAACAAGAGCATAGTTGACATCCCCCGTTCGATGCCCGCCCTGGTGAGGGCGCAGCGCGTGGGCGAGAAGGCTTCGCACGTGGGGTTCGATTGGAGCAAGGCCGAGGACGCTGTGGCCAAGCTCAAGGAAGAGGTGGGCGAGCTGGAGCGGGCCATGGCCGCCGGGGATGCCGACCAGATGGAGCGTGAGTGGGGGGACGCGCTCTTTGCACTGGTCAACGTGGCGCGCCATCTCGGGATAGACGCCGAGCGGGCGGCGCACCGGGCCGTGGACAGGTTCGCCGACCGCTTCAAGCGTACCGAGGCCAAGGCGAGGGCCGAGGGGAAGGAGATGGACGAGCTCACGCCCCACGAGATGGATCGCCTCTGGAGGGAGGTCAAGGCCGAAGAGGGCTAGAGGACAGGGGGGACGTGCTCACGCCCGGCGGGGGAACGAACCAATCGGTCTGTGCCGAGTGGAGTTAGAGCGGCGATGAGGCGTCCACACGTATGGTCCCCACGAGCTCGGCTATGCTCTCGAGGCCGTGCTCGGCCAGGTAGGCGTCTAGACCGTCGGCGATCTCCTCGATCGCGCGCGGATTGGTGAAGTTGGCCGTGCCCACCTGTACGGCGCTGGCCCCCGCTATGATGAACTCGACGGCGTCCTGCCAGGTGGTTATACCCCCTATGCCCACTACGGGGATGTCGACGGCGCGCCACGCCTCCCAGACCATCCTTACGGCGATGGGCTTTATCGCGGGGCCCGAAAGGCCCCCCGTGGCCGTCGCAATGCGGGGGCGGCGCGTTATGTAGTCGACCGACATGCCGCGGATGGTGTTTATCGCCGAAAGGGAATCGGCCCCCGCCTCCTCGGCCGCCTTGGCCACGGCCCTTATGTCAGAGGCCTCGGGCGAGAGCTTCACCATGAGATGGGTGTCGGTGGCCTCCCTCACTGCCCTTACGACCTCGTACAAGGATTCCGGGCTCGCGCCGAACTCCATCCCCCCGTGTTTGACATTGGGGCACGACACGTTGAGCTCCACCCCTACCACGCAGTCGGCCGTACAGACCCGTTCCGAGACGCGCACGTACTCGTCCACCGTCTCGCCGAACACGTTCACTATGAGCGGAACGCCCAGCTCCCGCGCGCGCGGTACGATCTCGCCCATGAACCCTTCGAGGCCCGGGTTCTGAAGCCCTATGGAGTTGAGCATGCCGCACGGAGTCTCGACTATGCGGGGCAGGGGGTTGCCGTGGCGCGGCCTGAGCGAGACCCCCTTCGTGACGACGGCCCCCAGCTTGGAGTAGTCGAAAAGCCCTCTGTACTCGAGGCCGAAGCCGAACGTGCCCGACGCGGCCATTACCGCCGTCTTCAGCTCGAGCGCACCGAGCCGCGTGTGCAGCCTCTCCACTACACCCTCACCTCCGTGACGTCGAACACGGGCCCCTCCGTACAGGTCCTCACGTAGCCCACCCCTTCCCTCCGTGGAAGGGTGCAGCCGAGGCACGTGCCCAGTCCGCACGCCATCGGTGTCTCGACCGAGACGAGACACCTTACGCCCCGCTCTATCGCCAGCGCGCTCACCCCCCTCAGCATAGGCGTCGGGCCGCACGCGAAGACCACAGTCTCTCCGTCCAGAGGGGTGCGCTCTAGGAACTCCGTCACCAGGCCGCGCGTGCCGAGGGATCCGTCCTCCGTATAGAAGAGGCAGTCGCGGCCGGCCTCGAACTCCTCCACGAACGCAAGGTCGGAGCCGCTTCGGCCGCCGCATACGAGTACGTATCGGGTGTTGCGGGCGGCGAGCTCGGCGGCTACGTCGAGAAGGGGAGCTATGCCGGTCCCACCCCCAAGGAGCACGTATCGGCGGCCGCCCGAAAGCGGGAACCCCCGTCCCAGGGGTCCCCAGACGGCGAGCCCCTCGCCGGGGCGGAGGCGCGAGAGAATGGTGGTCATGCGCCCCACGACCTTGTAGACGAAGGTCAACGTGTCACGGCTGCGGGCGGCCATGCTGAACGCCCGTGGAAGAAGTGGATCGTAGCGGTCGTCCGGTGGGCGTATCATCACGAACTGGCCGGCCTCGGCGCGGCCTGCTACGTCGGGGGCCTCGATCTCGAGCACGTAGTAGCCGTCGGCGACCGACCTGTTGGAAGCTACGCGAGCGGTGGTGACTGTGACGGTGCCCATATCCCAGCACGAATACTATCCCATATGGCGGGGAATTTTCAACAAGGCCGCGGCGGCGGAGGGGGGAGACGGGGGCGCGCCGTGCCGCTTCCCGGCGCCGTGCAGAGGGTTATGCCGCGGCGTGGGGGAGGGGTGGGCTTCCTTTGCAGGCTTCGGCATGCGGGCTCGTGACGCGGCTACTCGGACGGGAGGCATGGGAGCTGAAGGGAGGAAGGCTGCGGCCGCACGGGGGAGGGAACCTGGGGGCTCGGCCGTCCCGCGCGCCGCACCACGTGTGCGTCGTGCGGCGGAGGAGTCCGGGGCGCCAGCCGGGCTTTCCCGGGCCACCGTCGGAGGGCGTTGCAGCCAAGGACGCGGGGGATCTGCGGGTGGGGGGGAGGGGTGGGCTTCCTGCGGTGCCGATGCCGTGAGCATGGGACTGCGCTCTCAGGCGCGGTCACTGCCAGCGGGTGCGGGTCGCGCCTGGTACCGGGGGGCGGGGTCAGCCTTTGCGGGAGGCGAGGTCACAGAGGGCCGGCACACCGCCCAGCGAGTGCGCCTTCCTTACGGCGCGCACGATGGACTCCGTCACGAGCTCGGCCGCCGTTATGCCGATCACGTTGGGGTCGCCCTCCTTCTTTCCCACCGACAGGGCGAACACCACGTCGCCGTCCGAGGCCGTGTGGCACGGCGACACCGCGCGGGCGATCCCCGTCTGGCCTATCCTCGCCACCCGCCCCAGCTCCTCGCGCGCAAGCAGCGCGTCGGTCGATATGACGGCGAGCGTCGTGTTCTCGAACGGCTCGATGCGGTGCATGACGCCCTGCTTGAGGAGGGTCGAGGTGCCGGGGAACTCCCCGCCGCGGGGCGAGTCCCTGAGCCCGGCCAGCACGGTGCCGCCATCGGGGTCGACTACGTCGCCGAAGGCGTTGACCACCGCAAGCGCCCCCACCCATACGCCGTCCTTGAGCCTGCGGCTCGCCGTGCCTATACCCGATTTGGTGGCCTGCCCGATGCCGAGCAGCTTCCCCACGGTGGCGCCCGTACCTGCGCCCACGCACCCTTCGGCCGCGGGGGCCGCCGTGGCCGCGGCGCAGGCCTCGTATCCCATCGAGGCGTCGGGCCGTCGTCGGCCGTCCCCGATTCGGAGGTCGAAGATCACGGCCGTCGGTACCGAGGGGACGACGAGACCACCGCCTACGTCTAGCCCCTCACCCCTCTCTTCCAGGTACCTCATCACCCCGTCGGCCGCGGCGAGGCCGTAGGCGCTGCCGCCGGTAAGCAGTACGGCGTTCACCGCCCCGAAGCAGTGGTGCTCGAGCAGGGGATCGATCTGCCGCGTACTGGTGCCGCCCCCGCGCAGGTCGACCGCCCCGCGGGCGCCGTCGTCGAACAGAATGACCGTACAGCCCGTGGCCGCTTCGAGGTCTTGTGCGTGGCCCACTCTCACGCCGGGCACGTCGGTTATGGTACCCACGTATAGAATTCTATACCGTCCCGTCCATCTACCAAAGGGCTTTGTGCCGGCGGCGGCGGGTGGGTAGAATGTGGCTTATCTCCGCAGGGGGTTAAGCGATGGGTGAGGGCAGGATCGATTCAAAGCGGCTCGCCGCCCGCCTCGGTACGAGGCGCGTGGGCCGGGTGGTGTATTCGTTCGACGAGGTGGGTTCGACCAACGACGTCGCGCTCGAGCTCGGCCGGTGGGGCGCGGCCGAGGGGACGGTGGTGATGGCCGATTCCCAGACCAAGGGGCGCGGCCGGTACGGCAGGCGGTGGGTGTCGCCGCCGGGGGTGAACCTCTATCTGTCGGTGGTGCTGCGGCCTGCCGTGGAGCCCGGGCACGCCGCCCTGGCCACGTTCGTAGCCTCGCTCGCCCTGGGCGACACCATGAGGACCGTGGGTGTCGAGCCCGCCATCAAGTGGCCCAACGACATGGTGACGGGGGGAAGGAAGGTGGCCGGCGTGCTGACCGAGGCCGAGACGGCCGCGGCAAGGGTGGAGTTCCTCGTCGTGGGAATCGGGCTCAACGTCAACATGGACGGCGCTGCGATCGAGAGGCTTCTGGGGGAGGAGGCCTCGGGGGTGACCTCGCTCCGTGAGGCCGCAGGTATGGAGCTCGACCGGGAGGAGGTGGCGGCGGCGCTGCTCGAGGCGCTGGATGCGCGCTACGCGGAGTTCCTGGGGCGGGGGGCCGGGTGGGTGGTGGAGGCCTGGAACGCGGCTAGCCGCATGGTGGGCCGGCGCGCAAGCGTACGCGTGGAGGGCGGCGTGGTGGAGGGGGTTGTGCGTGGGGTCGACGCGCAGGGGAGACTCATTGTGGAGAGGGGGGACGGCGGGGTGGAGGCCGTCGTGGCGGGCGACGTGCAGGTAGAGTGGTAGATTACGGCGGGTAGGGACGTGGGAGGATCGTCCTCTTATTGGTGCATGTGTTGCCAGGTGCCTCGGTCTAGGGAGGCGGGAGGGCGTGAAGTGTTGCCCGGTCCATGTCTCCACGGCGCCGATGGGGGGCACGGAGCAGGGCTGCGTGCGGTCTTGCGGGCGCATGGGAGGGGGGAAGCGGGCGGCTCCTCGTGGGTCGGGGCGTGCGGAGACCGGATGCGGGCTCGGCCTCAACGCTTGAGGACGGCTAGGAACGCCTCCTGGGGAATCTCGATCCGGCCCACCTGCTTGAGGCGCTTTTTGCCCTCTTTTTGTTTCTCCAGAAGCTTCCTCTTCCGCGTTACGTCACCGCCGTAGCACTTGGCCGTCACGTCCTTGCGCAGCGCCTTTACGCTCTCGCGCGCAATCACCCTCTTTCCTATGGCCGCCTGTATGACGACGTCGTAGAGCTGGCGCGGGATCAGCTGACGGAGCTTTCCTATGAGTTCCTTGCCCCTCTCGTAGGCCTTCTCCCGATGGACGATGGTCGAGAGCGCGTCGACAGGATCGCCGTTTATCAGTACGTCCAGCTTCACCAGGTCCGATTCCCTGTAGCCGGCCGGCTCGTAGTCCATGGACGCATACCCCTTCGATATGGACTTCAGGACGTCGAAGAAGTCGTACATCATCTCGGCCAGCGGCAGTTCGTACTCGGCTATCACGCGGTCCTCGGCCACGTAGCGCAGGTTTCTCTGCCGGCCGCGCCTCTTCTCGCACAGCTCGAATATCGCCCCCAGGTAGGCGGCCGGCGTGTGGATGGTCACCACCACGACGGGCTCTTCGAACTTGAGCACCCTGCCCGGATCGGGCAGCTTGCTCGGGTTGTCCACCAGGTGTACGGCCCCGTCGGTGGTAGTCACCCTGTACTCCACCGTCGGAGCCGTCGTTATGAGCTCGAGCTCGTACTCCCGCTCGATCCGCTCCCTTACGATCTCCATGTGCAGCAGTCCCAGGAACCCGCACCTGAACCCGAACCCCAGCGCGTTTGAGTTCTCCGGCTCGAAGACGAACGCCGAGTCGTTGAGTCGCAGCTTCTCGAGGGCCTCGCGCAGCCTCTCGTACTCGCCGGGGTCGATGGGGTAGAGGCCGCTGAACACCATGGGCTTCATCTCCTTGAACCCGGCCAGCGGCGCGGCCGTCGGCCGTCGGGCCTCGGTGATGGTGTCGCCCACCTTGGCCTCGCGTATCTCCTTTATGGAGGCCGTAACGAAACCGACACTTCCCGTCGAGAGCTCGTCCACCTCGACGGCCGAGGGGGAGAAGACGCCGAGCTTCTTTACCTCGTACCGCTTGCCCGAGGACATAAGCAGTATCTCCATTCCCACCCGCAGCGTGCCCTCGAACACGCGCACCAGCATGACGACCCCCTGGTAGGAATCGAACCAGCTGTCGAAGATGAGCGCCTTGAGGGGAGCGTCCCCGGAGCCCCCGGGAGGGGGTATGCGCTCGATCACCGCCCGAAGCACTTCCTCCGTTCCCTCGCCCGTCTTAGCGCTGGTCAGGACGGCGTCGTCGGCGGGGATGCCTATTACGTCCTCGATCTCGGCCTTCACCCGCTCGGGGTCGGCCGAAGGGAGGTCGATCTTGTTTATGACCGGTATGAGTTCGAGCCCGGCGTCCACGGCCAGGTAGGCGTTGGCCACCGTCTGGGCCTCGACGCCCTGGCTGGCGTCCACCACCAGCAGCGCCCCCTCACAGGCCATAAGGCTGCGCGACACCTCGTAGCCGAAGTCGACGTGGCCGGGCGTGTCGATCAGGTTGAGCTCGTACTCCTGCCCGTCGTCGGGATGGGTGTAGCGGAGCCTTACGGCCTGGGCCTTTATCGTGATGCCCCTCTCGCGCTCGATCTCCATCTTGTCCAGGAACTGCTCCTGCATCTCACGCTCCGAGACGGTACCGGTGTATTCCAGTATTCTGTCGGCGAGGGTGGACTTGCCGTGGTCCACGTGTGCTATGATGGAGAAGTTCCTTATGCGCTTTTGTGTCGCCATACCATGTGCCGGGAGTACCGCGTCGGAGTGGTAGTGTTCGAGAAAACATAAGTCTATAGGAAAGATGCGCGCGCTTCAAATGCTGTGCTCCCGTGCGGCGATGATACCTTGGCGCCGTGAAGAGGGGGGAACTGATACGGTACGGATGCGCTGTTTTCCCTTTCTGCCGTCATTGACGGACAAGAGGTGTGCTTTCCCTGGAGTACGGGAGGCGGGTCGCGGGGCCGCTGCCGCTCGGGCGTTGTGCGTGGCTTCGTGACCGGAGCGAGGTCGGAACGTGGGGCGGGAGCAGGCTGTGGCATTGCGGAGAGGAGCATGGTGCGGGTGACGGTGGTGCCGCAGGAAGCGGTGGATTAGGTGGGTGGGATGGGGCTGGTGCGTCCTAGGGTGGGTGGAGTGTGGTGTCGCGCCAGCCGGAGGGAGATGTTGTGGCCTCGGGCACGGGGGGAGTGCGCGCGTACGTGCCGCTGCGGGTTGCGTCATGCCGCTGGCGCGGCACCTGTTGCCGAGGTCAAATCCCACTGCCCCTACCACACGATCCGGCTGCTTCGCCCGCGGCCTGTTACGTGCGTGCGGTGGAGTGGCCGGCTCGGGCCGGGGCGGATGGGGGAGCGGTGCCCACATGGGCTGCTCGGGAAGTCGGCTCCCGGCCCATGTGGCGGCGTAGGAAGTGGAGTCCCTCTCAGGTGGGACGCACCGAGTTTGGACGTTCGAAAAGCGGCGATGGGCTCGCAGGGGAGGGGGCGTCCGTGGCATGCACCCACCGTGGGAGGCGCCTGTGCCGGAGGGGTGTGGTGCTGGGTGGACTTCTGGGGATGGGTGGTTGGGGGGAAGGACCGCGGGATGGACACCGTGCAGTAAGCGTGGGGAGGCTCGGTCGGGTACGGCCGCGTCTTCGGGTGGGGTGGCGGTGGGGAAACGGTACCGCTTCTTAGGAGGAGCCCCCAGGGAGTTCCGCGATGTCGGGAGGGGCGTGGTGCGGCGAGGGTCTTCTAAGCCTGGCGCGTTCCCCCGCGGCGTCGCGTAGGACTGTGGCGGTATCGTTTGCTCTTGACTTGGCGGCCGTCCTCTAATAGGTCTAATATAGAGGTTCAGGTTGACATATAAAGTCTCCGACTTTATTTTTTATACGATTATTAAGCGCACTACTTAAATCAATGCTTGGTTCCTATCTGGTCAAATACGTATGGGTGCTCAACCTCTTGCTCATAGCCCTATTAGCGTACAAGGTGGCCGATATCGTAGGCTACAGGGTCAAGGACAGGCTGTCGCCGCTTGCTTCGGCACGCGCCTCGGTCTCTAGCTCTGGGACGGATGCCGTCGTGGCCGCTTCACGTATGGCCAGCCGCAGGGACTACGACCTGATCATCAAGCGCAACGTGTTCGGCATAGAGAACCCCTACTCTTCCTACGTGCTGGGCTCGCAGATAGACATTGGGTCGATGTCGCCATCTACGCTCAAGGTGGAGCTGCTGGCCACGGTGGTGCGCTCGGAGACCGAGGTCAAGGCCGAAGAGGGTACGCGCCGTATAACCAAGCAGCGCCGCTCGACGGCCATCATAAAGAACGTCGTCAACGGCAAGATAAGGAGCTACCGGGAGGGGGACAAGATCGACATAATAGACGGCCAGGTGGTGAGGCTGCTCAAGGTCGACAACTGTGTGGCCGTCCTCGAGAGGGCCGGGCGCAAGGAGTCGATCCGGTGCAAGAAGAAGCTCCAGAGCCCCACGCGCGTAGCGAGCATCTCGGCTGGCCGCCGTCGTAAGGGCAAGGGAACCGATACCAAGGGCTCGGCCCGACGCGGCGTGGCCAAGGTGGGTGAGAACAGCTACGAGATAGACCGCAAGTTCCTGGACGAGAAGCTCAGCAACCTGAACGACATACTCACTCAGGCCAGGGTGATACCCCAGAAGGACGGGCTCAAGTTCCTTGCCGTAAGGCGCAACAGCGTGTTCTACGAGATCGGGATAAGGAACGGCGATACGTTGCACATGATAAACAACGTCCCTCTCAACAACATCCAGAACGCGCTCGGGCTGTTCGAGGAGCTCAAGCACCAGACGAGCTTCAAGATAGATCTCACGCGGAGAGGGAAGAGGATCACCCAGGAATATGTCGTAAGGTAGCTTTCACCCGTACGGTGCACCGACCGGGCCGGCTTCCCCGGCGTATCGGCTGCGTTTCGTCCTCGTAGGCGACGCTCTTGCGCTGGGCACGTCGGCGTTTTAGACTTCAACGACGTCCGTCCGTGGAGTGGAAGAGACCTCTTTAGCTGTATAGAGGAGTTCCCGACCGATGAGAACCGTTTTCGCTCTGCTTCTCCTGGTATCACTGCTGCCATACACCGGTGGATCGAGAGCTTGGGCGCTCGAAGGGGCCCGGGAGGCTGCCACGCCGGCCCCCTCGGCTCCGGCTGCCGAGGAGGGGACTGTGGAAAGTACCCCGCCCGCCGAGGGGCAGGCTCCCATGCAGGAGTCCCCCCTGGGAGATGGTGCCGCGGGTAAGGAGGCCTCGCCCGCCGAGGGGGCTCAGGAATCCGCCGCACAACGCCCCCCCGCCCCTTCCGAGGGTAAGACCCCAGAGCGCGAGGGCACACTCGGCAAGGCCACACCCACGCCGGCTGCAGAGGCCGGACCCTCCCCACTGGAGGGCGAGGGGGAGGAGATAATCAGTCTCGGCACCGAAATGAGCATCGGTGACCTCGTCCAACTGATAAGCGAGCTTACCGGCGATACCTACGTGCTCGACGAGAGTGTGAAGGGCAAAAGGGTCACTATCATAGCTCCGAGCGGCGGTTTCAAGAGGGCCAATGCCGTAAAGCTCTTCGAGGCCATCCTCGACCTCAACGACTTCACCATCGTGAAGGTCGACGGCATCAACAAGATTGTGCAGAAGAGGGAGGTCAAGACCGAGAGCACCCCGACGGAGGTGGGGCTCCAGACCCCGGAGCCGTCCGATAGGTACGTGACCAGGATAGTGCGGCTCAAAAACCTGAGCGCGGTAGACGTTGCAAACACGCTCCGCCCCTTCGTCTCGCGCGAGGGCGACATAGTGGCCTATCCGGCTTCGAACAGCCTGGTCATAGTCGAGACACGTTCGAATCTGAACCGGCTGCTTAAGATTATAGAGAACATCGATATCGACACCGTCATAGAGTTCGTCAAGATCAAGCACCTCGATGCGGCCGAGGTGGCGTCGAAGATAATCGAGATTTTCGGCGTTGGTACCGCCGTATCCATCCCCTCGACCACGCCTTCTCAGCCGCAGTTCCGCCCGGTGCGCCGCGGCCGAGAGGAGAGAATTCCGCGACGGCCCAAGGCTCCCACTGCAGCCGGCGCGGCGGGGGGCGGGCTGGTGCAGTCCTACACCGGTTTCAAGCTCATCACGGACGAGAGGACCAATACGCTGATAATCACCGCCCACCCTGACGACCTGGCCAAGATAAAGGCCATCATCAAGAAGCTCGACGTCGAGGTCGCCCAGCCGGAGCAGGGCATTTACGTGATCAGGTTGCAGAACGCAGACAGCGACAGCATCGTCCAGGTGCTGGCCAACCTGCTGGCGGGCGGCATATCCACGACCGGCCGTGCCCAGCCGCTGGGCCGCGGCACCACGACCACGGGCTCGCGGACCACGTCCTCGCTCTCGACCCTCTCCACCTCGGGACAGACGTTCGGCACCTTGGGTTCGACCGGCCTTACTGGGGGGAGTGCCATAAGGCGCCAGATCTCTTCCGGCGGCGGCCTCTCGTCCGTTGTGGCCCAGGCCGAGGGGTTGCGTATCACCTCCGATCCGGCCACCAACTCCATCATCATAGTGGGCTCCAGGAAGGACTACGAGATGATAAAGTCGGTGGTCGATAAGCTCGACATAAGGAGGAAGCAGGTGTTCGTCGAGGCCGCGATCCTGGAAGTCGGCCTGAACAAGCTCCGCGCCGTGGGGGTGAACTTCAACCTTGGATTCACCTTCAACAACGACAATCTCGGTTTCGGGGGCACGCAGCTGCCCGGCGTGCCCAGCCTGCTGGGGGTCCAGGCCGATCAGGAGGCCGTGATAAGCCTGCTCGGAGGCGTCTCGGGCATGTTCCTCGGCGTGGTGGGCGAGCAGGTCGACCCCGACGGCGCGGGTCCCATCCCGCCCATTCCATCGTTCAGCGCCCTGTTCCAGGCCCTGGCCTCCATAACCGACGTCAACGTCCTCTCCACTCCCAGCATCCTCACCACGGACAATGAGGAGGCCGAGATCGTGGTGGCCGACGTCATACCGTTCCCGACGGGCAGCACGGTGGGCACTTCGGGAGTGACGGTACAGACCATCGACCGCCAGCCCGTCGGCATTCGCCTTGCCATAACTCCCCAGATAAGCGAGGGCGACTACCTGAAACTGAACATAAGGACCGAGGTGTCGGCCGTAAGGGACTCGCCGGTCTCGGGGCTCAATACGCAGGAGTTCGGTATAGCCACTACCACGAGGACGGCCGATTCTTCAGTCGTGGTAAAGGACCGCCAGACCATCGTGATAGGAGGGCTGGTCCAGGATCGCGAGAGCATAATAGAGAGCAAGGTGCCGCTGCTCGGGGATATTCCGCTTCTGGGTAGGCTGTTCAAGTTCAGGCAGAAATCGAGCCAGAAGATAAACCTCATGATCCTGCTCACTCCCAGGATAGTCGAAAGCGAGGCCGACATGCAGCAGATACTCGAGGACAGACAGCGGAGAAACATGCTCCTGCAGCAGAGGGGCTTCTATTGATGGGGATGCCCGAAAGGTGCCGGGTGGGGGAGGCGCCGCTGAAAGGCGAGGGCCGCGGCCTCGTCGGCGGGTGTCGTAGAGGGAGCTTGCTTCGCCCGGCTTGGGTCGTAGGCGACGGCCTCAGGTGCCATGTTCCCATCACGCAGGCAGGCTGTGATTGAAGGTCCGTGCTTGTGCCCGTCCGCTGCACGTGTGGGCGGGATGCCTCCCGTCTGCGTGCGCATCGGCACCCCGAGGGGCGCCGGGCGTGCGTGACCTCTTGGGGTGGAGGCGGGGAAATGGGTATGTGGGGTGCTTGATGCGCGGCGTTCGGGTAGTCGGAGGGCGCAGGCGTCGCCTGCCGTGATCGTGGAGGGGCTGACCGGGCGTTTGGAAGCACCCGCAGCGCGGCGTACGGCAACAGGCGGTGAGGCCCGTTCTTCTGCCTGCTGGTGGCTCTCTAGGCGTCGGAGACGCCCCGTTGCGACTGGGGCTCGGCTGGCGCCTGAGGCGGGGACTCGGACGGGGGGGGAGTGGGCCCAGGGGGTGCGGTGGCTGTGCCGATGGGTCGGGCGATCCCTTTTTCCGGGTTGTTGGAGCCATGCGTTTGTCCGTTTGGACCTTCGACGAAGGAGCTGAGGGTGCTCCACGCCTCCCGCTACTCCGGGGCGGGTGGTACCGCGGGGTGGCCGCTGCCGCCTCCGGCTGCGACGGCCCTACTGGTGCGGCGCTCCAAGGGGTTCCGGTGCAGGGTTGATAAGTGGACAAACCCCCTTGCTGCGATTATAATTTTTCCATCCCCATGGACTTTGGAACCACCCATATAGACGGCTCGCTTTCACCGTACCACGTGGTGTTGAGCAGGGGCGTGCGGGCCATCGGCCCCGTGCTGGAGAGAGGGAGAGAGGTTTGAAGACCCTTGCAGATCTCGTAGCTCGGAGAAACCCGCAGATAGTGTCCAAGGTGGCCGAGCTCGTTGCGGCCGGCGAAGAGCGCTTCGAAGAGGCGTTGCTCAAATCCAATCTGCTTCCGCACGAGGAGCTGCTCGACGTTCTGGCCGAGTTCTACGGGATGGACGTCCTCGCCACTCTCGGCGAAGACGACGTCGACAGGACCCTGCTTGAGGCCCTGCCCATAACCTACGCCAAACGCTACAAGCTCGTGCCGCTGCGTGTGGAGGACGGCACCCTCCATGTGGCCATCGCTCCTCCTGTGGACCTCTACGTGCTCGACGAGTTGCGGTCACTCTACGGCAAGGATATCGTGCCCCACCTCGCCGCCGGGGACGCCGTGATAGATTGCATCAACAAGGTCTACGAGCGCACGGGCGACATCACCGAGAGCATCGACGACAGCGAACTGGGCATCACCGAGAGCGAGATCCAGGAGCCGACCGACATCCTGGATACCGACGACGAGGCCCCGATAATAAGGTTCGTCAACTCCCTTCTCTACCAGGCCGTAAAGGAGAGGGCGAGCGACATCCACATCGAGTGCTTCGAGAAGGAGGTGGTCGTAAGGTTCCGCAAGGACGGGATGCTCCATCACGTGGCATCGGTGCCCAAGAAGCTCCAGGCCTCGGTGATATCGAGGGTGAAGATCATGGCAGACCTCGACATCGCCGAGAAAAGGAAGCCCCAGGACGGAAGGATAAGGGTCAAGGTAGCCGGTCGGGACGTCGACGTGAGGATATCGACCGTGCCTACCACTTGGGGCGAGAGCGTGGTGATGAGGCTGCTCGACCGCTCGTCGGTGCTGCTGAGCCTGGAGGATCTGGGTCTGGAGGGAGAGAAGCTGGCCCTCGTCTATTCGCTAATCCGCAAGCCCCACGGCATAATCCTGGTCACGGGCCCCACGGGCAGCGGTAAGACGACGACCCTCTACGCCGCCCTAGAGAGGATAAACTCTCCCGACAAGAAGATCATAACCATCGAGGACCCCGTGGAGTATCAGCTGCACGGCATAAACCAGATCCAGGTCAACCCCAAGGTCAACCTGACCTTTGCAAACGGCCTCCGATCGGTCCTCAGGCAAGACCCCGACGTCATCCTGGTCGGCGAGGTGCGCGACCGCGAGACCGCGGACATCGCCATCCACGCCTCGCTCACCGGCCACCTGGTCTTCGCCACCCTACACACGAACGACGCCCCGAGCGCCGTGACGCGCCTGGTCGACATGGGAATAGAGCCGTTCCTGGTGGCCTCGTCCCTCCTTGCAGTGGTGGCCCAGCGGCTGGTCCGCCTGCTGTGTCCCCATTGCAAGGAGCGCTACGTGCCCGGTGATGAGGAGTTGAGCGGGCTGGGCGACGACAGCCTACTGCTGCGTGACCCCTCGGTGAGGGAGCGCGGCATCTACCGAGCCCGCGGCTGCCCTCAGTGTCTCGAGACGGGCTACAGCGGCCGCGTAGCCATATTCGAGGTCCTTACAGTCAACGATGACATAAGGAACCTCATACTGAGCACGGCCGATTCGAACACCATAAAGAAGAAGGCCGTCGAGCTGGGGATGACGACGCTGAGGGAGGACGGAGAGAAGAGGGTGCTCATGGGCCAGACCTCGGTGGACGAGATACTGCGCGTGACCGAGGAGGACGAGGCTCTTGCGTAGCGTCCGGCGGTGAGGAGGAGGGGCCGGCAGGCGCACCGGGCGCGGTGGAGAGCAGGTTGCAGCCGCTCACCCTGAGCGTGAGAGTTGCCTAGAATGCCCGTATACAAGTACAAAGCCATAAACGAGAGCGGCAAATCGGTCGAGGGCATAATCGATGCCGATTCCCCCAAGTCCGCCATCGACAAGCTCAAGCGGCAGCGTGTCTACCTGTCGTCCATCGAGGAGGTAAGGGAAGGTGGGCGCCGCCGTCTGGCGCTGCTTGGAGGCGTCAGCACGGCCGAGCTCGCCGTTACCACGCGCCAGTTCTCGACCCTCGTCTCGGCGGGACTTCCGCTGGAGGCGTCGCTTGCGACCTTGGCCGAGCAGTCGGACGACGCACGCCTCAGGCAGGTGTTCGCCGATCTCAAGGACCGGGTGAGCGGCGGCAGCTCGCTCGCCAGCGCCATGTCCAACCACCCGTCCGTCTTTTCCGACATGTACGTCAACATGGTACGCGCCGGCGAGGCCAGCGGCACGCTCGATGTGGTGCTCGCCCGTCTGGCCGAGTTCATCGAGAAGCAGTCCTCGCTCGTGGGGCGCGTGCGCGGGGCGCTGGTCTACCCGGTGTTCATGATGTTCGTCGGTGCCGGTGTGCTGTTCTTCATGATGTCCTACGTCGTACCCAAGATAACGAAGATGTTCGAGCGGAGCGATCGGGCGCTGCCGCTGCTTACCAGGATGCTCATAGCGGCGAGCGACTTCGTGAGCGACTACGCGTGGCTCATCGTGCTTTCAGCGGCCCTCTTCATCTTCGCCCTCTACCGGTTCCGCTCCCGTCCGCGCGGGCGGGAGTTCTTCGATCGGCTCTTGTTGCGCATCCCCACCCTCGGCCGTCTCGTGCGCATGGTCATAATCGCCCGCTTCTCCCGCACGCTCGGGACGCTGCTTGCCACCGGCATTCCACTGCTCGAGGCCATCGACATAGCTGCCGCCGTGGTGGGCAACTCCGTCTACACGAAGGCTCTGGCCCGGGTTCGGGACAGCGTGCGCGAGGGGGCGTCGCTGGCCGCAACGCTCAAGGATGCGGGCATCTTCCCGCCGCTCGTTGTCAGGATGGTGGCCGTCGGCGAGCAGACGGGCGAGGTGGAGGACATGCTCGAGAGGATAGCCGACACCTATGACATGCAGGTCGAGAGCGCCCTTGCGACCTTTACGTCGCTTCTCGAGCCGCTCATGATCCTAGCCCTGGGCGTGGTGGTGGGGTTCATAGTGTTTGCGATACTTCTGCCCATATTCGAGCTCACCTCGACGGTGGGAATGTAGAACCGGAGGAACGTGAAAGGAGGTTGCAGGTAAGATGAGAACGAGAGAGCCGGCCGCAGCCGGCATGATGGGACGGTTGGCCGCCGCAGAGAGCGGCATAACGCTTATAGAGATAATGGTCGTGCTGGTGATCATTGCCGGCATAGCCTACATCGTCGGCACAAATGTGCTGGGAAGGCTTGAGAAGGCCAGGATCGATACGACCAAGATACAGATAAAACAGCTCGAAGCGGCCGTGAAGCAGTTCAAGCTGGACCAAGGGTTCTATCCCGACACCCAGCAGGGGTTGCAGGCCCTGATCACCCCCCCCACTACGGGACGTCCCGTGAGGAACTACCCGCCGCAGGGCTACCTCGAGAGCAACCGTCTGCCCCAGGACGCCTGGGGAAGCGACTACATATACATCGGACCCGACCAGACGGGCGATCGGTCGTTCGTCATAATTTCACCGGGCCCGGACGGGGTCTACCCGAGCGACGATGACATATCGAGCCGTGAGATCAACTGAGTCGGACGCCGTATCCCGTGATTATGGGGGCGGGTTCACCCTTATAGAAGTGGCTGTGGTACTGTTCCTGGTCACAGCCCTTTTCCTTCTTGTAGTGCCCGCGTTCCGCGCCCTGGGCGACCTGGAGATAAAGAGCTCCTCGCGCCGGTTGGTGCTGCTCGTCCGATACCTCTACAACGAGGCCGTATTCAAGAACGCGACCTACCGCCTTGTCTTCGACGTCGACGGGGGTCGATACTGGGTGGAGAGGCTCGAAGGAAACGAGTTCCGCCCCTCGGCCGACCCCGTGCTCAGGCGCCGCAAGCTCCCCGACGGCGTCCACTTCAAGGACGTGGTGACGTCACGCTCGCTGAGGACCTCGGCCTTGGTCGAGAGGGAGGAGTTCATCTCCTGCTTTCCCACCGGGTTCTGCGAGCCCGCGATCATCTATCTCCAGGACGACGACGGACGCGTCTACACGCTCGAGACCATACCCTACACGGGGGCCGTGCGGGTCTATGACAGGTTCGAGAACCTCCTGTTGACCGCTCCCGTGGCCGCCGTCGGTGCCGCGCCATGAGAGACGACCGCGCAGCCTCGGGCGGCTTCACGTTGCTGGAAGTCGTGGTGGCCGTTGCTATCCTCGGTGCGGCCGCGGCCGTATTGCTGGGTTCCGTCAACAGGAACCTCGAGCTTGCATTTCACTCGAAGAACCTGCTTGTGGCTACGGCGCTCGCCCAGAAGCGCATGGCCGAGATAGAGCTGGACGATGCCCTGGAGACGGGCGAGTGGGAGGGCACATTCGACGAGGCGCCGTCGTTCGCCTGGCACCTCACGGTCGAGCCGTTCGTGGTCGGAGGGCTTGATACGGAGATGCTTCTCGTGAGGCTCGTCGTCACCTGGGACGAGGGGAACCGGTCGCTGGAGGTGACATATGCGAGGTAGCCGGCAGGCCCGCGGGTTCACGCTGATCGAGGTGCTCGTGGCCGTGGCGATAAGCTCGCTCGTGCTCGCCGTGGCCTACGGGTCGTTCTTCCAGGTGATAAAGAGCAAGGAGTTCGCCGAGGAGAGCCTGGAACTCTACAGCGAGGCCCGTGTCGCTCTCGGGATGATAAGCCGGGACTTGGCCATGGCGTTTCTGCGCGGCTCCGTGTATCCGGGCAGCCAGGGGATCCAGCCCCCGTACTTCGAGGGAAGCGAATCGGGAAGCGGCGAGAAGACCCTCAGGATGGTGACGTTCACCTACGGCCCGGTGGCCGGTGGGGCGGGGGTGGATCAGACTGAGGTCGAATACGCGACGCGCCTGGACCGGGAGAGCGGCCTCTTTGTGCTGGTGCGCAGGGAGAACCCCTTCATGGACGAGGAGAGCGGCTGGATAGAGTACCCGCTGTCGGAGCGGGTGGTGGCGTTCGATCTCTCCTATTTGCCCTCGGCGGGAGCGGGTGAGCTGGTCACCGAGTGGGATTCCGCCGTGGCGGGCGCGCTGCCTGCGGCCGTGGTGGTAAAGCTGGTGCTCAGGAGCCCCCGCGGCGACGACGTGCCGTTCTCGACGACCGTAGCCCTGCCGGCGGCGCTGGAGCGATAGGATGGAAAGGGTATTGGAGAGAGATCGTTGCGGCGGAACGTGGGGCGGGGCGGGGTCAAGGGCCTCGAAGGCCTCGGAGCGTGGCGTCGTCCTGATGGTGGTGCTCGTCGTCGTGGCCATCCTTGCTACGCTGGTCGTGGACATGATCTACTTCACGGGGCTCGACGTCGAGATATCCCACAACGCGCGCCAGAGGCTGCGGGCCTACTATCTGGCCAAGTCGGGCGTCAACCTCGTGCGCGCCGTACTCGAGAAGGGATCCCTAGAGGAGTTGAGCCAGTACGTATCCGCCCCCGCGGGCGACGGTGTTGAGGGGGCCTGGTCCATCAAGATACCGTTCTTCCCCATAGGCGACGCCGGTGTTGCGATCGACGTCGTGGACGAGCGCTCGAAGATAAACCTCAATGCCCTGGTCAACCAGCGGACGAACGCCGTCGACTACCAGGTCTACACCCAGATAGTGGAGCTGTCGCGCTTGCTGGGCGTAGACGCCGTGAAGGCCGAAACATTCGCCTCGAGTCTCGTCAATTGGCTCGACCGCCCCATCGAGGGGTCGCGCAACGACCAGGACCCGCGCGGGGCAACGGGTTCCTACTACCGCTCTCTCTCGCCGCCCTATTCTATCAAGGACGGTCCCCTGGACAGCGTGGCCGAGATAAGGCTTGTCTCGGGGATGGACGACGAGTACTACGACAAGATAAAGGGGTTCGTCACCGTCTATCCCGGCGACAAGAAGGTCAACTTCTCGACGGCTACGAAGCCCGTCATGATGGCGGTCCTCAAATCGGCCAAGGTTTCGGCCGTCGGGGGGCAGGAATCGGCCCAATCGTCAGAGCTCAAGGACGACGTGGCCGAGGCCGTGGCCCAGGCCGTGATCGACGAGCGGGCCAAGAACGCCGTGGTGACGGCCGTACGCGTGGTCGAGATAGTCAACGAGGTGGACCCGACGGCCTTGATATCGTCGGGGGTGATGGGTACGGTGCTTGGGTCGGGCAAGAGCGACTGCTTCACGGTGCGCGCCGGCGGGATTGCGGCCGAGGGGGAGGCGGCGATGAGCGGAGTCGAGGCCGTGATAGTGAAGGAAGGCAGCGGGGAAAACACGACGACGAGGGTGGTTGCATGGAAAGAGCGGTAGAGAGATTGCAACGCGTGAGGGCCGAGCTGCGTGCCCTCTTCTTCGAGCGCGACGAGGTGATAGACGGCATGTTATGCGCCCTGCTCGCCAGGGCCCACGTGCTGCTCATAGGGCCACCCGGGACGGCGAAGTCCCTGCTCGCCAGGGAGCTGTGCGAGCGCATCGATGGCGCGCGTTATTTCCAGTGGTTGCTCACGAAGTTCACCACTCCCGAAGAGATCTTCGGCGCAGTGAGCCTCAAGGGTCTCGAGAACGACGAGTTCCGCCGCGTGACGACGGGCAAGCTGCCGGAGGCCCACGTGGCGTTCCTGGACGAGGTGTTCAAGGCCAGTTCCTCCATCCTCAACACGCTGCTGACCATAATGAACGAGCGCACCTTCTTCAACGGGCGGAGCCCCGTGGAGGTGCCGCTCATAACGCTTATCGGGGCGAGCAACGAGCTGCCCGGCGAGGAGGATGAGCTGGAGGCCCTCTACGACAGGTTCCTGGTGCGCTACGTGGTGGGCTATATAAAGGAAGATTTCCGTTTCCTCAAAATGCTGCAGAGCGGGTTCGACTCCCCCGCAAGAAGTGTGCTCACGTTCGACGACCTGCTCGAATGCCAGCGCGAAGCGGCCGCCGTCACCGTGCCCCCGCACGTGCTCAAGCTCATTGCCCGCATCAGGCGCGACCTTGCGAAGAAGGGCCTCTCCGTATCGGACCGCCGCTACAAGCAATCGCTCGACCTCTTGAGGGCCAAGGCCTACCTCGAAGGGAGGGAGGCCGTGGACGACGAGGACCTGCCTTTCCTTGAGAACGTTCTCTGGCGGGAGCCCGAAGAGCGACAGGAGGTCGAGGCCGTCGTGTACCAGGCCCTGCACGGCTACCGCGACAGGGCGCGCGAACTGCTCATGCAGGCCCGCGAGCTCGCCTCCTACGCCAAGAGGCGGTGGGAGAGCGAGGAGATGGCTGTCAAGGCCCACATCGAGGCCCAGACCAAGCTGAAGACCATCCTGGAGAGGATGGACGCCCTGCTCGATGAGTGCAGGGAGAGGGGCAAGCCGACCGCCGAGCTGGAGGGGATGAGGGCCGAGGTGGAGCGGATAAGGAAGGACATAGTGGATACCATCCTTGCAAGCGGCGAGACGCGGAGTTAGGCCCGGAGGCGCCGGCCCCGTGTGCAAGCCGCTGAGACCGCCTCCGGGTGCACCGTCCAATTGACTCGCCGCGGCACAATGCGTAAAATAGATTTCCGTACCCATCATCCCCCGAGTGCCGAAGTGGCGGAATCTGGTAGACGCGCTGGATTCAGGATCCAGTGGGCGCAAGCCCGTGGGGGTTCGACTCCCCCCTTCGGCACCAGCGCTTAGCCGGCATCCGCAGTCCCTTCTTGCTCGTTTCGTAGGGCACGGGTTTTCCGCGCCCTCTCTCCGGCGAGGTGGACGTGGACGTTGCGTCCTACATCGAGCGTTCAAAGCAGGGCGCACTGTCTCGAGTCGGGGCGAGCCGGGTTGCCCCGCCCCCCTGCCAGGAGGCTCCTTTATCGTCCATGACCGCTCGACCGTGGCCCGCGCCCACCTCGCCGGGGGGCCGACTTCCTCCCGCCCCGGCTCACTTTTCCTCAGTACGCCCCTCAGGGTAGTCCTTGTCGGCGCACACTCGGCGGCGTGGGCCGCTTGGGGGGTGTATGCTCCGCCCGGGGGGGCGGCGGTTGGTTTCCTCCGGCGGGGCCGCTCTCGCCCTCTTCTTCCTCTCTCCCCCTCGCAGGGGAGGGGCTGTGAGCGTAGGCCGCACCTTACCTCTTGTCCTCTTCAACGATGGTTCCGCCCTATTCAAGGCCCATTGGGGCGGGGGTTGGTCTTGTAGGACGCCGCTCTTCGCGCGGAGGGGCACATTATTTGAGGGGAACACGCTCCCATTCGCGGTGGCGGCTCGTGCGCCGTGCAGCGGGTGGGGTGGGGCGAGGCCGCGGCCGGTGGGGGGGGTGTAGCGGGCTTGAAGCGCAGGTCATGCCGTCTGGGTCCCCGGGTCGGTGGGTTCACGTAGTGGGCGTACCGCTCTTGGGGTGCGGTTGTGCGTGGTGGTGAGGGGTGGATTCTGCAGCCTGGTCTTGGGGGGGGTGGGCTCGAGCCGTGTAGCCGATGCAGTGTCCGCCGGGGGGGTGGACGGTGCACGCCTCGGGAGCGCTTCCCGGATATGGTGGGTGCTTCCGGGTGGGGAGAGTCGCCACTTATCGCTGCGAAAGCGGTAGCGGGGGGAGAAGAGGCGGTACCGCTCGGCCTCGGAGGAGACGCTTGCGGCAGGGGGAACGTGAGGGGCGGGTCGCGACGTTGTGCGCGCGGGCCGAGATGTGCTCTACTTTCCTTTCGTGAGGCCAAGAGCCGCTCTCGGTCCGAGATAGGGGATACGGCGGCGTTGGATGACGGCAGGTGGGAAAAAGGGGGAGATAACCGTCTGTTCTGACGGGCGAATTTGCTCTGCAGAGTAACCTCTCCTGCGTCGCCGGCCGCCGCGGCGCTCTCACGGCCCGAATGTGGGCCGCTTAATGGTGTGGTACGGGGAGTGGAAATGTTAAGGTTGCCGAAACGCCGCCATCCCGTGAAATTAGCGTTTGAAAAGTCGAAATTGGGGGATATCTTGTTTTAAAGGCCGAAGGCACGGGCACAGGAAGCGGCGCCCGGTCTTCGAGACCCTTCCCGCGTGCAGATGAGAGAGACGTTCACAAAACCCACCCCCACATTACACTCGTCTTTCCGCCCGGACAAGAGGACAAACAAAGGAGGACTTCCATCAATTGAATCGACTCGGCGCCTCAACGCTCGTCAAGGCGGTGTCCACCGCTGTTCCCCCCTACAGGTTGACACAGGACGAGGCCGCGCGCCTCATAGAGCAATGGCTCAGCACCCACGCCGGTAAGGCGGAGGTCTCTGCGGAGCGCATATCGACCATATTCCGCAACGCCGGCGTAGAAGAGCGCTACACGGTGCTTCCTCCCGCCAAGCTGCTCCGGAACATGTCGTTCGGCGCGAGAAACCGTATCTACGTCGAGAACGCCAAGCTCATGGGACGGAAGGTCCTGGAGCGGCTTTTCGACGACTTCGGTGTGGATCCGGCCGAGATAGACTTGCTGATCACCACCTCGTGCACGGGGTTCATGATCCCGTCCGTTGACGCCTACCTGATGAACCTCTTCCCCTTCCGCCGTGACGTGCGGAGGTTGCCCATAACGGAGCTTGGTTGTGCCTCTGCGGCCGCATCACTCGGCATGGCTCACAACTACATAGCCGGCAGGGACGACGCCACCGTTCTCGTTTTGGCCATAGAGATGTGTTCGCTCAACTTTCAGCCCACCGACACCACGGCTGATCACATAATATCGACCGCGATCTTCGGTGACGGCGCGGCGGCCGCCGTGATTACGACCACGCCCGGGCCGGGCCTGCACATCACCGACACGACCACGCTTTTCTTCCCGGGTACCACCGATTTCATGGGATTTGACGTGAGGAACACCGGCTTCCACATCTTTCTCTCGAGAAGGATCCCCGAGTTCCTGCACTCCAACATACGCCCGGCGGTCGAGGAATTTCTTCGGGCGGCCTCCTGCTCGCCGGGCGACATAGACGCCTGGCTGATGCATCCCGGCGGAGGGAAGATACTGCAGTCGATCGAACGGGCGCTGGGTCTAAACGAGGACGACACGAGGCACAGCAGGGCCGTACTGAGGAGGTTCGGCAACCTCTCCTCGGCAACCATACTGTTCATACTCGAGGACTACATAAGGGAGGCGAAAAAGAAGGCGGGGAGCAAGCAGGTGATAGGAGCCGTGGGCCCCGGTTTCCAGATGGAGCTTTCCCTCGGCCAGTGGATACAATAGGTTCCCGTCCGGGGCCCGGGCGGTTGTACCGGCCCCGTGCGGGGGGATGCCACAGGAAAATCAAAAAATCAAACCCAAGGAGGGCGACATAAGATGAAGCACGTTGCAACTAGGGTGGCTGCGGCCATGGCGGCCGTCGCGCTCGTTCTGGTTCTGTCTGCGGCGACCGATGCGCGTACGAAGGGCAAGGAACTCAAGGTGCACGGCGGCGTAACCCCTTCGCTGCTCGAGAGCGACAGCGCCGTCGACTACGTGGTGAGGGGAGACCTTAGCAAGGTGAAGTTCATAGGCACCTCGGTCCTGCACCACTTCAAGGGCGTATCGCGCTCCGTCTCGGGATACACGACCATCCGTTGGAGTGAGCCCCTCGAGGCCGAAGGCGAGATAGTGATCCCCGTGCGAAGCCTGCAGGGGTATGCATTCGGCGGGAAGAAAAAGAAGCTCACGCGCAACATCCATCTCGGGCTTGAAGCCGACAAGTATCCCAACATCGCCTTCACCATAAAAGATGTGAAGCCCGTGGAGTTCGATCCCGAAAAGGAACGGGGCGAGTTCCTGGTCCGGGGCGACCTTGAGATACACAACGTCACCCATGAAGTCTCCGTTCCCGTAAAGATGGAGCTCCAGTCGGGGTTCCTCCACTTCCACGGTAAGTACGCCGGTCTGGACATGAAACAATACGGTCTCAGGCCCAAGACCCTAATGGGGGTGTTCAGGCCCAAGTCCAAGGTGGACGTGGTGTTCGATATATACGAAGACGTGCGGGGCGGCGCAGAGGGGGGTGTGGAATGATGGAAGAGCACACGGTCGTGATCATCGGCGGAGGTCCGGCGGGCAGCGCCTGCGCCATGGCCTTGCGAAGAAGGGGGGTGGATGTGGGGATACTGGAGAAGAAGCGCTTCCCGAGGGACAAGGTTTGCGGGGAATTCGTGGCGCCGTTGGGTGTCGAGGAGTTGAGGAGGCTTGGAGTGTTGGAGAGGGTCGTCGCCAAGGGGGCGCACATCGTAAGGAGAGTACACCTCTACGCCCCCGACGGCCACCACACATGGATAGAGTTCGAGGAGGGGACCTTCGGGTTGGGAGTGAGCAGAATGACGCTCGATCACGCGCTTTTCGACGCCGCAAGAGATTTCGGCGCCCGGACCTACGAAGGCTTCCGCGTCGTTGAGGTCGCGCCACGTGAGGGCCCGCTTTCGAGAAAGGTGGTCGCCGTAGAGGTGCGCTCGGGCGAGAGGAGGGCGTTTGCGGCCTCCTCGGTCGTCAACGCCTCGGGCCTGAAGGGGGTCGGTACGAGACGCAAGGACAAGCGCTCTCCCCTCTACGCCCTTAAGGTGTACCTCCGTGGGGTCGATTGCGGCGATACCACCGAACTGTTCTTCTATCCGGGGGGCTACGGCGGTCTGGTGAACGTCGAGGGGGGGCTCACGACGCTCGCGTTTCAGTTGCCCAAGGAAGCCTTCTCCTCAAAGCCGCTCCGGCCGCTGGAGACGCTCCTTGGGTTGATGCCGCCCTCGCATCCGGTGAGAAGGAAGTTGGAAGGGGCCGATGGTGTGGTCGGTTGGAGTGCCGTGGGGACCACCCACCTTGGAGCCGTGGTCTCTCCGAACGGATTGTGGTGGAACATAGGGGATGCATCACAGATAGTGCATCCCTTCTCCGGTATGGGGATAAGCCTGGCTCTACAGAGCGGTAGGTTTCTCGGTGAACACCTCGAGGCCTCCCGGGCGAGGGAGCCCTATGACGTGAAAACGGCGCTTAACCGCAAGAGGCTGGCCACCATAAACATCCTGGGGCGGGTGCTGTTCCGCCCGAGGCTCTGCCGCATGGCGGTGAAGACATCGAACGGGCTCCCGTGGCTCGGAAGGTTCTTCATACGCGCTCTGCACACGTGATTGGACGTTCCATGGGCCGGCTGCCCATAGGGAAGGGCGGATAGGCCCACCGCCGCCTGTCGCCGGCCTCCCCGGTGTTGCGGCGGTCGTCTCCTGCGGGGCCGGTCTCCAAGGAGAGTTTCGTCCTATGCATCCTGCGGTCCTTTGGTCCCGGATGTCCCGCCAAGTGTGTTCCGGCTTCGGCCCCCCGCCGCGTTACCCGCCCTGCTGCGCGCCCGCCTCATCAGGCGATCCAGTTGCTCCTCCGCCTCCTGCTCGAACGACTTTGCACCCTGCGCACGTGCCACCTCCACCGCTTCCCTGTAGCTTTCCACTGCGGCCTTCTCGTCACGCCGCCATCTCCAGAGCAGGTCCCCCCTTCTTCTCAAGAGCGGTGACAAACACCACCTCTCACCTTCCTGCCGTACAAACCTTATGGCGCCAGATATCCTCCTCAGGGCGCCTTCGATCTCCCCGGTGCCGGCTTCGAGCTCGGCCAGCAGCCCCTCGAAGCAACTGACCAGGAACTCCGATCCCGTCGACTTCAAATCCCCTATGCCGGCGCGCATCTGCTCCACGCCGCCCTCTACGTCGCCCCTGTGGGCCGTGGCCCAGCCGAGTACCGTCCTGCCCATGCACTCCCAAAGGCCGAGCTCGTGCTTTCGGCTCAGGCGCACCAACTCTTGCGATGACTCGAGCGCCGACGTGATATGTCCCATGTGGGTGTGGAGCAGCGCCGTCCAGAACAGTACGTAGCCGAGGCTGAATGGGTGCCTTCCACGGCGTGCCTCCTCGACGGCCCTCCCGCTTGCCGAGACGGCCTCGTCCACCCGGCCGAGACACCATAGCGAGAAGGCGAGACGACAACGGCAGACCACGAGGGGGTCCTGAGAGAAAAGCGCTATGTGGAGGTTCCTGTTTGACGGCTGGTAGACCGATATCGAGAGTTTCAGGTCCTTGGTCGAATCCTTGAACTCCCCTTTCCAGAAAGACGTTATTCCCGTCACGTAGTAGGCCTCGGTCGCAAGGGCGGCGTCGCGTCTCGAGTCGGCGAAGCGGAGCAACTCGCGACCGTATTCGTATGCCTTCTCGAGTTCCAGCCTACTTACGGCAGAGATGGCCATCGCCCTGAGGATGGGGCCCACGGCGTAGTCACCCTTGTTCCTGGTGATCTCGTAGGCCCTGGAGTAGGTTCTCCTCACCTCCGGAGAGGCGTAGCCCTCCAGCGCCACGAGCGATACGCCCAGCGACGTAAGCAGGCTGAGCTCGGTCTCGCTCTCTTCGCCCGCGGCCTCAGGCAGGGAGTCCATCAGTTCGAGGGTTCTCCTCAGGTGGTGGGCGGCCTCGGAATTGGCATACACTCTCTGAGCCGCTGCCCCGGCCAGGCGGTGGTAGGTGTAGGCCTTATGCTTCATTCCGGCTCGGTCGAAGTGGGTGGCGAGCCGGGCTGCAAGCGAGTAGGATGCGACGTCGGCGTGGGCGGCCTCCAAGGCCTCGGCGACCTTTTTGTGGTAGAGCCGTCGGCGGGCGGAACCAAGCTCGGCGTAGGCAACGTCCCTGAACCAGTCGTGGGCGAAGTCGTACCCCTTTTCTCCCTGCTCGCGGATAATCCTCCGCTGCCACAGCTCGTCGAGGCTTCGGACTATGAGGTCCTCGTCCATGTCGCTCGCTCCGAGCAGGACGTCGTAGGTGAACGACCTGCCGATTACGGCCGCAAGGCCCACGAGACGGCGCGCGTGGCGCGAGAGTCGGGAGAGCCTGGAGTGGATTACGGCCTCTATGGTGGAGGGTATCGCATGGGCGGCGCCGGTCGCCGAGAGTAGACCGACGGATCCGTCCTCCTCGTCGCGGTTGGCCCGCAGGAGTTCGACGATATAGAGCGGGTTGCCGTCCGTGCGCGAATAGACGGCGTCTATTTCTTCCCGGTTGAGCTCGCGCCTTGCAAGTTGCGATGCGAGATGAAGCGTCTCGTCCTTGTCGAGCGGTTTCAGATCCACTTCCCACAGCTTTCCCTCGACACGGAGGGTGTCGAGCAGCTTCGTCAGGGGGTGGTCGGCTGGGGCCGTATCTTCGGACCGCATAGTGGCCACGACGAGAAGCTTGGCCGCGCACTGCAGGTGGAGCAGGTAGTGGAGCAGGGCGAGCGAATCTCGATCGCACCACTGAATGTCGTCTATCAGCAGCACCGTTTCGGGGTTAAGGACCAGCATTCTCCCGACGGCTTCGAACAGCCTGCGCCGTCTCCATTTCCTATTGGCCGGGGGCGGTGGAGGGGATAAGCCGCGGCCGGCCAGGAGCTCGGGTGCCAGTCTGGCCGCTTCGGCCAAGGCGGCCTCGTCAACGCCGTCCAGTCTGGACGCGTATATCTCCGATCCCAGCAGCTCGGTGAAGGGAGCGTACGCCAACCCTCCCTGGGCGTCGTAGCATCGCGAACGCGCCGTGGCGATCGACAGGTCCTCGGCCCAGGAGAGAAATTCCTCGGCAAGGCGGCTCTTGCCGACCCCGGTCTCGCCGTGGATGACGGCTAGCTGAGGGGAGCCGGGCTCGGTCGCCTCCCAGGCTTCGAGCAGCAGAGCCAGCTCCTCGCCGCGGCCTACGAACGATACCTTTCTGCCGCGCACACTGCGGGGGACGGTACGTGCTTGAGGGGCCGTTGCGGCCGGAGGCGCACCGGCGACCGTCCGCTCGTAGAGCGAGTACGTCTCCACCCCGGGCTGGGATGAGAGCTCCTGCTCAAGGGTGGATGCACAGATGTGGTAGGCCCTCAATGCGCTGGCACGGTCGCCGTTTGCTGCGTGAAGGCCCATCAGGCGGCGGCAGGCCGTCTCGTTGGTCTTGTCGTACATGAAGAGAGTGGTTGCATAGCTGATGGCCTCCCTTGTTCTTCCCGCCTCGTCGAGGATGTCTATCAGGCGTTGCAGTGCGTCGCGATAGAGGAGGCCCAGTCTCTCACGGTGGGGAAATATCCAATCGTCGTAACAACTTGGAAGGAGGTCTCCCCTGTAGAACGCAACACCCCGGCGAAGCGCCTCTTCGGCTTCCCTCCCCTCAGGCGTGGTCAAACCCCCGGAGGCGAGGGCCTCGAACTCGTGGACGTCGACCTCGAGGTGGGTCGAAGGGTTCCAGTGGAGCGTCCGCTTTCCTATGTCGACGAGTTCCTCGATGGGCGGGAAATCGCTGCGCAGTTGGTGTAAGAGGTAGCGCAGGTTGGTGCTTGCCTGGCTCTCCGTCGAGCCGGGCCAGAAGACATAGCTTACGTATCGGCGTGTGACGGGGGCAGTGGAATTGAGGACCAGATAGGCCAGAAGGGACTGCTGGCGCGGCTTCGTGATTTCGGTCACCAGCCGACCGTGCAAGTACAATCTGAAGCCTCCCAAGAGGCGGAAAGAAGAACAACCCATCCGAACCGTTTCACCGCCATTGTATCACAAGGGTCGGCGCCGTGCTCTCGTCCGGCCGCCGGGGGAAGACCGGGAGAGAATGCTTCTCTCCCAGTCTCGTTCCCATAGCGGATCTACTTGGCGGGAGGGATGTTCTGATTCATCCTGAACACGTTGTCGCCGTCGTACTTCTTCTTGATCTCCTGCAGCCGCCTCCACGCCTCGGCGCTGTAGGCGTCCCGCACCCTTTCTTGCCCTTCGTCGCTCAGGAAATTGACGTAGACGCCGCGTGCGAAACGCTTCGTGTCGGTGAAGAAGTCCCTTGCCCATCCTATGTAGCGCTCGTCCTCTTCGGCCTTCTCCCATCTGGTGTGGATGTTGAGCACAAACGGCGCGCGCCTGAAGGCGTAGGCCGTCTCCCCCTCCGGGACGCGGCTCGGCGCCCCCTCCATGTGAGGAATGAAGACCTCGCACTGGGGTCCCGGAAGGTTCTCGGCGTATTTGAGGACGACGTCGATCGCCTCGTCGGAGAGCTCCTCGAGATAGTGTGACTTCCAGTAGTTACGCATCCCATGGGAGTTTAGGGCGTCGAACATCGACTGCCACCCCGTCCAGGGGTGCATCCCGACCGCTTCTCCGCACGGTGCGCCGAACTCTCTGAGGGGCCGAATCAGCTGTTCCCCTTCGGAGGGGTCGCCGAGATGGACGAACGGCACCGCCACGACCATCTGGCCGTGCACCTCCTCGGGCAGGAAGGGCAGGGGAGGGGCTTGGCGGATGACCATCCATACGGTGGTCTCGTCGGGAAGCGTGCGCACGTAGTCGCGGTGGAAGCGTAGGTACTCCTTTGCGTAGCGGAACGGGTGGACGATGAGGCCGGAAAACACCTCGCGTCCTATCTCGGCGCAGCGGAATTCGAACGACGTTACAACTCCGAAGTTGCCGCCTCCTCCGCGTATGGCCCAGAATAGGTCGGGGTTCTCGGTCGCACTCGCCGTCAGTGTCCTGCCGTCGGCGGTTACTACGTCGGCCGAAATAAGGTTGTCCACGGTGAGTCCGTGCTTCCTGCTTATCCAGCCGAACCCGCCTCCCAGGGCAAGACCCCCTACACCGGTATGAGAGACGATTCCCGCCGATACGGCGAGCCCGTAGCGGCTGGTATCGAAGTCCACATCACCCAACAGCGCACCGCCGGCCACGCGTGTGCTCTTCGTGGACGGGTCGGTCCTTACCGTCCTCATGCATGAGAGATCTATAACCAGGCCGTCGTCGCAGACGGCGTTGCCGGCCACGTTGTGTCCGCCGCCCCGGACGGCGACGGTCAGCTCGTGTTCCCGCGCATAGGCGAGGGCCTCGATGACATCGTGCGTGCCCAGACATCTGACCAGCACCGAGGGCTTGCGGTCGATCATGGCGTTCCATATCTTCCGCCCCTCCTCGTAGCCTTCCGAGCCGGGCCGCACCGTGTAGCCCCGCAACCGCGATTCGAGTTGTTCGAGCGTTGTCTTCGCCATGGTTTCCTCCTGTGAATCGTTGTTTGGTCAAACCATACGTCCCGTGGCGTTTGCAAACCGTTTGTCGTCCTCTAGGCGGTGCCGAAGCGGTGGGCGCTGCGTTTGAACGATGGGTAACCCAAGCGGGTAAGGGCGGCTCGGAGGGATGCTGAGTGAGGGGAGTAGTCGTGCGGGACGGGAGTGAGATGGAGGGCCTGGGGGGGTCGGAATATGTGGAGTTGCCGTTACTGATACACAGGGGCACGACCCGTTGCATCGTGGGCCGAGACCACAGCGTGGAGCTTTGGAGTGGATCCACCCTCGGGTCCTGACACGTCTGACTCTCTCTTGATGGGCCTCCTCGGGAAGTGAAAGCGCGCCACGGAACGTTAAAACATTACTTCCTTTTCTTCTACATTAACACGGAGTCCTAAGGTTTGTCAACAGACGCCCCCCCGGAGTGACGAGTCGGAGTTCGCCCTCGCTGACAGTCGCCGGTGGGGGAGAAAGGAGGGCACGGAAGGGGCGGGGCGCCCTGGCGTAGAGCAGCCGCGGGCTCTCGGCCTTCGTCTGGGCGCGGCACCGCACCCCTTGCCCGCTCATTGATGAGGAGCGGCTCGATTCGGCCTTGAACCTTGACGCGGCCCATTACGACGGGTATATAATTAGGTTTAGTGTAATGCTTTTTCCGCTTGTGTTAGCTACTGCAAAGAAATACTCGCTTCTCTCTCCCCCTTTTCGTTCCATTTGTTTCGCATTTACCGCAGGTTAAAGAGATACGCATATGCGAAAAAAAGGGTTGACAAACGGCCCGGAATGTCCTATATTGTAGTGTTGAGGAGCGTAGGCGAAAGGTTCGCTCACAGTGTGTGCCCTCAGAGGCCGATGGAGCCGCAGCGGAACAGCCAGGGCTGGGTGTCATCCATCGGCTTTTTGTATGGCCAGCGCTGTGTCGGGGGAATGCGGTGGTACGGTTCAATCCTTCCGTCCTCTCCGCTGGAGGGGACGCCGGCAACGGAGGGTCGAGCGGTGCCAGTCGCCGCACGGCCGTCGCCCAGGATGAGCCCGCCCCCACGGCGAATTCAGCCGTTTCCCTACAGTTCCTCTGTGCTTGAGCGTGGATGTCGGAGTTGAGGATTGCCGGTCGAGGCCGTGCCTGCGCCGGTAGTCGTCGGTTGTGTGGTGCCGCCCCGCTGTGTAAGAGGCACCCTCGGCCGCGGTCGGGATACGAAAGCTTGAGACAGAGGTTTTAGAAGGAGATGACAAACATACCGTTCGACAAGAAGGATTCCGTGGTTTCCAAGGAGGTGCCCGACTACCTCGAAGAGCACAACGGCTCCTACGTGGGTGCCGTCGATCCCGTGGGCTTCGGGGGCAGTTTGGTAAAGGACCTCGAGGAGGAGGAGTGCGGGTTCGAGCACATGGCCTCCTACGACGCCGAGCCCTACGACGCCGAGGAGAAGAGGGAAGAGGAATGGACTCCCGACGAACAGTTCAGGCTCCTCTTCGTCTACTTCAAGGATATGTCGGGCGAATCGTTGCTCTCGCCCCGCGAAGAGGTCGAGGTCTCGGCCAAGATAAAGCAGTGCGAGGCCAAGGCTCGTGAGATCCGCGAGAGGTACGAAGCGCTGCTCCGCATGATAGAGGAGAGGAAGAGCCGCAACGGCTCGAGGAACGGAAACCGCAAGAAGGACGACCTCCATCTTAAGGCCGTGGCAAACCGCATCGGGGCGGAGGCCGAGGCGTACAAGAGGCGCGCCAACGCGATGCGGGAGCGATTCGTCAAGGCCAATCTGCGGCTGGTGGTGAGCATAGCCAAGCGGTAC
>CAZXEJ010000018.1:0-40444 GCA_964639895.1 uncultured Spirochaetia bacterium | reverse complement strand
GACTGGGAAAACCAGCCCATCCCGTTCAAGATATACAAGGACTTGCCCCCGCTGGATCTGCCCACATTCCACCCCCCCTCGGACTGCCCCACCAATACGGCACTTAGGGGACCTCTCTCCGCTCGTAAAGGAACCCAGATCGACGCCGCTCTTTTGGGGCGAATACTGTTCCTTACGGCTGGTATAACGAAACGCGCCACCTACCCGGGCGGCACCATCCTGTTTCGCGCCGCACCGTGCACGGGAGCCCTCTACCACGTGGACCTCTACGTGGCGTGCACCTCCATCGCCGGTCTTGAAGCCGGTCTCTACCACTTCTCACCACAAGATTTCAGCCTGCGCTGGCTTCGCGGCGGGGACGTGAGGGGCCATCTGGCACGAGCCGCCCAGTGCAGCCTGATAGCGCGCGCCCCGGTATCGGTGGTGTTCGCGTCCACCTACTGGCGCAACGCCTGGAAATACCAGGCCCGCGCCTACCGGCACGTATTCTGGGACGGGGGCACCATGGCCGCCAACATGCTTGCGGCCTGCAACGCACACGGTACCGAGGCCGAGCTCGTCCTGGCTTTCGTCGATCGCGAAGTGGAGCGGCTCCTGGGGCTCAAGCGAGGCAAGGAAGGGGCGTTCGTCATCGTAACCATTGGGGGCGATGGCCAAGAGGCAGCGCCGGCCGAAGGGGAGGTGGAACCCATCGACCATCCGACCATACCCCTCTCGGCACGCGAAGTGGACTACCCGGCGATAGAGCTCATGCACGAGGCCTCTTCGCTCGCCACACCCGACGATGTGAGGCGCTTCCGGCCGGGTGCCCCGCTCGAGAGAAGGACACCCCCGGCTGAGGGCAGGACGTTCGAGCTCCACCCCTCGGAGCGGGACGGAGAGAGGTTCCTCACCTTAGAGCGCACGGTGCTGAGACGGGGCTCGACAAGGCGGTTCCGCCGCGAACCCATAGGCGGAAGAGATCTGGCCGACGTATTGCATTGCTCCATCCACCCGCTCCCCTGGGACGTCACCCCAGAGGGCACACTGTTCAACGACGTCTACCTCATAGTGAACGCCGTAGAGGGTTTGCCGCCGGGGGCGTACTACCTAAGGACCGAACAGGGCAGGCTCGAGCTGCTCAAGGAGGGAGAGTTCCGGCAGGAGGCCCATTGGCTCGCCCTCGACCAGGAGCTGGGAGGCGACGCAAGCGTCGACGTCTACTTCATGGCCTCCCTCGATGAAGTACTCGCGGCCTACGGCAACCGTGGATACCGTGCGGCCCAGTTCGAAGCCGGGGTGTTGGGCGGGAGGCTGTATCTGGCGGCCTACGCCCTAGGGCTGGGGGCGACGGGGCTTACGTTTTTCGATGACGAAGTGACGCGTTTCTTCTCCCCTCACGCCGAGGGCAAGAGCCCGATGTTTCTCGTAGCCCTTGGCCGTTCAGCCCTCGCGCGGACAGGCTCGGTCGGCTGATCCTATCAGGCGACAACCAGTCACCCACTCGTGCGCCTCAGCCGAGGTCGAGCGTCGTGCCCTGGGGAGGTGCGTAGCTGGGCAACCCCAGCAGAAGCCACAGGCCGAGGAGGGCGAGGCCCGCCAGCAACGGAAGGTGTTTGTCCACGGCGAACAGGCCGCCCGCCACCATCCCACCGACCGACGCTCCGATGAAGCCCGACAGATTGTAGAAGCCGAGCACCGCACCACGGCGCTCTTGGGGCGTGCGTTGGGTTATGAACGCCGGCAGGAACGCCTGGTAGAGGCTGTAGCCGAGGAAGAACAGCGAGGCCGTTACATACAGCGGCAGCCTGTGCGTACCCCCGAGCAGGTAGAGTACGAAGGCCGCGGCCATGGCCACGTAGCCCACCAGAGGGGCCGGTCCAAGGTTGCCGCGTCTCTCGGCTCTGCGGATGTACGGGAACACGAACACAAGGCTGGGCAGCAACACCACCAAGTATATACGCCAAAGGTCGTCGCTTCCGACGCCGAGAGGTTTCCAGCTCAGGGGATAGAGGAAGAAAAACAGGTTGAGCGTGAGCGAGCACATGAGGGCCGCAAGGTAGAGGCTCTTGAGGTCGCCGTCGAGCACGCCGCTCAGGCCGGTGACGGTGCGGCCTCGGCCACTCTTTACCGTCTCGGGGTAGAACACGACGGCCACGAGCAGAGCCAGGAAACCAAGGGCGGCAAGCAACAGGAACAATACGTTGAAGCCGTAGAGCGACGCCAGGGCCGGACCTCCTAGAAGCCCCGCCACGAACGCCGCGCCGATTCCGAGACCCGTGATGGTAAAGGCCTGGGCCCTCACACCGGGCCGGGTGAGGTCACCGAGCGACGCCATCGCGACGGCACCTACAGCACCGCTTCCCTGAACGGCACGGGCAATAACCAGATGGGTTATATCGGTTGCCAACGCCGCATAGAGGCTGCCGGCCGAGAACAACGCCAGCCCCAAGACGAGCAGCCGCTTTCGCCCGAAACGGTCACTCGCCCAGCCGTAGGGGATCTGCAGGAGGCCTTGGACGAGCGGGTACATACCAAACGCGAGCCCCACTGCGGGCAGAGTAGCCCCCTTATATTCCATCCCGTAGACGCTGAATATGGGAAGCAGCAGAAACACGCCCAGGAGCCTTATAGACATGATGAGGCTCACCACCAGGACGGACCGGAGCTCTTGTCGTGTGAGGGAGGTTTGAGATGCGGTCATGGCGACGGTAAAACAGCGATTTAATCTACCACAGGGAATATGGGTAATAAAGGCGGGAGCCAAATATGGCCGGGCAAGGCCGTCGGAGCCGGGGAAGCGATGAATAGCGCAGGACGGAAAAGAGACCGTGCAAGAGGAGCCGGGTCTGCCTGCTCCGGGCAGCCGAGACACGCTACATCACGAGGGGGGCACCGTGCTACGCCAGCAACATCCATGCCGTATCGCGTCCTAAGCACTCCGACACCGTCCCAACGGAAGTGGGATCGTAACTCCCCAACCCGCGGCGCTTCGGTGAGGAAGTATCAAACACCGGAAGGGGTAAAAGCCTCACCTCTGTACCGGGGGGGACGACATCCACCGTACCCTCCAGCCCAGCCCCAGCCCCCGCTCAAACGCATCCACGCCGCGACCCGGCCCGGCAGGGACCGATCTGCCCCACGCGAGGACACGCCCTTGAAGGAGGGCGCTGCGCTCAACTCTCAACCGTATTCGCCCTTCTCCGCGGGCCATCCACAACCTTCCCCTGGGTGTAGCGGTGTAGGGTGCAGCCAAGCAGATTGATCCACCCGGTGCTCCCAGAGCATAGGGCTATCGCGGACCTGACCGCTCACCGCCACCCTCCAAGGGACGAGGACCTGGATCATAACATCAAGCCTCGGGCGCCGCTCCTCGCCGGCGACGGAGCCGGGATGGTGTGGGTCGCACCAAAGGTTGCTCCACCCGGCGGACCCACTTCCCGCCGGGCGACCTCCGGCGTCGACACAGGGAGGGGGGTTCACCCCCTGGTCAAGGCCTCTGTACCTGCCGCGGCGGGAGAACGGAGAGCTTCCATTGGCACGTCGGGCGGCGTACGTATACTTTTTAAATGCCGCCCCATGTATCGAAGAAGGCTGCCGGTGGGGCAGCGGCCTCGGAAGCGCAATGACGCACCTCGAGGGTGGCCGTACGCCCTAAGCGGGCAGCCACGCACCGGCTCCTTCGAGCCGTGAGGCGGTCACGGGGCGTTACGCTTCGTCCGCATAGGAGGACACGAGCGGATGGGATCAAACCTTAAGACGACCAAAGGAGGTACTCCACCATGAGCGAAGCAAGGCTCAGAATAGAGGGGATGACGTGCAAGATGTGTCCCGCCACCATCGAGAAGGCCCTCGCCTCACTTGAGGGCGTGCAGCGGGCAGTAGTGAGCCTGGATGCTAAGACGGCCGAGGTCGAATACGACCCTGCCAAGGTGACGGTCGAGGAGATGATAAAGGCCGTCGAGGGGGCGGGCAAGTACCAGGCCTCGCCAATCTAGAAGTAGAGATAGGATGAGGAGGCCGAGGGACACAGCCCGTAATGGGACAACACGTTGGGCCGGACCTCGCAACCTAGCCGACTACAGCACGGGGAAACACCGGCCGCCCCCAGAACCCACCGCTACGCCGTGTGGACGGGCGGGCCGCACCGACCCAATTTACTCCAACCGCCCCTCCACTGCCAGCCCCCGCCGCACGGGACGGAGCATCGAGGGCACCAACAATAACTATCGCCGCGCAAGGTGTCGGCCCAGCGCACGACTCGATCGAGGGGGCCATATCGATACACCTTGTGGTTGTGACGGTGCAGGTCGAGGGGCTCAACACGTCCGCATAGGCCTTTGAAGGGGCATACCACCCACTGCGCCATCCTACCCAGGCGAACCCCGCACCGTGCAGACACCGTCACGGAGCAGGCGCCCCGTGTACTCCGGGAGACCGGACCCGTTTAGATTGAGGCTTGACGTTGAACCATCCCTGCCCCGAACATGCGTGTGTGGACTCCCTACCGGCTATACGGCGCCGCCCCAAGTGAGGGGCAGGCGGCGTGCGGGACGGGGTTAGGTACGGCGTCTCGTTGCGTGCGCCGCTAATCCGTCACACCTCGCCGCGCAGCAAGCGAGCTATGCCGTCGTAGGATCCTTCCACCCGCGCTCCGTCCCACCTCTCCACCAAGTACGGCTTGTTCTCCTCGAACAGCCTGCAATAGTCATCTATGTAGAGCTCGGCCTCTTCCAGCGAGCACGAAGCCGTCCTGTTCACATAGGACAGCGTACAGGCGTAGTATAGCGGGATGAACGCATCGAGCATCTCGTCCATTTCATCGCCGGCCGCACAGCTCGCCACCGCAAACTCCATAATCGCCTTGACCCAGATATCGGCCGGCACCACGTAGTGCTCGACTCCAAGGTCGAGCGACTCTTCGAGAGTCCTGCGTGACTCCTCCGACAGCACCCTCTTCCATACGTGCCCGTACCTCTCGTACCCCTTGAGAAAACTGTTGTGGAGGGCGGCCTTGTCGACCGGCACCGGCGGAGGGGTCTTGAAGGCGCCCAGTCCGAATCCATATATGACGCTCGGACGCGAGCGGTCGGTGTTCTTCCACAGATAGGCAAACTCCGTCATCAGGTGGAACATGGTGCCGACGACCTCCTTGAACATCCTGCCCAGTGAGGCGGGCTCCTTGTTGCGATGGGACTTCGGCGTACCAAGGAACGTCTGACACACGTTGAAGTTGCGGCATATGGCTACGGTTGTAAGCCAGATGTCGATACCGAACCCGAACACGTCGCGCGTCCAGCTCTTCTCCACCAGGTAACAGCGCAACAACTTCCCCGAGATGGCGAAGTCCCCGGCTATGGGCTGACGGACCCTGAGCCCGTACAGCATGCGCGTCATGGGGTAGACGATGTTGTTCGTAATGGTACCGTCGTACTTGTGGCGAGAATAGATGGGAACGACGAAATCGAACCCCTCCAGCAGAGGCTCCATGAGCTCCTCGATCCACCTGGGAGTTATGCTCTTGAGATCGGCGTCGAGCAATATTACGTACTCGGCTCCCAGTTCGAACGAGACGCGGAACAGGTTCCTCACGTTCACCCCCTTGCCCCGCAGATCGGGTGGAGACGACACGTATATCTTGGGTACCTCGGTCTTGGTATCAAGGAACGCCTCCCGTGTCCCGTCGGGCGAGGCGTTATCGACGTTGACCAGTACAGCCCTCCGCCCGGGATAAAAGGCCCTGAGCCCCTGCGAGGCGACCGACGCAGGAACGGCTATGTTGTCGGCCTCGTTGTAAGAAGGAATGCCCACCACGATGTCGGCTGAAAGTACCCTTTCGGGATTGACGATCTCGCTTATCAACTCTCCTCCCTCCGGCTTCATCCAAGGTATGCCCGGCCGTGGCCTCCATCATGCAGGCCCCCCGGCAGCAAGAGACACTCCAGGAGGATGGGAGAACCGCGCAGGTCCCGCTCCTCGAAGCTTCCCTCCCACGCCTACGGGCACCATGCACACAACATCACACCGCCTCTCTCCCTCACAGGCGGCGGTCGGCGACAAGAGAGAGCGCTCTTCCCCACACCTGGGGCTTAAACCGCCTACCCTCCCGGTCTCCACCGCAAACCCTCCTACGCCTGCGCCGCCCCGCGTACGCCGCCCATTCGCATGGATTAAACGGGCGATTCCATCACAATCATATCGAAATCCAATGCGATATGGAACGGTCCAGACCACGCAGGCGGCTGCGGCGCCCACACTCCACGCACATAGGGGAGAGGGAAACACCTGCGGGTGGGGAAACGCGTGGGGAGTCGCTACCGTGGCGGAGTCCGGTCCATTCCCCCCAAGCCGGGCCGCATCCGGCCGCAAGCACGCCGATGGAACCTCCGAACCCCCGGTGCGCTCACACAAGGTATACGTCAGTCAGGATCCATCTCCCTTTAGGCGGCGCATCCCCCCACAAACCCGTCGCTGCCGGCCGAGGCGCGGTGCTCGCCGCCGCCCCGCCTACAAACAAAAGATAACCTCCGGCCCGCACAACCACCCTTCTCTCCGCAGAAGGAAATCGACGACGGAGACCTTCTCCTCGCCGCACTCCCCTCCCCCCCGGTGCCGGCCCCCCACTCCAATGCGTACAACATGGACACCCGGCAGCGAGGGTATCGCCGGTGGGTCGTCCTTGCCCAACCGGCCACTCGAGAAGCGCATGCCATGGGAGTTGCACCTGTAGTGCTTAGCCGGACCGGACACGGCGGTGCCGGATACGAGTCCTGCGCACGGTGAGATCTGCGCCGTGACCATCAAAAAAGCAGGCGCCGATCGCCGTCAGCAGCCACTCCTACCGACGGGTACGGCCTGGGGAAACAATATACCCTGGGGTCGCCGTCGGGAAAACCGGCTCGGGCGCACGGCCGGGACGTGGTCCTAGGCACCGTCGGGGCCGCAATCCGAGCGCGACACGGACTCCACGAACCTGATGGACGTGAATGTAAAGAGGAAGAGGGAGAAGAAGAACACCACAACGCCCACCCACGTGAGCAGGCGGCCGCCGCCCGCGTACATGAGGACGCAACCCGCAACGGACGACAAGGCAGCAACGAGGAAGGGAAGTCTGAACGGGCCGGGTCCTTTGAGGTAGGGATTCCCGCCCTCCTCCCTCTTGAGAAGGCCCAATCTCTGCAAGTCTTCGTAGGACAACTCGCCGCACCTCCCTGTGTCTAGCCCTCCACCACCTTCCAATCAGGGGGAAGAGCTCTCGATCTCGCGGAAGAACTGGAAAAAGGTCTGGATGCCGAATCTCACCCTGTTCGTGGCCGGGCTCAGCATTATCACCGGACAATGGGAACGGTGAGCAATGAGATACGGCTTCTCGCCCAATATCTTTCTCCTCAACCACGTTTCCTGGGATGAACCCACGATGAGCAGGTCGCTCTCGTGTGTCCGCGATACTATGTGTGATACAACGTCCGAAGCGGGCTCGACCGAGACGCGCAGGCGCGGATCCAACCCCGCATCCACCTCCCTCACATCCTCGAGAAGCTCCATTATTTCACGGGCGCGTCTCTCGATCTCTTGCTTCCCCGTGCCCGGCGGCACCACGTGTAGCAGCTCAACCATCCCCCCTGCGGCAGACCGATCGAACATCGCAAGGCCCAAGGCACACATCACCGGAGCGTTGGAGAGGTCCGCAATCGGAATCAACACTCTGCCCGCCGGCACCCTCACCGTGTGCTGTGCAACCACCACGTTGCAGGGTACGAACTTCACGACCTTGTCTATGTTCGATCCCAGCACGGCATAGGACCCCCCGGAGGAACCCCGCCACCCGAGGACGACGAAATCGACCTCCCTCTCCTCGGCCGTCTCGACGATGGCCTGATACGGCTGGTGGGCGAGCCTTACCAGGGGACTGACGTCCACGCCGAGCCGCTCCTCGAGACGAACCGCCGCCTCCAGGAGCGGTGTAACCTTTCCCACCAGAGGCCAAGCGGCCGTAAGCGGCGTCTGCATCGGCACCGTGAGCACGTGGAGCGCTATCAATCTCCCGCCCCTTGGTCCGGCAAGCGCGGCTCCCACCCTCATGAGCGCCTCGGCCGTCTCGGGATTCGCCGTGGCCACCAGCACCTTCTCCTCGCGTCTGGGAGCGGCGGTTGCCGTCGCTCCGAGCAATACCGGGGTAAGTACCTTCTCCCTCTCCTGCCGCGAGGCATAGAAACCATAGACCACGAACCCTGCGCCCAGCCACCCAACGACGAAGAGCCACGCCGTAAGAGAGAAGTTCAACATGAATAGGGAGAGTACGAGGATCATAACGATGCTGAGATAGGGAACCAAGGGGAAGAAAGGAACGAGGTAGCCGTAGCGCAGCCGCCTCGCGTACTTCTTTCTCAACGTGATCGCCGCCAGGTTGACCTGCAGGAACAGCAGCAGAAACATGACGCTGGTGGCCGCAGCGACATCCTTTATGGGAAGCGCGACGGCTACGAGTATGATGAGAGCACCGCTCACCAGGAGCGCCGCATACGGGGTACGTGTACGGGGATGAATGGCACCCAGCACCGAAGGCAGGCTGCCGTCGCGGCCCAGGGCGAAGGAGACGCGGGTCGAGGAGAACGTGGTCGCGTTCAGAGCACTCATGGTCGAGAGCAGACCACCCACCAGTAGAAGCGTCGTCCCCAGAGGCATGAACTGCCTGGCCGCTTCGGCGAGGCCGAGCTCGGCGTAGCTGCCCAGCCACTGCCACGTAGGTGCCCCCGTGGGCGTGTTCACGGCGGCTATGGCCGCGAAGGCTACCAGTATGTAGAGCGGTATGGTTATCAACAACGACAGGAATATGGCCTTGGGTATGTTCTCCCTGGGACGCCGGACCTCCTCTCCGGCCTGAACGATTATCTCGTAGCCTTCGAAGGCGATGAACGTAAGGCCCATCGCGCTCAGTATGCCGACCACACCGTGGGGAGCAAATGGGGTGAACTTCTGCATGTAATGTGGGTGGGTGATGACGGCCCAGAGACCACTTCCTATGAAGATGAGCAGTATGGCGATCTTGCCCAAAGTGACGACGTTGCCCACCTTGCCGGTTTCGGAGACCCCCTTGAAGTTTATGCCAACGAATACGAGCGCTATGGCCACGGCCACGGGCTTGGTGAGGACGTCCGCGTGGGCGGCCAACCACGGCACCTGCGCACCTCGCACGAAAAGCTCCAGATAGGCACCGAACCCCAATGCGTAGAGGCTTCCCGCCACGGCATGGGCGAACCAGCTCATCCATCCCGCCAGGAAGGCGTTCCAACCGGGCAGTCCCTCCTTCACCCACAGGTATCCTCCGCCGGCCTCGGGGATGGCCGATCCGAGCTCGGCGTATACCATTGCGGTCAAGGTGGTGACCACGGCGTTCAGGGCGAATACCAGAATGAGCGAGGGGCCCGCCGTACCGGCGGCGATGCCGGTGAGAACGAAGATGCCCGCCCCGATCATCGCCCCCACCCCGACCATGGTCACGTCGAGGAGACCCAGGTTGCGACTGAGGACGACCGTCCGGGTGTTGCTGAGTTGAGTGGGCTTCTCCATGGGTTGAAAGTGACGAGGAAGTCGCCGTAGGTCGCCCGCCGCTCGACAGAACAAAATATTATCATATGGAACCTACGTCAACCTCGAGTGAGAAGCAACACACTCCAACACGCGGCCCTGCCGCCCCGATCGAGCTGCGGACCCTACCGTAAACGCAGTAGCGGGGGGGAGGAAGGGCCCCGGTGCAGGGGTTGGATAAGCAGCCGGAATCCGCCGATCTTTTCAAGACGCTGCAAGATAAGTACACTATCGTTGTACGGCTGACCGGACCGAAAGGGGACTCTGGGCCTCAGCGGCCCGCCCCCGCACAAGCCGGTACGCGGCGGCGCGTGAGATCGCCTCGTAGGGATCGTGCTTAACAGCTTTAAGTCACAACGCAGCGGAGCCACAAATGGTCGAGAATCAGCGTCAAGCCGGAGAAAAAGACAAGGAGAAGGATAACGAAAAGAAGAGGGCCGAGAACCTTGGGGAATTACGAAAGATAACGATACTCTGGTGGATCATCCTCGTCGCCCTCCTTCTCTGGAACGTCGTAACCCTCCTGCCGGAGCGCAACCCCAGGGTCAACATCCCCTACAGCACGTTCATCGAGCAGGTGAAGGCCGGCAACGTCAAGGAGGTAACCATAGACGGCATACGCATAAGCGGCCGCTTCAAGCAACCCTACACCCCTCCGCTGCCTCCGCCCGTAGCCGGCGGCCCGCCCCCGGAGGAAGCCGCGCGCGAAGGGGGCCGTCCAGCCTATAAAAGGTTCATGACCGTCTTCCCCGAGGCCATCGGCGACCCCAACCTGATGCCTCTTCTCAGGGAGAAGGGTGTGGCAGTAACCGTCGCCCCTCCCACCAGCAGGTGGATCACGGAGTTCGTATCGAACCTGTTGCCGTTCCTCCTGCTGCTGCTTTTCTTCGCATGGATGGGACACATGGCCAGCCGGAACCAGTCGAGCATATTCGGTTTCGGCCGCGCCCGTGTCAAGGCGGCCACCACCGAGAGGCCACGCGTAACGTTCGACGACGTGGCCGGAGCCGACGAGGCCAAGAAGGACCTCAAGGAGGTGATAGACTTCCTGGTCAATCCCAAGAAGTATCACGATATCGGGGCCCGCATCCCCAAGGGCATCCTTCTCGTCGGGCCGCCTGGGACGGGCAAGACTCTCATGGCTAAGGCCGTGGCCGGCGAGGCCAAGGTGCCGTTCTTCAGCATAAGCGCTTCGGAATTCGTCGAGATGTTCGTCGGGGTGGGCGCCAGCCGCGTGCGCGACCTGTTCGAGAAGGCCAAGAAGAACGCTCCCTCGATCGTTTTCATCGACGAGCTGGACGCCGTCGGAAGACGCCGTGGGGCGGGGCTCGGCACTGTGAACGACGAGAGGGAACAGACGCTCAATCAGCTCCTGGTAGAGATGGACGGCTTCGACGAAAGAGAAGAGGTGATAGTGCTCGCCGCCACCAACAGACCCGATGTCCTGGACCCTGCTCTGCTTCGTCCGGGAAGGTTCGACAGGCAGATAACCGTAGGACTCCCCGACCGACTGGGCCGCGAAGGGATCCTCCGGATACACATGCGGAAGCTCCGTATCGGCCCCGACGTCGACGTATCCCATCTTGCGGCCGCAACCATAGGGTTCAGCGGGGCCGACCTGGCAAACCTGTGCAACGAGGCAGCTCTCATCGCCGCACGCGCCGACAAGCGAGAGGTCACGATGGAAGACTTCGAGAAGGCGATGGACAAGATACTGCTCGGGGCCGAGCGGCACGTCATAACCGACCCGGAACAGAGGAGGGTCGTGGCCTACCACGAGGCGGGGCACGCACTGGCGGCATGGCTCACCCCCCACTCCGACCCGGTACACAAGGTGACCATCGTGCCTCGCGGCAGAGCGCTGGGTGTGACGGAACAGGTCCCGTTGGAAGAGCGCTACAACTACAGTCGCTCCTATCTTCTGGCTCGCCTGGCCGTGATGCTGGGCGGCAGGACATCAGAGGAAGTGGCCATAGGGGAGATATCCACCGGGGCCGAGAACGACCTCATCGAGGCCACATCACTGGCCCGCAGGATGGTGGTCCGCTGGGGGATGAGCGAGCTGGGGCCCTTGGCGTTCCGGGTGAACGAGGAGCAGCCCTTCCTGGGATACGAGATAGCCCACGGCAGAGAGTACAGCGAGGAGATGGCCGCCCTGATTGACAGGGAGGTGAAGAAGCTCATCGAAGAGCGGCACGACTACGTAAGAAAGCTGCTCGAAGGACAAAGGGACAAGCTTGATCGGCTGGCCGAGAGGCTGCTCGAAAAGGAAACGCTCGGCAGGGCCGAACTGGAAGACATCCTGGGCCAGCCCGTATCGAGCAATTCGACGGCCGACGATGCCCGTGCAGCAGGCGGCCGATGAGATGAAGAGCCGATCCGGCCCACGGCCTGGCCGTCGAGGAACACCCGCGACTCACCCCCCTGCCCCGTCGAGTCAGGGCGAACCCGACGTACCGCTCCAGCCTCCCCGGGCATACCGGGCTGCACCTGGACGCGGCGGCTCTCCACTCAGCCGAGCCCCATGCAAGCACCCTTACCCCGCGCCGCCCACCCAGACCCGACCGCGAGAATCCCCTTGCCATCCGCCCCGGTATGCGTGCCGAACGGCCACCGCCCCCACGCGCCCGCGGGCGAAGCCCCTCTCACCCACTACCGCTCCTGCGAGCCGCTGCCGGTCCGGGCAAGAGTCTCGCCGAATTCATTATGAACACCAGCTCCGACGTCACATGGATGAACGCCGCAGCCACGGGGTTCAGAAAGCCGAGTGCCGCCGCAACCACACCCAGCGCGTCGACCGCAAGCGTGCCGGCGAAATTGGTCATTATGATGCGGCGCGTGCGGCGCGCCAAGGCAAGCGTATCGACGAACCTGAGCAGGTCGTTGCCCAGCAACACCACGTCTGCGCTCTCGCGGGCTATGTCGGTGCCGGAACCCATGGCCACCCCCACGTCGGCCCTCATCAGGGCGGGAGCGTCGTTTATGCCGTCGCCCACCATCACCACCTTCCGCCCGCGCGCCTGCAGCCGATCCACCCAGGCGAGCTTCTCCTCGGGAAGCAGCTCGGGCACCGTCTCGTCCACCCCGAGCGCCTCTCCCACCGCCCGGGCCGCATGGCGAGCATCCCCCGTAAGCAGGACCGTCTCCAGGCCCATCTCGCGCATCTTGGCCACGGCCCGCGCCGCCTCGGGACGGAGCACATCGGAGATCTCGAGCGCCCCCAACAGCCTGCGGCAGCGCCCCACGAACACCCACGTCGACCCTCCCCCGCCGTGCCTGGAGTACCAGGTATCTATGCCACGCTCCTCAAGAAACCCCCTGCTCCCGACCACCACTTCCTCGCCCCCCACCCTACACACCACACCCTTACCCGGCACGTATTCGAACCCCTCCGGCTCGGGCACCCGGACAGACGCCTCGGCCGCCTTGGCCAGTATGGCCGCTCCCAGCGGGTGTTCCGATGGCCTCTCGGCCGCCGAGGCCGCCTCGAGCACCGCCTCCATGCTGGCCCCGGGGCAGGGGTGAACGGCATGCACGACCGGAGTACCGTAGGTGAGCGTCCCGGTCTTGTCGAGAAGCACTGTGTCGACGCGCCATAGGGCCTCAATATACAGACCGCCCTTTACAATAGCCCCCTTCCTAGCCGCCCTACCCACGGCCCCAAGTATCGCAAGCGGCGTACCGGCCGCAATGCCGCAGGCCCCGGCCACTATGACGACCGATATCGTGGAGCGTACGTCGCGGGTCAAAAGATATGTGAGCACCGCACAGCCGATGGCGAAGTAGACCAGATAGCCGGCCAGCCTATCGGCGGTCTTCTGTATGAACGCACGCGTCTCTTCGGCCCTCTCGACTGCTTCGATTATCCTGCCGAACGTCGTGTCACGGCCCACTCGTGTGGTGCGGACCTCTATCGCTCCCGATTGGTTGATGGTGCCGGCGTATACGCTGGAGCCCGGGACCTTCTCAACCGGCATCGCCTCGCCCGTTACGGCCGACTGATCCACGAACGAACCGCCACTGACTACCACGCCGTCCACTGGCACTACGGCGCCGGGCTTGACGATGATCACATCTCCCTCGGCCAACCCCTCCACATCGACCTCGCGCTCCCCGTCGCCGCAGCGCACCAATGCGGTACGCGGCATCAGCGCCACCAGGTCTCCGATAGCGCGGCGGCCCCTGCTCACGGTAAGCCCCTCGAGCACCTCCGCCACCAGCACGAAAAATATGATGACGAGCGTCGTGAAGTATTCCCCGATGGAAAGGGCGGCGACGATCGCGATCGACATCGAAAGCTCCATCGTCATCCGCCTGTGCCTAAGGTGTATGAGAGCCTCTCTCAACATGGGGTAACCCCCCACCGCCACGGTTACGAGGGCGAGTGGGGTGGTACCACCCAACGGTTTCAATAGATCGAACCACACGACCACCGCCGAGGCGAGCACGAACCCTATACGGCCAAGCTCACGCCAATCTAAGGGACCGTGATGATGGAGATGAGCGGGACGACCGCCTCCACCGACGGGATCCTCCCCGGAGGTGGATCGTCGGTCACCGGGCCGAGACTCGCTTACGGTCTGCGGTATTGACGATCGGTTGCTACACATGCGTCCTCCATCTACAGGATGACTGCACCTTGGTTGCAGCACATCCGCTATGGCGCCGCCCCCTATTGGACCGTCGCGGCCCCTTCTGCGGGGGCGTTCGATCGAAGTCCATGCGCCGTCCCCAACCGAAGGGGTCGCTCTGCCCCAAATCCACCGCTGGTGATCCCGCAGAAATGGCCGCCGGACCCACAAGCAGGAGACAATTGCCGGCGGAGCGACCGTCACAGCCCGTTACATTACCCGCTTCCACCCCACATGGGAACACGCCCCCCACGGTATCAGGCCGGACCGGAGGGCAAGAGCCGAGGGGGGTATCGAACCCAAGGGGTAGCAGGCTGGTCTCTCGGCTCCACCCTTCCCTGGAGCGCACGGCGCCTGGCCCTTCCGGTGCGGCGTCGTACACCGCACACAGCAAAAGGGGGTTGACTCGATCCAATCTACGGTATTACAATTTTACTAACTACGATCGCAAGCATCTGAACAGGGGGGCTACGGAGACGCTACGGTCACCTGCGTCGGCCACAGCAGATAGAACCGCAACCCCGGTCCAATTTGCCGTCGAGAACCGATTGGAGCCGGGAGAGAGTACCTCCAACCCCAGACCTCCCCTACCTCTTCACCACTCTCCCGCCCACCTCATCCCCCTCGCGCATCCTCCCACGCAGCCACGCCTGCACGAAAACGGCCCACCCCATTCGCCCTCGACTCGTCGCCCCCTTGCGTCCACCGACGGTCCGCACGGCCGCCTTCGGCCTGAGAACGACGGGCTTACATACATATACAACACTACACTGAAGGAGGTACACGAGGAATGAGATTCGCACCCACGTTATCGGCCGATACTGCGATACTGGCCTTGGTCGCTATCATCATCTCCTTGACCTCCGGGGCGGCGCTCACGCTCGCAGCCACCCTGGTGGTAGATGCCGACGGCACGTACGACGCCGCGACCAACGGATGCGACGGCACGGACGCGGTCCCTTACACCACCATCCAGGCGGCGGTCGATGCGGCGGCCGCTGGGGACACCGTACTCGTATGTCCCGGCACCTACACGGAGACGGTAACCTTTTCCGACACAACGCCCGACGACCTCACCGTCACCGGGGCCGACCCGAACAATCGGCCCGTCGTCGACGGCGGGGTGAGGTTCAACAACACAACCACCCTCGACGGACTGACACTACAGAGCCTCTACTTCCAAGGTGCCGCCAATCCGCCCACGAACGACCGGATCTTCTGGATGAGCAACACGGGGGCGGTTACAAACTTCACCATGGACAACTGCGTCCTCGACGGCCAAAACGTGGCCATAGCCTCCGGCGCCTCCGGACGGCACGGCATACCCGGCAACTTGTTCGGCCAGTCGTTCACCATAACGAACACAGAGTTCAAGAACATTCTGGGTTGGGCGGTCATGGACATCGACTCGTCGTTCGGCGGTCCTCCAATCGGTGGAAACGAGCTTCCACTCACCCTGGTTACGTTCTCGAACAACTACATCCACGACTGCAACGGCTCGATCGCTCTGCGCGGCAACGCCGCTTCCCGCACACCCGTAGTAAACGCCGTCGGCAACCGGTGGGAGAACATCGGCGGCAACAACTCGCTGACCGGTTACCAGTGGGCCGCACTTGAGATAAACAACGCCGTCCTGATAAACGTCCACGACAACACCGTCCAAGGGGTCATCAAGGGGGTGAACGACGAAGGTGAGTGCTTCCAGTTCTGGAACATCGAGACCCTTGATGTGCGCGGAAACAACTGTCTCGGCAACGACCAAGGCATCTTCTTCTTCAGCGACGGCATAGGAGGCACGTTCTGCGGCGCGTTCGGCTGTCCCGTCCCCGGAGGGGCCCTCTATCTCAACAACATCGTGGGCAATACGGAGTTCGGCCTCAAGGTCGACCCTACGACGGGTGGACCGCTCATGGCCGAATGTAACTGGTGGGGAAGCGCCACCGGACCCACCCACCCCTCCAACCCCTTGGGTACGGGCGACATAGTAGACAGCAACAATGTCGATTTCAGCCCCTGGCTCGCCGACTCCTACCCGTCTACCTTCGCCAAGCGGTGCCGTGCCGGGGTGATGCCCTGGGATACCGATGCGGCCGGCTACCAACTCTTCTATTACTGGGACCTCCGCGACCGGGAAAGCTTCCTGCAGGTTACGAACACCGACTCCTCGCCTGTCACCGTACACGTCCAGCTATTCGACGTCGGCGGCGGCTGCGGCGAGTTCGATTTCTACGACACCTTCACTCCCCACGACACGCACATCTATCAGGTATCCAATCTCACAAGGAACGACGGCTCGCCGCTCTCGCCCCCACAACTGGGCGGCGGATACGGGTTCGCCGTCGTCTCCGTAGTGACTGGCGTCGGCGGCACTGTCAGAAACCACCCTGTCCTCACGGGCAACTTCAGGATAGTCGATAACGTGGGGAGGTTCGAATACAGGACCAACGCAGCGTCGTTCGTGGACACAGAGCCTATGCTCGCATACACGTTCGAGTTTAACAACGGCGATGCCGCTTCTCTGGCAGACGTGGTTGGCATCGCAGTCGCACAGGCCGGCGTGGGGCAGACGAATGTGACGGCGCTGAGCCAGCTTGACGTGAACGCACTGTTCGAGGTGACGCTGGTCGACGAAAACGAGAACGAAATTTCTTGCGGCAAGACCGTGTTTGCGTGTCTCAAGCCCTCCGACGCAGTGGCACAAGCCGTCCTGTCCGCAACGGGCGCATCGAACATCGGTTTTGATTTCGGCATCAACCAGTCCATCCCGGCAAGCAGGGGCGAGGAGGATACTCTGTGCCTGGGCAGCGACCCCCGCGGCGTCCTCCGATTGGAACCCCTGGGCGTAGGAGGCAACTTCTTCGTGGGGTTCATCGGTCTCAACAACGGTAACGGCACGGGCAGCATGGAGAGCTGGAGGGTGCGCTGAGGTTCAACCGGTAGCGAGGGCAGAAGCGCGGACACCAGCCGACGGGAGGGGGCAGCCCGAAAAGGGATCCCCCTCCGACCGCGGCGGATGCACGACGTGCATGTCAGCGCATACAACACAAGGATGGCAGGCCGCCTCTGGTATCCCGTCCCGCCCTGGCGGCATGGAGGGAGACCGTCCTCGGGCCTGAAGGCGCTCTGGATTGTGGCAGGCACGAAACCCAAGCCCCACACCAGCATGAACTCACCCATTCCTTTCTATCTATAGAAGCGGTGCTGCGCTGCGCCGCGTTACCTACTCCGTGCCCTCGGGAAAGCGGCATCACCTGCATGCACACGGTTCTCAGTGAGGAGCCTTACAGGTCACGCCACGCCGTAGGCTGGAAGGCAACCACCAGCCGGCACGCCAACCACACCGCCAGGCCGCAGCCAAACGGCGGTGGGCGAAGCAAGCGAAGAGAGCAGCGCCTCCTCCACAGGGCGCAAGGTCAACCTTCACCTGTCAAGAAGGCCTACCCATGTCGGATACCAGAGGCCGCGCGGGCTACGCACAGGGTGGGTACGTGTCTTTTCCTCCAAGTAAGGGAACGTCCCCTCTTGCAGCAGGGTATGGCGGTCCCCCCTCCGCGTACTTCTGAGCCAGCGGGGGGGGAATTAAGGACGTCGACAATCGAGTCCCCTCGGCCGGCAATGTGACGGGGGGTGAACGCAAGCCGGCATGACACCCCACGCACGCCGGCCGTCGAACGGAATCGCCGTGGGCGGCAGGTACCTTGTATTGGATGGGACCTTCCCCCAGGTACAGCACCCGGTGGTATCGGCCGATTGCCTCCCCTACCGTTGCAAGGGCCATTGCAGGCGCAGGCAACCCCCCAGCTGCACGGACGGCGAGAGGCTACGGCGGGCCGGAAGTCGTGCACGTCTCTACGGCGGCGGAACGCCCACCTCCACGTTTCGCTACCTATGCTACTGAAGGAAGTGTTCCTTTATGGGATCGGGAGGGGGTGTGCCGAGGAGCTTCTCGTACTTCTCTAGCTCCCTGCGCCGGGCAAGCGGGATGTATATGTATTCGACGCTCGTCGTCGTGTAGCTCGGGTTGGTACTGAGCACCACCTTGAGATTCTCATGCAGCCACGTCCAGGTCGAGAAGCCGAGGAAGGAATCCTCTTCCTTGGGCGGGCCGTAGCTGGAGACTATGAACTCTTTGAGGGCCGCCGCAACCTGCCTGTGGCGCTCGGGGGTCTCGGATTTGAGCAACAGTGTCGCCGAGTAGAGCTTCTTCTTCCAGAATTCGAACCGCGTGGTGACGTCGAAGCCCTGGGTGTCTGGGGGAAGCTTGACCAGCGCCCCTTCGACCAGCAAGGTATGGATCTTCTGTGAATCGACGCCGTCGTCGATCACACCAACCCCCACCTGTTCCAGAGCCCTGCGCGCCTCCTTGACCTTGAGACCGAAACCAAGGCCAAGCGGGGCCGATGGATCGGCGCCGAGCATACCTCCGGCGGCAGCTGCAACGGCCGCCAGCCCTAGTACTCCGAGCACGGCAAAGAATGGGCGCGAGAACCTCATAGGCCGGTCCTTGACATTGCGTCGACACCCCAGTGCACCGATTCGGAACAACGCCACTCCACCCCTCGACATCCACCATTTAGGGCAAAGCCCAAAGACCCGCCTCCATCAACCCTTCCCGCGCAGGCCGCCCTGCCGCCCCTTACCACGGCAGCTCCCGCATCCACCCACCGGCCGCCATGGACGCCGCCGTCACAGGGACACACTCCATGCTTCAACCCTCAGCCCCTTATGTCGTAGCCCGTGATGGCGCGGCTCTTTTCGGCCATCGAATCGACATATTCCTTGTCAACCTTGCCGGCCATGCAGGCCTTGGCCACCGTCATCAGCGCTATCTTGGCCGTCGCCTCGTCAATCATCTGCCCCGTCGTCGGGTCGAACATCGACCCTCCCCCCATCTGATGGTAGAAGTCGAGCTGCTTCTTCGCCTCCTCGATCTGCTTATCGGTAGGAGTGAAGCACTCGTTGGCTATCTTGGCCTGCTGCGGATGAATCACCCACGTACCGTCCATTCCTATGGCGGCAGCGCCCTCGTTCTTCCTCCTCAGCCCCTCTTCGATCTGGCGGATGGTCTCGGGATCGTCGTTCTTGCGCCAAATCCTCAGGTATACGTTGTCGATTGCGTGCAGGCCCGCCGCCTTGGCAGCCGTTACGACGGCCTTCTTCTCGTAGTAGAAATACTTGTTCTGCTCCTCGAGCATGAGATCCGGGTCGGCTCCCAGCTCGGCCGTGTAGTCGGCGATACCAAATATGAGACCGGCCATGCGGGGCGATGCCGTGGCTATTTCGTAGGCGTGTACCAGGGCATGGGGCCTCTCGATCAATGCCTCGATGGCCACCTTCGTACGCCATCCATACTTCTCTTCCAAACGGTCCAGAAGGTCGGAGACAAGCTTTACGTCCTCGGGGCCGTGTACTTTCGGGATGATTACCCCGTGGAACTTATCCACCGCGCCGCTCATCACCGCCTCCATGTCCCCTTCGAAGAACTCCGACCGCAGGTTGTTGGGCCTGAAAGTCACCACCTTGTTGCCGAAATCCAGCGTATTGAAGGCCTCGACCAGCACCTCCCTGCTCTTGTCCCCCTTGAACTCGTAGGGACACGCGTCTTCGAGGTCGGCCATGACGTGATCGACCGGCGATTTCACCGGGTCCGCGGCGTTCTGGTGAAGCTTCATGCTGTGGCCGGGATAGGTGAGCTCAGTCCTCGGCACCACCACTCTCTTTCCGTCATCGAGAATGAACACTTTTCCTCTCCTCCTTGCCTTGATGGTAAAGGGCGTTCTCTGGAGTGCAATCACACAAGGCATCAACGCTCTAACAACCGCCTCGCGATGACCTCGTGTTGTATCTCGGTAGTTCCCTCGAACAAGCTGATGACCCTGCCGTCCCGCCAGTACCTCTCGACCGGGTACTCCTTCGAATAGCCGTAACCCCCGAACACCTGCATGGCCTCGCGTGTGACGTATTCCACCATCTCTGCGGCAACGACCTTGGCCATGCCCGCCTCCAGGTCACAACGCTTGCCGCTGTCCTTCATGGCGCACGCATAGTAGACGAGTTGGCGTGCCGCCTCGAGCCTGGAGGCCATCTCCGAGAGCTTCAACCTGATGGCCTGGAAGTTGGAGATCGGCTGGCCGAACTGATACCTCTCCTTCGAGTAACGCAGCGCCGCCTCGAAGGCCGCCTGGGCCACGCCGACTGCCCTTGCGGCCGTCTGGATACGGGCCGACTCGTAAGTGGCCATCAACTGATAGAATCCCTTGTTCTCCTCGAGTCCGATAAGGTTCTCCTTAGGCACATAACACTCGTCGAAGCTCAAAGTGAAGGACCGCATCCCGTGGTAGCCAACCGTAGGTATGGGCTCGCCAGATATGTTGGGGTGGTTTATGCCGTCGCCGGGCTCCTTCTCCACGAGGAACAGGCTGAGCCCGCGGTGCCGCGACTTGGGGTCGGGATCGGTACGGGCCAAAACGGTGAGTATGTGGGCGCGGTTGGCGAACGTACACCACGTCTTCTCACCGTTGAGCACGTAACCGTCGCCCTTCTTTATGGCCCGCAGCTTCATCCCCCCGGTATCGGAACCGGCGTCGGGCTCGGTGAAGGCGGCTGCCGTCATCAGTTCGCCGCGCGCTATACCGGGCAGGAACCTCTTTCTCTGCTCTTCGGTGCCGTGGGCGAGGAGAAGAGTGCCGGTGATGATGCTCCTCGTCATCACGCTCCCCACGCTTAGCCAGCCGCGGCTCAACTCCTCGGCCACGATGGCCATGCTAATGTAGTCCAGCCCCACGCCGTCGTACTCCGTGGGGAAGATCAGACCGAAGTAGCCCAGTTCCGCCATCTTGGCTATCAAATCCAGCGGGATCTCCTCGCCCTTGCGGTCGAGCTCCTGGGCCACGGGTACCACCTCTTCATCGGTGAACCGTCTGACGGCCTTACGTATCTCTTCGTGTTCTTCCGTCAAAAGTGCCATAACGGTAACCTCCGGCTCGAGTGGGAAATAGTTCTCGCCAACGCGGCTCGGGAGTGAGCCCGGAAACAAAGGAAAAGCAAGCCCCAGACGATACCGACGACCCCCCTGTCCGGGACGCCTCCCCGGAGCCCGACAAGGCTATATTTGTACTCATTTTTGTCCACCTTGTCAACCTGACCGGCGGGCGGCTTCGGCGCCATATGCAGGGAGGAGTCGCCCAAGACGTGGACAATCTGCTCGGCAACGTAGTATTATATTAGGTTTTGAGTTCCCGCAAGGCTTTGGTAAGATGTAAGCCCGTCGCATCGTACCCGCGCTGCAACGTCGAACCGAAACTTTACGAAACTTTACAAGAGGAGAGACATGCTCGATTCCCTCGGTGATTGGAAAAGAACCCACTACTGCGGTCGGCTACGCAAGGCGCACATAGGCCAGGAGGTGATGCTCACCGGCTGGGTCCACTCGAAGCGCGACCACGGAGGTGTGATCTTCATCGACCTGCGCGACCGGGAGGGCATAGTACAGATCGTGTGCAACCCGGCCCACAGCGACGCGGCGTGGCACAAGGCCGATCTCGTCCGAAGCGAGTGGGTGGTGGCGGCAAAGGGAATCGTAAGGGCCAGGAGTGAGGAAACGGTCAATCCCTCGCTTCCCACGGGCGAGATAGAGGTGATGGCCGATGAAATACGGATCCTCAACACCTGCGAGGTCTTGCCCTTCCAGATAGAGGACGAGGTCAAGGCCGACGAACTGTTGAGGCTGCGCCACCGCTACCTGGATCTGCGGCGCCGCCCGATGCTCCATAACATCCTGCTGCGCCACCGTGTGGCCCGTGCGGCCAGGGAATACCTGGAATCCAACGGATTCGTGGAGATCGAGACCCCGTATCTGACGAAATCCACCCCCGAGGGTGCGCGCGACTTCCTGGTGCCGAGCCGCCTCGCTCCGGGCAGGTTCTACGCCCTTCCGCAGTCGCCGCAACTCCTCAAGCAGACCCTGATGGTCTCCGGCGTCGACCGCTACTACCAGATAGTAAAGTGTTTCCGCGACGAGGACCTTCGCGCAGACCGCCAGCCCGAGTTCACGCAGATAGACCTGGAGATGTCGTTCGTGACCGAGGACGACGTCATCTCTGTGGTAGAAGGGATGCTCGCGGCCGTGATGGAGAAGGCAACGGGCGTGGCGGTCGAGACGCCCTTTCCTCGGATAACCTACGCCGAGGCCCTTGAGCGCTACGGAACCGACAGGCCGGACACCAGATTCTCCATGGAGCTGCGCGACCTGACGGCCGCTTTCAAGTCGTCACGCTTCAAGGTGTTCGCCTCGGCCGTAGAGAGCGGCGGCGTGGTGAAGGCCATAAACTTCGAGGGAGGAGCCGAGAAGCTCTCTCGCAAGGAGATAGACGAGTTGACCGAAGTCGCCCGTGCGGCCGGGGCGAAAGGATTGGCGTGGATAAGGATCCAGGCCCAAGGCTGGCAGTCACCCATATTGAAATTCATGAGCGAAGACGAGAAGCAGGCCATCGCCGACACGCTCGGCACAAAGGAGGGCGACATCGTCTTCTTCGCAGCCGACAGGCGCGAGACGGCAAACGCCGTGCTCTCGACCCTGAGAACCCACCTCGCCGAACGGTTCTCCCTGATAGAGCCGGGCCGCTTCGAGTTCATCTGGGTTACCGACTTCCCGCTACTCGAGTTCGACGAGGTCGAGAATCGCTACGTAACGCTCCACCACCCATTCACGTCGCCCCGCGAGAGCGATCTCGAACTGCTTGAGACAGACCCCTCGCGCGTGCTATCGCGCGCATACGACATCGTGCTCAATGGGGTCGAGATCGGGGGCGGCAGCATCAGGATACACCGCCGCGACATACAGGAACGGCTGTTTGCGGCGATAGGGATCACGGAGGACGAGGCTAGAGAGAAGTTCGGCTTTCTGCTGAGGGCCCTCCAGTACGGCGCCCCTCCCCATGGGGGCATCGCTCTGGGCCTCGACAGACTGGTTGCCCTGCTGGCGGGCAGCCGCTCCATTCGCGACGTCATAGCATTCCCCAAGACCCAGAAAGGAGCTTGCCCGCTCACGGACGCCCCATCCGAGGTCGAGCTCTCCCAACTGCTCGAACTGCGGCTCAAGGTTGAGAAGGAAGAAGAAGGGGAATAGATCCAGGGATGACTGCAACTGTCGCCCCTTGAGGGGTGCTCAGTGGGGGGTTCCGCGCCACTACCCCCAGAGACAGGGGCGGATGACACCGGGAAGGATCGGCCGGGGCCACGAAAGCACGTGCCCGCCGCTTGGCCCGGCGAGAGACACGGGCAACTCTTCTGCTGCCAGATGAGAGTAAGCGACCGATACGCTACCCACTGCCCCCCGTCGTAGCTCCGCTGGCAAAACGCAACACCGAGTCAAGCCCTCGTCGTCCAAGCACGATCCCGCCCCACCCATGGGTACACACAACAACGGTGCCCAGGGCCGGGGCCTGACCCTACTTTCCCTTCCCGCCTCCCTCAGAGCCCTTCTCTCCTCCTCCCTCCAGGAAGGGGAACGTCTCTGCGGACACGGTGTAGACGGATCCTTCGCCCTCGACGCTCACATATACCTTTCCGTCCACTCTCCCTCCCAGCAGGAGCGTCACGTCACCTCCAGCGAGGTGGAACACCATCCGTCCCAGTGGAGGCCGCATACCATAGTCCTCGAGGCGGGAGGGGTCATCGGAGACGAAATCCACTATGCGGGCCTCGTCGACCGAGCGGATGAGCTCCTCGGCGCCGGGCATCGAGACCGAGGCCGGCGAACGGACTTCCTCTACCTTCCATCGGCCACCTTGCCTCACGTAGCGCCAGCGGCCGCCCGCCCACTCCACCTCGACGACATCGGCCCCATCCAGCTTCTCGGCCACGAGGTCCCTGGACCGCAAGTCGTCGATGCTCGTAGGAAGCCTTTCGGCCGTAAACTCCGAGACCTCGTACACCTCCGGCCGATCGTCCACCCGCACGTAGTAGCTGCCCCCCTCCTTCTTGCCGAACACGATCGTGTGCACGCGGCCCTCGGCCGTTACGTACACGACAAGCCATGGACGGTCGAATCCCCAGTAAGAGTCAGTCCGCCGTGTCGAATCGTCGGCGAACCCGTCCACTCGGAACCGGGAAAGCATCGAGACCAGTTCCTCGACCTTCGTCCCGTCGAGCCTCACGCCGGCGGCCGAGCCGAGGGCCTTCCACCGTCTGCCTTCGCGGGCTATGCCGAACCCCACTCCCTGGTGGCGCACCCTTATCTTCGTCACCGTACCGACCGGCAGAGAGAGGACCAGCTTGTTCCTGAACTCGTCGGCCTCTCGGGAGAGGAAGGGATAGAGATCGTAGACGGGGACGGCCACTATCTGGGAGCCGCCCCCGAGACGCACGTAGGTGGCCCGGCCGGTAGGGGTGTCGTCGCCCACATCGACGACCGTTGAGCCCTCAGCGGTAATGACGGTAAGTTTGAGACGCGGCTTGTCGAGTCCGAACTCGGCAACGTCCACGCCGGCGGCCGATGATATCACCTCACCCCGCCCTATACGCCCTATGTCCCTGAGCAGCGAGGAGACGACGGCCTGATCGGCATCGAAAACCCTTTCCTCCCCCTCGCCGTCCCCAGACTCGACCACGACCCACTTCCCTTCCCTCTTCTCGAGCCTCACGTCCTTGCGGTCCGGATAGTCCATAACCACCGCGGTTATCTGTTCGGCGCCGACTCCTTGGAGCAGCCGCTCCGCCTCCGAACCGGACTCACCCCCCCTCCTCTCCACCATCAGCACCCAGAGCAGCAGCGCCACAACGGCCGCAGCCAGGATGAGGGTGCCTCTCCACATCGCGAGCCGTCGGGTATCCATCTCTCTAGAGCGTCCTCCGCTTGATCCAAGTGGCTATGCCGAGGGCCAGAATGACGAGCGGCAGCACGAGGACGGTTACGACGAAGATCACCTCCTGCTGGGCGGGCGTTATGTTGAGACGCCCGGCCTCGGGCTGACGGGGACGAATTGATATCAGGTCCTCGTCGCCGGCAAGCCACTCGATGGAGTTCAAGAAAAGGTCGGCGTTGCCGGAGAACTCGAAGAACCGGTTCGATATCATGTCGGCGCTTCCGAAGACCACTATCCTGGGTCCGCCCCCCTTGCCGAGGCGTCGAGAGACTGCGGCCACTCCGAGCGGACCCTTGAGGTCCTCCGGACCGAGCTCGGCCTCTCCCTTGCGGAAACGCGCCAAATCGGTCTCCGACCATGCGTACTGGCTCGTCTTGGCTATGAGTTGTGCGCTGATACCATCCTTGGACTCGACATCCATGCTCCTTGAGAAGGGGAAAATGGTGGCGTATTTGAAATCCCTTGTTATGTCATGTGGTGGATAGGTGGCAACTATGGGGGCCACATCGCCCCCGCCCACCAGCTTAGACGAAGGGTCGATGACCACGTCGTTACGAAGCTTGATGCCGTATTGTTCGAGTACGTCGACCAACTGCGCTCCGCTCCACGGCTCAAGGGCGAAAAGGGCCGCCCCGCCGGAATCCAGGAAGCGCTTTATGGCTTCCACCTCCTGGGGCTCCAGCCTCTTTAGGGGAGCAGCGACAACCAACACCCCTTCGCCGGCCGTAAGTTCCCCGCCGGCCAGCAGCATCAGCTTGTCGGGCTCGTATGACTCCTCCTCGAGAGCCTTTCGCACCTTACCAAGACCCTTGGGATCGGTCATCGAGTCCGGGTCCCTCTCTCCATGACCGACAAGGAAGTAGACCTTCTTCTTCTTGCCACGGGTAAGGCGCACGATGGCGTTCGTGAGCTCCTGCTCGGCTGTAGCTACCAATCCCCCCGTCAGGGGGTCCGAGAGACGCACCTTAACGTGGTCTTCTCCATTGCGCACGACCACGGTCCCGTACTCCTTGACCTCGTAGCGGCGTGCCAAGCCGGGCTCCTTGTCCGGGTCGACCACCCGCACGCGCACACGGTCGGTCACACGCTCGTACTGGGCCGTGAGCTCGCGGAACTCCTTTCGGTCGGCACCGATCTCTTTGAAGAACCCGATGACCTCTATCTCGTTGTCGTCGCCTAGCCCCTTGAGCACCTTGACGGTCTTGGGTGATATGGAGTGTATTCGGCCCTTGGTCACGTCGAAGCGGACCGAGTGGCGGTACGCCACATAGTTGGCCAGCACGACCAGAACGAGGGCGAGCACGACCATAACGAGCGCGTTCGTCCTGTGGAGGAACAACCGCTTGGACCTCATCTCCATTTCTCCGACTCCAGAACCATGTGGGTCAGGAACAACCCCATCGCAGTCATGCTCAGGTAGTAGACGATGTCGCTGGTCTCTATCACACCCCGCGTGAAGCCTTCAAAATGGTTCACTATGGACAGATACCCGAGAACGGACCCCTGAGCGTCGGACGAAGCCCCGATTATCCAGAAGAGAAGCAATACGCCGAAGGCGATCACGGCTGCCACTATCTGGTTCTCGGTGAGCGAGGACGCAAAGAGCCCCACTGCCAGGAAGCTCGCACCGACGAGGAAAACGCCCAGATAACCCGACAGTACGGGACCTATGTCGGGGTTCCCGTAGGCGGCAAGCACGACCATGTGCAGGGCGCTCAAAAGCAACATGACGACGAACAGCGAGAGAGAAGCGAGATACTTGCCCAGCACTATCTGGTAGGAGCGCAGCGGAGAAGTAAACAGCATCTCTCCGGTCGATCCCTTTCTCTCCTCCGCTATTAGCCTCATCGTCACGATGGGCACCATGAGCAGCAGCACTATGTTTATCGTGCCCAGATAGGGGGCCACGACGAACTCGTTGAGGTTGAGTCTGCCGCCGTAGAACTGGAAGCGGGGGTCGTACTGGGATTGGAGAAAGCCCCCCACGTAGATGAAGAAGAAGACGCCCGACAGCACGGTGAACACGACCAGGACGATGTACGCCACCGGCGAGACGAAGTACGACTTGAGCTCCCTTCTCAATATGGCAGCCATGGCTCTCATTGTATCTGGCTTGCCCCCCTGTCCATTGATATGGCCTTAAGGAACACATCCTCGAGCGTCATGGTGACCGGGCGCAGCTCGTACACGTCCCAGCCCGCCGAGACAAGGGCCTTTGCCACCCGCGCCCTCACATCATCACCGTCGGCCTCTACGCTCCACCCATCGCCGCCCTCCTGCTCGACTCCACTGACGCCAGCGACGCCCCTTATGACAGATGCCGCATCACCTCGACCTCCGCGGGCCCTTACGACAAAGCGGCCGCCTCCGCCCAAGGAGTCGAGGGACTCCGTCAATACCACCTTCCCCTCGTTTATTATCACCACACGGCTGCAGGTCATCTGGACCTCGTGGAGTATGTGGGTGCTCAGGATGACGGTACGCTCCCCGGTGAGTTGCTTGATCAGCTGCCGGATCTCTATTATCTGCTTCGGGTCGAGCCCCTGAGTAGGCTCGTCAAGTATCAGTAGCGACGGCTCGTGCACCAGAGCCTGCGCTATACCGATCCGCTGCTTGAAGCCCTTGGACAGGTGCCCTATGAGCCTCCCCCTCACGTTCCCTATCCCGCACCACTCCATAGCCTCGTCAATACGCCGGGACTTGACGGCCCGGGGAACCCCCCTTATGTCGGCCACGAAATCCAGGTAGTCGTAAACGGTCATCTCGCCATATAGGGGAGGGTTTTCGGGCAGGTACCCTATCCGGGTCCTGGCTTCGAGGGGGCTTTCAACGACGTCGTAGCCGTCGACCTCGACGGTGCCGCTGGTCGGGACCAGATAGCCCGTTATCATGCGCATGGTGGTGGTCTTGCCGGCGCCGTTGGGCCCCAGGAAGCCCAGCACCTCGCCGCGCTCCACGGTAAAGGTCACGTCATCGACCGCAACCAGATCTCCGTATCTCTTGGTGAGATTCCTGACACTAATCATGGGTGACGTGATTCATTGCGGGTGTATGTTGCGGGCGCCACTTTGATCGCACGACCGGCGCCCCTCCCGGTCTCCATCGGATGCGGCGCGAGCGCACCGAAGCCACTAGGCCTCCCGCCGCCGCCGCATCACACCGACGTCGACCGTGGTGCCGAGGCCGTCCTTGGATGGGACCGCAATAGGCGCGACCGACCTTCGCCGCTGCGCGCAGCCGGAGGACGTCCGCGTTGGCCTCAGGCAAAACGACAATATATAATACCATTGTTCGACGCAGCACGTAGCCGCAGCTCCAACGAACCGATCCAAATCCACCACAGGACAGGAAACGATATGCAGACCGTAGTAGTACTCGTCAACGATCCCCCGAGCAGCATGAGAGCATGGAACGGCCTGAGACTGGCGGCGGCCCTGGTGGGGGCCGATGTCAAGCCCCATCTGTTCCTGCTCAACGACGGGGTGTTTTGTGCCATCAAGGGACAAGACACACCCGACGAGCTGGCCGGCCAGAACACGGGCCGCAAGATAGCCGAGCTGAAGGAGCTGGGCGTCAAGGTGAGCCTGTGCACCCAGTGCGCCCAGACGCGTGGGCTAACGCGCGAGATGCTCCTTGATGGAATCGAGTGGGTAAGCATGGTAGATCTCGCCAAGGCCGTAAGGGACTCGGACAAGGTGGTGAGCTTCTGAGAGGGGGAGGGTAGCCGGCTAAAGGGAAAGGCTGTAGGCCATCCTCTCGAGCCTCGCTATGCGCTCCTCGACGGGCGGATGGGTGCTGAACAGGCCGGCCAGCCCGCCGCGGAGGGGGTTTACAATGAACATGTGGGCCGTGGCCGGGTTGGCTGCCCGCATGGGAACCCTCTCACAACCGAAACTTATCTTCTTGAGAGCCGTAGCAAGGGAAAGGGGCCTGCGCGTGATCTCGGCCGCCGCGCGGTCGGCTTCGAACTCCCTCGCGCGCGATATCGACATCTGAACGATGAGCGCCATCACAGGTGCCAACAACACGAGAAGTAGTGCACCTATGCCGCCCAAGGGTGAATCGTCGTCACCGCGCACGCCGCCGCCGAAGATGAACGCCCACTGGGCCATCGTGGCCAGGTAGCCTATGGCGCCCGCCAGCGTTGCGGCTACGGAAGATATCAATATGTCACGGTGTTTGATGTGACCGATCTCATGGGCGATCACGCCTTCGAGCTCGTCCGCCTCGAGCATCTGCAGCAACCCTTGCGTCACGGCCACGGCCGAGTGGGAGGGGTCGCGTCCCGTGGCGAAGGCGTTGGGTGTGGGGGTGGGTATTATGTAGACGCGCGGCACGGGCAGGCCGGCCCTTCGTGCCACGGAGGAGACGATCTGGTACAGCCGGGGCGCCGTCTCGGGAGTCACCTCCCTGGCGCCGTACATGCTGAGGACTATCCGGTCGGAATACCAGTAGGCGCCGAGGTTCATGATGAGCGCCATCACGAAGGCGATCGTCATGCCGGCGTTGCCGCCCACGGCCTTGCCTATGTATACGAACAACAGCGTAAGCGCCGTAAGAAGAAGGGCCGTCTTGAAGGTGCCAGCCATCGTCGCTTCCACTCACCTCCCTCGTCGCCGTATTAATTTAATTCCGACTCCAACGTTGTCAAGAAAGGGTGCGGTACCGCCGGACCGCGCACTCACCCCCCCGGGCCTAGGCCGCCGCGAACGAAAGCCGCTCCCCCCATCGCCGCAGCACCTCCTCTCTCAGAAGCGGTGCACCTTCCAGTGTGGGATCGGCCTCGACCAGCCTAAGCGCCTCGCGCCGAGCCTCTTCCAGGATACGTCGGTCCCGCACGATGTCGGCGAAACGAAACTCCGGAATGCCGGCCTGTTTCGTACCCATGAACTCTCCCGGCCCCCGCATAAGAAGGTCCTCCTCCGCTATCCGGAACCCGTCCGCCGTCCGCCTCAAAACGTCCAAGCGCCGCCGGGCCTGCTCGGTGCTCCTTGGTCCTACAAGCAACACGCACTGGGAGCGGTGCGCTCCCCTACCCACCCGTCCCCTCAGCTGGTGAAGCTGGGCAAGACCGAACCGCTCGGCGTTCTCGATCACCATGACCGTGGCGTTCGGCACGTCCACCCCAACCTCCACCACAGTGGTCGAGACAAGGACGTCGATCGCGCCGCGGGCGAACTCCTTCATCACCTCCTCCTTCTCGGCCGCGGACATCCTCCCGTGGAGCAGCCCCACCCTGCGGTCGGCAAACCTCCTCGACTGGAGCTCCTCGGCTACGGCGGCGGCGTGGCGTACGGAACGCTGGTCGTCGCTGTCGGCCTCCTCGATCATGGGACACACGAAATACGCCTGCCGACCCTGCTGGAGATGTGAGCGTACCAGCCTGAATGCCTCCTCTCTGCCGCCCTTATCCTCATAGAGGACGACCGTCTCCACCCTCTTTCTTCCGGGAGGCATCTCGTCTATTGTCGATACGTCGAGGTCCCCGTAAAGCGTCAGGGCAAGCGTCCGGGGGATGGGCGTGGCCGTCATCACCAGCACGTCCGGGCACCGGGCCTTACGGGCGAGGCGTGCCCGCTGCAACACGCCAAACTTGTGTTGCTCGTCTATCACCACCAACCCCAGGCGCGCGAACTCGACGTCTTCTTCGAGGAGGGCGTGCGTGCCCACGACGATGTCCACATCGCCACGGCGTAACCCCTCGAGCGTGCGGCGCCTGGAGCGGCTCCGGCTCCCCCCGGTAAGAAGGGCGACACTGACGCCCAGGGGCTCGACCATCGACCTCAGAGACGAGAAGTGCTGGTCGGCCAGCACCTCCGTGGGCGCCATGAAAGCGCACTGATAGCCGCCCTCGACGGCCATCAGCATGGCCACCACACCGACCACCGTCTTACCGCAACCTACGTCTCCCTGCAGCAGCCGGTTCATTGGCCTCGGTGAGCGCATGTCTCGCTCGATCTCCGCGAGTACACGTCGCTGGGCCCCCGTGAGTGGGAAGTGAAGCCGCTCGAACAGCCTCGAGGTGAGGCGAGAGGTGGGCTGCACACTCACGCCCGGCTTGGAGGCCGTCTCGCGCTTCCTCATCGCCATGCCCAGCTCGAGGACGAGGAAGTCGAGGAAGGCCACCGTCCTGTGGGGGGTCGAGGCGTAGACGGAGGCGGGCGAATCGAGATCCACGACGCCGTCCTCCTTCTCGGGGAAGTGGACCCTACGCAGAGCCTCGTCCAGCGGTAGAAGTCCATGGCGGCGCCTTGTATCCTCGGGCAACGGATCGGGAATGCGCTGCGCAAACCCAGTGACGAGACCGTGCATCACCTTCCTGAGGCGGCGCTGACTAAGGTTGCCCACCAGCGGATAGACGGGAACGATGCGGCTGAAATTGAGCGCGTCCCGCTCGATCGAGCGCTCGTCCGGGATCACTTCGATGTTCTCAGGACGCGGATGCACGATCTGAAATCCCCCTGTGTAGGGGTCTAGCGTAACGTCGCCCGAAAGTATGAGCACCACCCCACGCCGGTAGGTGCGCCGCATGTAGGGCTCGTTGTACTGGAACCATATGAGGCTCAGGCGGCCCGTGCCGTCCCCTATGACCACCTCGTATAGCGCCCTCCGCCTCGTAAGACGCTTGCCGGCCACCAGCACCCTGCCCATCACCGTCTCACGCCGGCCCGGCCTTAGGTCGGAGATGGGCTTGAGCGAGGTGCGGTCCTCATACTTCCGGGGGAAATAGTAGAAGAGGTCCTCTACCGTCTTCACGTTCTTCTGCCCGAGCAGGGCGGCCACTCGGGGACCGACGCCGCGGACATATTGGACAGGCATCGCCGAAATCGGCCCCTCAGCCACTGGGCGGCTACCGCTTGGCACGGAGCCACCGGGGGCGGGGGCCGATGTGCCGGCACCGGCGGGCCGGTCGGTGTAGGAGGCCGCGGCGTCCCCAGCCTGAGACACGTCCGGCACCGGCCCATCGTGAGCCTCCTCGGCCGCACGACGCTCGAGCTCCATAAGGGCCTCGGCCGCCGCAGCCAGCACTCCCCTTCTGCCCGCGGCGTCCTTGGCCTCGTACCCCTCGAACAACACCCTCAGGCGCTCGACCAGCGCCCTCTCATCCGGCGTGAGCCTGAGCACAAGGGCACGCATACACCAGCCACGGGCCGTCTCCTCGAGGCCCCGTACCTTGTCCAGGTTGGCGAAGCCGCTCCTCGAAGCGAAATCCACCGGTCTCTTGAGGAGGGGAATGAGCTCGAGAAGACCTTCACCCATGGGGCAAACCCCGCGACCCGAAGGGGAACCTCCTCACAGGGCGGCGGAGGACGAGGCCGCTGTGGAGAACACGTGATCTAGGAGGAAGCTACGCCTCCGCCCTCGGAAGCGTCGGCACCGCCCTCGACGGCGGAGGCGATCTCCTTGTCCACCTGCGTGAGCTTCTTCGTACCGCGGCACTTCGGGTAAGCGGTACAGCCGAAGAACTTGCCGTATCTACCCGCACGCAGCGCCATGGGGCTTCCGCACAGGTCGCACCGTACGTCTTCGTACACCTCGGCCTTCCTCTCGACCACCTCTACCTTGCCGTCCTTCGAGTAACGGAACTGCTTGGAGTTCTTGCAGGCCGGATAGTTGGAGCAGGCCAAGAACTCGTCCCCGCGCTTTGAGATCTTTATCACCATGGGCGAGCCGCATTTCTCGCACGTAAGATCGGTCTCGACCGACTCACGCCTTGGCAGCACGACGATCTCGCCCTCCGGCGTGACCTTGAACCACTTGGCGTTCTTACACGCGGGAAAGTTGGAGCAGGAGAGGAATTCGCCCTTGCGGCCCCATTTTATTATCATGGGAGCGCCGCACTGATCGCATGAGATGTCGGTCGGCACACCTTCGCGGCGCAGGCTCTTGAGCTCCTGCTCGGCCCCCTTGAGCCTCCGTGCAAACCCCTCATAGAACTCCCTCAACACGTCGACCCAGTTGATCTTGCCCTCCTCGACCCGATCGAGGTTCTCTTCCATGTAGGCCGTAAACTGCACGTCCATGATCTCGGGGAACCCCTCGTTAAGGAGCTCCGCCACCGATCGGCCGAGCAACGTGGGCCTGAGCTTGCCCTTACTCTTTATGACGTAGCCCCTGTCGAGTAGGGTCGAGAGGATCGTGGCGTAGGTAGACGGCCTGCCTATGCCTTTCTCCTCGAGCTCCTTGATCAGCGTGCTCTCGCTGAATCGCGGCGGAGGCTGAGTGAAATGCTGGCTCTTCTCCACCCCCAGCACCCTCAGCACGTCCCCCTCGGCTAGGGGCGGCAACGGAGTCGACTGCTCCTCCCCATCGTCCCGGGCGCGGCCGTCGGTCTTCGTCTCGTCGCTGCTCTCGGTGTAGAGGACGGTGAAACCGTTGAACTTGAGCACCGATCCCGTGGCCCGAAACAGTCCCTTGCCGGCCTCGATCTCGACGACGGTCCTGTCGTAGACGGCCGGGGCCATCTGGGACGCCATGAACCTGTTCCATATCAACTCGTAGAGCTTGTACTCGTCGGGGGAGAGATGGTTTCTCACGTAGGCCGGAGTGTAGTGGACGGAGGTCGGCCTTATCGCCTCGTGGGCGTCCTGGGCCGACTTCTTGGTCTTGTAGATGTTGGGCCGGGGCGGCAGGTAGGCGGAGTCGAAGTGGTCCCGGATGTATTGCCTGGCCTCGCGCACAACCTCGGCCGATACCCTGACGGAATCGGTCCTCATGTAGGTGATAAGCCCCACGGGACCTGCGTCCCCCAGCTCCACCCCCTCGTAGAGCTTCTGCGCCAGGGCCATTGTCTTCTTCACGGGGAAGCGGAGCTTGCGGTAGGCCTCCTGCTGGAGCGTGCTGGTTATAAACGGCGCCGGAGGCCTGCGCCTGCGTTCCTTGCGTTCGACCTTGCGTACGAGGAACTTCTCCCCCTCGACGGCGGCCAGAACGCGTGCCGCCTCCTCTTCGGTCTTGAGGTCGACCTTGGACCCATCGAACGTAACCAGTTTGGCCGTAAACTCTCCTTCCTGCGCGGCGCCGTCCTTGGCAAGGCGGGCTTGGATGGTCCAGTACTCACGGGGAACGAACTCCTCTATCTCCCTCTCGCGGTCGACCACCAGCCGGAGAGCCACGCTCTGGACGCGGCCTGCACTGAGTCCCTTACGCACCTTCTTCCAGAGTATGGGACTCAGGTTGTAGCCCACCAATCTGTCCAGTATGCGGCGGGCCTGCTGGGCCTCGAACTTCTCCCGGCTCAACTCCTGCGGGTGCTGGATGGCCTCGCGTATGGCCTTCTCCGTTATCTCGTGGAACAGTATACGGTGGGCCTTCTCGCCCAACTTGAGAAGCCTTGCGATGTGCCACGCAATGGCCTCACCCTCGCGGTCGGGATCGGAAGCCAGGTATACCTTCTCGGCATCCTTGGCGGCGCGGCGGAGGGCTTCGATGTACTTGCGCTTGTCCTTAATAACTACGTACTTGGGTGCGAAGTCCTTCTCGACGTCCACCCCAAGGGTGCCAACGGGCAGGTCCACCACGTGGCCCGACGAAGCCTTGACCTCGTAGTCGTCGCCGAGGTATTTCTTGATCGTGTTGGCCTTGGTGGGTGATTCCACTATGATGAGAGATTTCGCCATGACGACAACAAGCGCACGGGATTAACACGTACATTATAAATGTAAAGGCATAAAGGACCGTGTCAATCACGGCCCCGTTCACTAAGGAACACGCCGCCGTCCCCGAACGGCATGAGCCGCCGGTCGGAAGGGGCCTCACCCATACACCCACGAATCCGCCCCCACCGTCGCCTTCTCGCCCGCCCTCGACGACCTATCCGACGACCCATTCCCCGGCGCGCAGCAACGCCCTTGCAAGATTAGATCGGATACATGCGGACCCGCGAAGACAGTGGGTTCCGTCTCCTGGATGGAAGAAACCTAACCCCCTCTCCCCCGTCTCGCCACACCTTTTACGTACGCTCGGGCTCGTACCTCCTCAGACCCACGGCGTAGTAATCGAAACCCAGCCGCGCCATCTTCTTCGGCTCGTAGAGGTTGCGGCCGTCGAAGACGGCGCGCCCTTTCATGAGGCAGCGCATGCGCTCGAAATCTGGCTGCCTGTACTGGTTCCACTCAGTGAGTATCAGCAGAGCCTCAGCGCCGATGCATGCGTCGTAGCTTCTCTCGACCAGAGTTACGCCGTCGCCGAACAGCCTGCGCGCGTTTTCCATGGCGGCCGGGTCATGTGCCCTTATGTGCGCCCCCAGCCGCATCAGCTCACCCACGACGTAGAGCGACGGGGCCTCTCTCATGTCGTCGGTCTTGGGCTTGAATGCAAGCCCCCAGACGGCGATCGTCCGCCCGCCGACGTCGCCGCCGAAATACTCGACAACCTTGCGCACGAACAGCTCCCGTTGGCGTGTGTTCACCTCGTCGGCGGCCACGGCCGTCTTGAACTCGAACCCCAGGCGGCGGGCCGTGTGTATCAGTGCCTTGACGTCCTTGGGGAAGCAGGAGCCGCCGTAGCCCACGCCGGGGAAGATGAAGTGGCGGCCTATGCGGTGGTCGGCCCCCATCACACGGCGGACCTCGGAGACGTCGGCCCCCAGCAGCTCACACAGGTTGGCGACCTCGTTCATGAACGAGATCCTGAGGGCGAGCATCGCGTTCGAGGCGTACTTGGCAAGCTCGGCCGAGCGTATCGACACGATGAGCGCCCGGTCGGCCGACCGCATGAACGGCTGGTACAGCTCCCTGAGCACGTCGCCCACCTCGGGCTTGTCCACCCCTATGACCACGCGGTCGGGCTTCATGAAGTCCTCGACCGCCGACCCCTCCTTCAGGAACTCGGGGTTGGAGGCCACATCGAACTCCACCGTGGTAAGCTCCCTTATGCGGTCCCGTATCCGCTCGGTCAGGCCGACGGGCACGGTGCTCTTTGTGACCACAATCTTATAGTCGTCCATGTGGACGCCTATGGCCTCTGCCACCTTCATAACCTGCGTGGTGTCGGCCGAGCCGTCCTCACGCGAGGGGGTGTCGACGGCAATGAACAACACCGACGATTCCGTCACCACACGCGCTACATCGGTCGTGAACCGGAGCCTGTCCTGGGCCAGGTTGTTCTCGAGAAGCTCCCTGAGACCGGGTTCGTAGATGGTAGGCTCTCCGCGGCTCAGCCTCTCAATCTTGGCCTCGTCGATGTCCATGCAGGTGACGTAGTTGCCGCTCTCGGCAAGACACGCACCGGTGACCAACCCCACGTATCCGGTCCCTATGACTCCTATCTTCATGCCGCTGCACCCTCCGGTCCGCCGCGCTGTCAGCGCGGCTGCGGTCTAATATAATAACATGGACCGCCGCGGCGGCCCCCGTGGGCCTATACGGACGGAGAGCCGCATCCCCGCCGGCCGACGGCATCGACGGCACGCGGAACCGGGCACCCACAGCGCTTCCCGCCGTGCGCCGGAGCCGCCGCCCGTGCCGCGGGCGGCGGCTCCTATACAACGGAGACGATTTCATTTATCATAAACCCCGACACCTAGTTGCATGCGACGGGCGTGGTGAAAAAGCATCCCAAAACAGTGCTCCGGGCCGCCTCACTGCAGAACTACAGAAACTTCGAGCGTGCCCTGCTCAGCTTCGATGCGCACCTCAACCTCATATTGGGCAACAACGGCCAAGGCAAGACCAACCTGCTCGAGGCCATACACGTGCTGTGCACCTCGAGGCCCTTCGCCCACGTCCCGAACCGTGAACTGGTGAGGTTCGGCCAGGAGACGGCTAAGCTCAAGGGGGAGTTCGCAACGCCCGCCGGAATCAACGAGGTGCACGTCACGCTCACGGCCGACGCCAAGAGCCTGAGGCTCAACGGCAAGGTGGTGCCGAACGCTCTGGCCCTCAAGGGCAGGTTCCCGGTCGTCGTATTCCTGCCCGACGACGTAGCCGTCGTCAAGGGCCCACCCCACCTGAGGCGGCGCCTCTTGGACGAGATGCTGTTTGCGCTCGACCCCAAACACGCGGAAGACGCAAGGGAGTACGCAAAGGCACTAGCGCAGAGAAACGCCGTGCTGCAGAGAGAGCCGCAGACGGCCGACATGGTGGCCCCCTGGAACGAGCTTCTCGCCCGACACGGAGGCCGTATGGTGACCAGGCGGCTCGAGCTGGCCGAAAGGCTGTCGCCCATGGTGGAGAAGATCTACAGGGCCGTCTCCCGCGACCCCAGGCGAGTGGCCCTGGTCTACGAGACGTCATTCCCCGTGGCCGACGGCATGGAGCAGAGCATACGGCAAGGCCTCGAGCGCTACGCCGAACGGGACCGCCGCATGGGCCACACGACGGTGGGCCCCCACAGAGACAAGGTCGAGATAACGCTCGACGGCCGAAGCGCGGCAACGTTCGCTTCGCAGGGGGAGGCCAAGACGTTGGCACTCGCCCTGCGATGCGCCGAGATATCGCTCTACCGCGGCGCGAAGGGCGTCTCGCCGCTCGTGCTTCTCGACGACATATCGAGCGAACTCGACGAGAGCAGGAACGCATACCTGTTCAGGCTTCTATCGGAATACGACGGCCAGCTTTTCGTGACGTCTACCTCCCGCAGAGACGCCCCGCTCGAGGCCGTGGGAAGGGTGTTCCGGATATCGAAGGGCAAAGTGAGCATCGAGGAACGACCATGAGCACCGAGACAACCGCCATACGAATAAACGGACGAAAGCTGATACCCCTATACACGGAAGAGCAGATAAGGACCAGAGTCAAGGCGCTGGCGGCAGAACTGAGCGCACGTTTCAGGGACCGGCACCCGCTGGTCGTATGTGTGCTCAAGGGAGCGTTCATGTTCACGGCCGACCTCGTAAGGCACCTCGACTTCCCACTGCAAGTGGACTTCGTGCGCATCTCGTCCTACGGAAGCGGCACCTCCCCCGGCCAAGTGAGGCTCGTCCTCGATCTCGCCACCGACGTCCGCGGAAGGGACGTCATCGTGGTGGACGACATACTGGATACGGGCGAGACGCTGCGATTCCTCCTTGAGCGCATAGAGAAGGAGTCGCCCGCCTCGGTGAGCATCTGCGTCCTTGTCGACAAGATCGAGCGAAGGGCCGCACAAGTGGAGGCCGACTACCGAGGGTTCGTCCTAGATAAGGGGTTCATCGTCGGCTACGGCATCGACTGGGCCGAGGAGGGACGCAACCTGAGGGCTCTCTATACGCTCTCGGACGAACCGTAGGGAGCGGCAGGAGGAAGTGACGGCCGTTCCCCCATCCCCCGAGGTGGCGGTGGTAACCGGCGGCAAAGAGCACTCCCGCAGGAGCGCGAAAGAGCATACAGGGTTCTCACCGCCTACGAGGCCCGCGCCGCGGTCCGAGAACCCATTCCGCCCGGGCGCTGCGCGCCGCGACGGCTATTGAGAGCCGACCCCCATTGTACGACGTCGTAGACGTGTGTAGAGACGCGGCACCCTCCCGACGAGACGCACGCATGCGTGGACCGTGGCCTTAACCCACCGCGCCCCTGCACCGTAGTGAGGCCCGCCCTAAGTCCCGGAGATCACCTGGGTTCCCTGTTCGCGTGGTATCTCCTGGGAGGAAGCCGCCAAGGGAAGCAGAAAGGCGGTACTGCTGAGGCAGACGGGGGATTCGGAGGAGGAAAGCGGCCCTGCGTACGGTCCACCCTTACCGTGGGGGTGCTACGGTTAGGCACGCCGTGGGCGACACGGCCGTTGTGAGGTACGACCCTGCTATAGCGCCCGCTCGCCCGTGGGAGCGGGCCTCTCAGCCGTTGTCGCCGGCTCCCTTCTTGTCGCGAGTGTCCAGCTCCTTGATACGGCTCTGCTTCTTCGAGAGGCCGCGTATGTAGTAGAGCTTCGCCCTCCTGACCTTGCCGTACTTCTTGACCTCTATCTTCTCGATGTAGGGCGAATGGAGGGGGAATATCCTCTCCACCCCGATGCCGTAGGAGACTTTTCGCACCGTGAACGTCTCACGCGCCCCTCCGCCCTTGCGCGCTATGACGACGCCCTCGAAGACCTGTATCCGCTCGCGGTCGCCCTCTCTGATCTTGTAGTGGACGGCGACCGTATCACCCGGCCTGAACGAGGGCAGGTCATCCCTCATCCAACCTTTCTCAAGCTCTTCTATGGCGTTCATATCTCGTAACCCCCTGGTACCGTTCAGAAACGTTGCGGCGTAAGGAGCCTGTCAAGCGTCACGGCGGCGGCGCTCCTTACGGAGAGATGGTTGTAGCGGGTGCTGCCCCATATGGGGGCGAGCACGTAGTCGGCACCGTCGATCACCTCGCGCGCAAGGCCCGAACCGGTGCCGAACAGTATGAGATAAGGTTCCTCGCCGCTCATGATACGCTCCCTCAGCTCTCCGTAGCCGCTGAGCCCGTCGCGCAACCTGGCGTCCGTCGCCACCACCTTTGGCCTCGCCCCCTCTCTCCTCTCGACCTCGGCCACGGCCTCTTCGATCGAAGGCACCAACGAGACCAATTCCATCGCCTCACGCTTCGATGCGTTCCCCACACCCGAGGGCTTCAACCAGTGGGCCAGCACCCTCTCGATGAGCGCCCTCTGCTCGCGCAGCGGGTGGACGAGATAGAACCGCCTGACACCGTAAGTCCTGGCCGCCCGGGATATGTCGTGGACGTCGAGGTTGGTGAAGGCCGTGGCGACGATCTCGAACTTCCTATTATAAACCGGATAGTGGACGAGCGCAACATGTACACGGTGGGCCGAGCGGTGCTCGACGGCGAGCTCCCTCACGTAGCGCCACTCCTCGGCCGAAAGGGAAGCCCTGTCGAGAAGGTCCGGTCTTGTGAGAAAGGTGCGCCTGATGCTCTCGCGCCTTCTCCACTCTGCAATGCGGGCGTGGTCGCCGCTCAGTAGTACCTCCGGCACCTTGAGGCCCCTGAACAGCTCGGGCCTGGTGTAGTGGGGGTGGTCGAGTAGCCCCATGCGGAACGACTCCGTACCCACAGAGGCCTCGTTGCCCACCACTCCCGGGACGTAGCGCGCCACGGCATCCACTATGGCCGCGGCCGCGTACTCGCCGCCCGTGAGAACGAAATCACCTATCGATATCTCGAGGTCGACGTAGTGGTCCCGGATGCGCTCGTCCACACCCTCGTAGCGGCCGCACACGACCACGACGCGCTCCATACCGGCAAGGAGCCGGGCCGTTGAATCACTCAATGGCTCTCCCTGCGGGGAGGTCAACACCACGACGCCGCGCCCCTGAGGTGGCCTCAGCTCCTTGATCGCCCGCGCTATGGGCTCGGGTTTGAGCACCATCCCCGCCCCGCCACCGTAGGGCCTGTCGTCGACGGTCCTGTGCCGGTCGGTGGTCCAGCGGCGCAGGTCGTGTACGTGCAGCTCGACGAGCCCCCTCTCGACGGCCCT
>CAZXEJ010000017.1:0-45437 GCA_964639895.1 uncultured Spirochaetia bacterium | reverse complement strand
ACCAGGCCATATCGCGTGCGCTGCTCGACCAGACGCGCACCATACGGGTCCCCGTCTACGTGCTCGAGCAGGCGAGCAAGGTTCACAAGGCCAGTGTCAAGCTGCAGAAGGAGATGGGCCGCAAGCCCTATCCCGAGGAGATCGCCCGCCAGACGGGCATCTCGGTCGAGGGCGTCAAGCGGGTGCTCGAGGCCACGAAAGACGTCGTCCACCTCGACTCTCCCATCCTGGACGGCGAGCGCACTACGCTCATAGACTTCATCCCCGACGAGGGTTCTCCCACGCCCGATTCGGCCGTGGCCAAGGCCTCGCTCGCCGACAAGCTCAAGCTCGCCCTCTCCCGCCTCTCGGAGCGCGAGGAGAAGATCCTCAAGATGCGGTTCGGTATCGGCTATTCGACCACCTACACGCTCGACGAGATCGGGGTACACTTCTCTCTTACGCGCGAGCGTATACGTCAGATCGAAAAGAGGGCGCTCGAGAAGCTCGAGGACTCCGACATCGAGGGCATGCTCAAAAGTTTCCTCGAATAGGCTCAAGGGATGTTGCTCGAACTGTCCCTCAGGAACTTCGCCATAATCGATTCCCTGAGTGTGGCCTTCACCGAGGGACTCAACATCATAACCGGCGAGACGGGGACGGGTAAGTCCGTCATCGTAGACGCCATAGGGCTGGTCCTTGGGGCCAAGGGCTCGGCCGACTACGTGCGAAGCAGTGCCGAGGCAGCCCAGATTGAGGCCCTGTTCTCCGTGGCTGCCAACGACGCCGTGCGCGACAGGCTTGCCGCCAAGGGGTTCCCCGTCGAGGGGGACGAGCTTGTAGTGAGACGTACCATCCCTCTCAAGGGCCGCGGACGCATATACATAAACGGCTCACTGGCGACGGGGGCCGACCTGGCCGAGGTGACCCGCGGCCTTGTCGACGTGTTCGGACAGCACGAACACCAGAGCCTGCTGCGTGAGGACAACCATCTCCGCCTGCTGGACGAGTTCGCGGCCATCGCTCCGCTGCTCGACGACTACGGGGAGGCGTACAGCCGGTGGATGGAGACGAGCAGGGAGCTCAACAAGCTCGAGGACACGCGCAAGAGCAGGCTCGAGAGGGAAGACCTGCTGCGCTACGAGGCCGAGGAGATCGACCGCATCGCCCCGCAACCCGGCGAGGACGAGCGGCTCGAGGAGGAGCGCAAGCGTCTCGCCCACGCCCAATACCTGCGCGACACCGTGTTGCGCTCCTACGATGCGCTCTACGAGTCGCACGGTTCCGTCGTTGACAACCTGAAGAAGGTCTACTACGAGCTCGAGGGCGCAAGCCGCTACGATGCCTCCATCAAAGAGGTGCTGGTCCCGCTCGAAGGCGTGCTCCACCAGCTCGAGGACGCTTCGTTTTTCCTCAGGGACTACGCCGCGGGCGTCGTCGTCGACGACGGCCGCCTGGAGGAGGTGGAGAACAGGCTCGATGCCCTGCGCAGGCTCAAGAGCAAGCACTCTGCCTCGATAGAGGAGATACTCAAGAAGCGGGAGCGTATCGAGGGGGAGCTGGGCGGCATAGAGGTCTACGAGCGCAAGATCGAGGAACTGACGGCGAGGCTTGATGCGCTGTCGCGAAAGGTAGAGGAGCTGGCCGACAGGCTCGGCGACGAGCGCCGCCGCGCTGCGCTCAGGCTCGAAGAGCGTGTCGTGAAGGAGCTGGCGCTGGTGGGCCTCGACAAGGCCCGCTTCGTCGTATCGTTCGATATGGGGCAGCTTACGACCACGGGCCGCGACAGGGTGTCGTTCCTTTTCACCGCCAACCCCGACGAGGACCCCAAGCCGCTTGGGCGCGTGGCCTCCGGCGGCGAGCTCTCGCGCGTGATGCTTGTGCTCAAGGAGTCGGTGGCGGGTGTGGAGGGATCGTCGGTGCTTATATTCGACGAGGCCGACGCCGGCATCGGCGGCGCCGTGGCCGAGACGGTGGGCAGGAAGATAAAGAACCTCTCGGCATCCCATCAGGTTATAGCCATAACCCACCTGCCCCAGGTGGCCAAGTTCGCGGACAACCACATAAAGATAGAGAAGCGTTTCGAGGACGGACGAACGGTGGTGAGCGCCGTGCCTCTGGACCGTGCCGCGAGGGTCGAGGAGCTGGCCCGGATGCTGGGCGGCCTGAGCGTGACGGCGAAAACCCTTGAAGCGGCGCGCGAGATGCTGGGCGGCTGATCCTACATGGTAGGGGGTAGAGGGCACGGGCGGTCCCCACAGCCGTAGCCCTGGTCGATCCCGTCTCCCGAAGAGCGGTTACCAAGGCCCGCGGCCCCCGCGCGCGCGGCCGGCTGGCGTGGTGTCGTAGAACCTTCAACAGGCTCCGGGCCGTATTGGCACCTCGGCCGACGTCGTCTCTCCCGCCTTCCAACTGCGTATTTGAGCAGCGCGTGTGCGCAGCCCTCCGTTCCATAGCACGGGATGCCCCGCCTACCATGGTGCCGCTCCCAGCCGGTTCCACGGCCGCCTGCAGGGGGATGTGACCGCAAGGCCGGCCTCCGGCATCATCTCTCCCCACCGCAGGGGGCTTTTCGTTGCGGGACGGAAGCCGGCGTGGGGCTCTCTCGGCTTGGATCTTGGACACCGTCTACGGGCCGGCCGAAGCACACCGAGTCCCCCCACAGCGTGCACGTAAGGAGCGGAATCCAAAGCTTTCCAGCGAGGCCTTGTCCACCGCCTTCGCACCGCTCTGGGCTGGGCGGGGAGGAGGGGTGGCTTGCCGGCGCGAACGTGCTGCACTCTGCCGCAAGCGCGTCTAGGCCCGGTGGGGGTGTCGTTCTCGTCTCACCCCTTGACGCGGCCCTGTCGTTCGACCGGCGTTGAGGGGAGACTGTCCGTTGCAGTCACCGATGCCCCGTTGCCGCCCCGTGCACATCACAAGGGGAATGGGAGCAGACGAAGCCGTCCGGCCCGCACCGTACGTCGCACTTGGGGCGCGAGCTTGCACGCGGCAGCCGCCCTCCTGCGCTACGCACAGCCCCCTGGGGGGGACATACCGCTCCTCAGGTCACAAGCACCACCGCAGCTAGTACCGTCGTCCAAAGGCCTCGCTTGTCGCCTATGGCCGATTGGGTCACGTTCTTGGTCTTTACGATGTGGCCCGATATCTTCCAGATATCTTTCTGTTCGTCGTAGCTCTTGTCCGGGTCGAACGGGGTGCCCAGGATGGTGGCCAGCATGTAGGCAGCCAGGTCCTCGGCGTACTCGCCCGCTATGCGGTCGGTCTGGCCGAAGCTGTGGTGCTCGGACAGGTACCCGTAGTAGTTACTCTCGCGGGGGATGGCGAGCCCGACCGATGCAGCCACCAAGCGGTGCGGTTCGTTGGTCGAGTTCTCGCTCAGTACCACGTGGACGATCTGTCCCGGTTTGAGTTTCTTGAGGCCCTGCGAACGCGGTATCAGCTTGCAGTTGGGTGGGAAGATGCTCGATACCTTCACCAGGTTGTATTCGGCTATCTTGGCGTTGCGAAGCGCCATTTCGAAGCTGGTGAGCTTCTCCTTGTGTTTTCCGACCCCTTTGGTGAGAAAGGCGTAGCGTGGTACGTACAATTGTCCTACCTCCCGCGTGTTCTCTCACCGGAGCGGTGAGCTTAAATGCACAATAGTATATAGGGAAACGGGCGTATTTTAAGAGTTGCGGCTCCAACGGGTGCGCCCGGTGTGTCCCGGCTGCCGGCCGCTCAGGCGAGCAAGCGTCCGCCGTCGACGACGAGGACAGTGCCCGTGACGTAGTCCGATTCGACGAGATACCTCACGGCCTCGGCCACCTCGCCGGCCGCTCCCTCGCGCCCGAGCACCGTGCGTTCGACGGCCCGTCGCCTCTCCTCGTCGTCGGCCCCTTCAGGCAGCAGCACCGGCCCCGGAGCGACGGCGTTCACGAGCACCCCGGGGGCGAGGCTCTTGGCCATGCACTTGGTGAGCATTATGAGGCCGGCCTTGGATACGCAGTAGGGCTCGTATCCCTTCCACGGTACTATGCCGCCCACGTCGGCGATGTTTACGATCCGGCCCTTGCCGCCCGGGAAAAGGCGTGCTGCGTGTTGGGCGCAGAGGAACGGGGCCTTGAGGTTTACGTCCATGAACGTGTTCCACTCCTGCTCGCTCCAGCCGAGGAACTCCCCCCGGCCGAACAGGGCGGCGTTGTTGACTAGGACGTCGATGCGCCCCATGGCGTCCATGACCTCGTCGAAGAGGCGTGCTATCTCGTCGGCACGCGCCAGGTCCGCCTTCACACAGTGGCTTCGGCGCCCCAAGGCTCGGATGGCGTCCCTCGTCGCCCGTGCGTCCTGCGCGGAGCTGCGGTAGTGGACGGCCACGTCGGCCCCGGCGCGCGCGAGCGCAAGCGCCGTCTCCCTGCCCAGCCTACGCGCCCCACCCGTGACCAGTACCACCTTGCCGTCTAGAGTCATTGTTCCGGTGTCGCCTAGTGCGTCCTGCGCCACGTGCCCGGTCCGGGCGTGGGGCTCAGTTGAGCGCCTTCTTGAGCTTCGCCACCGCGTGGACGGCCGGCGGGTAGTCGGGCTCGTACTCCAGGGCCTTCATGAACTCCTCGACCGCCCTCTTTATCATTCCTTTGGTGAGGTATACGCGGCCCAGGTTGTAGTGAGGGTAGTGGCGGGGCGTGTAGCGCTTGGCCTCGGTGGCCTTCTCGAGCCAACCGATGGCCTCGTCGTAGCGATCGAGTTCTATGAGGTAGGCCCCGATGTCGTTGTAGGGGTTGCCGAAGTCGGGGTCGAGCTCGATGGCCTTCTTGCACTGCTCGATCGCCTCTTCGAACATCCCCATGAAGCTGTATGTCCAGCCCAGAAAGGTGTAGGCCTCGGCTGTGGGAAAGATCTCGATCGACCGCTTGTAGGTTTCCACGGCCCCTTCCAGTTCGCCGCCCATCTGTAGTTCGTATGCCTTCTGGAGAAGCTCAAGAGCCCGGCGGAGAAGCTCTTTGTCGGACATCGTCGGTTCACACCCCTCGCGTACTGTACCCCCCCTCCATCATATTAACACCCGCAACGGCGGGGCGTCAAACCGGCGGGGCGCGGCATCAGCCGAGGATAGAGGTGAGATCTGAGTCGCATTCGGGCTGTTCGTACTGTTCGATGCTGGTTATGGTGGGATTCTCGCCGCACAGGGGGCAGGCGGGGTCCTTGTTGACCTTGACCTCGGTGAACGTCATCTTGAGCGCGTTGAAGACGAGAAGCCTGCCGACGAGGGTTTTCCCGATCTCTAGCAGCTCCTTGAGGCATTCGAGCGCCTGCATGGTGCCCACTATGCCTGCCACAGCGCCCAGTATGCCGGCCTCCTGGCAGCTGGGGATGAGGCCAGCCGGCGGTATCTCCGGGTAGAGGCACCTGTAGCAGGGGCCGCCCTTGTGGGGCTTGAACACCGAGAGCTGCCCCTCGAACCCCAGGATTGCACCCGACACGAGGGTCTTGCGCTCGAAGAAGCAGGCGTCGTTTACCAGGTAGCGGGTCGGGAAGTTGTCGGAGCCGTCGATCACTATGTCGTAGTTGCGGATGATGTCGCAGATGTTGTTCTTGTTGATCGTCTCGTCGTAGACCTCTACCTTGATGTCTGGGTTGAGGCGTGTGAGCTTCTCCTTGGCCGAGTCGGTCTTGGGGCGGCCTATGTCGTTTGTGAAGTGGAGCACCTGGCGCTGGAGGTTGGTGATGTCCACCCTGTCGGAGTCGGCCACGCCGAGTGTGCCCACCCCCGAGGCCGCAAGATAGAGCGCTATAGGGGAGCCCAGGCCTCCTACGCCCAGACAGAACACACGCGAGCGCAGGAGCCGTTCCTGTCCCACCCCTCCCACCTCGGGGAGGAGTATGTTTCTGCTGTAGCGGTAGATCTGGTCTTCCGTGAGTCGCACCCTCGTACCCTCCGCCTACGTCTGGTCTGAGAACTCCAACTCGATCTCCTTGAACCGCGATCCGTCCTCTTCGAGGACCCACGCACGTACGTCATTGTACCTGCCGCCGTTGATCGATACAATCACGTAGACCCACCCCTGCCATGCGCGCCGACGGTCGGTCTCGGACGGTCGCGAGGGGTGGTCGGGGTGGGAGTGGTATATGCCGACTATCTCCATCCCATTCCGCCGTGCCCAGGTATCGGCTTCGAGGAACGAGAGAGGGTCGAGCTCGTAGCGGTCGCGGGCGCGCTCGGTGTTGATGTTCCTGCACCGCCTTGCCGCCGACACGCGGCCGTCCCTCCCAACGAGTACGCCGCACACCTCGTTGGGATAACCCTCCTCGGCGTGCTTCCTTATCTCGTCCCACGCACTGGACTCTATCTTCACCACCAAAGCCCTCCGCTCAGATACCTGTAGCCGCCGTCGGGAAGTATGGTGACGAGGACGCCTTCCTTGAGCGAGGCTGCATAGCGCAGCGTCGCATAAAGCGCGGCCCCGCCTGAGTGACCTATGAAGAGGCCCTCCTTCTGGAGTACCTCCTTCATCACCTTGTAGGAGACGTCCGTCTCGACCTGTATGATCTCGTCCGGGAATTCGGGATCGTATATGCCGGGCACTATGGAGGTGGCCATGTGTTTGAGTCCCTCGAGCCCGTGCAGCGGTTCGGCCGGCTCGACGGCAATGACCTTGACGTCGGGGTTGAGCTCCTTGAGCCGACGGCCCGTGCCCATGAGCGTGCCGCTGGTTCCCATACCGGCGAAGAAGTGGGTCACTTCGCCCCCCGTCTGCTCCCAGATCTCCGGGGCGGTCGTCTCGTAGTGGGAGCGCGGGTTCATGGGGTTGTTGTACTGGTCGGGCATGAAATATTTCTCGGGGTTCTTCCTCAACAGCTCGCGCGCCTTGAGGATGGCCCCGTCCGAGCCTTCTAGGGCGTCGGAGTATATGACCTTGGCTCCGAAGGCGAGGATGGTCTTCTTGCGCTCGATGTTTACGTTGGCGGGCATCACCAGCTCGACCTTGTAGCCCAGCGCGGCTCCTATCATGGCGTAGGCTATGGCCGTGTTGCCGGATGAGGAGTCCATTATCACCTTGTCCTTCGTAAGGGTGCCCTTCTCGATGCCGTCCCGTATCATCCAAAGTGCCGGACGGTCCTTGACCGAGCCGCCTGGGTTGAACCACTCGGCCTTAACGTAGACGCTCACGCCCGGCCTCAGGTCGCCGGTGATCCTCGAGAGCTTTATAAGGGGGGTGTTACCGATGAGCTCCACGATAGAGCCAATGGTGCTCGGCGCGTTCAGGTCCGGTTCTTTCCTGGGCGTGGTTGGACGGCTCACTAGCGGCGTTCGATAAGCAGCCTGTATTTGGAGTCCACCTTTTGCAGGTCGAGGATCTTGTGTCCTTCTTCCTTGACGCTGCGAGGAACGTTGATCAAGGGTTCGCCCTCGCTGAGGATGACCTCGAGCACCTGGCCCGGCGACATCGTCTCGAGCTTGAGCTTCGTCTTGACGAAGGTCATTGGGCAGATGTCACGCGTGATGTCGATGGTGGCGTCGACCTTATACGTTCCCATGGCTCGTGCCGGCCGCGTGCCGCCGGTCGGTGACGGCCCTACGGCGGGCGCGCGGCACCTAGAATTCTACCATAGCCCGCCCGGTCGCTCAATCCGGGGGGCGTGGTGCGCGCGGTGGGGGGGAGCGCAGGCGTAGGGGCGGAGCGGTTGAGAAGGGGTAGCAGTGGTGTGGGGGCTTCGGGGGGATGCGCCGGGAGAGGGGCACTACCGGTGGTGTAGGGACCGGGCGGCTTCGGGGGGGCCGGATGAGGAGTTGCTCTGTCACTAGAGAGCCGTGAGGGTTGTGAGCGTTCGCCCCCTAACGGTTAGAAAGGGTATGGCTGCCGGCGAAGTGGGGAGCCGTGGGCAGAGGCTGTTCCCACCACGCTTGAATCCGGAGGGGCCTGCTTGTTCGAGGACCGATCGTCGTAGCTTGCGTGGGGGCTTGCCGTGTAGCCGGACACGACCGGGCGGTTTATTCGAACCATCCCCGGCCGGGGAGCTGCGGGTCGGATTTCGGTACTTGCTCGCCTAGGGCATGCGGCTTTATCGATGTGGAGGCGTAGCCGTACCGTCGTATGTCGGGCGGCCCGTTCGAGAGGGGAGGCGTCCTCGACGGCGGGAGTGTGAGGCGGGCCTGCTTACAACGCCTCTCAGCCGACGCGTTATGGGCGGCTTAAGGAAGGAGCTTGTCCCTGTGTGGCTGCTTTAGCGGCGGGGCTTCCCCTGCTTCTGGTGGTGCGGTACCGCGCCGTGCTTCGGGAGCGCGAGGCGTTGACGCTCGGGTTGTGGGGCACGTGGTACTAGAGCCCCTGGGCCCGGGGCGGGCGGGTGCGGCCCTCTTCCACCCACCTTATCACCGATTCGAACACCAGTCGGCCGTCGGTGCCGCCCAGGATCTCCTCGCAGCACCTCTCCGGATGAGGCATCATGCCCAGCACGTTGCCCGTCTCGTTCACCACTCCTGCCGCGTTGGCCACCGAGCCATTGGGGTTGGCCTCTTCGGTGACGCGTCCCTCCGTGTCGCAGTAGGTGAAAACCACGCCCCGCCGGCTTTCCATCGCGGCGAGGGTAGGGCGGTCCACCCAGTAGCGCCCCTCGCCGTGCGCTATCGGCATGCTCAGCACCTGGCCTTCCTCCATGAGCATCGTAAACGGAGTGCGGTTGTTGGTGACGCGCACGTTGACCCACCTGCAGATGAAGCGGAGCGACGCGTTGCGTGTGAGCGCACCCGGCAACAGCCCCGCTTCGGTCAATACCTGGAAGCCGTTGCAGATGCCTACTACGAGACCGCCGGCCGCGGCGTGCCGCCTTACGGCGTCCATTACGGGCGAGCGGGCCGCGATGGCCCCCGACCGCAGATAGTCGCCGTAGGAGAACCCGCCCGGCAGAACGATGCAGTCGTACACGCCCGGCGACGGTTCTTCATGCCAGATGTATTCGCACCGGGCCCCGATCACGTCTCGGAGTACGTACATGCAGTCGTGGTCGCAGTTCGAGCCCGGAAACACCACTACGCCGAATCTCGCTTTAGCCATCTCAGTCGTCCGCCTCGACCTCTATTTCGTACTCCTCTATGACCGGGTTGGCGAGGAGCCGCTCGCACATCTCCTCGACCTCGCCCTTTACGCCGTCTTCGCTCTCTCCTTCGAGCCTGAGCTCGATCACCTTGCCCACCCTCACGTCGTGTACGCCCGCAAACCCAAGGTTTCTGAGTGCCGCGAGCACTGTCTTACCTTGCGGGTCGAGCACCGACGGCTTGAGTCTCACCCTCACGCTCACCTTGTATGCCTTTTTCGCCATACGTACTCTCGATCTCCCGTTGTAGTGCCTGCGGCCGGCCCGGCCGCTCCTCTCTCCCCAGCCTGCATTCCCGCCACGGTCGGTGTGCGCAACGCTCGCACGCTTCCCCCCGCCACGGTCGGCCCCCCCTCCGCCCGACGCCGCTTACGCGCCCACGGCGGCGCGTCCCCTGCATCGGTCGCGGGCGGCGCCTAGTGGCGCTTGCACGCTCAGGAGGTCACGCTGAACCCCCTTCCGGCCAGCGTCTCTATCAGCCTCTCGAGCTCGTCCTGGGAATAGAACTCGATCTCGATAAGACCTTTACCGCCGCGTTGTCTGATGGTCACCTTGGTGCCCAGAGCCCTCATCAGCTCATCTGCCAGGTGGCGCACGTAGGGCGATACGGCGCCCTGCGAAGAGCGCGAGGGTCGGGGCGAGTTGAGCCTCTTGACGTAGGACTCCGTCTTCCTTACGGAGAGCTTCTCCTTGATCACGGTCGCAAGCGCCTCTTCCATCTTCTGGGGGCTCTCGAGGGAGAGCAGCGCACGGGCGTGGCCCGCGTTTATGCGCCCCTCCATCAGGGCCTGCTGCACCGAGGGGGGCAGCTTGAGTAACCGCAGCTGGTTGGTTATCGTGGAGCGGTCCTTCCCGATTCGCGCCGATATGGTCTCGTGTGTGAGGCCGTATTCGCGGATGAGGAGCTCGTAGGCGCGCGCCTCCTCGATGGGGTTCAGGTCTTCGCGCTGGAGATTTTCGACGAGCGCCATCTCCAGCGCATCGCGGTCCTCTACGTCCTTCACTATGGCGGGCACTTCCCTGAGACCCACCCTCTGTGCGGCCCTCCAGCGGCGCTCGCCAGCGACGATCGTGTAGCCGTCGCCGCTGCGCCTCAGTATGAGGGGCTGAATGATGCCTTGTTCGCGGATCGAGGCGGCCAGCTCGTCGAGCGATCGGTCGTCGAACTCTCGGCGCGGCTGCGAGGGGCTCGGCGCGATCTTCTCTATGGGGACGGTGACGTACCCGCGGGCGGCGGCCCCGGGGGTGCCGATCAGTGCGCCCAGACCCTTGCCGAGCTGTCTCTTTTTCACTCCTCCGCTCCTCCTCCGTTCCTGCGGATCAGCTCTTCGGCCAGTGCGATGTAGCTTTCGGCCCCGCTGGACTTCTTGTCGTAGACTATGGCCGGAAGCCCGTAGCTCGGCGACTCGGCCAGGCGAACGTTGCGGGGGATAACGGTGTCGAAAACCAGACCGCCGAAGTACTCTTTCACCTCTCTCAGTATGAGGTGGGATAGGTTGTTGCGCGGGTCGAACATCGTGAGCAGGTACCCCTCTATCTCGAGCGCCGGATTCAGACGCTCGCGCAGCAGCGTAAGCGTGGTGTCCAGGTCGCTCAACCCCTCCATGGCGTAGTACTCGCACTGGATGGGCACCAGTATCGAGTGCGCTGCGCACAGGGCGTTGACCGTGAGCAGTCCCAGCGAGGGTGGACAGTCGATGAGAATATATGCGTAGTCGTCTACGAGCGGCATGAGCGCATCACGCAACCTGTTCTCGCGGTCCGGTTCTGAGGCCAGCTCGACCTCGGCCCCCGTGAGGTCGGGGTTTGAGGGGGCGACGTGGAGCAGCCCTCCGAAGGGCCGCTCGAGCACGGGCCGTATGATGTCCCTCAGCTCCATTTCGCCAATGATCGAGAGGTAGACGGTCTTGCGTATGTAGCGCTTGTCGATGCCGACGCCGCTCGTTGTGTTGGCCTGCGGGTCGAAGTCCACCAGCAGTGTCCGCTTGCCTAGTACGGCGAGGGATGAACCCAGGTTGACGACGGTAGTAGTTTTTCCCACCCCCCCCTTCTGGTTGGCTACACATATCACCTTTCCCATCGCCTCAAGTGATGATGATATACTCGACGGTTGTTCGAGTCAACACCGCCTCCCGGAGGCGGTGTTGCTCCTTCCCGTGCCGTGGGGGGGAAGAGTTGTGCGGTCGCCTGCGGCAGGTGGTGCCGCGGTATAGGTATGGAGGAGGGGCTGGCGTCGTTGCGTCCAAATCAGGGATTGGGCGGGGTGGAGTCTGCGAGGTGCCGGGTCGGTGGTGCGCGTTGTATGTCGGGAAGCGGCGTCGCGTAGGACTTGGGTATCGAGAGGGGGATGTTGCGTGAGGAGTAGTACGTGCGCCTCTGACGGGGGGGAGGTGACTCGGGCCGGACTGCGGTGTCAAGTCCTGGGGGTGAACGCAAGTGAGGGCGCGTGGCCTGCGCGCGGCTCTAGGCGGTGGCATGGGTCGGCCGTGGAGGAACCGCGGTAGGGGACTTTCGCACTCGCCTCTATAAGCCCTGGTGCTGCGCATCAGCATTGTTGTTGCGTGGCTCTTCTGTGGCTTCCTACGGGTTTTGCCGCTGCTTGGGGCTGGCGTCGCAGTGGGGTAGGGTCTGTGCCGCCGAATGGGGTTGCGAGGTCGGTGGGGAAGCGCCAATGCGAGGCGTGCCCTATAACCGGGTGCCTTTCTGCTGAGGCGTATGGGGGATTCTGCGCATGGATGGCGGGCCGGGTGGGGCGGGACGGCGTAACGTGCGGGGGGCTCGCTCTCGGTATCGGAGCGTACGGTTCCCGCGCCTACTCGCCTACTCTATGTTCTGGACCTGCTCCTTGATGCGCTCCATCTCGGCCTTGAGCTCGACGACGACGTGTGAGATGGTTGCGTTCTTCGCCTTTGCCGCTATCGTCGTCGCCTCGCGGTTCATCTCCTGGAGCAGGAAGTCGAGCTCCCGTCCGACCGGTCCCCGCCGCGAGAAGTTCTCGACGAACTTCTCCGTGTGGGCGCGGAGCCTTACCAGTTCTTCCGTTATGTCGCTCCTCTCGGCCAGGTAGGCCACCTCCTGTGCAAGGCGCCCCTCGTCTATTTGTACACCCACCCCCTCAAGCAGCTTCCCAACGCGCTCGCGCATGCGTGCCATGGTCTCCTCGGTGAACGACGACCTCAGCTGCTCGATGCCGTCAATGAGTTCCGTGAGCCTTTCCACCCTGCGCTTAAGGTCCCTCCGCAGCTTGGTCCCCTCTGCCTTGCGCATCTTGTTCAGGTTGACGACCGCTTCGGTCACAACGCGAATGACCTCTTCGGCCTGCTCTTCCGTCGGAGGGGGGCTTTCCTCTGGGCCGAATACCTCCCTTACCATAAGTATATGCTCGATCTTTACCTCGTCTGCGATCGACAACTCGTCGCGCAGCTCGCCGAGGGCCTTGGCGACCCGTTTGGCCGCGTCCAGGTTCAGTACGGGCGTTCGGCCGCGGGAGTTCTCGGCCACGACGGCTATCCTTACCTTACCGCGGGTGACGAACTTCTTTACGTGGTCGGCAAGCTGGGACTCCATGTAATGGAGAAAGTCGGGGAGCTGAAACGTAATGTCGAGGAAGCGGTGGTTTTCGCTCCGCGCCTCGACGACCAGTTTCCCGAGTGTGGTGTCGGCTTCGCTTCTGCCGAAGCCGGTCATGCTGTTCATATGCAAGACCTCGCTGCCGTACGCGACCTCTCCCGTGCGGTGTGTACGTGTCGGCCGGGCCGCCGGGGGGGCGCCGTCGCCCCCGTCCGCTGCGAGCGGCGGTGATGCCGCGGGTTCGGGTGGAACGCGGGCGTCCTAGAAACAGATAGGTGATGCCGACCGTTTTGTCAAGGCGGGAAGCTTGAAATTCGGGCCATCTGCCTTATCCTAATTGCCGTGTACCGTGTTGGGCTGTCGGCATCGTTCCTCGTCGTGGTTCTCGCCTCCTCGGCAGTCTTTCTAGGCGGTTGCGTCAAGAAAACGGTTTCCGGCCCGCCTCTGCTGACGGAAAGCAAGGAGTTCTCCCTGCCCAACAAATCCCCCGTCAGAACGGTGGAGAAGTATCTGGACTCGCTCGGCGACTACGATTTCAAGCGCGCTTATGGATGCGTGAGCAGGGGATACGCCGCAAACCTTGATGCCGAGAGCTACGAGTTGAACATGCGGAACCTGCTGGTCAAGCGGCTCCGGTGGTCGCTTCTCGACTACGAGGTCAAGAACGTAAACATCTTCGGCGGCAACGCTTACGTACAGACGGCCCTCCGGGTCAGCTACAAGCCGACGGAGAGGGGCGAGCCGGTGGAGAAGGACATCGTAGTCCAATACACACTGCTTCCGCTGGAGGGCAAGTGGGTCATAGTGGCCGACCAGTGCGTCGAAGGGTGCGGCCGAGCCGGTACGGGGATAGAGATCGAGCAAGTACACCCGCTGGAACTGAAGGAGAGGCCGGCGGCTCCGGGAGGTGAAGGGAAGTGACGGTGAGAGTGGCGGTGGCAGGCGTGGCCGGGAGGATGGGCTCGCGCATAGCGGCGCTTGTGGCAGAGAGCGAGGAGTTCGAGTTGGTGGGGGCCACCGAGAGCCCCTCGCATGAGGTTCAAGGCAAGGACGTGGGTGAGCTCCTTGGGCTGGGACGTCTCGACGTCGTGGTGACGGACGACATGGAGCGGGCCGCCGCCGATGCGGACGGCATAATAGACTTCACCACTCCCGAGGTCACCATGGCCAACGTGGCCTACGCGCGGCGCAGCTGCAAGGCCATGGTCATAGGTACGACCGGGTTCGACCAGGAGCAGACGGACCTGCTGCGCCGCAGCGCAGAGTCCTTTGCGTGTGTCTTGGCCCCGAACATGAGCGTGGGCGTCAACGTGATGTTCGACATTGTGCGCCGGACGGCCGGACTGCTGGGCGAGGGTTACGACGTCGAGATAGTGGAGCTCCACCACCGCTACAAGAAGGACGCTCCAAGCGGTACGGCGCTCAAGCTCGCCGAGTCCGTCGGCGAGGCCGATCGAGGCGGGGGGGCGGCCGGGGGGCTGGTGTTTGCCAGGCACGGGAAGCGCGGGAGGCGGGAGGGAGAGATCGGCCTGCAGAGCCTGAGGGGCGGGGACGTGGTCGGTGAACACACCGTGTTCTTCCTGGGCGACGGTGAGCGGATCGAGATAACCCACAGGGCTACCAGCAGAGACATATTCGCCCGTGGGGCGTTGCGGGCCATGGGCTGGGTCGTCGGCCGTCCGCCCGGGCTGTATACGATGCGCGACGTGCTCGGCATATGATTTCTTCGTGCTGCCCGCCGGGTTGTTCCTATCTCCGCCCTGAGTGAAGCGGGTGCGGGACCGATCCCCGTGCTTCACACTTTTCGGGCGCCGGAGCATACACTTGCGATGTTCACATTTGTTGTCACGTACACCGACGGCTCTTCCCTTGCCCGGTGCGGCCGCATAGAGACCGCGCACGGCACCGTGCAGACGCCGTGCTTCATGCCCGTGGCCACGCAGGGGGCGGTCAAGGCCGTCGACGGCGACGAGGTGCTCGAGGCAGGCTTCCGGATGGTGATAGTGAACTCCTACCACATGATGCTGCGCCCCGGCGTAGAGGTGGTGGAGAGGATGGGCGGTCTCCATGCGTTCATGTCTTGGCCCCACGCCATCGCCACCGACAGCGGCGGCTTCCAGGCCTTGAGTCTCTCGCGCAAGCGAACCATAACCGAGCGGGGCATACGGTTCCAGTCCCACATAGACGGCAAGGAGTACATGCTCACCCCCGCGCTCTCGGTGGCCGTACAGGCGTCGCTCGCTTCAGACGTGATGATGTGTCTGGACGAATGCCCCCCCTATCCGGCCGACCGCTCCTACATCGAGCGCTCGGTGCGTCTCACGGAGTGCTGGGCCGAGGAGTGCCTCGAGCACGCCGGCTCCCGCCGGGGTGGATTGTTCGCCATTCTCCAGGGGGGTGTATACACGGACCTGCGGGCGTCCACGGCCCGACGGATGGCGTCGATGGAGTTCGACGGGTTCGCGATCGGCGGACTTGGTGTCGGGGAGAGCGTGTCCGAGCGAGTGCGTGCAGTGGACGCCTGCGTGGAGTTCCTGCCCGACTCGAAGCCTCGGTATCTGATGGGCGTTGGCACGCCGGCCGACATCGTGAGGGCGGTGATGCAGGGGGTTGACATGTTCGACTGCGTGCTGCCCACGCGGAACGCCAGGCGGGGCACTCTCTTTACAAATGGGGGAAAACTGGTTATAAAGAATGCCCGATACGCTGGCGACCCGCGGCCCATCGACGAGCGCTGCTCGTGCCGTGTGTGCCGTACCTACTCGCGCGCGTACTTGCGACACCTGTTCATGGCCGGGGAGGTCGGAGTGCTGAGGCTCCTTACGTTGCACAACTTGCACTACTATTCCACCCTCATGGCCCGCGTGCGCGAGGCCATCGAACGCGGTGAGTTCGCCTCTTGGGCCGGAGCCGTCCTGGAGAGCGAGACGGAGGAGAATGTCTAGATGAAATACTCCCTTCTTGGGTGGTTGGTCGCGCTCGTCTTGGCCGTCACGTCGTGTGTTCCGTCGTCGGGCCAGGGAGGTGAAGGCGGCGGCTCGCCGCTGGTGGCGTTTGCTCCCTTCATACTTATCTTCGTCCTCTTCTACCTGCTCATACTGCGTCCCCAGCGCAGGCAGGAGCAGCGCCGGCGGCAGATGCTCGACTCGCTCAAGCGAGGCGACAGGGTGGTGACCACCGGCGGCATATACGGCAAGATCGTCGGTGTCGACGGCGACATCCTCACCGTTGAGATAGCCAAGGGCGTCAACGTCAAGATGTCCAAACAAGGCGTAGCAGGGCTGGCCGAAGAGGGTGGCGGAAGGACGAAGGAGGATGGGTCCAAGGGATGAAAAGAGCGCCCAAGGGATGGATCACGGTAATTCTCATCGTCACCTTTTTGTCGTCCGTCTTCTTGGTGCCGACGTTCCTGGGCGACAGGCTTCCGGCGTGGTGGGGCAAGGTTTTCCCGGTAAAGGGACTCAGGTTGGGGCTCGATCTCCGCGGTGGAGTTTTCTTGTTGCTCGGCGTCGACCCCGAGAAGGCCGCACAGCATGAGCTGGCCAATATGAAGGATTCCATCCTCACCCAGCTCAAAGAGAAAAAGGTGCTCGTGAAGAAGGGGTTCGTCGACGGCCATACTCTCCACATAGAGCTCTTTTCCTCCGAAGATTTGTCCAAGATTGAGGATGTCCTCTCCACCTATAAGAACGTAGCCGACATAAAGCGCGACGGGGCCTCGGTGGAGATCATGCTCCGTGACCGCTACGTGCGCGACGTCCAGAGCCGCACTCTGGATCAGGTCATCCAGGTCATACGCAACAGGATCGACGAGTTCGGAGTGCTCGAGCCGGCAATCCAGAGGGTGGGCTCGGACAGGATTCTCATCCAGGTCCCGGGGGCGTCGGCTTCCGACAGGCAGCGCATAATAAGGATCATTAATCGCTCCGCCGTCTTGGAATTCAAGATCGTACGCGACGCCGGTCCCGACAAGGTCTCGCTGCTGGCAAAGCACGGCATCGACGTCGACGGCCTCAGCGATACCGAGGTGAACAGGCTTCTCCGGGAGAAGGGGCTCGCCCTGCATCCCGGAGGTGAGGGACTGCCGGCCAACGAGCGCTACTTCCTCACCGACGCCGAGGCCCCGGTCACAGGGCAGTACCTATCCGATGCGAGGCTCACCTTCGACGACTACGGTCGTCCGGCCGTAGGGTTCAGCTTCAAGGGCGAGGGGGCCACGAAGTTCGGCGAGCTTACGGAGAAGAACATCGGCCACAGACTGGCCATCGTGCTCGACGGGGTGGTGAAGTCGGCCCCCGTCATAAACGATCGGATCACGACCAACGGCATAATAACGGGCACCTTCACCACCGACGAGGCGCGCGATCTGGCGCTGGTGCTTCGCTCGGGGGCGCTGCCGGTGCCGGTCGAGGTGCTCGAGGAGCGTACGGTGGGACCGTCCCTGGGCAGGGATTCCATCGAGAAGGGCAAGTTCTCCATGATCGTGGGCGGTGCCATGGTGCTGTTGTTCATGCTTGCCTACTACAAGCGGCAGGGCATCATAGCCGACGTGGCGTTGCTCTTCAACATGTTGTTCATCCTGGGGTTCCTCTCCGCTTTCGGCGTCACGCTCACTCTGCCGGGTATTGCCGGATTGGTTCTCACCATGGGTATGGCCGTCGACGGCAACATAATAATTTTCGAGCGTATCAAGGAGGAACTGAGTGCCGGCAAGACGCCGCTCGCCGCCATCGAGGCCGGCTACAGCCGCTCGCTCTGGACGGTGCTCGATGCCAACATCACCACGTTGCTCACCGCACTCATTCTGTTCTGGTTCGGCACGGGCCCGGTGAAAGGGTTCGCCGTTACGCTGTCGGTCGGTATCGTGACCACCATCTTCAGCAACGTCGTCGTCGCCAAGGTCATAACCGATCTCGTCTATGGAGGCCGAAAGGTGGAGGCGCTGAGCATCTGAGGCGTGGGGCCACACCTGCGTCGCTGCATCGGAGGTTGAGCTGTATTGAGGTTATCGCTTACGGGAGCGCAGATAGATTTTGTCTCGAAGATGAGGTTGGCCGCTCTGGGCTCGCTCGTGGCCATAGCCGTGGGTCTCGGTGCGCTCCTCTACCACGGCGGTCCCAACTGGGGGGTGGAGTTCGTCGGAGGGACGGAGGTACAGATAAAGTTTGAAGGCCCCATCGAGCCCGACGATATTAGGAAGACGATGCGCCAGGCGGGTGCGCCGGTCGAGAGCGTGCAGCAGTTGGGATTGCAGCGCGAGAACGAGTTCCTTCTGCGGTTCTCGCCCGACGTGGTGAGCTACGAGGGCATAAAGGATTTCCAGGCCAAGCTGAAGAAGCTCTCTTCGGCCGGCGGTCCCTTCCAGGGGGCGCGGGTCCAACGGATTGATTTCATAGGTCCCAAGATCGGCAAAGAGCTCATCCGCAAGGCGTTCTTCGCCATCATCATCGGTTGGGGCGTCATAATGTTGTACCTAATGGTGCGGTTCGAGTTCTCGTTCGCCTTGGGCGCCGTGATAGCGATCATACACGACATACTGGTCACCTCGGGCGCCATATTCCTCACGGACAAGGAGTTCACGCTGGCAATCGTCGCCGCATTGCTCACGGTGATAGGTTACTCGGTCAATGATACGATAGTCATCTTCGATCGCATACGTGAGAACATGAGAGGGGTGACCAAGAGGCCGTTCGAGGAGCTGGTCAACGAGAGCATCAACCAGACGCTCTCGCGCACACTGCTCACGGTGCTGACGGTGCTGTTCGTCCTTCTCGCCCTCTTCTTCCTCGGCGGCGCCGTCATCCACGACTTCGCGTTCACGCTGATTGTGGGTATAACGGCCGGCACCTACTCATCGATCTTCATCGCAAGCTCCTTCGTCATATCCTGGCGACGCCGCAGACCCAGGGTCGCCTGAGACATCCTCGGCCGTTGTCTTGCACGGCAAGGAGGGGTCTCGGAGGCCGCAGGAAGGGCCCCCATGGATACCGCAGTCCTGCTCCTGTTCCTGCTCTCGATGGCCGTGGGCCTAGCGTTCCTTGTGCTGGGTCTTCCCGGTAATTTCCTCATACTCTTCGCCGCCGTCCTATACGGCTGGTACGGGGGCTTCGACGAGTTGACGCCCGGCGTGTTGGCCGTCATGGCCGCCCTGGCAGTAGGGGGCGAGGTGGCCGAGTTCGCCCTAGGCGTAGCCGGCGGCAAGCGCTGGGAGTCGAGCAACGCGGCCATTGCGGCCTCCTTCGTTGCCGGCTTCGTGGGGGCCGTCATGGGGGCGCCGCTGCTTTTCGGGCTCGGCGCGGTAGTCGGCGCCTTTGCGGGGGCGTTCGTGGGAGCGTTCGTTGTCGAGCTGCTGCTGGGGGGCGACGTTGCTCGGGCGGCAAGGTCGGGCTTGGGCATATTCCTGGGTCGTTTGGGTGGCCTGTTCGTAAAGGGACTGGCTGGGTTGGCGATGGTTGTCATTTCGGTGGTTTCAGTTATAAAGAACTAGGGGCTTCGACCCGCGTTTGGGGGCGGAGCCGCATTCGATGAGGCCGAAGGCTATGATAGAGAAGCTCGAACGGATAAAGGAGGAGGCCGAAGAAGCCATAGCGAAGGCGTGCGACGAGGGCGAGCTCAACGCCGTAAAGGCGGCCCTGCTGGGTAGGAAGGGATCGCTTACCGAGTTGCTCAAGGGGTTGCGTTCGCTGCCCAACGAAGAGCGTCCGCGCATGGGCAAGCTCATAAACGAGGTCAAGGGCCGCGTCGAAGAGCTCCTTCGGCACCGTGCCGAGGAGTTGCGCCGCCAGGAAGAGAAGAGGCGGCTCGAAGTGGAGAAGGTGGACGTCACTATCCCCGGCCGCCGCCGTCCGCGTGGGGGCATCCACCCCGTCTCACAAGTCATGGACGAGATCGTCGACGTATTCAGGAGAATGGGCTTCGACGTAGTGCGCGGCCCCGAGATAGAGCTCGATTACTACAACTTCGAGGCTCTCAACATCCCCAAGGACCACCCGGCCCGGGACATGCAGGATACGTTCTACGTGTCGGACGATGTGGTGCTGAGGACCCACACCTCGCCCGTTCAGATACGCGTCATGGAAAAGCACCCCCCGCCGGTGAAGATAGTTGCACCGGGGAAGGTGTACAGGCGTGACAGCGACGTTTCGCACACGCCCATGTTCCACCAGGTCGAAGGCCTCCTCGTGGACGAAGGAGTGACGTTCGCCGATCTGAAGGGTGTGCTTTCGGAGTTCGTGCGCGTGGTGTTCGGGCCTGGTACGGCGCTTCGCTTCCGCCCGAGCTTCTTCCCTTTCACGGAGCCCAGCGCCGAGGTGGACATCCAGTGCGTGCTGTGTGGGGGCGGCGGATGCAGGGTGTGTAAGTCGACGGGCTGGCTCGAGATACTTGGATGCGGCATGGTTGACCCGGCCGTCTTCCGCAGTGTAAATTATGATTCCGAACGATTCAGCGGATTCGCTTTCGGCTTGGGTGTCGAGAGGATCGCGATGTTGAAGCTCGGCGTAAACGACATAAGACTCTTTTTCGAGAACGACTTGAGGTTTCTCTCCCAGTTCAAGGGGGGAGTCTGGGGCGGAAGCGGCAGTTTGTGAGTGCACGACTGCGGGCAGCCCTCTTGCCGCGCATTTCACGCCGTCGGCCGGGGGGAGAGAGATGAGCGGCGCGCACTCTCGGCGTCTGGTACGTTCGTAGCGGTTCCGGTTACGCGTCCTGTGGTGGAACATGGCTCATCGAATCTCTTCTCAGCGTGAGCACTGGAACACCAGGCTAGGTCTCGTTTTGGCCGTTGCTGGAAGCGCCATAGGGCTCGGAAACTTCCTTCGTTTCCCAGTCCAGGCGGCCGAGAACGGCGGCGGCGCCTTCATGATTCCCTACATGCTGGCATTCTTCGTCATCGGCATACCGCTCATGTGGATAGAGTGGGCGATGGGCCGCTACGGCGGGATGAAAGGCCACGGTACCACGCCCGCCATATTCGCCTCTCTGACCCGCGGCAGCACGGCGGCACGGCTGCTGGGGGTGCTGGGGCTGTGGCTGCCGCTGGTCGTCGTCATCTACTACGTTTACATCGAGTCATGGACACTGGGATACGCTTTCCACTTCCTCGTCGGCTCCATGCCAGACCTGCCCGCCGCCGCAGGCGCTACGGCCGATGAGTACCTGAGGCCGTTCAAGGAGTTCCTGGGTGCCTACGTGGCCTCGGACGGGACGTTCGCTACGCCCACCTTTGCACTGACCTACCTTTTTTTCATAATCACCTTTGCGCTCAACACCCTCATTCTACTTCGCGGTGTGAGCGGTGGCATCGAGCGGTTCTCGAAGGTCGCCATGCCCACCCTCTTCATCCTCGCTCTCATCCTGTTCTTCAGGGTGTTGCTGCTATCCACTCCCAACGGCTCGGCGATCGAGGGTCTCAACTTCCTTTGGAAGCCGGATTTCAGCGCCCTCACCAACCCCCGCGTCTGGCTTGCCGCGGCCGGCCAGATATTCTTCACGCTGAGCGTAGGGTTCGGCATGATAGTCACCTACACCTCCTACATGGGCAAGGACGACGACCTAGTCGTGACCGGCCTGTCGTCGGCCTCGCTCAACAACATCACCGAGGTCATACTAGGCGGCTCCATCGCCATCCCGGCCGCCGTTGCATTCTTCGGCGTGGCCGGTGCCGTCTCCATCGCCCACGGCGGCGCCTTCAACCTGGGGTTCGTCAGCCTGAGCGCCATCTTCTCCGGAATGCCAGCCGGCAACCTTCTGGGATTCCTGTGGTTCTTCCTCCTGTTCTTCGCCGGCCTTACCTCCTCGGTCTCGCTCATTCAACCCATCGTGGCCTTCTTCGAAGACGAGTTCGGTTGGTCCCGTACGCGGTCGGTGCTCGTGACGAGCGCGGTCATATTCGCAAGCGCGCAGGTCGCGATTTTCGTGGGCGGCTCCATAGACGAGATGGACTTCTGGGCCGGCACCATCGGGATAGTCCTGTTCGGGTTCATCGAGATCGTGATGTTCATGTGGATATTCGGCTCCCACAGGGCGTGGGACGAGATAAACCGCGGCGCCTTGGTCAAGGTCCCGAGGCTGTTCTACTACATCATGCGGTACGTCACCCCGGCCTACCTGATGGTGCTGTTGGGATCTTTCGCCATCTACTCGCTGCCCGCCATATTGGCCCAAAAGGGGTGGCATATATGGCTGCCCAGGCTGTATATCGCCGGGCTGCTGCTCGTGCTGGCCGTGCTGGTCATGCGTTCCAAGGGCTCGGTCGCCGAGGAAGGAGGGAAGGCCGATGGAGCTTAGTGCCCTGGTGTTCATGGCCGTGAGCTGGGGGATAGCGCTGGCGTTACAGTTGTTCTGCATCTACATGCTGGCCACCCACCCGCAGGGCTCCGAATGCGGGGGAAAAGGGGAGGGAGTCGAGGGGCGCGCCGAAAGGTCCTGAAGCTGTGGGGGGGTAGTGCTGCGGAGACCGGATCCCGTTTTGCTACGCGACTTGCTCCGACGGTGGTGGCCAATGTGGATAGAGGGAGATGTGATGTGAATCGTATCTGCACCCCCCGGCGCCTGCCGCATGTCGAACCTATTCGGCCGGGAGCCGATTGCTCCACACTGCGGCTCGAGCGTAGAGGGAGCCTCGGCCGCGTCTTCTTAACGGCGCCGATTGTAGGGGGAGGGTCGCTGGCGGGGCCCGGGTCCCTTCCAAGGTGAAGGGATTTTCCTCGCCGGCGTTGCCCATCCCTATATTGCTGCAGTATTGATACGGTTCTGCGCTCGCCTTATAGTGGATTCGCCCCTCATCCCCGGCCGTGCAACAGCCTCGATGCGGCCGCTTCGACGATGCGGGCGGCTCTCTCTTCCCACGTGTAACGCTTTACGTCCTCCAGCGCTCTTTCGGCCATGGCGCGTGCCGCGGCGGGTTCGCGGAACACACTCTCCACGGCGGCCGCAAGCGCGCGGGCGTCTCCTGGTGGGAATACCAGGGCGTTCCGGCCGTCGTGGAGCACCTCGCGCAGCGTGGGCAGGTCGGAGGCCACGATCGGAGTGCCGGACGCCATGTATTCGAACATCTTGAGCGGCGACATGTAGAGGCCTATCTCTTCACCCCCCACGCCGCGCGCCCTCCCTTCGGGCGGGATCACAAGCACGTCGGCGCTTGCGAGGTAGCGCGGCACCTCAGTGGGCCGTACGAATCCCGTGAAACGTACATTGCGGGCTCCTTTCTCAGAAGCCGCTGCCCTGTAACGGTCGACGGCCTCGGGTGTGCCCCCCACGATGAGGAACTCGGCCGCGTCCACGAGCAGAGAAGCAGCCTCGATCAGTGTATCGATTCCTCTTCCCTCGTATAGACTGCCCGCATAGCATACGTAGCGCCTCTGCGCCTCAAGGCCGAGTTCCCTTCGCAGCTCCTCCCGCGGGGGTAGGGCGGTGAAGGCCTCCAAGTCGACGCCGTCATGTCGTGCGACGACGGCCCCCTCGTCGGCGGGGGCGAACCGCTCGAGCAGCGACCTGCGCAGGGCGTCCGATATGGCCACGGTCAGCACGTTGGGGCTGCGTATGATCTTGCCTACGGCCCACCTGCCGTGACGGGTTGCAGGGGGACGGTGTATCTCGAACACGGTGGGCATGCCGAAGGCGGCGCACGCAACCGCCCCCGGGGCGCTACGCGTGTAGCACAGCTCGAAGCCGCCCCGCGCCGCGCGTACGGCCGAGACGACGCAGTGGATGTGCTTGTGCGTGATAGGTCCGTAGCAGAGCTCGAACGGTGCCTTGACGCCGTAGAACGAGAACACGTCGGCATCGGCCGCGCCTCCTCCTTGGCAGGCGCGCCTCAGGTAGAGTGTGACAGAGTGGCCGAGCCTGCTCAGGGCCTCGCACATCTTCATCACCTGTATAGTGTTGGCGGCCCTCGAGGGAGGCCGGGCGTTGGCGATGTAGGCTATCTTCACTGCGGTTCGTTCCTCCCTGCAGCGGCGGAGCGGGGGGTTGCGCTTTCCATTCCCATCTGGAGGCGTGCGATCGGCCGCCGATCACTCGCCCGCCGGTACGACCTCGCTTCCCAGCGGACCCAGTATCGCCTCCACCCTCCTCTGGAGCGAGAACGCCTCGGCATCCCGGCGCGCGCGGGCCGCTATCGCTGCGCCTAACTCCTCGTTCGTAAGGGCCGTCTCCAAACCGCGCACGAGTGCCTCCGTGCTGTCGGGCTCGACCACGACGGCGTTCTCGCCGTCCCTCAATGCGTAGGAGACGGCCGGTATGCAGGTGGCCACTATGGGCCGGGCGGCGGCCATGTACTCGGCCAGCTTGAGCAGGGACGCCGTGCCGGCCTCGACCCGTCCGCTCTTGGTCGTCATCGACGACGTGTAGGGGAGCACCAGGCAGTCGGAGGCGGCGTAATAGAGGGGTACGAGCCGCGGCGGCACGAATCCCGTGAACTCCATGTTGGCCGCTCCTTGGCGTGCGGCCAGGCGGCGGTACCTCTCTATGTCCCGCTCTTCGCCGCCCACCTGGATGAACAGAGCCTCGGGGAAGCGCCGTGCCGCGCCTGCCAGCAAATCGAGGCCTCGCCCTTCGTATATGTTGCCTATGTGGGATACGATCTTCTTCTCGGGCGGCAGACCAAGCAGTCGGCGCGCCTCGCTCTTTGGGGGAGCGGCGTCGAAGAGGGAGGTGTCCACGCCGTTGGGCACCACCTTGACCCTCTCGCGCGGAACACCGGCCTTGATGCAGGTGTCGGCTATAGCCTCGGATATGGCGGCCACCAGCGAGAGCCCGCCCGAGCGTGCGGCGGCCCCGAGGAGGCGGCGTTGGACGAAGTTGGTCAAGGGGTGGTGGGCGGCGTAGACGGTAGGTATGCGAAGTCGTGAGGCCGAGAGCCAGGCGAAGGGCAGGTTGCGTGTGAAGGCGACGTCATAGTGCCCCCTGCGACGCCGCAGGTGGGTGTAGGCGGCCAGGGCGTGCAGCGTGTGGCGGGCGGTCGTTCCCCCCGGCCACGCGGGAAGGGTGGTCAGCTCGAAGCGCGGCTCGACGCCGTAGAAGGCGGCGATCTCCTCACTTGATGTGTTACCTGACACTATGAGCTCGACATCGTGTCCTGCCTCGCCCATGGCCTGGGCCATGCGCACTACCTCGATCGCGCTTGCGCCGCGCGAAAACAGCTTCGGGCTTGCTACGTCTACTATTCTCATCCGCTTGGGGTCGGCCTTGTGGAGTGGTCCCCCGCCGCGGCTTTGCTTCGGGACGAGTAGCGTCCGGCCGAGAGACGACGGGTACTCAGGGGGCGGTTATCTTTTGTGGGTCGGCCGCCGGGGCCTCTTCCTTGCGCGACCGGTAGAGCTTGACGATGTCGTCCACTTGGTGGATGAACGCGAGCCCGAGACCCAGAGTGGTGAGCCCAAGCACCCATGGGTATCCACCCAGGATGGCCGCAACAAGGAAGACCAGTGAGAACGATTCTCTCTTCATGAGGGGGCGAAGCTTGATGATGAACCTGTGAAGCGGGGAGCGGTCCTTGTAAGAGATGAGCTTGTCCACCTTCTCGGGATAGGCAACCATGGTGCCGGACTTGGCGTACCTCGTCAGGAAATAGAACGTCCATACCTGGAAGAAGGCGAAGAGGCCCATGTTGACCGAGCCCAGGACGACGGCCATCGTACTGTGGCTCTGGAGCCAGTAACCTATGGGTACGCCCGCCGTGAACGATAGGAACGAAAGTTGATCGAAGATGGTGTCCACCCACTGGCCGTAGCGTGTCTCCTTGAGCTTTATTCTGGCCACCTCGCCGTCGCAGCGGTCGAAGATGGTGGAGATCTCGAGCATCAGCGCTCCGAGGACCGGCCTGCCGAGGATGTAGAACAGTCCCGAAAGCATCCCTATGGTGCCGATCAGCGCGCTTATCATGTTGGGGGTGAGGGACGTCTTTATGAGCAGCCTGCTGAGCGGTATGGACAGCTTGCTGTGGATGTTGCGGGACAACCATCCGCTCGAGGATTTTGTCACATGGGCGAACAGCATGTCCTCGGCCTTCTTGGTCGAGTCCGTCTCTTCGGTAAGAAGGGTCCAGTAGCCGTTCTCGAACGGGACCACCGAGAGGGAATCGCGTTCGAGTGCTGCATCGACCAGGTCCCGTGCCGGGGCCTGCGTCTTGAGGGCTGCAGTGGCCGTCTTGCCGTCGGTTGCGAACACTCCCACCATACGGCCGCTGTGGGGTATCACTTCCCTCACCTTGCCCCGCTCGCATCGGGCTACGGCCGACGTGCCGTTCACGTCCACCAGCGCCAACACCTCACCCTTGCCCACGGCCTTCTCCAGCGAGGCCAATGCCGCGGGTGTGGTGACGACGTTCGATTGAATCACCAGGTAGGTGCCTTCACCCAGGCTCTTCTCTTCGCCCAATCGGTGCCAAGTGATGTCGGCTTCTATGCGGGGGTCGTTTTCCGTCTTCTCTCTGAGTTCTTCGTCGAAGTCGGGCGGCACGATGACGGTGAACCGCTCGATCCCCGCCCTTTGACACGTTATGAGAAGACGTATGAGCTGGGGATTTTCGCCTACCTTGGCGTTGTTGAACTGGCTGAGGTCCTCGCCCCCAATACCCGGCCCTGCAGCAAGCACTATGGCGTGGTCCATCGCTTATCTCGACGTCTCTACTACTCTGAGCAGGTTGCCGTCGGCGCTCTTGTTGAGGACCTTGTTGGCGTAGTACCTGGCTTTGAACAGGTCTCCCGGATAGTCTACGTCCATCCAGAAGAGGTCGTTGACATCGATCGACTTTACCCTGTACCCCTTCTGTATGAGCCTCAATATGGCCGAGACGTACCACTTGCTCTCGGCTCCCTCGGTACGCATCTCCTCTTCGATGGCTCTACGCAGCAGTTCGACGCCCCTGTCACGGAACACCCTTATACCAACGGATTCGGCCGACGTGGTCTTGAGGTTCTTGGATATGTCTATCACATTTCCGCTGCGGATCTGGACCTTCATGTCCTCGTCTTCGTAGTAGGGCTTACGCTTTATGGGCAGGCAGATCTTCTCATCGCTATAGGACAGTGCCAGGTCGAGTACATCGAACTCGAACACGTCATCGCCGTTTATCACCACTATGTCGTCGTCCATCTCGGCACGGGCGATCCAGAGGGATATGAGACTGTTGGTGGTCTGATAGAAGGGGTTGTAGAGGGTGCCGATCTTCAGCCCCAGTCCGTCGTAACTGCGCAGGAAGTTCTCCACCTTCTCGAAGCCGAAGCCGACCACTATGACTATTTCGTTGATACCGCACTCTCTTATGTGATTGATCTGATTCTCGAGGATGGTGACGCCCCCTATATCGAGGAGGCACTTGGGAATGTACTTGGTATAGGGGTACAGTCTGCTGCCTCTTCCTGCCGCCAGTATCACTGCTTTCATACTTGTAGCTCCAATGGTTGTGGAACCGAGACCGAGGCTCCAAGTGGGAAATTAGTTAACATTTATAACAGTCATATATCATTATGTCAATACAATCAAGTGTCCGCGGAGGGGTGGAAACGGCCCTCGTGCCGGCCCACATAGGTGCTCTCCGCGGGCGCGTCGAGGGCTTTTTGTCAACGACTCTGGGAAGATAATCGCACCTCCCCTCGCCGCGGGCCATGATGGAGGGCGGTGTCCATGCGGTGGTGAAGAAAAAGTAGCTTCGCTCCCCGCCTTCGGGGGCGGGTTTCGGGGGTGTTCGCACTGGAGCGGCTGGTGCGCACAGGCAACCTGGGGCTGGAGGGCCCGACCAGGTTGCGTGCGCCAGCATGGTTTGTTCGGAGGCGGGAGCCGAAGCCATGCACTGTATGTAGACCCAGAGCCCATCCGCACTGGATACCCTGCCTCGCTGTATCGAATACCCGGCCGGCCGCTTGGGAGCGTTTGTCCGGTTGCTCCACCGGCGCATTCGGTACGCACGGCAAGGGATGGCCGTGCCGGAGCCCCTTTACTTTGCTGAGCGCGGCCGGATTGCAGAGCGGCTTGCACGTCTTACGCCTCGGCCCCGTCTCCGTCTGCAACGAGCCCGCTAGTAAGATAGTGGATTTTGCGGGGCGGCTTGCTGTTGAGCCCCTACGATACTGTGTTATCATAATGATGTTCCCCCGCGCCTTGCCACTCGGCTCCATGGCGTGAGTCGATATCTCTTGTCGGGGCGGCGTAGCCAAGAGGTAAGGCAGCGGTCTGCAAAACCGCAATACCCCGGTTCGAATCCGGGCGCCGCCTCTCCCTTTCCAGCCGGTTTCCGTGGTTTCGCGCTCTCGGACGGCTCGTGCCCGTCCGGTCGGGCCGATTGCGATGTCACCTACGTTTCACGCTCCTTTCGGCTTCGGCGGGTGCCGGCCGCCGCCGGTTCCGGCGACTGCTCGGTGGAGGGCGTGTGGGGCCGGTGGTGCTGGTTGAAGGAGTGGAGGGTTTGTGATAGATATCATGGGGAACGCGTTTGCCGGTCTTCCTCGTGCCCGGGTGGCGGAATTGGTAGACGCATTGGACTTAAAATCCAATGGGCCTTCGGCCCGTGCCGGTTCGATCCCGGCCCCGGGCACTTGGGGCGCCGCAACTCATGAGGTGGACGATCACGGCGACAACCGCGGCTTCGGGGATGGCCCGCGGAGTCGAGGTCCGTCTCCGTGCCGGCCAGAGGCGGCGGCACGCCGCATCGAGCCCCCGGGATGCGAGGCCTGGGCCGACGGCGGCCCGCTCCCTTCCCGCGGCCTCGGACGGCGGGGTGTTTACGTGAGCGTGATTTCTGGTACATTTTCTACTATGCCCCCTCCCGCGAGGCAGGGGGCTTTTAGGTTATAAGAGGGTTCCATGGCGCAGTTGAGCGCATCCGTGGATGGATTTTTGGACCACTTGGCCAAAGAGCGCCACTACTCCCCACATACGCTCAGGGCCTACGAAGCCGACGTGCGGGGCTTCCTTGAGTTCGCCCGGACCCGTCCCCGCAACGGGGCCGAGGCGGGTGGGGGCGGTTTCGATGAGCGCGACGTCCGCTCCTTCGTGGCTCGGCTCCACCGCTGGGGCAGATCGAAGAGGACGATCGCACGGAAGCTCGCCTCGCTGAGGGCGTTCTTCGACTATCTGGTTATGACGGGCCGGATGGATTTCAACCCGGCGCGCCTCGTACCGACCCCGCGCCACGGCCGCAGGGTGCCGGCGGTGCTGAGCGTTGACGAGGCGTTCGCCCTGCTCGACGGAGCGGTCCTGGGCCGGGGGGTGCTTGGGCTCAGGAACAAGGCCATCGTGGAGCTCCTCTATTCGAGCGGCCTCAGGGTGGGCGAGCTCACGGGGCTTACCACCGGGGACGTACGGTTGCGCGAGGGGGTGGTGCGCGTTGTGGGCAAGGGCAGGAAAGAGCGCGTGGTGCCGCTGGGAGAGAAGGCCGCCCGCGCGCTTGAGGCCTACATGGTGCGCAGGTGCGAGCTCAAGCCCCAGGGCGACTGGCTGTTCTTGAACCGCAGCGGGGGTCGCCTGAGCGAGCGCAGCGTGGCCCGCATAGTGAAGGGGCTCTCGCTCGGGGCCGGCCTCGGCGGCCGTCTCCACCCGCACGTGCTGCGCCACAGCTTCGCGTCTCACCTGTTGGGCGGGGGGGCGCCGCTGCGCCACATCCAGGAGATGCTCGGCCACTCCAGCCTCTCGACCACGCAGAACTACCTGCACGTAAGCGTCGAGAGGCTGATGGAGGTGTACGACAAGGCCCACCCGCGGGCCCAGAGGAAACCGCAATGAAAGGAGCCGTGCACGGCACTACCATAATCTGCGTCAGGCGCGACGGCAGGACCGTGATGGGAGGCGACGGCCAGGTCACCGTGGGCGACACCTCGCTCAAACACACGGCCCGCAAGGTGCGCAAGCTCTACGGGGGCAAAGTCGTGACCGGGTTCGCCGGCTCGACGGCGGATGCCTTCACCCTGTTCGACCGCTTCGAAGAGAAGCTCCAGGAGTACAGAGGCAACCTGCGCCGTGCCGCGGTCGAGCTCGTACGTCAGTGGCGCACCGACAGAATATTGCGCCGGCTGGAGGCGATGCTCATCGTGGCCGACGTCGAGGCGATGTTTCTCCTCTCCGGAAGCGGCGACCTGATCGAGCCCGACGGCGACGTCCTGGCAATAGGCTCGGGCGGGCCCTACGCCCAGTCGGCCGCCCGCGCGCTGCTGGGCCACACGGAGCTGGATGCGCGCCGTATAGTGGAGGAGGCGCTCAGAATAGCGGCCGACATGTGCATATACACCAACGATACGTTCGTAATCGAGGAGCTTCATGCGGGTGAGGTGAAATGAGCAGGGATTCCTTCTTCACGCCGCGCGAGATTGTGTCGGAGCTCGACAAGTACATCGTTGGCCAGGAGGCCGCGAAGCGTTCCGTGGCAATCGCGCTCCGCAACCGCTGGCGGCGCCAGCGCGTCCCGGCCGAGATGAGGGACGAAATTGCGCCCAAGAACATCTTGATGATCGGGCCCACGGGTGTGGGCAAGACCGAGATAGCACGCCGACTCGCCAAGCTGGCCCAGGCCCCGTTCCTCAAGGTGGAGGCGTCGAAGTTCACCGAGGTGGGCTACGTGGGCCGCGACGTGGAATCGATGATACGCGATCTGACCGATATCGCCGTCAAGATGATAACGGACGAGGAGAAGGAGGCGCTTCGTGCCCGGGCCGAGGAATTGGCCGAGGAGAGGATACTCGACCTCCTCTACCCTCGCACGCCGGGGGGCGAGGGGACGGAGGAGCGCAGGAGCGAGACCCGCGAGAAGCTGAGGAGGCTGCTGCGCGAGGGCAAGCTCGACGATCGCTACGTTGAAGTAGAGGTGAGCTCGCGCAACGTGCCCATCCAGGTGTTCACCCCGTCGGGCATCGAGGAGATGGACGTCAACTTCTCCGACATGCTGGGGAGCCTGTTTCCCAAGTTCACGAAGAAGCGCAGGGTCAAGGTGTCCGAGGCGTTGGACATCCTGGCGCAGGAAGAGGCCAACAAGTTGGTAGACATGGACAAGGTGGTCAAGATCGCGATAGAGCGCGTCGAGCAGGCCGGCATAATATTCATCGACGAGATCGACAAAGTGGCCGGCCGCGAAGCCTCGGGCGGCCCGGACGTATCGCGCGAGGGCGTACAGCGCGACCTGTTGCCCATAATCGAGGGATGCACCGTCAACACCAAGCACGGCATGGTGAGGACGGATCACATCCTCTTCATTGGGGCCGGGGCGTTCCACGTCTCGAAGCCCTCGGACCTCATTCCGGAGCTCCAGGGCCGTTTTCCCATACGCGTCGAGCTCGACCCGCTGTCGAAGGACGACTTCATCAGAATACTGGAAGAACCCAAGAACGCGCTTACGCGCCAGTACCGCGAGCTGCTGCTCACCGAGGGCATCGAGCTGGAGTTCACCCACGATGCCATAGTGGAGATAGCCGAGGTGGCCGCTCGGGTCAACGAGTCGATGGAGAACATAGGGGCCAGGCGTCTCCACACCATAATGGAGAAGCTGCTCGAAGACATATCGTTCAACGCGCCCGACATGCCCAAGGAAAAGGTGACCATAGACGCCGGCTACGTGAGGGAGAAGATAGCCGACATCGCCCAGGACAAAGACATGAGCCGCTACATCCTGTAACCGCCCGGAGTAGACGGCGGGTGGATGCCGAGGCCGGCGGCGGCCGGGCCTGGAGACCACGGACGGGTGTCTTCCCGATGGATAAACATCTCGAGAAAGCGCGCACTCTGATCGAGGCGTTGCCCTACATAAGAAGGTTCTACGGCAAGACCATAGTGGTCAAGTACGGCGGCAGCATCGAGGGCAAGGAGCTTGAGAACTTCGCCCACGACCTGGTGCTGATGCGCTACGTGGGGATGTACCCGGTGGTCGTCCACGGCGGCGGCCCTCAGATAGGGATGTTGCTGCGCCGCCTGGGGAAGGAGTCGAAGTTCGTAGCCGGCCTGCGTGTGACCGACGAAGAGACGATGGAAGTGGCCCAGATGGTGCTCGTGGGCAAGGTGAACAAGGACATCGTGTCCTCCATCAACACACACGGCGGCGTCGCCGTCGGGCTGTCGGGCCAGGACGGCAAGGTTATAATGGCGCGTAAGCTCGACGTCTCCAAGGTACCTCTCGAGGCCGACGATCCCGACGGCGATACCGACCTCGGCATGGTGGGCGAGGTCGAGCGCGTCAACACCTCCCTTCTCGAGACGCTCGAAGAGAAGGGGTTCATACCGGTCATAGCCCCCATAGGGTTCGACGAGCAGGGCCGCGCCTACAACATCAACGCCGACCACGCGGCCGCAAAGATCGCCGGCGCGCTTAGGGCCGAGAAGCTGGTCATACTGACGGACGTCGAGGGGATCCTGGACGGCGAAGGCAACCTGCTCAGCTCCATACACGAGAAGGACGCCCGGGAGCTCATCGAGAAAGAGGTCATCTCGAGTGGCATGATTCCCAAGGTGCTGTGCGCCATCGATGCGCTCAACGAGGGGGTCGGCAAGGTACACATAATAGACGGCAGAGTGGAGCGCGCCATAATCCTCGAGATATTCACCGATGCCGGCATAGGTACGGAGATTCTGCTTTGAGGCTCGAAGAGCTAAGGTCGAAGTTCGAGCGCTACGTGATGAACACCTACGCCCGCTTCCCCGTGGCCGTGGTGAAGGGTAAGGGGTGCTGGGTGTGGGACCACGAGGGGAGGCGCTACCTGGACTTCACCTCCGGCATAGGGGTGCTCAACCTCGGACACCGCCATCCGGCCGTGCTTGCTGCCGTCAGGGCCCAGCTCGCACGCGTCATACACACCTCGAACCTGTTCTACACCGAGAGCCAGGCGGAGCTTGCAAGGCTGCTCGTCGAGCACAGCTTCGCCGACAAGGCGTTCTTCTGCAACACCGGTACCGAGGCGAACGAGGCTGCGATCAAGCTCGCGCGTCGCTGGGGCCGGGCCAACGGAGGGCGCTACAAGATAGTGGCCGCCCGCGGCTCGTTCCACGGCAGGACGCTCGGGGCGCTGAGCGCGACCGGTAAGGAGGCGCTGCGCGAGGGGTTCAAGCCCCTCGTGCCTGGGTTCAAGTTCGTCCCCTTCGGCGACGCGGCGGCCCTGGAGAGGGCGCTCGACGACGAAGGTGTCTGCGCCGTCATGCTGGAGCCCATCCAGGGCGAAAACGGCGTCGTCCTGCCGCCAGAGGGCTACCTCAGGCGGGTGAGGTCGCTGTGCGACCAGCGGGGCGTGCTGCTGGTGCTCGACGAGATACAGGTGGGGCTCGGCAGGACGGGCCGCCTGTTCGCCTACGAGCACGAGCAGGCCGCACCCGACGTGATGACTCTGGCCAAGGCACTGGCCGGAGGGGTGCCGGCCGGTTGCGTGCTGGCCACAGAGGATGTGGCCGTACACTTCACGCCCGGCTCGCACGGCTCCACGTTCGGGGGCAACCCGCTTGCGATGAGCGCGGGCTGCGCCGCCGTCCGGGCCCTGGCCGACGAGGCGTTGCTAGGCGAGGTGGGAAGGCTGGGGGAGCGGTTCCTGAGGGGCTTGAAGCGTTTGGCCTCCAGCCACCCCTCGACCGTGAAGGAGGCGCGAGGCAAGGGGTTGATCCTGGGACTCGAGATGCGCTCGCGCGGCCACCTGCACACCCTTTTCGAGAGTTGTCTCGAGCGCGGCCTCCTCTTTATCCCCACGGCCGACCGGGTGGCGCGGTTCCTGCCGCCCCTTGTGGTCAACAAAAGGGAGATAGACTGGGCCTTGGGCGTCCTCGAGCGGGCGCTCGCGGAGGTGGCGTGATGCCGAGACATTTCCTCTCCATGTTCGATCTCGCGCGCGACGAGCTGTTTGCCCTGCTCGACAGGACGGCCGAACTGAAGCGTCGCCGCCGTCAGGGGCTGCGCGAGGAGTCGCTGGCCGGAAGATCGGTAGCTCTCGTATTCGAGAAGAGTTCGACCCGCACGAGGGTGTCGTTCGAGGTGGGGGTGTACGATCTGGGCGGCCATCCCCTGTTCCTGAGCTCGCGCGACATGCAACTCGGCCGCGGCGAGAGCATTGAGGACACGGCCCGGGTGTTGTCGTCCTACGTGGACGGCGTGGTCATACGCACCTACGGCCAGGAGCGCATCGAGGAGTTCGCCCGCCACAGCTCTGTGTCCGTGATAAACGCCCTCACCGACAGCGAGCACCCGTGCCAGATAGTGTCCGACCTCTTCACCATCACCGAGGCGGGCCTCGACCTGCCGGCCATCAAGCTCGCGTATTTTGGCGACGGCAACAACGTCGCCAACTCGCTCGTCGCGGCCGCAGGGATAGTGGGTTTTACGATCTACGTGGCCACGCCGCCCGGCTTCGAGCCCGACCCCGAAGTCATCGAGCGCGCCCGTGCCGCGGGGTGCCGTGAGATAGTGGTGACCGACGACCCCGCCCTGGCCGCCCGCAGCGCCGACGTCATCTACACGGACGTGTGGGTGAGCATGGGCGACGACGAAGGGAAGGCTGCACTCAAGGAGAGGTTCGTGCCCTACCAGGTGAACGCTTCGTTGCTCGCCCTGGCGAAGCCCCACGCCCTGGTCATGCACTGCCTGCCCGCACACCGCGGCGAGGAGATCACGGCCGACGTCATGGAGGCCGCATCGAAAACCATATTCACCCAGGCCGAGAACCGCCTGCACGGGGCCAAGGCCATAATGGAGCTTTTCTTCACGGGTTCTTTTCCAGGTGGCGCTTGAGCTCGGCGGCGGCCTTGCGGTTCATGCCGGGCACCGAGGCAAGCTCTTCGACGGAGGCCTGAGCCATCGATTCCAGGTCCGCATAACGCATAAGGAGCGCCCGCTTCCGCTTCGCGCCGATTCCCGGTACGGCGTCGAGCCTCGACGTGAGCGCCCTCTTGCCGCGCAGCCGCTTGTGGTAGGTCACGGCGAAGCGGTGGGCTTCGTCCCGTATACGCATGAGCAGCAACAGCCCCTTCGACCCCGTCTCCAACGTCACCGGCCCCTTCGCCCCGGCCACGTACACCTTGTCGGCCTCCTCGTCGCCGCGCGCCTTGGCCAGGGCCGCCACCGTCACCGCGTCCTCGGCCCCCACGTGGTGCAGCGCCTCGAGTGCCACGTTGAGCTGGCCCTTGCCCCCGTCGACCACGAGGAGGTCGGGCAGCTCCCAACCCTCCTCGCCCGATCGCTTGAGCCTTCTTGCGAGTACCTCGTACATCATGGCGTAGTCGTCGGGCCCCTCGACGCCCTTTATGCGGAACCTCTTGTACCTGGACTTCACCGGCCGTCCGTCCTCGAAGCGCACCATTGAGGCGACCGCCGACGTCCCCTGGATGTTGGATACGTCGAAGCACTCGATCGAGCGGGGCGGGGCGGCGAGGCCGAGGGCACGGCCTAGGTCCCGGAGCGCCGCTTCGCCGTCGGCCTCGGCACCTGCTCTCATACGGTAGCTCTCGAGAGCGTTCCGCTGGGCGAGTTGGACCAGCCGGGCCTTCCCCCCGCGCTTCGGGTGGACGATCGCCACCTTGCGGCCGCTCCTCTCGCTGAGCACGCCGGCCACCAGGTCGGCGCCCTCCATCTCGATGGGCACCACCACCTCCTTCGGCACGAAGCGGTTGGCCCCGTAGAACTGCATAAGGAACTCCGCCAGCACGTCCGCGTCGTCGCCGTGCACGTTCCGGAACAGGTAGCCCGCCTTGTCGACGACGGCGCCGTTCCTGACGAACAACACCCCTATCTCGACGTCGTCCCCCTCTCTGTGGAACCCGATCACGTCCCTGTCCTCGAGCGACGCCGCAAGCTGGCGCTTTACGTCGCGGTTGGTCTCGATTAGGCGGATGAGGTCGCGCAGGCGGGCGGCCTCTTCGAATCGGAGGTCACGGGCGGTATCCTCCATGCGACGCCTGAGTTCCTTGAGGATCTCGTTTATACGACCGTTGAGAAACAGACTCGCGCGCCGCACGAGCTCGGCGTACTCCTCTTCGGTTATCTTCCCCGCGCAGGGAGCCGAGCACAGCTTGACGTAGTAGTGCAGGCACGGCCGCGATGCGTGACGGCGGAACTTGGCGTCGGTGCAGTCCCTCAGCGGAAACATCCTGTGTATGAGGCGCTTGGTCTGTCTCATGGCCGCGGCGCTCGAGAAGGGACCGAAGTAGAGGGCGCCGTCGTTCCCCATGCGACGCGTGTAGGTGAGCTTCGGGAAGCGTTCCTTGACGCCGAGGCGGAGGAGGGTGTAGTTCTTGTCGTCCTTGAGCAGCACGTTGTAGCGGGGCTTGTGCTGCTTTATGAGTGCGTTCTCCAGTATGAGCGCCTCACGCTCCGTCTCGGTCACGATGAAGTCGATGTCGCGCACCTCGCGCAACAGAAAGGGTATCTGCGGCCGCTGGTCGCCGCCGGAAGGGGTGAAGTAGGACCGTACCCGCTGACGCAGGTTCTTGGCCTTGCCCACGTATATGGTCTTGCCTCTGGAATCCCTCATCAGGTAGACGCCCACGGCAGGGGGCATCTTGTCGATGAGGTCGCACCGGGTGACGCTCACAGAGATTATTATAAACGATATCACGACACGGAAGGCCGAACGGGGATGGGGGGAGCCGATACTCTAGCCGCGGGTGGTCGGGTGAAGACAACATGGTTCCACCCCCATGGGGGAAGAAGGTGTAGGCGGGCGAGGGGCGGCAGGGGGCGAACTTCAGTGTGAGCGTCGCGCCTCGGCGTAAGGGGGGGCGATGGTACGGTGGGGGAGGTCGCACGGCGTCGCGGGGGGGAGTGGAAATCGCGCTGTAGGAGGGCGGAAGCGGGTGCTTAATTAGGAGTTGCGTTAGTGCAGCGCGGGGGAAACGCGAGGCAGCTATGAGGCACGACTCATGCCGACGGCGCGGTTCCGCAGGGGAGAGGGCGTAGTTGCTGGTACGGCGGGCCCCGGTAAGGGGCATGGGAGTGGCGGATGCGCTTCCATGGTGAAGACGGTCTCCCGTCAGGTGACGTTGCTTTGTGCGTGGCTAAGGGGGCGCGCCGCCGGGACGGGCACGTAGGGTACAGGTGGTGAGCCTGGAGAGGGGGGCGCGCCCACGTAGTGCCGGTTGCATGGGCAGGCACCGCGGAAGGGAGGATGGTCGGGGTGGCACTGGTGGTGTTGAACGCCCCGGCCACCCGAAGAGGAGAGATGGTACGCGCGGGGGTAGCTGGATTTCGGCCCTTCAACTACGCGCGCATGTGGGGGGGATGGTGTTGCAGCGTGGGTAGGGGCGCGGTGGGGTTGTGGGTGGGGTCGAGGTGTCGTGCGCTCCGGTTGGGGGTGGGTCGGTGTCGGGCCGCCGCGCCGGTTTCGGGGTCGGCGACGGCGCGGTTCCGTCCTCCGTGCCGCGTGTGGGGCCGATGAGCCCGCCATGGTCTCCGGGGGGCACTCATTGAGGGGGACTTTCGTGGCGTCGTGTGCCCCCATCATAGGGTTGTACGCCGCGAAGGCGCGCGAGAAGGTATTCTCCGTGCGGTGCCGTTGCTTACTTCCCGTGGTGGAGGGTCCTCGAGTCGGCGGTGGTTCTGGGGTAGGACGTCTGGGGCGTGGTGGTGATCGCTTGTGCGGCGTGGTCGAGCGCTGACCGTTTCTTACCCGTGCCAGGATTGCAGGGGGTAGGGGTTCTTCTCCGTCCGGCTCCTGTGGCGGCGTATCGACGGGGTCGAGGTTCCTCCACCCTTCCGCTATGTACCTATGTGGTCCCCCCCTCGTCCGGACACGGCCTCCCGCCGGGGGGGGTGTAGGGGATCGGAGAGGCATCATCACATAGGGGGCTCCTGAGAGGGAAGGTGGTAATCCTTCCGCGCCGGACGGTGTGCCATGGGGATGATCGGTGTGGCCGCTCGTTCTTCTCTCCAGGGGTTGGGTACACCACTTTGGTCTGGGCGGCGTGTGCCTTGGCCGCGGGGCGGGTGGGGCGTAGCCTCTGTGCGTAGAGGTGCCTTACGGCGGCGTGTGCAGGTGACGCCGTGGTACGGGGTTGGGTCGGGTCTAAAGACCTTCTGCACGGTCGGCTCACACGGCCCCGGTCTCGTCACGGTGGTTCAGCGGGTGACGCGCGGGAGCGCTCCACTCAACGTGAGGGGTGGCCGCTCAGGACGGGCGGTGAAGGTTTGGGGCTCCGGGGGGAGGTGGGGGCTCAGTAGTCCTCGTCCAGCGAGAAACGGGCGCGCGTGTCGGTGTTGAACGCCCTGCGTATGGGGTGTGAGTCGAGGAAGTGATAGCCGCCTCGTACGAATACGTTCACCAAGGCGAGAGGAGGCCTCAGGACCAGCGATATCACCCTGAAGGGGTGGAGGGCGGTGTCGGGATCGTAGTAGGTGATGTCCCTGTCGCTCCTGGCGAACGCGGCCGTGGACGCCATAAGCATGGCGAGTGCGGCTGAGAGGAAGAACTTTTTCATCTCTTGCGGCCCCTCCCGGTTTTCCAGAGGTACGATGAAGCTACCTGAATTATAATGGCAGCGGATTTCCGAGTCAATGGAGTTAAGCGCTCGCCGGACGGGATACGGCGTGCAGCGGGTGTCGGGCCGTGGAGCTCAGGCGTCTTTTCATTTGGAAAAAAATTGTTGTTGAAAACAATTGCGTATTGTATGTTATAGAGTTAGGTTTCCTTATCGAAGTGGTATACGGCATCTGTCCCCCCCACGTCGGATGCAGCCGCGCCGCGGCCGGGGTTGGCGCGCGGCCGGTCGGTGTTCGGTGGAGTGGGGATGGACAGGGCTGTTCGTATTCCTGCTACGCGGCGGGTGGGATGGAAGGTCGAGCTCAAATTTTTCTCAAGGAGGGATAGACTGATGGCTGATTACGCGCATCCAGAGGTACTTGTGAGCACGCAGTGGGTTGACGAGCACAAGGACGACCCCGGCGTGCGTATTGTCGAATCGGACGAGGACGTCCTCCTCTACGACACCGGCCACATCCCGGGCGCCGTCAAGGTGGACTGGGAAAACGATCTTCAGCATCCCGTTATAAGGGACTACATCAGCAAGGAGAGGTTCGAGGAGCTGATGTCCGAGAAGGGGATAGCCAACGACACCACGGTTGTGTTCTACGGTGACAAGAGCAACTGGTGGGCGTGCTACGCCTTCTGGACGTTCAAGATGTTCGGCCACGAGCGGTGCCTTATAATGAACGGCGGACGGCAGAAGTGGATAGAAGAGGGCCGCCCCCTCACTAAGGAGGTGCCCTCCTACGAGAGGACGACCTACCGCGTGAGCAAGGTGGACGAGTCGATAAGAGCGTTCCGCAAGGACGTGATGAAGCACATCGAGAGCTCCAATCCGCTGATCGACGTCCGCTCCCCGGGCGAATACAGCGGCGAGTTGCTCCACATGCCCGACTACCCGCAGGAAGGGGCGTTGCGCGGCGGCCATATACCCGGGGCGAAGAACGTTCCCTGGGGGCGGGCCGCGAACGAAGACGGCACCTTCAAGTCGGCCGACGAGCTCAAGGCCATCTACATGGAGGAGCTGGGGCTGCGCCCGGACGACGACGTCATCGCATATTGCCGCATCGGGGAGAGGTCGTCCCATACGTGGTTCGTCCTTACCTACCTGCTGGGGTTCAAGCACGTGCGCAACTACGACGGCTCCTGGACGGAGTGGGGCAACCTTGTGAGGGCGCCCATAGAGAAGCCGTAAGCGCCCGCCGGGCGGCGGTCCGGGACACCCTGCGGGAAATCCGCGGTGAGGACCGCCTTGCGCCAGGAGGGGACCGCAGTCGGCCTCCCGAGGTGGAACGGCGGTCGAGGAGTGTAGGGATGCGTTCCTTTCCATCGGGTCGGCCCGTCTCAGTGGTTAACTGGGTCGGCCCCTTCCACTGGTAGAGGTAAAAGTTGCAAATGTCGAGAGTCGACGATCTCATAGAAGAGTTCCAGTCGATGGACACCCAGGCCGTCATGGAGGTGATGCTCGATTACGCCGACAGCCTGCCCGAGTTGCCCGAGGAGTACAAGCTCGCAAGGGACGCGGGTTACAACCGTGTGCCTGAGTGCCAGACGCCGGTATTCCTATGGGTGGAGATAAAGGACGGCAAGGTCTCCATAGCGGCCGACGCCGCAAGGGAGTCTCCCACGGTGAGGGGATTCGTATCGATGCTGGTCGATCTCTTCGACGGGGCGACGCCCGAGGAGGTTCTGGCGGCCCCCGAGGACCTGTTGCAGCGCCTCGGGTTGGCCAGCAAGCTGGGATTGAGGCGCATACAGGGGTTGAGTGCCGTATACAGGAGGATAAGGGCCGAGGTGGAAAAGGCCATGGCTCACTCACGCCCCCACTGAGAGGCGCCGAGGCGCGGGGGAGGACGTGGTACCGCCCGTGTGCGGATCATCACCGTGTCGGAGGGTGGGTTCGGGTCCTGCTTGGGGGTCTTCCCGTGGATGGGATGAGGAGCGGTCTTTGTGCTCGACCCCCGGACTGCACGTCCCCCGTCACCTGTACACACCAGGAGTCGCCCGGCCGGCCGGGCGACTCGGCTCCGGCGCGGCCGGCGGTGCCGGTTGACTTTTCCCATCCCGCCAGTAGAATTTCCCCTGTGTACCCCCGCACACCGCGCGACGGCGCGGATCCCGCTCGTTGAAGGGTCGTTTACATGCATCCCTCGAACCATTCCCACGGCGGGATGATCGATTCCATCACTGATATGCTCAGAGGCGTGCGCTCCCTCGAGGGGGTATATCAGCTCACCGCCGACCTGCTTCTCACCCTGCCGGGCGTCGACATGGTTATGATTTACATGGTAGATGCCGACGCCTACGAGGCCGTGCTCGAATACCACAGGAACGTACCCCCCTCCTACGTTCGCAAGGCGTCGCGGATACCCTTTCCACGTGGGATAACGTGGAAGGTGATCAGGAGCAACAGGGTGCTCAACGTGCACGACGCTCAAAGCGATCCCAACGTCGGCCCTGCGGGAAGGGAGCTGGGCAAACACAGCGTGCTAGGGGTGCCGGTTGCTCTCAAGGACGACGTGGGCACCGCACGCGGCGTCATATGGCTGTGGAGCGACGAAAAGCACTCCTTCAGCGACGACGAGGTGAAGCTGCTCAAGGCCGTGGCGCTGCGGCTGGCCACGGCCGTCTACTGGGCCAAACTGTTCGAGGAGAGGAGTGAGAGAATGACCAAGGCCAACGAGACGTTGATCAACTACATCGGATTCACCGATTGCGACCGCGAGACGCTGAGAACCCATGCCGATGAGATCTCGAGCTGGATAGGCGATATGGTGGGCGCCGTCTTCGATGAGCTTGCCGGTAGGGGAGCCCTGCCTCCGGTGTTGGGTGCGGAGGCTCGGGAGGAGGAAGAAAGGGCAGTCTCCGAGTGGCTTGCCGCCATCGCCCGCGGCGAGGACTGGGACCGAATATGGGAGGAGCAGTGGGACCGGGCGCTCACGGCCGTCGTAAAGGGTGTTCCCCTTCCCTATACGGTCTCCGTCGTGAACCTCGTCCAGCGCGAGTTCCTCGAGCGCTGTATCGGCCGCTACGAGCCCGAGGAGGCCAAGCGCCTCTACGGGGCGTTCAAGAAGGCCACCGACATCATCGTGGGACTTAGCGCCGAAGGGTTCATCGACGCCTTCGCCGAGGGAGTGGGCATAAGCTCCGGCATAAGCAGGGAGCTCCTCGAGCGCATGGCCCGGCGCGGCGCCGAGGAGATAGGGCGCAGGATGTTGGGCGGCTGACGGCTGCCCCGCCGTATCGGCGACGCCGCGCCCTCTTTTTTGTGCAAGGGCACATCACGGGCTATCCTACATGGCGTGTGCGCGCGCATTGTGAAGGAACACATCGCTTCTGCAACCAACATCTGTGGGACGTCCCGCTCCATGTATCACCTGCGCCTTACCATCCACTCCCCCTTCTTCCCGGTGTCTCCCGTGGCCGCATGACGCCCTCTCGTTGCTGCACGTGGCGGGGAGTATGATGTATGTGGACGCGCCTTCTCCTCTCCGGGGAGGGGCATTCTCCGAAATTGTAAATATATGCGGTGTACCGCCCGGCACTCGCCAATCCGAGTGGCGCTGGCCGCTTCTGCGGCCGTGCGCGCCGATTGGGGCCGAGATGGGTTGCGGAGTTCCCCCCATCATGCCCCGTCGCGGGGAGCCTGGCGTGGCGGAACGGGACGCTCGTGCGCTGAGTGGGGCGGAGCCGTCCGTAGGACCTTGGTATGACCCAGGGGACCGTGTCTGCTGTAGTGTGGCACGAGCCGCCGTCCCGGTGCGCACCCTCTCTCTGGGGTGGGATCTGGGTTGGTGCAGCGTAACTGCTGGCCGTCCGCGGTGGGGCAGCACCGTCGGAGGGTGGCTTCGTCTACCGCTCCTGCTTGCGCCAGCCCTATGCCTTGGGCCGGCGTTGCTGGGACCCGCCGCCGTCCCGGTGCCGTCGGCTGGTGGATGCGGTCCGGCGCATAGCTTGTCTTGACGCGCGCCCGCGGCCGGCTGCCGCCTACTTGACCCGAAGGTGCTCCGGCCGGAGCGGCCGGGGCTTCGTGCGCGCCTCTTCAGAGGAAGGCCGTCGCCTCGGCGTATCTTCAGTGGGGTGGCACGCTGCGCCGAAGTAGAATGCCCCGCCCTCATTGCGGTTGGCAGGGCGTACTCGCCGTGAGTGGCTCGCTTACAGGCTCAGGGGGGGGACACGCTCAGCCGTAGTGTCGCTCCATGAACCGCTCTATCTCCTCCACGCCGCCCGGCAACCCCTCCCGGGCTCCGAGAGTGGTGGCGTTCATTGCGGCCGCGGCCGTTGCGAACCGGAGGGACGCTCCGATTCCCCTGCGGTCGAGCCACGCATAGAGGAACGCCGCCCTGAACACGTCGCCGCAGCCGGTTGTGTCTACGGCTTGTACCGGCAGGGCGGGCGTGTGAATAATCTCGCCGCCGTATAGAGTTACGGATCCGCGGTGGCTAAGCGTTATGGTGGTCACCTCGGCGCCGAACGCCGCAAGACGCGACAGTGCGCGTACGGGGTCGCTCTCGCCGCAATAGGCCGTCGTGAAGTCGGGCGTGGCCGACAATATGTCCACGTATCCGGCCAGCCCGTCCATCCCCTCCGTGTAGGCGCCGGCGTCGAACGAAACGGTGACGCCGGCCTCCTTGGCCTCGCGCGCCGCATCCACTAGACGGGCGGCGTGTAGGTCGTCGAAGTGCAGGGCGCGCGCCCGGCGGATGAGGTCGATGGGGATCTGGTCTTCACGGAGCGGGCTCAGCGTACCGCGCGACCAGAATACGGTGCGTCTTCCGTCCTTCTCGACGATGGGTATGAACGAAACCTGGGTTGAAGAGCCCTCTTCCTCGTAGAGGTGGGTGGTGTCGAGGCCATGGCTCCGGAGCTCTTCCTTGACCCAGCGGCCCAGCGAGTCGGCTCCCACCTTGCCGACGATGGCCACCCGGAGCCCCAGCCGGGCGAGCAACTCCAGGGCCACGGCCGTGGGTCCTCCCTGGAACGTGCGCAACTCCTTGAGCTCGACGCGCTGCTCCAGCTCCGGCAGGCCCTCGACGTAGCCCGTGTAGTCCACGCAGGCCTGGCCCACGCCTACTACGTCAAACGCCGTTTCCATGCAGGGAACCGCCTGCGATGGCGGGTATTATCGATACCGTGTCGTCTTCCTTGAGAGGGGTGTCGAGCCCCTGGAGGAACCGGATGTCTTCGTTGTTGACGTAGAGGTTGATGAACCGCCGCGGGTTTCCGTTCTCGTCGCAGATGCGCTCTTTGAGGCCGGGGTATTTCTCCTCCAGGGCGTCTAGAAGCTGCGCCACGGTGGAGGCCTCTACGGAGACCTCGTCCTGGTCGCTCGTGAGCTTCCTGAGCGGGGTGGGTATCCTAACAGATGGCATCTTCCTTCTTTCCTCCTTTGGTTAGCCTGTCGTAGAGCGCCTGGAACTCCTCGAGTCTCGCTTCGATCATGTACGGTTCCCTGACCTTGGACGTGATCGATTCCTGGGTCTTGAGCCCGTTGCCGGTGATGGCCAACACGATGGACTCGTCGCGGGGCAGCACCCCCTGCTTGATGAGCTTCTTGGCCACGGCCACCGTGACGCCTCCGGCAGTCTCGGCGAAAATGCCCTCGGTCTCGGCAAGCAGCTTTATGCCCTCGATGATCTCGTCGTCCGTTGCGTCTTCGCCCCAGGACTCTCGTTTCCTTATGACGTCCATGGCATAGAACCCGTCGGCCGGATTTCCGATGGCAAGCGACTTGGCCACCGTGTCGGGGTTCTTGACGGGTTTGTAGAAATCCCATCCGTTCTTGAGTGCCGTCGTTATGGGGGAGCATCCGGCGGCCTGAGCGCCGTATATCTTTGTGCCGTTGGCCTCGACGAGGCCCAACAGTTCGAACTCCTCGATCGCCTTCGAGATCTTGGTCAGAAGGGAGCCGCTCGCCATGGGTATCACGATGTGCTTCGGGGCCCGCCACCCGAGCTGCTCCATCACCTCGAAGCCCAGCGTCTTGGAGCCCTCGGCGTAATAGGGGCGGATGTTTATGTTGACGAAAGCCCAGCCGAAGGCACCGGCTATCTCGCTGCACAGGCGGTTGACGTCGTCGTAGCTGCCCTTGACCCCGATCAGTTTACTGCCGTAGACGGTGGTGCCCACGATCTTGGCCTGCTCGAGGTTGTAGGGGATGAAGATGTAGCTGTCCAGCCGGCCGGCCGAAGAGAGGGCCGCGACGGAGTTGGCCAGGTTGCCGGTCGACGCGCACGAGACGGTGTCGAACCCGAACTCCTTGGCCTTGGACAGCGCCACTGAGACGACCCTGTCCTTGAACGATAGAGTGGGGTAGCAGACGGCGTCGTTCTTCACGTAGAGCTCCTTGACGCCGAGCACCCGGGCCAGGTTGTCGGCCTTGATCAGAGGAGTGAACCCTACGGCCTTGCCGATGGTGGGGGGGCCGTCCAGGGGAAGGAGCTCGCGGTAGCGCCATATGTTGAAGCCGCGGCGCTCGATGGTCTCGCGGCTCAGCACCGGCCGTATCTCGTCGTAGTCGTATACGACTTCGAGCGGCCCGAAACACATCTCGCAGACGTGTACCGGAGCCTTGGGGAACTCTTCACCGCACTCCTTGCATTTGAGACACTTGACGAAACCCATCGACGACCCCGCAATCACATAATCAATAATAATTACCCATGAACACAACCCGTGTCAAGTAACCGGGCAGTGTGCAGAGGTGTGCAATTGTCGGGTGTTCTTGGGTTTTTTTTGCCGGCGCGAGAGCGGTATGGCTGGGCTGCAGAGGGCAGGGGGGACCGCGGGAGGACGGGTAGGCGGTCGTGGTCCCGGCGCCGGGGGTGGCGGGACGGGATAGGCCCTGCCGCCCGGTGGCGGGTGTGTGTTGGGGTGCGATTGGGAGAGAGGGGGAAACGTCCTTTCACGAGGTGAGGAGGTGCGAGGCGGCCGACCTGCATCGCGGTGTTGCGGACGCGGTGTCGCCGCTGGATGCCGGGGGGTACGCCGCGCTGTGAAGGGCCGTGGGAGGTCGTTTCGGGACGACGGCGCCAAAAGGCTTGGTCCGCCCCGGTCGGGGGCCGAACACGTTCCGCCTGATGGTGGGGTCGCTTTGGAAATCGGGATACGAAGGAGCACGTGGACGGAGTGTCGGGATCGTTGAGCCGTGGCAGTGACGAACGGTTTGAGTCCTCTTGGGAGCGGCGTTCACTCCTCCTCGATAGCGATGTGGCTTGTGTATTTCCGTTCGTATTTCTTGGCCACATACGCTCGATCGGTTTTTCCAGTATACGTATACGCTCCGTGTTGTTGTATCCCCTCGGACGCTGAACAAATTACGCAACTCAAGAAGAATCCGCTGTTCCCTCTGGGGGCTCTTCAAATGCATCCCCTTGTCTCTCCATTTGCGCGCCTACTACTCACCAC
>CAZXEJ010000016.1:0-48008 GCA_964639895.1 uncultured Spirochaetia bacterium | reverse complement strand
CCACGCGCGCTGCCGTCGAGGAGGGCATCGTGCCCGGAGGCGGCGTGGCGCTGCTTCGCACGACGAAGAGCCTTGAGAACTTCGATACCGGCGACGAAGAGGAGCAGGCCGGCGTCAACATCGTGCGCCGTGTGCTCGAAGAGCCCATCCGTGTCATTGCGAGCAACGCCGGCTGGGACGGCTCCATAGTGGTCGAGAAGGTCAAGGAGGGCTCGGGAGCGTTCGGCTTCGACGCCGCAAGCCTCAGGTACTGCGACCTCGTTGAGGCCGGTATAGTCGATCCGACCAAGGTGACCCGTTCGGCTCTGCAGAACGCTTCCAGCGTGGCGGGGCTGTTGCTCACCACCGAGGCGCTGGTGGCCGAGAAGCCGAAGAAGGAGCAGCCCGCCGCCAGCGGTATGCCGCCCGGAATGGGTGAGTTCTGATCCCGCCGAGGCCGTCGAGCGGCTCGATCCACTCCAAGGCGAAGCGATGTCGCGGGGACGCCCCCCCGGTTTGGAGCCGGGCAGGGCGGCCCCGCGCATTCGTAACGGGGTGCGGAGGTGTCTCAGCCCCGTTTCGTCTTCGTATGACGTCGGCCGCGGCGGCCGGTACACCCCCCGGTGAGGCTTCGGGCGTGGGCACCGTCTGGGCGCCTTGTCTGTACGGCCGGGGCGTGTTACCATTCACCTTGTATGCTCGATCTAGCCTCTCTCAAGCCCCAGATCGACAGGATGGCTAGGGAGCAGCGGGATCTTGCCCGCGAGTTCGTACGCCGCCTCGAGAGGGCCGAGCACGAGCTCCGCTCGAGGGGCGCCTCGTGGGAGGCGCTGGCCGAGAAGGTGGGTGCGAGCAAGACGTCGTGGCTCGTGGCCACACCGCTGGGTGATGCGGCATCGGTCGCCCCTCCTCCGGAACGCCCCCCCGCCTATACGGTGGTCGCCACCGACGGCTCTCAGATACTGCCCGACAGGCACGAGTCGTTCCCCTGCTTTCTCATAAACGTGGGCTCCGTCGTACTCCGCTACGGTGAGCGCTCGGCGGCGAAGCTCGCCTCGATGCCGCTCTTCTTCTACGAGGAGGAGGACCGCACGGTGGTGTGGGACGGCAAGCGCGTCACCGCCGGGCCCGAGGTGGTGGCGGTCAAGAGGACGCTCGTCGAGTTCGACGAGTTGCTGCGCCTGGGGCTCGAGAGGCGCTCCCCCGAGGGGGGGCCGGTGGTGGCGCTCTCGGACGGCACGCTCATCCTATGGACGCTCGAAGCCGCCCCGCAGGATTTCCGCCTCGAGACGGTTGAGCGTGTGCGCCGCCTCTTGGACGGCTTCAAGGAGGCCGCCCTGCCGGTGGCGGGCTACATCAGCTATCCGGCAAGCGGTGACGTCGTCAACATGCTCCGCGTGGCGCTGTGTCCCGAGACCGTGAGCGTCTGCTCCCGCTGTCCCTATGCGCAGTGCGACGGCCTGCCGTGTGACCCCGTCGAGGGGGTTGCCGACCGGGCGCTGTTCGGGCGGCTGCTGGCGCCGGGCGAGAGGTCGCAGCTCTTCGCCAGCTCGTCCAAGGTGCTTTCTCTCTACGGCGGGCACGAAGTATGCTTCTTCTACGTCAACAACGGCTGGGAGGTTGCCAGGGTGGAGGTGCCCCGCTGGGTGGCCGACGACTCCTCAATGGTGGACCTCGTACACGCGGTCGTCCTCGACCAGGCACGCAAGGGCGGGGGCTATCCGGTGGCTCTCAGGGAGGCCCACGAGCGGGCGGTCGTGAGGGCGGCCGACAGGGAGCAGTTCTTCACCCTCCTTCGCGAGGCGCTGGTCAAGAACGGCCTCAAGGTTGCGTTCTCCCGGAAGGCCGTATCAAAGAGGAGACCCGCCGTATGAGGGATGGCGACTACGTGGGCGAGGTCATAGAGTCGAGCACGCGCCTCTTCCTGGCGCGCACCCCGGAGGTGGGCGTGTCCCCCCCGCTGGGCAGCTTCGTCAAGACCAGCGAGGAACCCGTCGTCTACGGTGTTGTGGTCGACATCTCCACCCGCAGCCGCGACCCGGGACGCAGGGCCGAGGCCATGGGGATGCCTCTCGAGGAGCTGCGGCGCGAACAGCCGCAGATATTCGAGATCCTCGCCACCGAGTTCCAGGCGCTCGCATTCGCCCACCGCGAGGGCGGCTCCATACGCTACTGGCTCCCTCCACTGCCGCCGCCCATCCACTCCTTCGTGACGCCGTGCTCGGAAGAGGAAGCGGCCGCCCTGGGTGCCGAAGACTTCGTACTGAGAGCCGTCGTGTCGTTCCCCTCGCCCGCCGTCGACGACCTGCTCGTGGCGGTGCTGCGCTACGTCCAGAGGGCGAGGGCCGAGGACCGCGACTACATCGTGCGCATGGGGAAAAGCCTCTCCCGCGTGTTCAAGGACGACTACGAGCGGCTGGTCTCGGTTTTGAGACGGGTCGTGTAGGGGGCGCCGTCTCCGCCGGAGTCCGGGATGCGCAGCGCCTTGACGACGGCCTCCGTATCGGAGAGGTCGGGGAACAGGTGGTCGGGCCCGCAACGGGCGAGCTCCTCGGCACTGTGCACGCCTGTGGCGACGGCTGCCACTTCGGCCCCGGCGGCGCGTGCGTGCATGATGTCGTGGATGGTGTCTCCCACGACGACGACGCGTGTTATGGTGCGGCCCGACCCCTCAAGCCGCTCTGCGGCTCTGCGTATGGCCGTCCTCACGAGGCCGCTCCTCACGGGACAATCGGAGCCGAAGCCGCCGAAGCGGAAGTAGCCGTCCAGGCCCGCGGCGCGCAGCTTCACCCAGGCCCCGGGCTCGACGTTGCCCGTGGCGAGCCCGAGCACGACGCCCGGCGACGCGGCCAGCCCCTGGAGCAGCCTCTCCACCCCCGGCAACACCCGCAGCGACCGCTCGCGAGCAAGCTCGCGCTCGAGCTCTGCGACGTACTCCTCGAACACCGAGGCCGCCTCGTTGGGGGTGTATTCTGTGCCTAGGTTGTGCAGGAACATGTCGCGCAGTATGGCCGGGTCGGTCCTGCCCGCCGCGGCCACACCGTCCATGGCGTTCTCCACCGCATAGCGCCTGCGGAATACGGCGTTTATGGCCCTCGTCGCGGCGCGCCCGCTCTGCAACAGGGTGCCGTCGATGTCGAAAAGCAACAACAAGGTGGCCGGTCCACCCATATGAACGCCTCCTCGTCTCCCTCGGCCGGGGGTGCGGTCCCTTGCCTGCCGTCCCTGCGCTCCGGCGTGGGGACTCAGGCGCGGGCCACCTGGTCGAGCACGGCGCCGTAGTAGGCGCTCTCGCGTCGCCACAGCTCGTCCGCTATCCGGGCGGCCTCGGCCAGCCTGTCGTCGCTGGGCTGGTCGAGCTCGCTTATGTCCTTGAGCACCGCAGCCGCTTCGCGCCACAGGGCGGCTATCTCCTCCATCCGGGCCGCCAGCCTAAGGGGTTTCAGCTTGGGGATCAGCTCCTCGGCCTCTCTCAGGAACGAGGCGTACATCGCCCTGAACCCCGCTCCGTCCACCCCGCGGCGGGCCAGCACCTGGTAGCCGAAGCGTGCGCACCAGCGCCAGTCGTGAGCCTCCTTCCATCGGGGCAGGTCCAGTGCCCAGCGCCGTATCTGGTCCACGCTCGACACCCCGCGGGCGCTGCTGCGGCCCTCGACCATCATGAGGGCGTTCGTCCGTATCGCCCGCGGCACGGCGCGCTCCAGCGGTGGAAGCGGCTTGGTGAGATCTACCTCGAACCAGTTGTTGCGAAGGACGAACCGCGTCTCGGCCGCGGTGCGGGCCTTCTTGAAGTCGTCGTAGTCCAGGCGCTGAAGCTCGGAGAAGGCCGTGTCCGAGAGGTAGACCACCCGCTCGTCGTCGTCATATCCCCAGACGACGACGACGTGGCCCGGAAAATGGGTGCTCGAGCCGTAGTACCTCATGTAGTAAATGTCGGTCTGGACGAGACAGGGGACTCCCTTCCTTATCCATTCCTTTAGTGTCTCGAGGGCGCGGTCGGCGTCGTCGTCCTGCTTCCACTCCTTCTGGATGGAGAAGGCGCGGAAGAAGTTGCACTCCATGAGGGGACCGCGCGCGAAGATGAGACGCGTGGGGCTCTGGTCGGACGCCACGGTGTAGTAGAACCCCATGCCGCTGCCCAGCCCGAAACACATCTCCTCCGAGAAGTCGTAGCCGTAGAACCGCATCACGTTCCTTATGGCCGCCGAGCCGCAATGTATGCCGGGCATGTGTACCCATCCTTCGACCATCGTTCTCATGGGGGTTATATTCTACCACAGCCCGTGCGGCCGTGATGAGTGGGGGGCGAGGACCCGTACCCCGCCCCCCCTCGAGCCAAGGAGGTGGGTGGTTGGTGTCGTCTGTGAAGGGGTCTTCGGAAGGTGTCGGCTGGCCGTGCCGTTGGATACGGTCGTGGAGAAGCAACCCCGCCCCCCTGGGCGGGTCGCCGCCTCCCACGGCCGTCAGCAAAAGCTCTTTAGTGCAGTGCTTATCTTCGAGCGCGAGAGCTTCCTCAGCGCCCCCTTCTCTATCTGTCGTATCCTTTCCCTCGTGAGGCCGAACATCTTTCCGATCTCGTCAAGAGTCGACGGGCTCTCCTGGTCGATGCCGAAGCGCATCTTTATGATTTCTTCCTCCTTGGGCGAGAGCGTCGAGAGGGCCTCGCGTATCTTGGGCGCCAGCGTGCGGGACTCGATTGCGCTTTCGGGCGAAGGGGAGTTCTCGTCGGCGAGCAGGTCGAGCAGCGTCCGCTGGGTGCCGTCCCCGGATGAGTCGGCCTCGCCGACGGGGGAGTCCAGGTAGAGGACGTCGCCCGTGTTGAGCAGTATCTGCCGTACGCCCTCGACGGTAAGGCCCGTCACACGGGCCACCTCTTCGGGAAGGGGCTTCACGCCGCTCTTCCTCTGCATGGCGGCGTATATGCGGTGTACCTTGTTTGCCTGCTCGAGAACGTATACGGGTACCCTGATCGTGCGCGTCTGGTCGAACAGGGCGCGCGATATGGCCTGGTGTATCCACCAGGAGGCGTAGGTCGAGAACTTGAACCCGCGTGTCGGGTCGTACCTCTCGACGGCCCGCATGAGCCCGATATTGCCCTCCTGGATGAGGTCGGTAAGCGGAAGCCCCCGGCCCACGTAGCGCTTGGCGATGCTGACCACCAGGCGGAGGTTGGACTGGGTGAACCTGCTCTTCAGCCTCTTGGCGTTGCGCCTGCAAAGGGCCGCTACTTTCCGTAGGGCCGCTTTCCGCTTCTTTGAGGTGGCCGCCGCCGCTGCGTCGCCTGTGCCGTTTGTTGTGGTGAGCAGCAGCCCTTCCAGTCGGCGGGCGCTCCTTTCGTAGTGGCGGAACAGTGTGGAGATGCGAACCTCTTCGGCGGCCGTAAGGAGCCGTTCATGCGCCATCGCCCTGTAGTACGAATAGAGAAGGCGGAACTCTTCGCTGGGTGACCAGCCTTCCTTCTCGTCGCCTTCTTCGCCCGCCGTCTCGGTCCCGGCGAGACTCTCGGCCGGCTCTTCGGCGTCACCCGCCACCGGGGAGTCGATTGCCAGGTCGTCGTCCGACGGCGTACTCGTCACGGCCCCACCCTCAATATCCAGCTCTTCCGAATAGGTTTTCAGCTTCCACATGGTCTTGATGTTCTTGTTCACACCGTCTCCCCGCCGATAGTGTGCAGGCGGTTGACGCATTGACTATTAGGTATCCTAAATAATATCAGAACGCCGTCCCTTTTTCAACCCCTCATGCCATTCCGCCGGGCGGCACCACTAGTTGTAGGAGGTTCTGAAGTCGGGGCACTCTTTGTAGATTTCCCCTTCGCTGAGGAAGATGTTGAGGAACTCGCAGTAGTGGGGCTTGTTGCCGGGTTGCTTGTCTTGGCGGAAGAAACAGCAGTTGGCGCAGATGTCCGACGGCACGATCATTCCCTTATCGACCAGTCTCTGGGTGATCTTCACCAGCAGGCTCTCGAGCAGCTCCTGCTCCTCGGGGGACAGTTCACTTACCAGCTCCTCTATCTCATAACCCACGTCCTGCACCAAGGTGACCGCCCTCTCGCCCTTGGGGGTGAGTTTGAGCAGCACCTTGCGCCTGTCGTCCATCTTCTTCGTCCTCATCACCAGTCCCTTGCTCTGCAAGACGTCCAGGATGCCGCTCACGGTGGCGGGAGTGCACGCCAGGTAGCGCGCTACGGCGTTTACCGTGGCGACGTCGCTACGGGTGTATTTGAGATAGAGCAGCACCTGTATCTGTGCCGGGGTGAGCTGTTCCACCTTCCCCTTCTCCCAGAGCATGTGTTTTATGGCCTGGCCGATACTGAAGAGGGTTCTTGCGATCTGGCCGCTTACGTTCTTCTGTCTGTAGAGAGGGTCGAATATGGACATGGCTACCCCTCCTAAGGAGTGCTAACTATCTCATTATAACACGAGGCCCATACGTGGGCAACAGCGGCCCACCGGGCGTAGGGGGCGGTGTTGACTTTGGGCAATCGTAGGAGATAATTAACTAATTCCACATCCGCTTTGCGAGGTGACAGCCGATGAGTGGCCCGTCTTCCCCCTTTCCCAAATCATCCCGACGCCACTCCTCCCTTGTCGTCGAGGGCGTCGACAGAGCGCCCAACCGCTCCATGCTCCGCGCGGTCGGCTTCAAGGACGAGGATTTCTCCAAGCCCGTCGTGGGGATCGCCTCCACCTGGAGCATGGTAACGCCGTGCAACATGCACATCGACAAGCTTGCCCTCGAGGCCGGCCGCGGTGTCGACGAGTCCGGCGGCAAGTCTATCATATTCGGCACCATAACCGTCTCGGACGGCATTTCCATGGGCACGCCCGGCATGCGCTATTCCCTCGTCTCGCGGGAGGTGATCGCCGACTCCATCGAGACCGTCTGCGGGGCCGAGGGGTTCGACGGCCTGGTGGCGATCGGCGGGTGCGATAAGAACATGCCCGGTTGCCTGATGGCCATGGCTAGGTTGAACCGGCCCTCGGTGTTCGTCTACGGCGGCAGCATACTGCCCGGCGAGTTTTGCGGAAGGCCCGTAGACGTCGTCTCGGTGTTCGAGGCCGTGGGTGAACACGCGAGCAGGAAGATATCGGACGAGGAGCTCAAGGAGATCGAGAGCCGCGCCATACCGGGGCCGGGCTCCTGCGGCGGCATGTACACGGCCAACACGATGGCCTCGGCCATAGAGGCCCTAGGGATGAGCCTGCCCAACAGCTCTGCCCAGCTGGCCGTCTCCCCGGAGAAGGTGGGTGACTGCCGTGCCGCGGGTGCACAGGTGCTCGAGCTGCTCAAGCGGGGCATCACTCCACGCGACATAATGACGAAGGAGGCGTTCGAGAACGCCATTACAGTGGTGATCGCGCTCGGAGGCTCGACGAACGCGGTACTCCACCTGCTGGCTATGGCCGACGCCGCCGAAGTGGAGCTCACGCTGGACGATTTCTCGCGCATCGGGGCCCGCACCCCGGTGCTGGCCGACCTGCGCCCGAGCGGTGCCTACATGATGGCCGAGCTGTGCCGCATCGGGGGGCTGGTGCCGCTGATGAAGATGCTGCTCGACGCGGGCCTTCTCCATGGCGATTGCCTTACGGTCACGGGCAGGACGGTGGCCGAGAACCTGAGCGGGGCGCCTTCCTACCCAGAGGGGCAGCGCATCGTGCGCCCGCTCGACGACCCGATCAAGGAAGACAGCCACATCGTGGTTCTCTACGGCAACCTCGCTAGCCGAGGGGCAGTGGCGAAGATAACGGGCAAGGAGGGCTATTCGTTCACCGGCGAGGCCATAGTGTTCGACTCCGAGGAGGACTCGCTCAAGGCCATCCTCGACGGCCGAGTGCGCAAGGGACACGTGATAGTGATTCGCTACGAAGGACCCAAGGGCGGGCCGGGGATGCGTGAGATGCTCGCCCCCACGTCTGCCGTGATGGGCAGGGGGCTCGGTGGGGATGTAGCGCTCATCACCGACGGCAGGTTCTCGGGGGGCACACACGGCTTCGTCGCGGGTCACATGACACCGGAGGCCATGGAAGGGGGGTTGCTGGCGGTGGTGGAGAACGGCGACCGCATCACCATAGACGCGAGGAAGAGAGAGATCAACCTCGAGGTTCCCGAGGAAGAGCTGCGCCGCCGTCTTGCTGCGTGGCGCCCACCCGAGCCCCGTGTGCGACGCGGGGTGCTGGCCAAGTATGCCCGCTTGGTGTCGTCGGCATCCGAGGGCGCCGTGACGGACAGGTCTCTCTGAGGTGGGACGGGTGCGTCTGCCATGGTGGGGGAGAGTGGAGTGGGCGCCGTACGACGGCTTCCGTTGCGGAGGGGTGTGGTCCCGAGGGGGTGGCGAGGGGGAGTGAGGTCGGGGGGTGCTACTGGATGCCGCATGCCCGTGCCTAGAGCCGGCGGGTGGGCGTAGGCTGGTCGGCCTTTTGGGTGTCTTTTCCGGGGCGCGCGCTGTGGAGGGAGGACGGGTCAGGTGAGGCGAGGAGCGGCCGTGTGCGGGTGCGGGCGGCGCTTGCAAAATACTGCGATTTGGTTTTCATTGTCTCGTCCAGGTGGTAGAATATAAGATGAGTCGTTGGGCCTTGGCGGGTGGGAGCCTCGGTGTCCGCCCGTCAAAGAGAGGTATCGCGTGATGGGAGTCAACGAAGCGCACGAAAGGCACGATTACGTGGAGGAGAAGATAGAGTGGTTCATCTCTAGGTGCAAGGCGCACGGGATGAAGATCACTCCGCAGCGCATAGCCATATACCGCGAGCTCGTGTGCACGGATGAGCACCCCAGCGCCGAGGCCATATACCGTAAGATCAAGAGCTACTACCCCAACGTATCGCTTACAACCATCTACAGGACACTCGAGACGTTCGACAAGTTGGGCCTTGTCTCCACGGTGGGAAACACGCTGAGCCACGCGGCCCGCTACGACGCCAACCTCACCCCCCATACACACCTCGTCTGCGTGGTGTGCCGCAAGATAGAGGACCTCTACGACGAGACCCTGAGTCACCTCAATCTGGAAGACAAGACGGACTACCGCGTGCTCGGCTATAGCCTCATCATAAACGGCGTCTGCCGCGACTGCCAGCGAGAGGGCGCCTCGCGCAAGGCTGAGAAGAGCTCCTGAGACTCACTTCCCCCCGGATTGAGCGGAAAGGCGGTGCGGCCGCTGTCCCGACGGAACGCTGCTGGATAGGCGTTTCTAAGCAAATCGGTACACTCTGCTAATTCCCATGCGGCTCTTACTCCCGAGCGCCGTCTTGTAGCGCCGGACGGCTGCGGTGCGAGGGGAGGGCTGCGGTGCGAAGCGGCAATGGCCTGCCTCCCTGGCCTGTAGGCGGCCCTTTCCTCCTGTGCTTGGTAGGCCGGCCGGCGCAAGGGGGAAAAGCTCCTCGCCCCCCCTCGCCATCCCGTGGGCGGTGGCGGCCCGGCCGGTGCAGGAGGGTGGTTTTGCCCGCCCTGACATCGGACCTCTCTCTTTCCGCGTGTGCGTTTCATGTGACACCGGTGCAGCGATATGGAAAACGCCGGCCGGTTGCGCTCGGTTTGTTGCCCCTGCCTCTATGGGGTGCTCAGCGCGTCTGCCGTCCAAGCACTCCGGGCTCCTTCGTCCGCTCCCCCTGCGGGAGGAATTGTGCCCGCGTGTGCTTTTGGTGTTGCACATTCGGAGGCTGAAGTGTCCGGGGGCGATGGGTGCGGTCCAAGCCGCCGCCTGCGGCCTCACCACTTGACGTTGTGAGGGCATTCCCTCCAGGGGTCCGGCGCACGCGCCGGTGGAGACCGACGCGGGCGGCGATGTGCTTTGAAACGGGGATGGCGGCGGAGCCGGGACGAGAGGGGTGACGGCGTTTCGGCGACCCCCGGCGCAAGGGGCAAGAGAGGCCGCCTTCAGGGGAGTTCCGAGACTGCGGCACCCTCGACTTCTACCCTTCGGAACCCCTTGCCCGTATAGATGACGGAGCAGTTCTTGTTGTACTTGCGCTTGCCCTCGTAGAGGGCCATGTCGGCGTAGTGCAGCAGCTCGTCCGCTCTGCAGGTCTTGACCGGCGGGTAGCTCGAAACGCCGAACGTGGCCGTTACGTTAACCTTGATTCCGCCTATATTGAACTCCGTATCCTCAAGGGCGTGCCTCAGGCGTTCAACGGCTATCACGGCGCTCTCGAGAACCGTATGAGGGAACAACACCATGAACTCCTCCCCCCCGTAGCGTGCCAGCACGTCGAGGCTGCGCACTATGTCGCTCGCCACGCGGCTCAGGTTCCTGAGCACCTCGTCGCCGAACATGTGGCCGTAGGAGTCGTTTATACGCTTGAAGTCGTCTATGTCGAACATGCAAATGGAAAGGGGCTGCCCGTAGCGCTTGGACCGCTCGAACTCCTCGCCCAGACGCCTTATTACGTAGTTCCGGTTGAACAGCAGCGTGAGATCGTCGCGTATGAGCGCAGTGTCCAGCTTGTCGTAATCCACCAGCCCCTCGAGCAGAGCCGACGTCATCTCCGCCATAAGCTCGAGCAGCTCGAGGTCTTCTCCGCTCAGCGGGCCCCCGTTCTTGCCGCGGTCGATGAAAAGCAGGGCACGTACGACCTCGTTCGACTTCATGGGGACGACGGCGAACGAGTCGGCGCCCATCTCGGGATTGCGCACGGCGAAGTCGAGGTCCACCTTGGCCCCGCCGTCCGGGTGGGCAAGGGCGGCGCGGCCGGACGTGACGGCGATGTTGACGGCTCCGCCGGGATCGTTCGACAGGGGTATCTCGAAGGCAGGCATCCGTCTGGTGAACCCCAGGTGGCATATCAGCGACAGTATCCCCCTCTCCCAGTCCACCCGCCTTACGGCGGCGCGCTCGAAGTCGAACTCGCTGAGCAGCACTTCGACTACGTTCTTGTACAGCTCGGGCTCGCTGTTGGCCTTCTTTATCTCGTTGATGGCCGCTTTGACCCTGTCGAGATAGCTCTGCGTCATGCTTCCATTGGGTGTGGGCGTATTCCCGGCTGGCTGCGGGGGCGTCGAAGGCTGCCGACGCCGCGGGTGCAAAAAGAGCTTGCTCCGGTCTTCGGGCGGTTTGCGACCTATCCGCCCGAGGCCTGCCGGCGTGTTTGTAGGCTCACTGTCGGCTTCTTCGAGGTCCCCTGTCGTGCTAGCGAAGAAACGCCGTAACTCTGGCTTCTACCTTCTAATAACACATGCGGCTCGGAGTTTCAACCCGGCCGCCGGCGGGGGGTCCGCCTCGTGTGCCGAAGACGCCTTCATCGCTTGCCTCTTCGTCCTGCCGCGAGCTTCTTTAAGCTGCGGCGTATCTTCGCGGCGGTCTCCTTCATATGGGCCTCGCTCTCGTAGGGGTGCTTGGGCCAGAAGAATCCCCTCAAGCCGTCCTTCCTCCGCCTGGGCACGATGTGTACGTGGAGGCGGGGGATGGCCTGACTCACCTTGTTGTTCATCGCGACGAACGTGCCCTCGGCGCCCATGGCCTCTTCGACGGCCCTGCAAAGGAGTTTGGCGCGGCTGAAAAGGCGGGCGATCTCCGTGTTGGGCAGGTCGGGAAGCGTCTGGTAGTGGCGCCGCGGGATGAGCAGGCAGTGGCCGGGGAAGAGGGGGTTTATGTCGAGGAATGCAACGCAGTTGGGATCCTCGTAGACGATGTGCGCCTCCGTCTCGGAGCGTGCTATATTACAGAATATACATCCATCCATGGCGTCACCTAATATAACACAACGCAACCGTAGTAAGTAAGGGGCCCCCGCGCGGCCCACTCGATTACGCGGGGGGGGGGTCCGAACCCCTCGGTGCCTTGGGTGTGGGGGGTGAGACACCGGCTGCGGTGTGGTGCGGTCGGATGGCCTGTGTTCTTCGGTCGTAGCGTGACTCGGGGTCTCGTGCCGGAATGGGGAAAGGTGGTGGGGTTGGTATCCCTCCCTATTCGCTGCAAGGCGCGCAAGCCCCTTTCGGGACCCGCCATCTCTGCAACCACGTCGGCCGGCGCGGTGTATCAGGGTCTCTTCCTGCTACGCGTCTGCTCACATACACGCCCCTTTTTACGCGGCGGGAGGAGGCGCTCCGGCCGTTGCGAACGAGCTTGCCCTGTGCCTCAAGATCCTCGTCTTAGCCCCAACTCATCCCGGACCGGGGGTTCCCCCTTTCTACCGTCGTGGGAAGCTGTGCCGAGGGAGGTGCCGGTTTCGGCCAAGATGGAGGCGGAGGGTCGTCGTATCCCCTCTTTACAGGGCATCGCCGCACCCGGGGCTTTGCGAAGGGGGCGGTTCCCCGCCACCGCATGCGCGCACGGGGGGACGGCGTAATCGGGTGGAGTGTTCCAGACCTTCGCCTGTAGAGGGTACTATTTTATAGGCCGGCCGGTCGAGAGTGGTTCGGGAATACCGCGCCGTTCGGGCGCTACATGGACGGCGGAGACGGCACATGCGACACAGGAAGGGGAAGATAAAGCGCCAGCACGGGATGATAAAGGGGCTCAGGCGTTTCCTGGTCGACGAGCTCGAGCCTTTGGACTACGTCGAAGCCGTCATACCGGGTGAGATCAAGGTGGGCAAGGGCGTGGGCGAGAGATTGTACGTCCGCTTCCAGTATGCGACCATAGCCGGAGCCAAGCTCATCGCGCAGAGCGGCTCGTCCGTTCAGGAGGTGTTCGTCGTAACGGGTGAGCCAGAGCGGCTGAGGGATCTCATCGGCACCCTCTTCCCGCCGCAGTCTTGACGCTCCCGCTAGCGCATGGCGGGGCTCAGCCACACCTGGCCCTTGCCACCTACGATCCGGCGCAGCTCGGCCACCATCTCGTCGTCGGGTTCGATGCGCAGCGATCCCGCTTCGATCACTACCTTCTCTCCTGCTGCGGCCGAGACCATGTGTATGAAGACCGGCCTTTCGCCGGGATAGCGTGCCAGCACGGCCGCGATGGCGTCGAGCGTATCCGGGGCCGGCTCGAGGCGGGTGAGGTCGATGTTCAGCACAAACGACGCCTTCACCTCTCTGAGCGGCACCATCTTGGACGCCCGCACCTTGATGCGCTCGTCGCTTCCTTCGACGACACCGCTTACCACGATGGGCTCGATCTTCTTCTCGAGCGTGGGCAGTACGGGCCGCAGCACGTCGCCGAACGCCACGACCTCGATCGATCCCTTAGTGTCCTCGAGCACGATGTTGCCGTAGATGTCGGAGTTCTTCGTGCTCCTTATCTTGCTCGAGCGGGGAACGCCGGCTATGACGACGCGCTCGCGGTCGCCGAGGCCGCCTATGGACTCGCTGTCTGCCGTGGTGAGGCGTGCGATGTCGTCTGCGTACTTGGCCAGCGGGTGGCTGGAGACGTAGAAGCCGAGCGCCTCCATCTCCCCCTCGAGCAGCTTCGCCTCGCCCCACTCCTCGACATCGGGCAGCGGCAGGGGGGTGGGGTCGGCCTCCATCTCGAAGAGGGCGTTCTGCTGAGTGCCCGCACCCCGGTGGGCCGAGGCGACGTAGGAGAGCAGCCCGGGGAGCGCCTCCATGAGAGGGGCGCGGCCGTGGCCGAGCGAGTCGAATGCGCCGCTCTTTATCAGGTTCTCGAGGCTTCGCTTGTTTAGGTTCTTGCCGTCGACGCGCCGGCAAAAATCGAATATGTCGACGAATCGGCCTCCCTCGCGCTTGGCCCGGATGATGGATTCGACCGTGCTCGTCCCTATGTTCTTTATTGCGGCCAGCCCGAACCTTATCTTCCCTCCGAGGGGGGTGAAGCCGGCGAGACTCTCGTTCACGTCGGGCGGCAGCACTTGTATGCCCAGCTCCCTGCACTCGGCGATGCCCTCGATCACCTTGTCGGTGTTGCCCGATTCCACCGACATGAGGGCGGCCATGAACTCGCACGGGTAGTGGGCCTTGAGGTAGGCCGTCTGGTAGGTGATGAGCGCGTAGGCCGTGCTGTGGCTCTTGTTGAACGAGTACTGGGCGAACTTCTCCATCGTGTTGAAGAGTGAGGTGGCCTTTTTCTTGGGGATGTTCCTCTTTACGGCTCCCTCGATGAAGCGGTCGCGCTGCGCCTTCATCTCTTCGGGCTTCTTCTTGCCCATGGCCCGCCGCAGCAGGTCGGCCTCGCCCACCGTGTAGCCTGCCACCACACAGGCGGCGTTCATTATCTGCTCCTGGTAGACGAACAGGCCGTAGGTCTCGGCCAGTATATCCTTGAGCTCCGGCAGCGGGTAGGTGACCCTCTTCCTGCCGTGCTTTCGGGCGATGAAGTCGTCCACCATGCCGCTGTCGAGCGGCCCCGGCCGGTAGAGGGCTAGCACGGCCACCAGGTCCTCGAACTTCGTGGGCTGGAGGCGGGTGAGCAACTCCACCATGCCGGCCGACTCCACCTGGAAGACGCCCTTCGTCCTGCCCTGCGAGAGCAGCTCGTAGACCTGCGAATCGTCGAGCGGAAGGCGCGAGAGGTCGGGCGCTTCGCCCGCCTGCTCCCTTATGAAGTCGAGCGTGCGGTCGATCACCGTAAGCGTCTTGAGGCCGAGAAAATCGAACTTCACGTAGCCCAGGTACTCGATGCTGTTCATGTCGTACTGGGTTACGACCTCGTTCTTCTGACCCTTGTAGAGCGGTATGTAGTCCATTAGCGGCTCGTTCGATATCACTATTCCGGCCGCGTGGGTGGAGGAGTGGCGCACCATGTTCTCGAGCGGCCGGGCCATCTCGACAAGCTCGGCCAGCCGCTCGTTGTTCTTTATGAGCTCGACGAACTGCGGGGCCTCCTTCAGGCACTCCTCGATGCTTTTGACTTTGCCGCGGAACGAAGGGATGGTCTTCGTGAGCCTGTCAACCTCGGCGTAGGGTATGCCCAGCACCCGCCCCACGTCCTTGACGCAGGCCTTGGCCGACATGGTGCCGAACGTTCCTATCTGGGCCACGTTCTGAGCGCCGTACTTCTCGGTCACGTACCTTATGATCTCGTCCCTGCGCTCGCCGCAGATGTCGACGTCGATGTCGGGCATGGTCACACGCTCGGGGTTGAGGAAGCGCTCGAACAGCAGCCGGTAGGGGATGGGATCGACGTCGGTGATACCAAGTGAATAGGCCACCAGGCTTCCTGCGGCGCTGCCCCGGCCGGGACCGACGGGGATGCCCCGGCTCTTGGCGTGGTTTATGAAGTCGGCCACGACGAGGAAATAGCCCGAGAACCCCATCTTGCGTATGACCTCTATCTCGCGCTCGAGCCGCTCCTCGTACTCGGCCCTGCGCGCGGCCTCGACGCTGCCCTCGGCTATGCGTCGTTCGAGTCCCTCGTGGGCAAGGCGGGCCATGAGGTCGTCCAGCGTCTCGTCGCCGGGCACCTCGAAGCGGGGCATCTTGTAGCCCTCGTTCCTGAACTCGAACGAGCAGCGCTCGGCTACCTCGGCCGTGAGGGCAAGGGGCTCCTCTATGCCGTCCAGCGCATCCAGCATCTCCTCGCGCGACTTGAGATAGAACTCCTCGCCCTGGAACCGCAGCCTCTTGGGATCGTCGAGCGAGGCGCCGGTCTGGATGCAGAGCAGTATGTCGTGGGGCTTTGCGTCTTCGCGCTCCAGGTAGTGGCAATCGTTCGTCGCCACGACGGGAATACCCAGCCTCTCGCCCATGGCGAGCAGGCGGGAGTTGGCTTCCTGCTGCTCCTTGAGTCGGGTGGCCTGTATCTCCAGGTAGTAGCGGTCGCCGAAGGCCTCCCTGTAGAGGGAGGCCGTCCTCAGCGCCCCCGGCATGTCGCCCTCGAGAAGGCGCGAGCACAGCTCGCCGCTGAGACAACCGCTCAGTACGATGAGCCCCTCGGCGTGGGAGAAGAGCAGCTCGTGGTCCACGCGCGGGCGGCGGTAGAACCCTTCGAAGTACGCCCTCGTGACCAGGCGCGAAAGGTTCCTGTAGCCCACCTCGTCCATGGCGAGCACCGTCAAGTGGTAGGTGCGCTGGTCGGGGCTGCGGTCGTGGCGGCTGCGGTCGGTCACGTAGAGCTCGCAACCGATGATGGGCTTTACGCCAGCCTCCTTGGCGTGGCGGTAGAACTCGACGGCCCCGAACAGGTTCCCATGGTCGGTGAGAGCCACGGCCTCGATCCCCAGCCTGCGAGCCTTCTCGAACAGTGAATCGAACTTGATAGCGCCGTCCAGGAGCGAGTACTGTGAGTGGAGGTGGAGGTGGGCGAACGGTGTCGACATGGTGGAATTACTATACACAAAACGCCGCGCCCTCGAAAGGGAGCCCGGCGGGGTGGCGCGGGCGGCTGCGGCGCGCTCGTAACCTGTTGAACTTGCTATGAATATGAGCTGTGATATATTACCTAGGTGGGGTTCATAGCCGTCGTCCTCGATCAACCTTGCCTCCATCGGGCGGACAGGCAGTGTCGCTGAAGGAACAATACGCCGAGCAACTCGTGCCCGTCATCACGATCCCCCTCATCGTGCTCGCCGTGGCCGTGGGGCTGCTCGCGTTGAGAAACGCCATCGAGCTGGTGGGCAAGCCCTTCCCGGGGCTCTTCTACTACAAGAACCTCGTCGTCTCCCTCTACCAGCCCGCCGGCTGGTCGGAGGGCGGCGACGCCCCGAGGCTCTATGACGTGATCACGGCCGTCGAAGGCACCCCCGTCCGAGGGGCCGACGAGTTCAAGCGCCTCTTTGACGAGAACGCCTCCAAGGGGCGCGTCCGCATCACCGTCCTCCGCGGCGGCGAGAAGCTCGATTTCTTCGTCACCTCCAGGCTGTTTACTGCCGGCGACCTGCTGCTCGCCTTCTTCTTCCCCTTCGCGCTGGGCCTTCTGTTCGTAGCCATCGGAAGCCTCGTCTACTATGCCCGCCCCACCAAGGCCACCCTGATCAATTTCCTCATGATGCTGCTCGTGGCCCTTTCCTACCTGACGATGTTCGATGCCAGCACCACCCATACCTTCTCCTGGCTGTGGCTCATCTACCCGCTGTTCGGGGCGCTCTCGGTTCACCTGTTCCTGCTCTTTCCCGAGGAGAGCCGCTTCGTCGAGCGCCATCACTGGGTGTGCTATCTTCCCTACCTGCCGGCGCTCGCCCTCATCGTGCTGAGATACGTCTACGAGAACGACGCCCCCGTCTCCATAGCGCTGTCCAAAGCCTCCATCCTTTTCATGAGCCTCGTCTTCGTCTTCGATCTCGTTCTCCTCTACCGCTCCTACCGGAGCGCCCGCGAGGGGGTGATCAAACAGAGGGCCAAGATAGCCGCGTTCGCACTCGTCGTGGCGGCGCTGCTGCCCATCGTGTGGAGCCTGCTCTACACGATGTGGCGCCCCTTCCTGGGCGTGGAGTTCGCAATCGGCCTCGCCGTCATCTTCCCCCTCCTCATCGGTTACGCCGCCACGAAGAGAAGGTTCTTCGACATCGACGCCGTAATCAAGAAGGGCATCACCTACGGACTGGTGAGCGCGGCCGTGGTGGTGCTCTATCTGGTGGTCGTAGGGGTGGTGACGCTGCTCATGCAGAGGATCCTCTCGTTCGAGAGCTCGCCCACGGTGTATGTGGTGTCGACCCTTATCGTCGCCGTGGCCTTCGATCCCCTGCGACGGGGCATACAGCACGTGATCGACCGCTCGTTCTTCCGCGACAGGCTGCGCCTGCAGCGGGGGTTTCTGGACCTCAGCCACCGCATAGGGACCGAGGTGTTCGACGTGGACGAGATGGCGCACCTTGTGGTAAGGGAGCTCAGGGAGCTTCCGCGTCTTGACTGCGCGTGCCTGTTCCTTCGCGATTCGGAGGGCTCCTACCTGCTCCACAGCGCCGACCCCCCGGTCGAGGGGCGCGTCCTTCTGGGTGGAAGGCGTCTGGCCGCCGGCAGGCTTACCGAAGGGGTGTCGGCGGTCCTCGACGAGCTGCGTATCGGAGAGGACATCGACCGCCAGGACGCCGAGAGGCTCGAGGCGCTGGGGGTGAGGTACCTGTTTCCCATGGTGACCAAGAGCGGCCTCATAGGGTTGCTGGCTCTCGGCGAAAGGGAGAACAGGCTGCCGCTGAGCGGCGAGGAGAGAGAGATCATCGAGTCCATCGCACATCAGACGGCCGTGAGCGTCGAGAACAAGTGGCTCTACGAGGAGCGGGCCATGGACGAGAGACTGACGACGCTGGGCAAGGTCTCTAGCATGATCATACACGAGATAAAGAACCCGCTCGGTGTGATACGTGTCTCGGCCGGGACGCTTAAGAGGCGTCTCGAGCATCATGACAACGAGGCTACCGAACTTGCCGGGTTCATCGAAGAAGAGGTAAAGCGCATGGACGGCACCGTGCGCAAGTTTCTCGCCTACGTGAAATCGGAGAGGCCCCAGGCCGAGTGGGTGGACGTAAACGGGATCGTCGAGCGTGCCGTCGAAGGCCTTCGCACGGAGCTCGCCCGCCACCGCCTGGAGCTGAGGCTGAGCCCCGAGGGAGCGGGCGTCGTGGCCGACACGGACCATCTCTACCAGGTACTGGTAAACCTGCTGCTCAACGCCCGCGACGCAACGCCCCCCGGAGGCAGGATCATAGTCGCAACGCGCCCCTGGCCCTCCAGGCTCGTCATAACCGTGGCCGATACCGGTTGCGGCCTTGAAAAGGACGGGCAGCACAGTATATTTAAACCTTTCTACTCGAACAAGAGGGGAGGCGTAGGCCTGGGGCTCACCATCGCACAGCAGATCGTACACAGCCACGGCGGTTCCATAAGGGTCCGGAGCAGGCCCGGTGCCGGAACCGTGTTCCGCATCGCCTTCCCGCGCAACGATTAGGAGGTCGGCCGAGGTGTTCGCATCCTGGAGCGCATTGTGGTCGTTGGTGGAAGCGGTGGCACACGCCATAGGGGCGGGCGCCGCCTGGTACGGGACGCTCTACGCCGCGCGCCCCGAATACGTGGTGCCGGCCACCGTGGTCGTGATGGCGGCGGTGGCGCTGCTGCTCGAGGCCGTAGCTAGGCCCGAGCGGGGCCCCGCACCGGAGAAGGAGGCTGCGGCCGGGCCTCCACCGCCCCCGCTCGAGGCCCCGCCGCCGCGGGAAGAGGCCCCGGCCGGGATGGTGCAGCAAGCTGAAGCCACCGCCGCCGAGGCCGAAACCGCGTCGGAAGAGGCCCCCTCATCGGTGGTGCCGCGGCCCCCGTCGACGCCCTCTGCTCCCCGGCTCGAAGAGGCCGCACCGCCCGAGCAGGCTGCTCCTTGCGAGGAGCCCGAGGCCGCAGCTCCCCTTGTGCCTGAGCAGCCCCCACCCACGGAGCCCGAGCCTCCGTCCCCGACTGTGACGCCCGCAGGGGAGCGCGAGGCCGCTCCCACCGGGGCCGATGTCGACAAGGCAGCCGAGGCTCCCCCCACCGCAGCGCCCCCTCGCGAGGCCGGGCGCGAGGAGGCGTTCCTCGGCCGACTGCGCCGCGGGCTCGCCAAGACGCAGGCCGGTCTGCTCGGGCGCATCGAGCAGCTCATCGCCGCCCACAAGGAGATAGACGACGAGCTGTGGGAGGAGTTCGAAGAGGCACTCGTCATGGCCGACCTGGGGGTGGGGACCACGATGAAGCTCAGGGAGCGGGTGGAGGAGAAGGTGTCACGCAAGGGGCTGGGCGATCCGGCCCGGATCAGGGATGCGCTGAAGGAGGAGGTGCTCGACATCCTCAGGCGCGCCGAGGGTGGGGCCGTCAAAGTGAAGACCCGACCGACGGTCATCCTGGTCGCAGGGGTAAACGGCGTGGGCAAGACCACGACCATAGGCAAGATCGCCCACATGTTCGCCGGCGAGGGGAGAAAGGTCATGGTTGCTGCGGCCGACACGTTTCGGGCGGCCGCCGTGGAGCAGCTCGAGATCTGGGCACAGCGCGTCGGGGCCGACTTCCTGCGCGGCCAGCACGGGGCCGACCCCTCCGGCGTGGCATACGACGCCGTCAAGGCGGCCCAGTCGCGTGGTGTCGACGTCCTCATCATCGATACCGCGGGCAGGCTCCACACGAAGTCCAACCTGATGGAGGAGCTCAAGAAGATCCGCCGCGTCGTAGGCAAGGCCATGGAAGGAGCCCCACACGAGACGCTGCTCGTGCTCGACGCCACCACGGGACAGAACGCCCTCGAGCAGGCGAAGTTGTTCGGGGGGGCGCTTGACGTGACGGGCATCGTGCTCACCAAGCTGGATGGGACGGCCAAGGGGGGGATAATCGTCCCCATAGCTGACGAGCTGGGCATACCGGTCAAGTACGTCGGCGTCGGCGAGGGACTGGGCGACCTGAGACCGTTTGCGGCCGAGGAGTTCGTCGAGGCGCTCTTTGCAACGGGCGACGAGACCCTACACTGAGCCCCGTGCGAATCCCCTGCGGCGGTCGTACCGCCGCGCCGTACCGATCGGTGCCGCAATGAACGAGAGGGAACGCGACGAACACTACATGGCCCACGCCCTGGAGCTCGCCCTCAAGGCCAAGGGTATGACGGCTCCCAACCCAGTGGTGGGCTCACTCGTGGTAAGGGACGGCCGCATCCTGGGGAGCGGCTACCACCGCCGCGCCGGCATGCCCCATGCCGAGGTCGAGGCCCTCAGGGACGCCGAGCGGCGGGGAGAGGACGTGACGGGGGCCACGCTCTACGTTACGCTTGAGCCGTGCTGCCACGAGGGCAAGCGCACCCCGCCGTGCGCTCCGCTCGTGGCAAGCAGCGGGGTGCGGCGCGTCGTGGTTGGTTGCCTCGACCGCAACCCCAGCGTGGCCGGAAAGGGCGTCGAATACCTCCGCCGCGCCGGTCTCGAGGTGGTGGTCGGGGTGCTCGAGTCCCGGTGCGTAAGGGCGAACGAGGAGTTCTTCAAGCACGTGACGACCGGACTCCCCTTCGTGACGCTCAAGCTCGCGGCCTCGCTCGACGGCCGCATAGCCGCACGCTCCGGCGATTCCAAGTGGATCGGATCGCCCCGGCAGCGCGAGCGCGCCCACAGGCTGCGGCTCGCTGCCGACGCCGTACTCGTCGGAGTGGCTACGGTGCTGGCCGACGACCCGCGACTCGACGCCCGCGTGCCGGGCGCCGCGAGGCAGCCGAGACCAGTGGTCATGGACTCCACTCTCTGCACCCCGCCCGAGGCGCGCCTGGTCTCGCTCGGCAACGGCCCCATAGTGGCGACCGTCCGCGGTGCGGACCCGGCTCGGAAAAGGGAGCTCGTCGCAAGGGGCGTCGAGGTGCTCGAGCTCGAGCCCGACTCGGAGGGCAGGGTGGGGTGGCACGGCCTGCTCGAAGCCCTGGGCGAGAGGGGGATTACGGCCCTCCTCGTCGAGGGTGGTGGAAGGGTGGCTGCCTCCGCCTTGACGGCCGGTGTGGTGGACAAGATAGTGCTCTTCTTCTCCCCCCTCCTGGTCGGCGGGGACGGCGTCCCGATGACGGCTCCGCTGGGAGTCGAGCGCATGGAGGAGGCGCTGCGCCTGGAAGGGGTGTCCTGGGAGGTGTTCGGCGACGAGGTGATGGTGGAGGGCTACCCGCGGGCCCGGGGCTGAGCAGGGGGTGTCGGTGCTGTGGTGCGTCGCCTCGCACGCTGCAGGTGGAGGCCCCGGCCGCGGTGGGCGTCGCCGCCGGGTGCGGTCTTCGTCGGGGCGCGATGGGACGATGCCGAGGGAGTGCCGATGCGGCGTTGGAATGAAAATGGGTAAGACGGGAATACTGGGAGGCACGTTCAACCCCATACACCTCGGTCACCTGAGGGCGGCCCACGAGGTGGCCGAGACCCTGGGACTTGACCGCGTCTTGTTCGTGCCCGCCCTCGTGCCTCCGCACAAGGACCCGGCTCATGCAGCCTCGGCCGACCACAGGCTCGAGATGGTGAGGCTCGCCGTCCGGGACAACCCGCTCTTTGAGGTCTCAGACCTAGAGCTCCGCCGCGGCGGGCCCTCCTACACCATCGATACGCTGGGCGAGCTCGCCTCGGCCATGCCCGGCGAGGAGCTCTACTTCATCGTGGGTTCGGAGCTCTTCCGCACGATCGACTCCTGGCACTGCTGGGAGCGCCTGTTCCATGCATCCCACTTCGTGGTCGTCCACAGGCCCGGCTACTCCTTCGACCCCCTAAAGTGCTGTCCCCTTGCACTGCAGAGGCGAATTGGCTATGATAAGAGGGAGGGGGGGGTCGAGTATTACACCCATGAGAGCTCGAAGCAGGTGATCTCGGTCCCCATAGTGGGTTTGAACCTTTCGTCGACACGTATCAGGAAGCTGCGTTCCGAGGGAAGGTCCATACGGTACCTGGTGCCCGGGGCGGTCGAAAGGTATATCGTGGATCACAATCTCTACCGGGAGGTGCGTCCATAGAACCGCGGGAAAAAGCGCTGTTGCTGGCCAAGGCGGCGTGGGAGAAGAAGGCGTCCGACGTCGTCGTGCTCCACGTGGAGAAGCTGACCGACGTGACCAGTTATATAGTGATCTGCAGCGCCGACTCCGAACGAGGGGTCAAGACCATAGTGGAGCACCTGGAAGAAAGGTTCGCACTGATGGGAAGCCGCCCGCTGGGGATCGAGGGGTACACCGGCGGCAAGTGGGTTTTGTTCGATGCTGGCGACGTCGTAGTGCACGTCTTCCTCGAGCCGGTAAGGAGGTTCTATGACCTCGAGGGCCTCTGGATAGACGCCCCCCGCGTGGAGCTCGACTTCGAGCCCGAGGCGCCGGCACCGGCGGGACACGGCGTGGGTACTCGTCCCTAGGCGTTGCGATGAGTGCCCTTCCCGACGCTTGATGCCGCCTAAGTACTAACCACACCCCGGGCGGCGGGCTTCAACCCCTCTCACACATCCATACCACCGTTTCTTTGCGTTCCGCACTCCTCCGAGTGGGGGGGTAGAGCCGCCCTCGGCGGGGCGTGGCGTTCCGGACCGAGCGGCCAATACCCGACCATAGATATAGCGACGTGAATGTAGCGTCGGCACCGGGGCGGCTCCTGTGTCTGGGGGAAGCACCGGGGACTGCGACCTTCCTGAGGCGGTCGCCTGTCAAGGATCTCCATCGCCGTAGGATACGGCTGTACCTTTTTGGCTCCCTACGGTGTCGGGCGGGAGAGCGTCTTCATCATGAGGTGCGTACTGCCGGCGTGTATAGTGGATGGGGGGTGACGGCGCGCCCGGCGCAGGAGGGTCGGGAGGAAGAAGGCTTCGGCATCGGTCGCGGGTGTTCGTCCGAGGGGAGGCGGCTTGCGCGGGGAGCGATAAAGGGGGCAAGCGGCGGCAAGCCGTTGGATGGAGAAGGACTGTCCCGGCGGCTGTGGGTGGCCTGTCTCAGTTGCTAGCCCGTGCCCGCATAGCCATCCCAGGGCTGCAGCGAAGGGTGCGGCGGGCGTGATCTCGCCGAGTGTCCCACTCACACACCCCATCGGGTCCGGCCCGCTCGCAGGCAGGGTGCTCGTGCGGACGGAAGCGCCGTATCTGGCCGTATCACCCTGACGTGCGTCTGCCGCGTACGCACTATGCACTGTGGTGAGGGTGGGGGGGTATGACGGAGGGAATCTCTGTAGCAGGACGACCGCGACGTCGGACGCCGTGGCCGTTCGGGGCGCTTGCCCGTCTTCACGGCATCCCCCCCGTCAGCACACGCCGCACAGCTTGCAGATGGGGGTCACGCACTCGGGCGTCCAACGGGCCTGGAGTGATTTCTTGTATTCCTTGAGCAGGAACGCCTTCGAGATGCCGTGGTCGATGAAGTCCCAAGGGAACGTCTCGTCCTCGCCGCGGGGCCGGCGTGCGTAGAAGTCCGCGTTCACCTCCCAGCGTCTGAGGGCGGCGGTGAAGTTTCCGCCCTCCCCGTGGGCGAGCTCGAGCAGCCGTGCGACGCGCCGCGAGCCGCGTGCAAGGACGGCCTGCACGTAGAACTCGCGCGGCGAACTGAGCGAGAGCTCCACCCCTCTCAGGCCGGCCAGCCCCTTACGGAGTATGGCGTAGCGCCTCTCGATCACGTCCTGCTCTGCAAACGAAGCCCACTGGAGCGGCGTCCACGGCTTGGGCACCACCGGGTTGGCCCCGACCGTTATCCTGCCGCGCGGGAAGACGTCCCTTATGCGCCTTACCAGCTCGACACTCTCCCACACGTCGTCGTCCCCTTCGGCCGGAAGACCCACGAGGAAGTAGAGCTTCAGATTGGCTATACCGCGGCGCGCTGCGAGTGCGGCGGCCCGGACGACGTCGTCATTGGTGAAATGCTTGTTCACCGAGCGCCTGAGCCGGTCGCTTCCCGCTTCGGGGGCGATGGTGATGGTCTTCTGGCCGCTCCTGCTTATGGCCTCCACCACCTCGGCGTCCAGCGCATCGGCCCGCAGCGATGAGAACGAAGGCTCCACCCCTTCGCGCCGGGCCGCATCCACTATCGCCTGCAGGTCGGGATGGTCGAGCAGCATGGGGCTTATGAGGCCCACCCTCATGCCCGCCTCCTTGGCCCTGCGTATCTCGCTCACCACCACGTCCACCGAGCGGTGGCGGGGATAGCGGTACACGAACCCCTCGGCGCAGAACCTGCACGCGCCGCCGCAGCCGCGGCTCACCTCGACGAGGTGCATGGACGGGAACGTGGTGTTTGGTGTATGTATGACGGAGCCGGCATCGTAGCGGTCGAGATCGGACGTGAACCGTTTCCTCACGCGGAGGGCCGGACAGAATCCCGCGAACGTGCCGTCGGGGTTGTAGAGCGCGCGGTGGCGCGATGGGACGTAGACCCCCTCGATGCGGGCGAGCGCACCGAGCAGGGCGTCCCGCGGCCCTCCTTCCCTGAGTGTGGAGAATACCTCGAGCGCGACCTCTTCGCCCTCGCCTATGACGAAGGCGTCGACGAAGGGGGCCAGCGGCTCTGGGTTGAGCAGCGTGGCCATCCCGCCGGCCACGACCAGCGGGTCGCCGGGACGGCGGTCCTCCGAGCGGAGCGGCACCTTCGATAGCGTGAGTATCCTGAGGACGTTGAGGAAATCCCCCTCGAAGGGGATCGAGAAGGCCAGGACGTCGAACTCCGATGCGGGCCGCTGGGATTCGAGCGAGAACAGATCCAGTCCCCGCTCGAAGACGGCGATGTCTTCTTCGTCGGGCATGTACACCCTTTCTGCCGCCACGTCGTCGATGGAGTTGATGATGCGGTATATGATCTGGAAGCCTAGGTTGGATGTGCCTATCTGGTAGGTGTTCGGATAGATGAGGGCCACACGGAGGGCGCCCTCCTTGAGTATGGTACCGCTCTCGTCACGAAGCAGCCTTCTCGCCTTCTCCCTTACCTTCCAGGGGTTCATCAATATTCATTCTACCCGTCCCCTGAAGGCGGTGCACGGGAGTGAGGGAGCGGGCCCGCGGACGTCGGGGCCGTGACAGGGGCTCGGTGCGCAAGGGACCGCCGACCCCGAGGAGGATTCGACGCGGCGGGCGAGAAGCCGCGGCCGAGGGAGGCGTCGACTACTTCTGCCGTCGGGAAAGAGTGCCGGGCTCAGCCCTTGTTCGCGCGGCGCCTCCTTATGAATGCGGGTATGTCGAACTCGTCCCCTGCACTCTCCATCAGGTCGGGCAGCTCGGGGTTTACCTCGTGCAGGATCTGTTTTTTCGACGATCCGTCTATACCCGTGGCTATGACCGTTATGCGTACCGTGTCCGAGAGGCTCTCGTCCAGGACGAGACCGAATATGAGGTTCACGTCCTCGTGTGCCTTGTTCCTTATGTAGGAGCAGGCCTCGTTGAGCTCTTCGATGCGGAAGTCGGGCGAGGCTGTGACGTTTATCAGTATGCCGCGCGCGCCGTCGATCGATATGTCCTCGAGCAGCGGGCTCGTAATCGCGCTCTCGGCGGCCATGAGGCCGCGGTTGTTCCCCTGGCCCGTGCCGGAGCCCATGAGCGCCTTGCCGCCGTTCTCGCCCATTATGGTCTTGACGTCGGCGAAGTCGACGTTGATGTATCCCGTGCCGGTGATGATGTCGGAGATGCCGCGGACTGCCTGGTAGAGCACCTCGTCGGCCGTCTTGAAGGCGTCGAGGATGCTGCACTTGCTGTCGGCGGCGAGCTTGTCGTTGGGGATCACGATCAGCGTGTCCACTTCCTGCTCGAGCCTATCGATCCCCTCCATGGCCTGCTTCATCCGCCTGGGCCCCTCGAACGAGAACGGTTTCGTCACCACCCCTATGGTGAGCGCCCCCACCTGCTTTGCGGCCTGAGCCACTATGGGCGAGGCGCCCGTCCCCGTGCCGCCGCCCATGCCACACGTTATGAACACCATGTCGGCTCCCTCGAGCAACTCGCAGAACCTTCCCTGGTCCTCGATGGCGGCCTCGCGGCCCACGCTCGGGTTGCCGCCCGAACCCAGCCCCTTGGTGGTGCGGGTCCCGATCTGGAGCTTCGTCTCGGCGAGCGACTTCTTCAGGTCCTGGGCGTCGGTGTTGGCGGCGATGAAATCGACGCCGGCAAGCTGCCTCTCGATCATCGTGTTGACGGCGTTGCCGCCGCCGCCCCCTATGCCCACGACCTTTATCTTAGCCGTTCTCTCTACGGAGGAGCTCTCCTCCATCTCGAATATGGTCATATCTCTTGTTCCTCCTCAACGATTTTTATTGCCCATTCTTTCTCCTAGAAGAACTCGCTGAACCAGTTCTTCATCGTCTCGAAAACGTTCTTGAAAAGGTTGTCCTCGCGTATCCGCATCTTCTTGCCGCCTTCGTAGCGTGCCCCGTAGAGTACGAGGCCCACTCCGGTGGCGTACATCGGGTTGGCTATGACGTCCTTGAGCCCGCCGACGGCCGTCGGTACCCCACGGCGGGCGGGCATCTCGAGCGTCCTCTCGGCAAGCTCCACGGTGCCCTCGAGGTTGACGCTGCCCCCGGTAATGACGGCCCCGCCGGGGATGAGATCCTTGTAGCCGCCCTTGTGCACCTCGCGCTTGACGTAGGAGAATATCTCTTCGAGCCTGGGCTCGATTATCATGGCGAGCTCACGCCGGGGCATCGTGCGCGGCTCACGGCCCCCTACGCTCGGCACCTCTATCTCCTCCTCCGGGTCTACTAGCTCGACCAGGGCCGAGCCCCATCTCTCCTTGAGCGTCTTTGCGGCCCCGAGCGGGGTCGAGAGCCCGAGTGCGATGTCGCGGTCGACGTGGTCGCCCCCGAGGGTGAGGTTCTCGATGTGGCGTATGGTGCCGCCGTAGAATATGCCTATATCGGTCGTGCCCCCACCGATGTCGATGAGCAACACCCCTATCTCCTTTTCGTCCTCGGTGAGCACGGCCTCGCTGGAGGCGATCTGCTCGACGCTTATGTCGGCCACGTCCATGCCGGCCAGGTGGATGCACTTTATGAGGTTCTGCGCGGCCGTGACCTGACCGGTCACTATGTGCACCTTGGCCTCGAGCTTTATGCCGTAGATGCCCACCGGGTCCTTGATACCCGTCTCCCCGTCCACGATGAACTCCTGCGGTATCAGGTGCAGTATCTCGCGGTCGGCCGGTATGAGCAGGGCGCTCGCCGATTCGATCACCCTCTCGACGTCAAGCTTCGTAACCTCGCGGTTGCGTATCGTTATCATGCCGTGGCCCGTAATGCCCTTTATGTGGCCGCCCGCAATGCCGGTGAACACCGTCCTTATCTCGCAACCGGCCATGTGTTCGGCTTCCTCGACGGCCTTCTTTATCGAGCTCACGGTGGCGTCGATGTTGACCACGACTCCGCGCTTGAGCCCGTAGGAGGGGTGGGAGCCCAGCCCTATGATGTCGATCCCGCCGCTCGGTGTGCGCTCGCCCACGACGGCGCACACCTTGGTCGTGCCCAGGTCCAGTCCCACCACTATGTTGGAATCGATGCCCATTGCCCCGTCCGTGCGCCCCCCGGCGCCTAGAAGTTGAAGTTCACCACACCCGTCGTCTTGGAGGCTATGTTTATGTATTTCTCAGTCAAGTTGATGGAGCGCGAGTGGGCTATGATCTTCTCGACGTTGCTCCATTTGGCCACGATATCGCCCGTGCCGAAGTCGATTCTACGCTTGTCTCTCGTGTAGAGGGTGATGCCGAGTATGGGATCGAGTTCGATCTGAGATACGTCATCGTAGCGAAGGACGTTGCTCCTTTCGGCGAGCCTGAGGAGCTCAAGAGCGCTGCGGACCAATTCCTGAGAAGCGCTTCCTTTACCATTACTTATAAGGATGGGAAAATCAAGACCGTGGGAGAAATCGGCCTCACCCAACCTGTCGCCGCCGCGCGACAAGTAGTAGAGCCGCCCGTCCGGGGTCTGGAAGAGGCAGTAGGGACGCGCCTCCTCGACCTCTATGACGACCCGGTTCGGGTAGACCTTCTTGATGCGTGCGCCCTTTATCCACGGGTCGCGCTCGAGGGCCGCCTCGGCCTTGGAAGCCGAAAAGAATATCGAGCTGTAGCCGGGCTTGATGCCGGCCAGCCGAAGCACCTCGCTCTCGCGCACCGTCTTGGCTCCTCGGACGACGACGTCGGTTATCTGGAAATACTTCATCTGATAGGCCGTAAACAGTACGGCCGCCACCGAGTAGGTAAACAGTACGGAGCCGAGAAGAGCGTACCTCACGACACCTCCACCCCCCCTGCACCCAGAAGCTTGACCTCGGTCTCCAGCACGATCCCCCTCTTCTCGTAGGCGATCCTGCGCGCCTCCCGTATCAGGGCCACGACGTCGCCGAAGGTGGCACCGCCCAGGTTTATTATGAAGTTCGCATGCACCGTCGAGAACGCCGCCCCGCCGCGGCGCACCCCCTTGAAGCCCAACTGCTCGAGCAGCATCCCGGCCGGTATGTCGGGTGGATTCTTGAACACGCACCCCGAGTTGGCCTTCTCGACGGGCTGTGTGGCCGCGCGTCGTTTGAGAAGTTCCCTTACGACGGCGCGCCCGCGCGCACCGTCGCCGCGGGTGAGCCTGAGGCGCGCCCTCGTCACGACGCTTCCCGGCGGCAGGTGGGCCTTTCGGTACTCGAATCCTATCTCGTCGGCCGTGAGCACCACCTCGCGGCCGCCGTGCCACACCCAGACGCACTCGATTACGTCCTTGAGCTCGCGGCCGTTGGCCCCGGCGTTCATGACCACCCCTCCGCCCACGCTGCCCGGGATGCCGGCCGCGAACTCGAGCCCTCGGAGGTCGCCAGCGAGAGCGAGGTTGAGAGCCTGGCCCAGTACGGCGCCCGCCTCGGCCTCAAGGCGCGCCCCATCGAGGACGCGAACCCTCTTGAGCCTCTTCGTGCTCACCACCACCCCGTCCAGCTCGGGGCCGATGATGACGTTGGAGCCGCCGCCCAGAACGGTCCACGGCACCTCCATTCCTTCGAGCAGCCCGAGCACCGCCGCCAGCTCCTCGGCCGAGCGCGGGTAGACGACGAGCTCGCTCGTACAGCCCACGCGCATCGTCGTGTAGCGCGCAAGGCTCAAGTTGCGCGCCACCTGGTAGCCCCTCTTCTCCAGCTCGACCGCAACGCTCTTCAACTCAGCGCCTCCACCACTTTCTCGGCCACCCGCCACACGTCGCCCGCCCCCAGCGTGAGCACCACGTCTCCCTCCCTCACCTCGGCCGCAACCATTCCCGCTACGTCCTCGCCCCGGGGCACGTAGCGGGCCTCCGTATAACCCTTGGCCTCCATCTCGTTCCTCAGCCGCTCCGCCGACACCCCCTCCACCGGCGGCTCGCCGGCCGCATAGACGTCAAGTATATACAACCGGTCGGCCTTGCTCAAAACGCGCACGAAGTCGTCGAAGAGCCGCTTCGTGCGGCTGTAGCGGTGGGGCTGGAACACCACGACAAGCCTTCTGGGCGCAAGCCACTGGCGCACGGCCTCGACGGTGGCCCGTATCTCCTCTGGATGGTGGCCGTAGTCGTCCACCACCGCCACCCCTCGGGGGCGGCCCTTGAGTTCGAGCCTCCTCTCGATGCCCTCGAACCGCTCGAGCGCCCGTCGGGCGCAGTCGAACCCGATGCCCAGTTCCATCCCGACGGCTATGGCCGCCAGTGCGTTCTGTACGTTGTGGGCGCCGGGCTGGTTGACGGTGGCCCTGCCCAGCGGGGCGCCGTCGCGAAGGACGGTGAAAGCCGTCTTCTCGCCGCAAGACTCGAGTTCGACGGCGCGCAGCTCGGCCCGCGGTGCAAATCCGTAGGTTACGTGCCGCTTGGCAAGGCGCGGCACTACGGAGGAGGCATGCTCGCAGTCAGCGCACACAACGCACAGGCCGTAGAACGGCACCTTGTTGAGGAACCCCACGAAGGCGTCCTTCAGGGCCTCGATGTCGCCGTAGTGGTCCAGGTGTTCGGCGTCGATGTTGGTCAAGACCGCTATCGAGGGCGAGAGCATGAGGAACGAGCCGTCGCTCTCGTCGGCCTCGGCAACCATGAATTCCCCCTTGCCCACCTTGGCGTTCGTGCCCAGCCCCTGTACGCGGCCCCCGACGACAACGGTGGGGTCGAACCCCCCCTCGGCCAGGACGGCTGCAACCATCGTCGTGGTGGTGGTCTTGCCGTGGCTTCCGGCGACGGCGATTCCGTATTTGAGCCTCATGAGCTCGGCCAGCATCTCGGCGCGCGGAATGACGGGCAGCCCCGCGGCCCGCGCCGCTGTAACCTCGGGGTTGTCGGCCTTTACGGCCGAAGAGGTGACCACCACCTCGGCCCCGGCGATGTTTGACGGGTCGTGACCGATGTGGATGCGGGCGCCCAGCGAGGCCAGCCGCTCGGTGGTGCGCGAGGCCCTTAGATCGGAGCCGCTCACCGTGTAGCCCAGGTTGAGCAGCACCTCGGCGATACCGCTCATCCCGATCCCGCCTATGCCCACGAAATGTATCCTCTTTATCCTTCCGTACATCTCATCTCTCCGCCGCAAGCTCGTAGACGGCGTCCACCACGGCCGCGGCCGCCTCCGGCCGGCCCAGCTCCCGGGACGCCCTCTTCATCCTCTCGAGCACCCCTTCGGACATCATCTCCCTCAGCACCTCGGCCGCCGCCTCGGCCGTAAGCTTCTTCTCGTCCACGACGCGGGCGGCCCCGGCCCTCTCCATCGCCTCGGCGTTCCTGCGCTGGTGGTCGTGGGCCGCGTGGGGATAGGGTACGAGGAGCGCCGGGAGCCCCATCACCGTGATCTCGGCAATGGTGCCGGCCCCGGCCCTGCACACGACGAGGTCCGCTCTCAGATAGGCCTCTTCGATGTGCTCGATGAAGCCGTGGACCTCGGCCTCGATTCCAGCCGCCGCGTAGGCCTCGGCTACGGTGTCTCTCTCGGCCCGCCCGGTCTGGTGTATGACGCGCAGCCCCGCGCGGCCCACGATGGCGAGCGCGCGCGGCATGACGCGGTTGAGCGTCCGCGCCCCCTGGCTGCCGCCCACTACGAGCACCGTAAGGCGGCCGTCCTCCGGGCGCCCCGCGGTCGAGGCGCACGCGGCGGCTCGCACGATGGAGCGGCGCACGGGGTTGCCCGTGACAACGGTCTTGGCTGCGGGAAAGTGGCGTGCTCCCTCGGCGAAGCCCACGGCTATGCGCCTGGCCATGCGGCCGAGCACCCGGTTCGTGAGGCCCGGCACGCTGTTCTGCTCGCACACAAGCGTTGGTACACGGAGCAGAGCGGCGGCCGCCACGACCGGGCCTGCGACGTAGCCGCCCGTGCCCACGACGACGTCGGGCGCGAAGGAGCGGATGATGCGGGCCGCCCCCCACGTGGCCGCGGCGGCCACTGCGAGTGCTGAGGCCTTGTGCAGGGGATTCATGCCCAGGAACTTGCCCACCTTGATGAACCTCATCGCGTAGCCCAGCCTCGTGACGACCTCCCTTTCCATGCCCCTTCTGGTTCCGACGAACAACACGTCGTTGCCGCCCTCCCTGTTGAGAAACTCCTCTGCTATGGAGACGGCCGGGAAGACGTGTCCGCCCGTGCCGCCCCCCGCGATCACCATCCTCATGGCACCCCTTCCCTCGATACGCTCAGGATGACACCCACGGCCATGAGGCTGCCTACGAGGGATGTCCCCCCGTAGCTTACGAGCGGAAGAGTGATGCCCTTCGTGGGCAGCAGCCCCACGGCCACGGCCATGTTGGTGGCCGCCTGAAGCCCTATGAGCAAGGTGCATCCGAAGGCAAGATAGCAGCCCAGCAGGTCCCTCGCCCTCAGCGCCACCCTCATCCCCCGGAACACCAGCACACCGTAGAGCAGGATAAGTCCTATCGCCGTTACGAACCCCAGTTCCTCGCCGATTATGGAGAAAATGAAATCGGTGTGGGCTTCCGGAAGGAAGAACAGCTTCTGCGTGCTGTTGCCCAGGCCCGTGCCGAACGGTCCTCCCACGCCCAGGGCCACGAACGATTGCACCGCCTGGTAGCCGGAGCCGAGCGGATCCTTCCACGGGTTGAGGAACGCGATGACGCGACGCAGGCGATAGCCCTCGCTCAGCGTGCCCACGGCGAAGAAGAGAGCAGCCAACGCGACCGAGAGAGCTATGTAGCGCGGCCTCAGCCCGCCCACGAAAAGCATCGAGAACATCACCATGAGCACGATGGCGGCCATGCCGAAGTCGGGCTCAAGGAGGAGCAGGGCTACGTAGGCGCCCCCCATCACCAGATGTGAGAGGAACCCTATGGAGAACGAGTCCATCCGATCGCGCTTCTTGTGGAGGGAGTAGGCCAGGTAGACGACGAGGGCGAGCTTTGCGAACTCCGACGGCTGGAAGGCTACGAACCCGAGGTCTATCCAGCGGCGCGCCCCCCCCACCTCCTTGCCGATGCCGGGCACGAGGACGAGCGCGAGCAGCACAAGGCCGAGCGCATAGATGGGGTAGACGAACTTCACGATGAGGCGCGGGCTGGTGTGCATGAGAAGGGCCATCCAGCCGAGCCCTATGGTGAGAAACAGGAGCTGGCGCTTGAGAAAATATGCCGAGTCGCCGAACCCCTTGAGCGCGTAGGCCGAGCTTGCGCTGTAGACCATGAGAAGGCCGAAGGCGCACAGCACAACGGTGACGACCAGTATCGTCACGTCGAAGGATCCCGTCGCGCGCTCAGAGTGCTTCAACAAGGCTCTTGAACCTCCGTCCCCTCTCCGTATATGAGGTGAACATGTCGAAGCTGGAGCAGGCGGGCGAGAACAGCACCGTATCGCCGCGCCTCATACGGGCGGCGGCGATCTCCACCGCCTCCTCCAGCCCAGACGCCACGCGCGTTTCCACCAGCCCGCCCAGCCGCGCCTCCATCTTCGGGGCGGCCTCGCCGAATAGAACGAGCAGTCTTACTCTTTCTCTTACGGCCTCGGCCAAGGCGTCGAACCCGGTTCCCTTGTCCTTGCCCCCCGCGATAAGTATCACCGGCGGCTCGACGCTCTCCAGGGCGCGTCGCGTAGCGTCGGGACTCGTCGACTTGGAATCGTTGTATATGGCAGCGCCGCGCACCGTGCGCACGAGCTCGAGCCTGTGCTCGAGGGGAGCGAACCCGACGATGGTCCGCTCCACAATATCTCTGTCGACTCCGAGCGTGCGGGCAGCGGCGATGGCCGCCATAGCGTTCTCCACGTTGTGCCTGCCCAGAAGCCTCATCCCCTCGAGCTCGTAGTGCTCCTCGCCCCACACGACGCGCGTGCCGCAGGCCGCGATGGCCCGCGGGCCCGGTCGTGCCGCGGCGAACGGAAGGGGGGCCGCGCGCAACCGGGGCAGCCTGCGTACGAGCTCGCCGCAGGAGGCGTTGTAGACGGCCCAGTCCTCGGGGCGCTGGTTGCTGAATATCTTCATCTTCGATGCAGCGTACTCTTCGAAACTCAGGTGGTGGTCTAGGTGGTTGGGCGTGATGTTGAGCAGCAGTGCCACGTGCGGGGCGAATGTGCGTGTGGCCTGGAGCTGGAAGCTGCTCACCTCGAGCACGAGGACGTCGTAGGCTCCCGGTCGTGCGGCGGCCTCTACGGCCGGTGTGCCGATATTGCCGCCCAGGAATACGCGCCGGCCCGCGGCCTCGAGTATGGAGGCCACCAGGGTGGCCGTCGTCGTCTTTCCGTTCGTACCCGTTACGGCGACGACCGGCGTGGCGTCGAGAGACCGCCACGCAAGCTCGATCTCGCTTATGACCTCCTTGCCCTCGCGCAGCGCCAGTGCCACCGGGGGCGAGCTCATCGGCACACCGGGGCTCACCACCACGACGTCGGCCCACCTCACGTTGGCCTGCCCGTGGCCTTCGGTCTCGACCTCGACGCCGCGTGCCTCCAGCTCGTGGACACTTGGGGCGAGCTCCTCCCTCGGCTTGGCGTCGCTCACCCTTATGCGCTCTGCGGGCACGCCCCGGCCTAGCAGGAACCTTGCGGCCGCCATGCCCGTCCTTCCCAGCCCGATGATGAGCGTCCTCTTGTTATTGTCCGTCTCCACGTCGCCCCCTCTTCTCTCCATTATCTTAGTTTCAGTGTGGCCAGTGCAAGCAGCGCGAACACCAGCGATACGATCCACAGCCTTATGACCACCTTCGATTCCGACCAGCCGGCGAGCTCCAGGTGGTGATGGAGCGGCGCCATCCGGAACACCCTGCGGCCGGTGAGCTTGTAGGACGCCACCTGTATGATCACCGACAGCGCCTCGGCCACGAACAGGCCGCCCACGATGACGAGCAGCACCTCCTGTTTGGTGACCAGAGCCACGGCCCCGATGGCCGCCCCAAGACCCAGCGAGCCAACGTCCCCCATGAACACCTCGGCCGGATGGGAGTTGTACCACAGGAACCCGAGACACGAGCCGCAGAGCGCCGAGAGGAAGACGGCCAGCTCGCCGCTGCCCTGTATGTAGGGGATCTGAAGGTAGCGCGAGAAATCGATGTGGCCTGCAAGGTAGGCGAATATGAGGTAGGTCGTAGCCGATATGGCGACCGGTCCGATGGCCAGGCCGTCCAAGCCGTCGGTGAGGTTGACGGCGTTCGACGCCCCGACGACGACCCCCATCGCGAACGGCACGTAGAGCCATCCGAGGTCGAAGGCGGCCTCCTTTATGAAGGGCAGCACCACCGTCGTGTAGGGGTAGGTGAGCACCTCGCCCACGCGCACCGACATCGTGAACTGTCCTTTTATGTTGAGCAGCAACAGCACGAACACCAGCGCCGCGAACGCCTGGGCCGCGAACTTGAGGCGTACCGACATCCCCCTTCCCGTCTTGAGCTTCGTCCAGTCGTCGGCGAACCCTATGGCGGCGAACACCAGGGAGAACAGCAGCACGTACCACACGAGCACGTTCATCGGGTTGGCCCAGAGCACGGTCGCAACCAGCGTCGACAGTATGATGAACACCCCACCCATGGTAGGAGTGCCGGACTTGGCCTTGTGGTTGGGAGGGCCGTCGGGGCGTATGTTCTCCATGAGCCGCAGGCGCCTCAGCGTCCGTATCATCAGACCGCCGAGCACTACGCTTACGACGAAGGCCGTCACTCCGGCCCCGAAGGCGCGGAACGTTATGTATTTGAAGATGTTTAGAAAGACGTAATGGTCTTTCAGGAAATAGAGAAGGTACAGCACTTATTCCTCGGTCCTCTCGAACAGTATCTCGACCACTTTCTCCATCCTCATCCCCCGCGACCCCTTCACGAGCACCACGTCGCCGGCCGCGGCCTCCGCCTCCACTATGGCCGCGGCCTCGGCGTGGTCGGCCGCGACCACCCCCACGGCGCCGCACTCATGGGCGGCTTCTGCGGCGTGGGCGGCCAGCTCGCCCACGCCGACCACCAGGTCGATACCCTTTTCGGCCGCGAACCTGCCCACGGCGGCATGCTCCTCGGCAGCACCGTCGCCGAGCTCCAGCATGTCGCCCAGCACCGCCACGGCGCGCCCGCGGTCCCGCAGGCGTGCCAGTTCCTCGATGGCCGAGCGGACGGAATCGGGGTTTGCGTTGTAAGCGTCGTTTATTATGGTGAGCCCGCCGGGCGTCTCCATCACCTCGAGCCTCATCTGCTCGGGCCTGAACCGCTCGAGCCCCGCCTGCACGTGGTCGGCCCCGCAGCCCAGCCCCACGGCCACGGCCGCCGCCGTAAGGGCGTTGCGCACGTTGTGGACCCCTATGCCGCGCAGCCTGAGGGGCAGGGCCTGTCCCTCGATGTGGAGCGTGAACCGCACGGCACGGGCGCCGTCCGGGACGATGTCTGTGGCCGTGACGTCTGCGTCATTCCGCTCTAGGGACGTCGTGATGGTGCGACAGGCCGCGCGCGTCGCCAACCTCCGCACCCACGGGTCGTCAAGGTTTGCGACGAACACTCCGTCCGGGCCGAGCTCCTCGACCAGCTCGCCCTTGGCCTCGGCCACGGCTTCTATCCCGCCGCCCAGCATGCCCACGTGTGCGAGGCCCACGTTGGTTACGGCCCCCACGTCCGGGCGTGCCATGCGGGCGAGCCTTCGTATCTCGCCGCGGGCGTTCATGCCGAGCTCGACCACCGCACGCTCGTGGGCGGGCGTCAGGTTGAGCAGGGTTAGGGGGAGGCCGATCTCGTTGTTGTAGTTGCCCGCCGTCTTGAGCGTATCGTATCGTAGCGAGACGATGCTTGCCGCCATCTCTTTGGTCGTCGTCTTGCCGTTGGAGCCGGTTATGGCTCCCACCTTGAGCGCGGGGAACGATCGGCGCCACGCCCGTGCCAGGTCACCGAGCGCGCGCAGAGTCGAGGGTACGACCACGAGCGTGGCCCCCTCGGGCACACCCGCGGGCGGGCGCTCGACGACCGCCCCGGCCGCGCCGCGAGCAAGGGCCTCGGCGATGAAGTCGTGCCCATCGTGGCGCTCGCCCACGAGGGCGAAGAACAGCTCTCCCCGCCTTATGCGGCGCGAATCGGTGGAGACGCCGCCGAACCGTTCCGCGCCGGCGCTTCCCGCGAGCCGTCCGCCAGTGGCTTCCAGTACGAACCGGAGATCAAGCACCGCCTCCCACCCCCCTTGCCGCAGCGATCTCGTCCAGGTGGGCCTCGGCCACGAGCCTGTCGTCGAACGGCCGGCGCTCGGTGCCCACGATCTGATAGTCTTCGTGCCCCTTGCCCGCTATGAGCACGGTGTCGCCCGGTGCCGCCATGCGCAGAGCCTCCCCTATGGCGGACTCCCGGTCGGCGATACGCCTGTAGACGCCCTCGCCGCGGGGCGCGGCGGAGAGTATCCCCCGTTCGATCTCGTCCAGTATGGCCTCGGGATCCTCGGTACGGGGGTTGTCGGAGGTCGCCACGACGACGTCTGCGAGGCGCCGGGCTATCTCGCCCATGAGCGGCCGCTTCTCGCGATCACGGTCGCCGCCGCACCCGAACACGACGATGAGCCTCCCCCGGGTAAGGGGCCTCAGGCAGCCGAGCACGTTCCTTAGCGCATCGGGAGTGTGGGCGTAGTCGATCACCACCTCGAAGCCCAGTCCGTTGGGCACCCTCTCGAGCCGGCCCCGTACGGGGGGGCACTGTGCGATTCCGCGCTCGACGGCGTCGGCGTCGACGCCGAGCGCCATGGCCGCGGCGAGAGCGGCAAGGATGTTGTATAGGTTGTGGGTGCCGAGGAGGGGCGACGATACGGACACCTCCCCCCATGGGGTGGCTACCCGTGCCTTGATGCCCGCGGCCTCGACGCGGCGCTCGAGGCACCTTACGTCGGCCCCGGCGTCGTCGAGCGCGTAGGTGACGACGGATCCCGTCGTCGGGTGGGGAGTGACGAGCCTGCGCCCGTAGGGGTCGTCGATGTTTACGACGGCCGCCTTCGAGGGCTTGCGGCTGCGACGGAGTACGTCGCCGAAGAGGCGCGCCTTTGCAGCGAAGTAGCGTTCCATGGTGCCGTGGTAGTCCAGGTGGTCGCGGCTCAGGTTGGTGAAGACGGCCGCATCGACGTCGAGCGCCCACAGCCTCTTCTTCTCCAGTGCGTGTGAGGACGCTTCCAAGGCGACGGCCTCGACGCCGTCTGCGGCCATGAGCGCCAGCACCTCCATCGTCTCGTCGGCCTCGGGCGTGGTCAGCGAGGCCGGGCGCCTGCTGCCGAGCCAGGCCGCCTCGATAGTGCCCATTACCCCGGCCCTCAGCCCCGCGCTCTCCCATATCGAGCGCAGCAGGTAGGTTACGCTCGTCTTGCCGTTGGTGCCCGTCACCGCGACTACCTCCATCCCCATGGCGGGCGCCCCATGGAGGTTGGACGCCATCACGGCCAGCGCCTCGCGCCCGTCTTCCACCCGCACTACCGTCGTTCCCGACGCGCGGACCGAAGGATCGAGTTCCTCGAGCGGCCTCTCCACCACAAGGGCCGCAGCCCCGCGCGCCACGGCGTCTGCCGCGTAGAGGTGGCCGTCCGTGCGCTCGCCCCTGATCGCTACGAACACGTAGCCGCGACCGGCCTTGGCGGAGTCGTGGCACAGTCCCACAACGGGGACGTCGGGCCGCCCCTTCATCACGCTGTGGCTTACTCCGGTGAGCATCTCGTCCAGTCTCATAGGTTCTGCTTGAGCTCCACCTGGCACACCATGCCGCGCTTAATCCTCTTGCCGGGCGGCGGGTACTGGGATGCGACGTAGCCCTTTCCCTTGAGCTTTACCACCACTCCCTGTTCGGCGCCCCACTTGAGCGTGTCGCGTGCGCTCAGGCCGCGCAGGTTCGGCATCACTATCGTGTCGGCGAATGATCTCTCGGGCGGCACTCCCAGGTGGAACAGCACCTTGGCCATTATCTTCCTGAAGACCGGGGCGGCCACCACTCCCCCGTATGGGCTCTTGCGCGGGTTTATTATCACCACTACCAGCACCGCGCGCGGATCGTCGGCCGGGGCGAATCCCATGAACGATGCAATGTAGCTGTCCTTCTTGTAGCCGCCCCGGCGCGCGTCGACGACCTGAGCCGTGCCCGTCTTGCCGGCCGTGGCATAGCCCGGCACGGCGGCCTCGGCTCCGGTGCCGTCGGGCGCCACCACGCGTTCCATCATCTCTCTTACTGTCTTGGCCGTCTCGTAGGATATGACCCGTCTGCGCGCCGAGGGCTTGACGGCCTTGTAGTCGGAAGCCCTTCTCCCCGTTATCTTCTCCACTATATAAGGTTCCATGAGGAAGCCCCCGTTGGCAACAGCCGAGAGCGCCGTCGCTAGCTGGAGCGCCGTGACCGAGAGACCCTGGCCGAAGGCCTGGGTGGCGAGCTCGACGGGGCCCCACAGGTTGTAGTCGCGGACGATGCCCGCGGCCTCGCCGGGCAGGTCGATTCCGGTCTTCTGGCCGAAGCCGAATTTCCTGAGATAGTCGTAGTACTTCTTCTTGCCCAGCTCCTCGGCAATAAGCGTGGCCCCGATGTTGCTGGAATACTTGATTATGTCGGCCACGGTCAGCTCCCCGTGGGGCTTTATGTCGTTTATCACCGTGTTGGCCACCCTTCTCGCACCGTCGAAGCAGTAGAACACGGTGCTCGGTACCACCTTTCTCTCCTCGATGGCCGCCGCTACGAGGAACACCTTCATCGTCGAGCCCGGCTCGAACGTGTACCAGATGGGCAGGTTCCTGCGCACGCGCGCCGGGTAGGAGGTGAACGAGTTGGGGTCGAAGAACGGGTATGAGGCCATCGCAAGGACGGCCCCCGTCTCGGGGTTCATCATGACGGCCATCCCGCCGTCGGCCTCGGCGTTGACGACGCCCGCCTTGAGTTCCTCTTCGACGATGTATTGGATCTGGGAATCTATGGTGAGGGTTATGTCTCGGCCTGAGGAGTCGGCCGTCTCCTCGGCCGAGACGCCCACTATCTCGCGGCCCATGCCGTCGCGGCGTATGACGATCTCCTCGGGCTTGCCGGCCAGGACCTTGTCGTACTGGTACTCGAGCCCCTCGATGCCGCGCGAATCGACGTCGGTGAATCCCAGCACCTGCCCAAGCAGGTGGTCGTTCGGATAGACACGCTTGGATTCCTTGACGACACCCACGCCGGCCAGGCCGAGCTCTCTTACCGCGGCCGCCGTACGGGGATCTACGAGGCGCTTAATCCATACGAAAGAGCCCTTGTAGCGGAGTTTTTTTTTGAGCCTCGAGGCGGGTAAGCCGAGCGCACGCGAGAGCCTTGAGGCATAGCGCCCGGGGTCGGACACCCGCTGCGGTCGGGCGTAGACGGAGTAGGCGTCGACGTTGAGGGCGAGCTCCTTGTGGTTGGCGTCAACGATCTTTCCCCGGCGCGGCAGAAGTGTGAGCTGAGCGTGGTGCTGGCGGCGCGCAAGCTCGAGGGCCTGTTCCCGGTTGAGCACCTGGAGCTTCAGTGTCTTCACGGCCACCGATATCAGGATGGCCAGCACCATGCATCCGACTATCGAGATTCTTATGACGGGCTTGTCGACGAGCCCCTTCTTCTGCCGGTCGGTCCTCTTTGTCCTGCCACTTCTACTTGCCATCCCTCTCGCCGACGACGGTTTTCTGCTCGATGTAGATGACGTCTTCCTGGGTGGGATAGTGGAACCCCATCTGCCTGCCCAGGCGGCCGAGGCGCAGCGGGGAGCTGAGCTCGACGTACCGGGCGCTCAGGGCGGCGTTCTCCCGCTCGAGCTTCTGTTGCAGCTCATTGTTGCGCGATATCTCGTATCCGAGCCTCATCTGCTCGTTCTTGAGCTTGAGATAGGCGAGCGCCAGGAGGAGAGAGACCAGGAGGAAGAACACTATCCTGCGCACGTAGGTCGCGTGCGGCACGAACGAACGCCTCATCTTGTCTTCGACGGTGACGACGGTGCTCATCTCATATCCTCTCGGCCGCGCGCAGCTTGGCGCTGCGGGCGCGCCTGTTCTCCATGCACTCTTCCATCCCCGGCGTAAGCGGCGAGGGGGTCAGCACCCGGAGCACCTGTTTTTTGTTGCACACGCAGACGGGCAGGTCGGGCGGGCACGTACACGGCGACGCCAGCCTCTTGAACCCGCGCTTGACTACACGATCCTCGAGGGAATGGAAGGTGACCACCACTATCCTGCCGCCCTTGCGCAGCAACAATGGGGCCGTTGCCATGAAGGTGCGCAGGTTGTCGAGCTCACGGTTTACCTCGATGCGCAGGGCCTGGAACGTGCGCGTGGCCGGGTGGATGCCGCGCGGATGGAACTTGCGCGGTATGGCCCGCGATACGAGCGAGGCCAGCTCGAGGGACGTCTCGATCGGTTTTTCCTTGCGTCGCCGCACGATCTCGCGCGCTATGCGGCTCGCCCACCTCTCCTCGCCGTAGCGCTTGATTATCCGGCACAACTCCTCCACCGTCGAGCGGTTCACCAGGTCGGCGGCCGAGCGCTCGAGCCTCGGGTCCATCCTCATGTCGAGAGGCTCGTCGCGCAGGAAGCTGAACCCGCGTCCGCCGCACTCGAGCTGGTACGACGATATGCCGAGATCGGCCACTATGCCGTCGACACGCTCGATCCCCCTCTCGGCGAGCACGTCCTCGATGCGGGCGAAGTTCTCGGCCACGTATTCTACCGCTTCGCCCCACCGCGAAAGCCTACCGCGGGCCGCCTCGATCGAGTCGGGATCGACGTCCATCCCTATTACGCGCGCCTCACCTCCCGTGAGCTCGAGTATGGCCTCCGCGTAGCCCCCCATCCCCAGCGTGGCGTCCACGTAGAGGCCTCCCGCCACGGGCGAGAGCAGCTCCATGGCCTCATGGAGCATCACCGATGTATGCAACGGATACGTGATCTTGTATGCAGACCTCCACAATGTTATAGTCCCTCTCCTACCAGAACTTCACTGCTTCGCCTGAACTCCTCGAACCCCTTCTGGGCCTCCTCCTTCTCCCACACCTCCTTGGACCAGATCTCGAAGCGGGTGAGCATACCCAGCATCACCACCTCGCGCTGGAGCCGGGCGTGGGTGCGCAGCGACGGGGGAATCAGTATCCGCCCCTGGCCGTCGATGGGGCACTCGACCGCTCCGCCCATCAGATAGCGGAGGAACGTTATCACCTCGGGCTTGAACTGGGGAAGATGGGACACCTTCCTCTCTATCTCCATCCACTCCTTGACCGGATAGGCCGCGAGACAGCGGTCGAAATTGGTCACTATGAGCGTCTCGTCGCGGTACTTCTGCTTGAGCACCTCGCGGAACCGCGAGGGGATGCTGACACGACCCTTGTCGGTCATGCGGTGCTCGTACCTGCCTCTGAACATCAAGCTGGTCGGGGATGCCACTTTATACCACTTCTCCCTCTGGTAGTAGGCAGTGGTCCGCGCCGGTTTTTGCAGTTATTGCCCGGAGAAGGCCCCGTTCTGTCCCCCGCTACGTCTATGCGACTTCTTGCACCTTTATACCACTTTATGCCACTTCCTACAACATATAAAACATAACCCCTTTTGTCAATATTTGGACCAAACAATTTTCCAAACTTTTAGCCATGTTGTGACCGACGAGAAGCCCGCCGCGAGACCTTCCCACAGGAGGCGGGACGTTGTGTAATGAATATGGGACGATAAAAGGGGAACTTAATGTTACGCGTGAGGTTGGTCGGCCCCGACCAGGTCGCCTTCCGCCCATGACGCGGCGGCCAGACGCCCAGGGGGCGCGTCGTTCTGCATCTTTCCGCAAGTCCCGTCCCCGTGAGGGTTGTGTCGTGGGTGTGATGGCACTTGTGTTGCCCCCCCGGCTCGGACGAAGCGGTTGAAGCCGCGGCGCACTCCTCCAGGGTGTGCCGTCCTTACGGGGGAAGGGGACGGCCGCTCGCCGCCGGGCTGCAGGTGCTGTACCGGCCGCAAAGAGGAAGGACGGCGGGGGGGAGTGGCTGCTCGGCTAACCGTCGCCCATCGGCGTGGGGGGATGGGGTGTGCTCGCTGGTGCGTGCCGCCCCTGAGCCGTGGGTAGGGTAGGCCCGTCACTCCACCTGCGGCTCGACGCCCCGGGGGGAGCGTCTCCCGCACACCATTCCGCACCCCCGGATGGAAGCCGTCGCGGGCGCGTCGTACGTGCAGGCGGCCGGGAGGGGGTGCTGCAGGAGGCGCGGCTGCGGCTGGCGGTTTCCTTGGGCGTCGGGGTGGGGGGATCTCCCACTCGGGAGGGTGGGGATCGAAGGGTCGTGACCGGGTTTTCATCCCATACCCTTCGCCTCGTGCGGCTGCGCGTATCCCCTCGCGTCCCCTCCTCACCGAGGTGGTGGCTGCGGCCCCCTACCGTTGTGGTGTGTGCGGCCGCCGCCCGTAGTGGGGGGATGCGATCCCGACTTCGATGGGGGGGTATGCGTGTGACGCCGCCTCCGCTTTCCCTGGCGCGACCGCCTTTCCCCTCGGCGCCCCGCTTTACCGCCCGAGGTCGAAAGTTGTGCCCCGTGTTGGTACAATCTCAGATCACGGCGCCATGGCAAAACTCGCAGACTACGTCCGCTTCGTCAAGCTCGAGCACACGGTGTTCTCCCTGCCCATGGTACTGGCCGGGGCGTTCCTGGCCGTCGGCGGTGTGCCCCCCTACGGCGTGCTCGCGCTCATACTGCTTGCGGCTGCCTCGGCCCGCACGGCGGCCCTCGCGCTCAACCGCATCATCGACCGCGGGCTGGACGCCCTAAACCCACGCACCCGCTCGCGGGAGCTCCCTGCAGGGCGCATCACTCTGGGCGAGTCCCTTGCTCTCGTCGCCGCGGCTGTGGCCGTCTATGCCGGGTCGGCCTACGCCATATGCCCCCTCGTCTTCAAGCTCTCGCCCGTCCCGCTCGCCGTTTTCGTCATCTACCCCTACATGAAGCGCTTCACCCCCCTCTGCCACCTGGGCGTAGGTGCGGCGCTGGGGCTCGCGCCCGTAGGCGGATACGTGGCGGCCGCATGCTCGCTCGAGAGACTCGGCCCCGCCGTACTGCTGGGACTGTTCACCCTGTTCTGGGTAGCGGGGTTCGACGTCATCTACGCCACACTCGACGAGCAGTTCGACCGCACACACGGCGTCCACTCGCTCGTCGTACGCCTCGGACGCAGCCGTGCGCTCAGGGCGGCGGCGCTTATGCACGCCGTGGCCTTCGCCTTCCTTGCGGCGCTGCTTCCTGCGCTGGATGCGGCGTCGCTTCCCACGTTGGGCCTGCTCATCGCAGTGGGCGTGCTGCTCTACCTCGAGCACAGGCTGGTAGACGACGTCGAACTCGCCTTCTTCAAGATAAACGCCGCCCTCGGCTTCGTGGTTTTCCTTTTCGTACTCTCTGCGATATACTTAGGCTGAGGATGCGCACGGTCCTAGGCGTCACAGGGGCTTCGGGTTCCATCTACGCGGTCGACTTCCTCCGCCGCTGCCCGGGCGAGAAATACCTCATCGTGACCAAGTGGGGCAAGCGGGTGATGCACGAAGAGCTCGGGGTGAAGCTCGAGGAGATAACCAAGTGGGCCACGAAGACGTTCGAGGACTGGGATCTGGCCAGCCCTCTTTCGTCCGGAAGCAACCACTTCGATTCCTTGGTGGTGATGCCGTGTACGATATCTACGATGGCCAAGATCGCCTCCGGCATCGCCGACACCCTCATCACAAGGGTGGCGAGCGTGGCGCTCAAGGAGAAGCGCCGCCTCATACTGGCACTCCGTGAGACCCCGCTCGATCCCATCGCCCTCGAGAACGCCCTGCGTCTGGCCCGGCTGGGCGCCGTCGTGATGCCTATCTGCCCTCCGCACTACATGAGGCCCGAGACGGTGGACCAGCTGGTGGAGGGCTACGTCGACAAGGTGCTGGCACACATAGGGGCGGCCGCCGACGGCCGCGGCTGGCGCGCCGAGGAGCTCGAGTAGGGGGCTGGCCGAGGGGCAAGGGCGGCCTGGGCCGCCGTGTGGCTGTCTGCGGCCAGCCGGCGCTCGGCCCATGCGGTTCCCCTTCGGCGCCGCGTTCCAGACCAGAGGTCGAAGCATTCAGGTAGGGGTGAAGCCGGATGGCAAGGAAAAGGTTCTCAGACCTGCAGGGGTTTCTCGCGCTGCTCGAGGAGCGGGGCGAGCTCGTGCGCATACGGGCCGAGGTTGACCCTGAGCTCGAGATAACGGAGATAGCCTCCAGGGTGATCAAGGAGGGTGGGCCGGCGCTTCTGTTCGAGAACGTGCGCGGTGCCGAGCTGCCGCTCGTCATAAACCTGTTCGGCACCGAGGAGCGTGTGGAGTTGGCCCTGGGGTGCAAGCCGCGACACGTGGGCGAAGAGCTGGTCGAGCTGTTCGAGCGGCTGCAGCCTCCTTCGCTGAGGGCCCTTTTCGCGGCCCTGCCCCGGATTGCGAGGCTGCGCCACATGCGGGTGCGCACGGTGAGGTGCGGGAGTGTACAGGAGGTGGTTGAGCCGCCCGCGCTCACGCGCCTGCCAGCCATAAAGTGCTGGCCGCTCGACGGCGGCAGGTTCATAACGCTTGGCCTGGTCCAGACCGAGAGCCCCGCCGGCGGAGGGCGCAACCTGGGCGTCTACCGGATGCAAGTGTTCGACGACGAGACCACCGGCATGCACTGGCACCCCCACAAGGGCGGGGCCGCCCACTACCACGAGGCCGCGCGCCTGGGCCGCCCGCTCGAGGCGGCCGTCGTCCTGGGGGGCGACCCCCGCCTCATATTCAGCGCCATCGCTCCTCTGCCCGACGGAATGGACGAGGTGGCGTTTGCAGGCTACCTGCGGGGAGAACCCATCCCCATGGTAAAGGCGCGCACGCTGGGGATGCGCGTGCCGGCCGACGCCGAGCTGGTGATCGAAGGTGTGGTGCCGCAGGAGGAGAGGCGTACCGAGGGCCCCTTCGGCGACCACTTCGGCTACTACTCCATGGAGGCGCAGTTCCCCGTCTTCAGGGCGCGCCGCGTAACGAGGAGGCGCAACGCCGTCTATCCGGCCACGGTCGTTGGCAAGCCGCCCAAGGAGGACGTGTTCCTGGGGATGGCCGCGGCCGAGATGTTCTCGCCCCTCATACGGATAGTGCAGCCCGAGGTGAAGGACATGTGGGCCTACCCGGAGGCGGGGTTCCACAACCTGCTGGTCGTGGCGGTCGACGAGCGCTACCCGCGCGGGGGTGTGAAGGCGATGCTCGCCCTCTGGGGTACGGGGCAGTTGTTGCTCACCAAGTGCATGATCACCGTATCGGCCGACGTCGACCCCCGCGACTTCGGCCGCGTGGTCGAAGAGATAGGGAGGAACTTCGATCCCCGTGAGGACTTCCTCCTCATCCCCTTGGCGCCGCTCGATACGCTCGATTTCACCAGCGGGCGCATGCACGTGGGTAGCAAGATGGGCATCAACGCGACGCGCCGCTCCTCGCCCCGCCCCGGGGTGCCGCCACCTCCCGACGAGGTGCCCGACCCGAGGGAGAAGTTGCCCCATGTCCTCGACTGGAGGCTCCTTCCCGGCGGGATGCTCCACCTCAAGGTCAGGGAGCGGCCCCGCGAGACCATAGGCGAGCTGTTCCAGGTGCCCGGCTACGAGGGGGTGCGCATCGTCGTCGCCCAGAGCGAGGACATCGATCTTGCCGACGATACGGAGCTCATCTGGGGGATGTTCACCCGGTTCGATCCCTACCTGGACGTCTTCTTCGAGCACACGTCGCTTCATGGTTCGGCCGTCCGCTACGAGGGGCGGATGGGGGTGGATGCCACGATGAAAAAATGGTATCCTCCCGTCATGGAGATGAGTGCAGACGTGGTCGAGAGGGTGAGCGCGAGATGGAAGGACTATTGGAGCGACTCGAGAGATACGCACACGACCGGAAGATCCTCGACGTAGCGGACAAGGTCGTCGCGGGAAAGAGGCTCGATTTCGAAGACGGCCTCGCCATACTTGAGACCGACGACCTCTGCGCCGTGGGCCTGCTGGCCGACTACGCCAAGAGGCGGCGCGAGGGCGACCGGGTCTACTTCGTCGTGAACCGCCACGTCAACCCCACGAACATCTGCGCCATCTCGTGCAAGTTCTGCGCCTTCGGCAAGACCCGCAAGTCGGCCGACGCCTACGAGCTTACCGTGGAGCAGATAGTGGAGATGCTCGACGACGAGCTCCGCGAGGTACACATCGTGGGCGGCCTACATCCCGATTGGCCGTTCGAGCACTACCTGCGCATAGTGCGCTCCATAAAGGAACACTACCCCTCCGTCCATGTAAAGGCGTTCACCGCCGTCGAGATCGACTGGTTCAGCGACATAAGCGGACTCGGCCACAGGGAAGTGCTGCTGCGGATGAAGGAGGCCGGCGTCGACGCCCTGCCCGGCGGCGGGGCCGAGATCTTCGCCGAGGAGATACGCCGCAAGATCTGCGCCCCCAAGACGCAGTCCCTACAGTGGATCGACATCCACCGGACGGCCCACGAGGTGGGCATCCCTTCGAACGCGACCATCCTCTACGGACACATCGAGGAGCCCCACCACGTGGTGGACCACTTCGAGCGCCTTCGCACGCTGCAGGACGAGACCGGCGGTTTCTTCGCCTTCATCCCCGTCCTGTTCCAGCCCGAGAACACCCGGATGAGCGACGTGGGGCCGTACCCGGGCTCATACGACCTCAAAGTCCATGCGCTGGCACGCCTGTACTTGGACAACTTCCCCCATATAAAGGCCTACTGGGTCACCTTGGGCGAGAAGACCGCCCAGGTGGCCCTCCACTTCGGCTGCGACGACGCCGACGGCACCATCGTCAGGGAGAAGATCATCCACGACGCGGGTGCTTCGTCCGAGGTCGGCCACACGCGCGAGTTCTTCAAGCGCATGATAAGGGATGCGGGCTTCGTCCCCGTAGAGCGTGACGCGCTCTACAACGTGGTGGCAGTCTACAACTGATCCCCCCTAGGCCCCGCACGGAGCGGCCCACCCGCGGTGGAGGGATTACCGCTACAACTGCGATTACCTTCTCCATGCCGGCCGGGAAGTGACGGTGAGCCCTGCGGATTGAGCCCACGAGTGAACACGTTCCCTTGTCGCCGTGCCCGGTCTCCTTCGGGCACGCGCGGGGGGATGGCCCTCTCTACTGGTGGTGGGTGGCGTGGAGACGTGATCGCGTGGGGTTCGTGGAGGGGTGGGGGGTGGTACGCGGCGCGGCCGGAAGCGGACATGTTGTGCGTGCGGCCCGGTACGGGGTATGTGCCGGTTGCCCCTTAGGCCCGGCCTTCCCTCTGCATGGGAGGGGATTTCGGGTCGAGGCCGTGAGCGGGGAAGTGTGTACTTGCTACGGAGTAAGGGTGCGGGGTGTAGGGGCGTCGGGCGAGTGTGTGTGCGGCCCGGTGCTCGCGGGCTGCCGCTCTCGGCACCAGCGCTTATCCATCCCAC